>JBBARN010000079.1:0-28852 GCA_040399845.1 Luteolibacter sp. | reverse complement strand
GATCCTGGCAACAAAGAGACCTGCCGCTTCTTCGCTAACGAGACCGTTCCCGCGACAGTTAGCGGGTCTGCTAGCTACAGGTTAGCCTTGGAGGCAGTTTATAACAGAATCAAGAATGAAACCACAAAACCGCAATTGATCGCGGTGGACGCGGAAACCCACTCAGCTTTTAAGTCAATCGCCCCGACGGTTTCGGGACTCTCTTATGTAAAACATCTGGGATTTCACAACTACGGCACAAATGACTTTGCCGGGGTGGAAGCAAGGTATAATGGCAGGAGAGGATGGGTGACTGAATGGGGGAAAGATGCCTCATCTATGGATCCAATTGGAATTAAAGAGAACTGGTTGCTTCTCGCGACAAATATTCACGAAACGCTGGTTGGGGCAGATGCCTCGGCCTACCTTGCGTGGAGAATGGTCCACGGCAACAATACGGGTCAGGTGTGGGCTATGATCGGTGTGGAGAATGGACAATACCAGGTTCAAAATTCGTTTTATACCGTTAAGCACTTCGCGAAACACATCTCAAGCGGCCATCAGCGGTTCGAGGTGACGAATTCCGGCACCAATGCGAATTTGCGCGCCTCCGGCTACATCAATCCCGCAGGCAACCAACTCACCCTCATCGTCCTCAACAACGGCGGCACGGACGATACGATCTCACTCCGTTTTCCCGGGCTCCCGGTCACGTCCGCCACCGCTTTCCGGACGAGGCAGTTCGATATCAGCGGATTCCCCTACCAGTCGCTCGGGACCATCAACATCGCGAATAACCAGTCGATCTCCAAAAACTCGATCACCACGTTTGTCATCGACCTAACAGATACTCTCAATCCCTATGATCCGGAACTGTTGTTTGTGAACAGCTTCGAGCATCAGGGCAATCAAGTCTCTTTGGCCATCCCCGACCAACCCGGGCATGACTTCATCCTTTGGAAATCCACCACTCTTGCACCCGGATCATGGCAGGAGGTGACCAACGCGGTCCGCATCGAGTCCAATGGAGAACTCATTCTCACCGATCCGACTCCGTCACTCAATCAGTCTTTTTACATCGTCCAGCGCAGTACGGCACTCTAACGGGCGATCAGGGATGGGTGTCAGTTTAATGATTCAAGCGGATTTGAAAATGGGAGAAGATCATTTCACAGCGAGCAGTTCCGGGACGTGAAGCAGAATGAACTCGTTATCGTCGGGACGGTTCAGGAAACGCCCTGCGCTGAAGGGGAGATTGTTATCATTTCCCACCATGATGGTGGTGGCATCGACCATTGCCACGGTTTCAATGGTGAAGAATGGAAAAGTGAAACGACCTTCCCGTCCTTCACCAATGTCCCCTTTCTGACGGGCTTGGTTTTCGGGGTCTTGGATGTCCATGAGATCGATGTAAGCCAGCTTCTTTGCAAACCCGTTGGAATCGACTTGTGCGAAATCCACAAGATATACCCGCTTGAAGCGGGCCGGGTTCTCGAAGCAGTCGGGCGGATTGCTTCCCGCTCCGCAGGCTTGATCGGGATCTCCCTGTCCGTCATCCCGCTCGATGACAAGGGCGCGGGAGGCGTCGATCATATTGAGATCTCCGATCGAGACGGCTTCCTTTTCAAGAGCATACTTCACACCTGTGCCAGTCCAACGTGCGGCTGTGGGATCAAAAGCCAGCACATGCAGGAATCGTCCTTCGGGTTGTCCGTTTGCACCAAGCAGCGGCTTCTCCAACATGGCCCAGATGCGTGAACCGTCCGGCGTGGCTGCCATGCCCTCAAAGCCACCGCTGCGCGGGACTTCCGATGGCGTTGAGCTTGGTGTCGCCGCGACTTGCAAGCTATGGTGTTCGGGCGCGCGCAAGCGACGACCGGCGAGATCGGTCTCGAAAAAGCCGGTGACACGCCCGGAAAGATCGACGCGAATCAAGTAAGGCCCGAACTCGTCGCCGAGCCAAACGGTATCGCCAATCATCACAAGGCTCTCCACATCAAGATCAGCACCTGTTAGATATCGTTCGGGTGTGTCTTGAAAAGTGATGCGGAAGGGGATCTTGCCGTCCGGATCGCGAAGGAAAGTAGTGGTCTCAATCGTGACGACGCCCTTGTCAAAGCCAGGCCGGGCACGATGCCACATTAACAACGCGTCCGAGCTGTTTTTCCGGTTTCCAAAACCGTTATCGGTGAGCAACCACCACGCTCCGTTGCCAGCGTTTTTCATCGAGGAAAATCCCTGCACGGGCTGACCCTTGAATGGCAGTGACAATCCGGTCTCACGGCCTCCCGGGGCCGGTGCGGTCCGCCCCATGATGGTGCCCGGGCGATCCTCCCGCTGGTTGCCGACCCCTGTGAATTTTCCAGAAACCAGCACATCGCGTGGCGCATCGGCCGGAGCTTGCAGCAGGGTATTCGCAGGCAGGATGGCATGGCCCATCAGCTTGGCCGGAACCCGAGTCTGCGCTGAGGAGATTCCGGATAGTATGCTTGAAAGGATAAGGACTCCTATTGAGGGCCTTGACCAAGCGCTGAAATCTTCGCTGGTTCGGTCCTGTTTGCAGTTGCTAGGCCGCAGTCGATCATTACGACATGCTCCATTTTCCTGGGTGAAAAATTCGAACGGTTCGGGGGGCGGAGAAGTGGGGTTCGACATATCCAACGTTTTTGTTTTCAGGAATCGAATACCACACCGTGCCCCGAAGTGGCTTCACTTTTTTCGCAACACATCTGCCACCGCATGAAACGCCGGTTTGGGTTTCGCCTCGCGATCGAATAGAAGTCCATGGTTCACCCGCTTCCATGGCCATTTGTTCAGCCAACTGTGGCGGTCGGTGATGCCCCATACCGTGATGCGATCCACGCTTGTGCCGTTTGCCTTCACGATTTCCATGATCTCTCGATAAACCGCCGCCTGCTTTTGGAGGACCTCATCCGGGCAGCCATCGACATAAGGGTCCTGCTTGATCGCCAGTTCGCGGGTTTTCGGATTCCAATGTTGTGATCTTGGAATCACATCGACATCGAGCTCTGTTAGTGCGCATCGGAATCCGTCCGCTGCGAACAGCTTGATCATGTTGTCCAGCTTTTCCGATGTATGATCGCCGAGCTCCAAATGGCTTTGGCTGCCGACGACATCGACCTTGCAACCCTTGTCGCGAAGTGAGCGCACGAATGCGAGGATGGCTTTGAGTCGATCGGGTTTCTCGACCGAGAAATCATTGTAGGTGAGCTTGGCCTTCGGGTCGATCTCCGCAGCGATCTTGAAAAGCCTCTCTGGATAATCCGCCCCAAGGACCCGGGTGAGATCGGTCACACGGTATCCCGGCGAAGGAACCTCGATGAATTCATTGAGCACATCCCACGATTCGATTCGTCCTGCATAGCGCGACATGAGTTTCCCGGCATGATCTTCAATCCGTTTCCAAACGAGTTTTGCATCCGCCTCCTTTTCGCCGTCTCTGAAAAGCCAGTCCGGGTAGTTACCATCGCGGTTGAAGATCAAGGTATGCCCCACGACGCTTTGCCGGTTCTTTGTGGCAAAATCGACAAGTAGATCCACCGGTTCGAAACGGTAGATCCCTTCCTTCGGGCAGAGGTATTGCCATTTCATGCAGTTCTCCGGCGTGACGCTATCGAACTGGGTGGTGAGGATGTTCATTTCCTCCGGGGTATAAATCTTGTTGAATTGAGTCTGGACGGAAGTTCCCATCAAGGGGCTTCCACCAGCCAGTTGCCGCAACGATGCAATAGGAGAAGATTCTGCCAACACGCGGGGTGCGGCGAGTGCCAAACCACTTGCGGAAATCCCGCGCAGGAAGCGCCTGCGGGAAACAGAATTGGCATCAAACAGAAAATCGGTTTTAATAGGTTGCATACGCTTTTGTTGTCAGGATCAGTCGTTGTTTTTCGACGAGGATACTGTGCACAAAACAGGGGGCGACAAGCATCATTTCCCTGCCTCAACGAACTCGGCACGGCTGAGTGTGCCGTTCTTGTCCTTGTCGAACCTGAGAAACCTTGCCGGGGCTCCCTTGCTGTCTTTCTGACCCGCCAGAAACTCGTCGCGGGTCAATTTCAGGTCCTTGTTTTTGTCCCGCTGGTCGAACATGGCCCCGCGGTCTGCCTTGGGTTTTCCGGCGGGTTTCGCTGTTGCTTGTTTGGCGGCCTTGATCTGAGGTTTGGCTTCCGGATGGGTGGCGAGGATGGTTTTCAGCGATGCCAGAATTTCAGGCTGTGAGGCGGCGAGATTCTTTGTTTCCAGCGGATCCTTTTCGTAATCGTAGAGCTCGTATTCCGCCGTGGATGTCTCTGCACCCGGAGCCTTCCACTCGACCATGCGGTGGCGCGCCGTGCGAATGGCGCGGCCGAGCATTTTATTGCGTGGATAAACGTGGATGATCGAATCCCGCACCCGCTGATCCGGGTTGCGCAGCACTTTGGCGAAGCTGACTCCGTCCAATCCCTTCGGCATGGACAGGCCTGCCAGTTCGCTGAGTGTGGGATAAATGTCCACCGTTTCCACGAGAGTGGAGCTGCGGGCAGCAGAAATGCCGGGGACCGCGATGAGCAGAGGGATACGGGCGGCCTGTTCGTAGTTGGTGTGTTTGCACCACATGCCATGGTCTCCCAAGTGCCAGCCGTGATCTCCCCAGAGGACGATGATGGTATTTTCCGTGAGTTTAAGCTCATCCAGTTTGTCCATCACACGACCCAATTGGGCATCCATGTAACTGGTGGCAGCGTAGTATCCATGGACCAGTTTGCGCTGCAATTCAGTCGGCAACGCTCCCTGGCGGGGAATGCCGTCATAACTGCGCAACTCGCCACCGAATTGCGGCGCATAACTCGGAGCTCCCAAGGGTGGCTCGGTCACAGTCGCGAGCGGCAATTTGGCCGGATCATGCATGTCCCAGTATTTTTTTGGAGCGCAGAATGGCAGGTGCGGTTTGGCAAAACCCAGTCCGATAAAAAACGGAGTGTCAGAACGCTTCTTCGCTTCGCTCAGTCTGCGGATCGCTTCGGTGGCAAGGAATCCATCCGGGTAGGCCTCATCCGCAACATCCGCGCTTTCGTAGGCGGGACCCTTGGCCCCTTTGTTCTTGGAAGTGGCCAGGTTTTCCGCGGCCTTGTAGTTGCCTACTTTCAATGGGGAAAAATGCGGCACATCCCACGATGCTGCATCCTCGCCATTGCCGTGGCCCACGTGGAAGATTTTCCCCATCGCCTCGGTCCGATAGCCTTGCTTTTGGAAATGCTGAGACATCGTCACCGCATCGGGCCGGGATTTGCGGAAATTGGTGCCAAGATCGTAGATGCCCAGCGTCTGCGGCCGAAGCCCGGACATGAGCGCATTTCGGGAAGGAGCACACACGGCCTGGTTACAGTAAGCGGATTCCATCACCACCGCCCGCTTGGCAAGGCGGTCGAGATTCGGAGTCTTCGCGTGCGGATCGCCTTAACATCCCAGCAGCGGCTTCAAATCGTCCACACAAACGAGGAGGACGTTTGGCTTTCCGGTGTCGGCGGCAGATGCGATCGAAACCACGACGCAAACAGCAGACATCATGGAGCACAGAGGAAGAAGGTTGAGCAGGGTCTTTGTCATGTTGAATTCTTGGGTGGCAGTCTATCGGGGAATCGCGGTGAGTGTCGAATGTTTCTGGCTGTATGGTGTGTTGTTTTAACTTGCATTATACTGTTTTCGGAGGCGTTTTCCTTCAGAAATCCGGATTTTCATCCGGAAATTTACGATACGGAAATGATTGAGTGAATTCCGAAGATGTTGTCTTGGATTCTACGATCCAGTGGCTCGAATGGATGACCAATCGAGCGACCGGTCGAGGGCGTGGGATTTTTTTCAAATTTCTGTAACCTTGGAACAATCCCAAGGAGTCTATGGGTGAAAGCCGTCATGTCCTTATCCAAATCCCACCAACCCAGCGAAGCATTCATCCGGGCGCTGACCGAGAGTCAGGCCGCGATTCGTGGCTACTGTCAGGCCTCTCTCGGCAATGCCGACGAGGCCAAGGAAGCCCAACAGCGAACCAGCATCGTCCTTTGGCGCAAGTGCGGGGATTGGAACCCGCTCACCGATTTCCTCCCTTGGGCAATCACCGTCGCGAAGTTTGAAGTGCTGGGCGTGGTAAGAGATCGCAACCGAATGCATGCACGTTTCGTCTTCGATCCGGATGTGGTCGATCTCATGACCGACGAGGCCTCGCAGTCCGCGAAAACTGCCTCTCCACGTGCGCTAGCGCTGGAGCATTGTATCGGCAAACTCAGCGATGCGAACCGCCTTTCCCTCTCCGCTTACTATGTTCATGGCCGCTCAATCGTGGAAATCGCGAATTCATGTGGCAAAGGACCCGGTGCAGTCAAAGTCATGTTGTTGCGTCTGCGCGGCAAGCTTCGTGAGTGCATTGAAAACCGACTGGTCAAAGGAGGTGCCGCATGAACGCTCCGGACCTCAATCGTGAGAGATTGGAGGAACTTCTCCTTTCCTCGGTGTGCCGATCATTCCCGGAGGCGGAACGTGCGGAGCTCAATGCGATTCTCCGTCACAGCGCCGAAGCAAGGTCCATCGCTGCACGATCCCTCACCTTTGATGCAAACCTCGCGGAGTCCCTGGCTGCGAGCGAGGCATTCCACCAGCATGAGATCTCTTCACGAAATGGAGATCCTAAATCGGTCAAGGTCGATTTCAATGCCTCCCACTGGTTCGCCAAAGCCGCGGCTTGGGTCGGTGCATTCCATTTTCTCGGCAATACCGCCAAAGCCGCAGGCACCACTTCAGGTGCGGCAGCCACCCCCGCTTCAACTTCATCCCTCGTCGTCATCCTCATGAAGAAAACCATCACCTCCATCACCACTGCCATCCTTGTTTTCGGCAGCTCGGGTATTTATGCCATCCACCATCACAACCAATCCAGCCGGGCACGCGTCGCCACCATGGAAACTGAAATCCAATCGCTGAGCGATGAACTTGGCATCAAAACGACGCGGATCGCCAGCTGGCAAACGGGGATTACCCATTCGCCAAATACGGTTTCTCTCACCCAGGTGCTGGCAATCTTTGAAGGTAGAGATGGTCTCAGTCCGGAGGAAGTCGCAATCCTCGATCGATTCGAAAAACAGCTCGCCGAGATGAATGCGGAGTCCTTGAAAGATCTTCTTCTCGACGCCGAAAAGGTCAGCAATCCAATCGACGGCACGGTTGCGGGAATGATCATGGATGCGTTGATTCTCAAAAGCCCGGCCGATGGAACCCAGATCGCCACTCAACTCATCGGGCGCAGTTTCGAATTCCCGTTTCATTTATCTCACAAAGCCGCCGAGGCTTTCACAGCCTGGCTGGCCAAAGACCCTGCGGTGGCGGACGCATGGTATGTGGCAACAGCGGCGGCTGGCGGCTTGCTTGGCAAAAGCATCGCTCCGAACGGACTTGAACACCTGGCCATTGACCGGAGCTTCGCCCGCTTGCGATTGGCAGCACAAGTCGCGGCAAATCCCGCGGAAGCAAGCGCCATGATGGGCACCATGCTGCCGGAAGATGTTACCACTGCGCTTCAGACCATCACCGACCCGAATGCCCTGGGCAAGATCCTGCCAGCACTCCGCCCCGAACAGAAGAGCACCATGGCCGTTGGTGTCATCAAAGCGATGGCCGTGAAGGACATCCACTCCGCGTTCGCCTGGGCGAATTCGCTGGGAATGGCAGACAGGGATCGCGATACCCTGATGGCCAATGGCATCGAAGCCGCTGTCGCCAGCGGAAAACTGGATTTGCAAGGAGTGGCGGAGCTGAACCGGAATCTCAATCTCGACGCCGAGCGACGTGCCGAGATGTTGGTTTCCGCAGCCAAGAGCGTGTCCTTGATACCGCGTAAAAACGAGCATGTCATTGAAGTCGATAACAGGGTGCACTGGGATCGCGTCGCGGAACGCATCGACTGGTTGCGCAACGAAGCACCAGCCGATTACTCGGCCGGCAAAATGGTCGGGGACTATCTGGGCGGACTTTTGTTCGAAAGCTACAACTTCAAAAAATCCATCGAAGCATACGAAAACGAAGTTTCCCGACAGGGCAAAATCGATCCCGATCTCACGATCGAGTTCGCCTCCAAACTTTACTTCCTACAGAAGGATGGTTCGGAAAACAAAGCTCGGGAGCTCGTGAAAACGCTTCCCCCTAGCGAGAAAAGGGATCGGGCACTTGAAAAGTTCGGAGCCAACTGAATGACCCAACATTTCAAATCATGAAAAGACATCATTTCCTCCTGATTCTTATCGTCGCGGGCATTGCCGCGTTCTTCCTGAACGAAACACGGGTTACGAGAAATACGGAAGCTAACGTGAAAGCTGAACTCGCGATGCTGCGCGAAGCTGTGAGAAAATCCCCTGACCAGGATGGATCCTCTTTCTCTAGCAAAAGCTCCAACTCCCGACCTCCCGTGATTGATCCTCTAGCATTCGTGACGGATCTCGCAGCCGTTCTGAAAAGCGGGCCGGAAGGAGACATTCAGGAACTCATGAAAGGTATCGAGGAAAGATATCATGAGCAAATTGCGTCTGCCCCCCTCTCTAAACTCAAGGAAATCTGTGATCTCATTGAGAAGGAGTTTCCTCTCGGTCAGGAAGGATCGAAGCTGGCTGGCAATCTATGGTTCTACGTCGTGGGGATGGCGGCCAAATCAGACCCCACATGGGCCATCACGAAACTTGAGGAAGGCATATCTGCAGCGAAGGCACCTGTCGGAGACGTGCCCCACGCCTTGACGAGGTGGGCCAACCAGCATGGACAACCCATGAGTCTTTCCTACGCCACCGCGGTGCAGAAGTGGTTGGATACCGCACTGGCAGACGGGAGGATCGAGCCCGACGACCCTGTTGTGGCGGAACTCCGCGCCGAGGTTGCGGCCGCTCAGGGCAATCCATCCGCTGCAACGCAACAGATTTCACAGCTTTCCTTTCTTAATCAGCAGACAGCAGCGAAAAAGCACCTCAAGGCCTTGCAGACGCCTGAAGCACGGCGGCAGGCAATCGAAGAACTCAGCACCGCGTTGCATCCCCAGAACTTTCCCCGTTTCGTGGCGGATCTCACGAACGAGCAGGGAGTGGAAGCCGCACGAGAAATCCTCAGCTCCGCGTCGCTCACACCGGAAAACCACGACCTTGCCGCCGCTGGAATCGCGAGCGCAAAGATCGGCCCCGATACCAAGGAAGCCGCCGCATGGTTGCTGGGGTCATTGCGCTCGGACGATCCCCGCGCCCTGAAGACGTTCACGAGTGAATGGACCCAAGGCGACTATGCCGCGGCGGCAGATTGGGTAAACTCGGTCCCCAAGGGGCCAAAGCGGGATGCTGCGCTCATGGGATTCGTTCCCGCCGCCGCCAAGATCGACGGAGCAACGGCGATGGACTGGGCGTTGACCATCTCCGATCCCTACACCCGCAACATCATGTATTGTGAAGCCCATGGAAAGTGGCAGGAAAGCGATCCGGCTCAGGCCAACGCCTATAGGCAAAGCAAACCGCTGGATCGGGAGGCCGTAATGGCAGCGAGCAAGCCGCAGAACGCTGGCAAGTGAACCTTAGTCGCTGAAGGCATAGCGGTGGGGTGGGGAATAAGCCGCATTTGCGCCTTGTTAGGACCTCATACGGAGGATTTGCTGGTCCTGCAGGAATCCACAAGCAGCTACGAAATGAAGAAGCGAGAAACGGGCATGGCATTTCAAGATCAGTTCCTCAGGCGATGCCCGGGGGCTCGTGCGTTCTTCGAACTCTTCGAGCATCTGCCATCGATCTTCTTTTACGCCAAGGACGAGCAGCACCGCTACGTCGGAGCAAACCATTTGAATCTTCGTGACGTGTTTGGCCTCTCCTCTATCGACGAGCTGTTGGGCAAAACCGATCTTGATTTCCAACCTCCCTCATTGGCGGAAGCCTATCATGCGGAAGACCGGAAAGTGATGGAAACCCGCAAACCATTGCCAAGCCAAGTCTGGCTGGTTCCTCACGTGCGGGGAACTCCCAAGTGGTATGTATCCTCAAAGACCCCGATGTTTGACGCTTCGGGTAGGGTCATCGGTATCGCAGGTGTCATGTATTCGGTCGATCAACCTCAGGATCGAGCGGCATATTTCCGGGAGCTTGCGCCTGTCATTTCCTATATGGAAGAACACTTCACCGAAGCCATTTCCATGCGTGAAATGGCGCGAATGGCTGGACTTTCCAGTACCCGTTTCAATTTCAGGTTTCAACAGATTCTTCACCTGTCACCAACGGAACACCTGCTTCGACTGCGGATCGATGCGGCCAAGCAAATGCTCGTCAGGAGCGATAAGACGATCGCCGAAATCGCCTTGGAATGCGGATTCTGGGATCAAAGCCACTTCGGAAAACGCTTCCAAAAGGCACTGGGAATGACACCGAGAGCCTACCGGGCGAATTTCCGCTAAGCGGTCAAATCATACCAAAAAAGCGCTGCGGCAAACTAGCCCCAGGCGGATAGGATGCTAGGATGTCATTTGTTAGGGCGACGCTCCTGAAGGTTTGTTCAGGGATCATCGGAGTCAGTCCTGACCCGCTCGCATTCATGAAAGTACCACTTTTCGTTCCTCCGTTTATTGCACTGATTCTGGCAGGTGTCTGGAATTTAGCACATAAGCGCTCGATTTCCGTGTTGAAGGACGAGTGTGTCACGCTGCGTGAATGGATCACGGCAGCCTCTGAATCAACCGGGAGCGCAATCAAATCAGTCCACTGCCCTTCTCTTGCGGAAAAGAAACACCCGGACAAGCTGGGTTGGCGATCCCTTCTTTCCGCTCTTGCAAAGGAGAAGAGGATTGGCTCCATGGGCCAAGCGAGGGAGTTGATTGCTTTCCAACGGCGTTTGGCGAAAATGTCCCCTCAGGAAATGGTGGATGTGCTTGATGAGATCGCCGGCCTCGGGTTGCCTACCGAAGGGCGAGGGCGCTTGGAGCACATGATCATCAAGCTGCTTATCAAGCAGGATCCTGAGCTTGCCTTGACTTATTACGCCGACCACCTGCATGGCAATTTTTACGGCTGGGGCCCCGTCCTGATTCCCGACGCTTTCAGAAGCTTCGGGCAAACCAACCTGTCCGCCGCCACCGCCTGGTTCGATAAACAGATTGCCGAAGGGAAATTTGATCTCAGGTCTCTCGAATACGGGAATGAAGGGTTGCGGATGTTCGAAGGTATCTTGTTGAACAATATGCTCAAGGCTGATCCGGGAGTTGCCGCCAGTCGGCTTTCGAGCCATCCTCAAGACCAACGGGCAGAGGTTCTGCAAAGTGTGTGGCACGTTGCTCAGGATCCTGAAGGTTCAAAGGCATACGCCAATCTCGTGAGAACCCTCGTCCCGGCGGATCAACAGGAGTCCTGTTTCGCTCACATCGGCCACGACCTGAGAGCAGACATGGATTATTCCCGGATGAATGAGTTTCTCGATAGCATTCAGGCCACTCCCGCCGAGCGCAGCGCCACCGCCATCGCTGCGGCTGCAGCGAAGCTCAAGCACTTTTCTAACTCGGGAAGCTGGGTCATCGATGAAATGAAACAGGCATTCAATACCCAGGCACTGGAGCAAACCGATAGCTTGATTGGCAAAGCGCTGGCCGATTCCACCCAACTGCATTGGGGGCTGCCTTTTGAGAATGCCGTCCGACATGCGCGGCAATATCATCAGGACAGCGGCAACGACGAGGTGCTTGTTGCCTTTCTTGAAAAGCTCCCCACCGGCCCGGATCGCTGCAGCCCTAATATCTTCAAGGATATGATTCAACTCGCCGAAGGCATCAAGGATGAGGAACAACGCATGCAGACTCTCAGCCGACTCGAATCCAAACGCAATCCATGAAGAAATCCATTGCTCTTGCGATCACCATCCTCGCCATCGGACTGATGGCGGGCCTCATGCATCGGCACGAGTTGGCCGGGCTCCGCCAGATTCATACCCAACTTTCCGCTCAAGCGGCGAGACTCGGCATCCATGCCACGGATCACAATCGTTCCGCGCAACCACGGACAAACAAACTTGAGTTTCAAGACCGGGAAACCTTGAAACGCTCGATAGTTGCTCGGATCGGCGAATACGGCCGTGCCCTGGATGACGACGATTTGATCGACGGCGAGAACAGTCCCGCCGTTCAAGAACAAGGCTGGGAACTGATGGAACGGCTGATGGATCTCGATCCCGAAGATATCATAAACGTCATCGGAAGTCTCCAATCCGATGAAAGTCTCCCATGCCGCCAGGAATTGATCGACCTTTCTATCCGGATGCTGGCGGAGAATCATCCCGCTGCGGCGCTTTCGTTGTTGGCCGGCTCGGAAGATCTGATGAAGGAAATGGATGACGGACAGGCATTGATCGGGGAGTCGCTTCAAAATTGGGCAAAGAAAGATCCCGCTGCCGCACTCACGTGGGCCCAGGAGAATTCGGATAAAAATATCCCACTGAGTCCCGGCGACATGGAGTCCAGCACGCTCGCAGGAGCCTCGCAGTTGGATCCGCAGTTGGCCTTCAAGCTTCTTTCCAAGGTGAAAACAAAAATGGGCGATGCGATTCAAGCAATCACCGGTTCCGCCAGATCCGCTCAAGACAGAACACTTATTCTAGCCGCTCTTCGGAATTACCTCACCACCATCAGCGAACCTGCCGAACGTGATGTCTTGCGCGAAAAGGCACTCGGTGGCTTTGCAGAGTCCTTCAGTTGCGAGGTCCATGACTCTGCAGTGAACTGGATTTCCGGCCAAAACTTCAGTGCCGAAGAATGCGATGAGCTTGTCCGACATCTATCTTACGAAACCACAGGGGCGGATACTGGAAAATGGGTTGAATGGATGTCTCGCACTCTCCCGCCGGAGAGTCTGGGAGAGCGGGTTGGAAGCTTGATCTCCTCATGGGCTAAGGAGGATAATCAGGCAGTCGCAAAGTGGCTCAATGGGCAACCGGACGGCCCGATGAAAACCGCAGCCGTAAACAACTATGCGAGAACTGTTGTGGAAATCGCCCCCCAGGTTGCGGCGCAGTGGGCCATGACCATGCCCGCAGGACAGGAGCGCGAGGAGACATTGAAACGCATCTATCATTGTTGGCAAAAGAAGGATGCCGCCTCGGCCAAAGCCACCCTGCAAGGCATGGGTATTCCGCTGGAAACAATCGACTCGATCAATAGCCAATCCGGATTGGGTGACGACCACTGATGCGCATTCGCCCTGAAGAGAATCGAAGCTCCTGCCCGCATCTACCCAGGGTAAACCAACACATGCCCGATGAAAACCACCCTGCTCGCCGCCTTCCTCCCCTGCGCTGTGCAATTGGCAGGCACGGTTCCGCCGCAGCCAACGACCGAGTCGTTCGGGGAAATAATGACCCGCATCGAATCCGAAAAAGCACAAGCACTCGAAGCTTACCTATCGGCAAAACCCGAAGCACTTGATACCCAAGCCGGTTTGCAATCACTCTCCGTTTGCTACGAGATTATCGGCGACGAGTCCCGTCAGCTTGCCACACTGGAGAAACTCTATGGTTTCCTTGCCAAGGGCGCGGCGAGTGACTTGCAGGCGATTCAGAGAAATCTGTACCTTCGTGTCAAACTCCTCACCCAATCGGAAGCCACAAACGATCTGACGAAGGCCAAAGCAGTGATCGAACAGGCCAGGAAAGACCTGTCTCAACATGCAGACACCGAGGGAGCAAAGAGCCTGATTGCCATGCTCGAAGGCATGATCCATCAGCCCGTGATTGGTGGCACCCTTGAGATGGCCTTCACCGCACTTGACGGGAAGAAAGTCGACCTCGCCGCGATGAAGGGAAAAGTCGTGCTCGTGGACTTTTGGGCCACATGGTGCGGTCCCTGTATCGCCGAGTTGCCGAACGTCAAAGCCGCTTACGACAAGTTACACGACAAGGGTTTCGAAGTCATCGGAATTTCACTCGATAGCGCCACGGACAAGACCAAGCTCGAGGCTTTCGTCAAAAAGAAGAACCTGCCATGGGCGCAGTCTTTCAGCGGGAAGGGGTGGAACGATCCATTCGGCATCAAATACGGCGTCACCAGTATCCCGGCGACCTTCCTCATTGGGAAGGATGGCAAAATCGCAGGCATCGGTGTGGGTGGTCACGAACTGGAAACCAAAGTGGCCGAGCTACTCCAATAATCCCATCGCCCTCATCGAAATGAAGTCCATTCTTCTAACCAGTCTCATAGTAACCTCACTGCATTGCCTTGCCGAGGGAGCCGAATCCGAAACTCCGATTTCCTCGAATTTCCAAAAATTTGATTCGGTCGTCGGGATCAGAAAACACTTTGCCGCAAAAAAGGCGGCCGCTCTCGAAGCTTATCTAACAGCCAATCCCAACGCCGACGATGCTTTAATCGCAATGAGACAGCTTGCCTGGTGTTACGAGGAAATCTCCGATACCAAAATGCAACTCTCCACGCTGGAAAAGCAGTATTCAGCCATGCCGAAGGGAGATGAGGGGAATCCGATCCTTGCATTCGAGAACATCTTCGCCCGCTTCTGCATTCATCGGGGAAACAACATCGTAGCAGTGCTGGACAAGGCCTTCTCAATCATTGAGGAAGGCAAGAGAGACTTTCCGCAGTTCGCTCAGACAGAGCAAGGTCCGATTCTCGATGATCTGGCAGGCAAACTCAGGCAGCACACAATCGGATCTCCAGTCGAAATTGCCTTCACCGCGCTTGATGGCAGCAAGGTGGATATCGCCGCCATGAAGGACAAGGTGGTGCTGGTGATCTACGTGGAGTCCGCTCCTGATTCGGATGACGCCTCAATGATCAGGCAGGTCAAAGCCACCTACGAAAAGCTTCACGACAAGGGCTTTGAAGTCATCGGTCTATCGCTCGAAAAGGACCGCGCCGCGCTCGAAAGTTTTGTCAAAAAGGAAAACCTCCCCTGGTCGCAAGCCTATGATAGCCAGGGTTGGGACTACGCCTTGGCGGTGAACCTCATCGAGAACACTCTTCCATTCAATTTTCTTGTCGGGAAAGATGGCAGGATGGCAGTCCGCCATGTAAGTGGTGGTGAGTTGGAGTCCGAAGTGCTGGACTTGCTCAAATGAGCGCTCTCCGAAAATTCACACAGCCTACACACCGGGTTCATGTTCGAAATGCAGATTTCCGGTGTCGCAAACTCACCCAAGAATACAACAAGACAAACCACCATGTTCATCATTCCAAAGTCTATTCTGAGAATCATTCCAAACCTTCGTCTCGGCAGGAGCACTCTCGCTGGTGCGTCAGGAATCGTCTTTGCATTCTCAATGACTGCGTGCGGCCAAAAGAATGCGCGAATTGCGACCCACGAGGTCGACGGGTCGCAAGCTCAACGTGTCACAGAAATAACAAAAATGCTCAGCAGATCAGCACCGCTGCCCGGGCCTCTTCTCGACGCCCATTTCGTGGAGGAGAAGACCGGCGATGGACGACTCGGACCTTCGGACTTCAAATCATTCTACGCGCTGACAGTTGCAGTTGCCGATCTTCCTGCTTGGAAGGCTGCGTTGTCGAAATCAAAACCCGCGAACACGTTTTCCAATGACGCCGAAATAAAGCGTGCGGCACCCGCGAAGGCCGAGCCTTGGTGGGTCAACTCGGCGGATGTGGGCACGCTGGAATTCCATAGTCCGCAATCACTCACCGGAAATGCCAATGGCTGGGTGGGAATCGCAGCCGATGGAAAAATTTATATCCATGTGTTCACCATGTGAAGGAATCAATCAGTCGCTGGACTTCTGAAGACGCGGCTTGCGGGCCAGTTCGGAAAACTCGCTGGTTTGTGTGTTCCAGCGTTCTTCAAGTTCGGTGACTTTTTCGGGCATTTGACTGGCAAGATTGTTCTGCTCGGCGCGGTCGGTTCGCATGTCGTAGAGCTCCCATGGGTAGCCCTTGGCGGCGACCAGTTTCCAATCACCCAGACGGACCGCGCGATGCCCCTCATGATACCACCACAATGTTGGGTGAGGGGCGGTGATTTCTGCTTTGAATGCAGGCACAAGACTGCGCCCGGGCGCTTTCGGGATTGCCTGGCTATCCCAGAACTCGGGTTTCCGGATGCCGGCCAGCTCCAATAGCGTGGGCACGACGTCGATGACGTGTCCGGGCGTATTCCGCAGTTCGCCCTTGGCCTTGATGCCCGCAGGCCAATGGGCGATGAGCGGAGTGGCGATTCCACCTTCGTGAACCCATGATTTGTGACGGCGGAATGGCGTGTTGCAGGCGCTGGAAAAACCGGGGCCAAGACATAGATAACTCTTCGCGCTGCCGGGAGGGGCTTGGGGATCATGCCCGCCATCGCGCACCATGATTTCCGCGCTGGCCCCATTGTCCGAGGCGAAAAGAATCAGGGTGTTGTCAAGGGTTCCCATTTTCCTGAGCTGAGTGATGATGCGGCCAATTTCACGGTCCATGCGATCCACCATGGCGGCATGGATTGCCATTTTGGTCGCCTGGAAGCGATGTTGTTCATCCGTTAGGGAGTTCCATGGAAGCGGCCGGATCACCTCGCCGGGTCCGAGTTTCTTGATGGCTTCCGGAAATGCATAGGGAGGCCCCACATCAGTTTCCAATTTGGAAAGCGGGGTGTCCAGTAGCCCCATTTTCCGCTGCCGTCCGTGGCGTGCCTCACGCATGGTTTCCCAACCAGTTCGATAGTTGTCTTGATATCTCGCAATGTCATCGGGCAGGGCTTGCAGTGGAAAGTGGGGAGCGATGAATGCAATGTATTGGAAAAACGGCTTCCCGGCATGGTTTGCCGAGTGGTCCCTCAGGCATTCGATGGCATGGTCGGCGGTGGCGATCGTGGAATAGTGTCCTCCATCCTCCTCTGCGGCGTTGACGGGTTTGTCATTAAGCGTGTTCCCCTTGGCGCTGAAAAGGTTTCCCTGATTGTTGACGGCAAGTGAGCGGTCGAATCCGGCATCCAACACTTTGCCGTCGATATGCCATTTTCCGCTGTGGTAGCAGCGATAGCCCGCGACTTTCAGGAAATCGGGCAACAATCGTGCCCAGGATGGCCGCCTTTCGCGGACCCCTCCGGGAATGCCTGGAAGACTGTCGCGACGCACTTGTTGGGCGTGATAACCGGTGAGCAGCGCGGCGCGCGTCGGCCAGCAACGGGTGGTATTGTAAAACTGGGTGAAACGCAGACCATCACGAGCGAGAGCGTCCAGTTGCGGGGTGGCAATCTCACCTCCATAGCATCCAATGTCCGAATATCCAAGATCGTCCGCCAGAATGAGAACGACATTGGGCGGTGTCTTGACAGTTGCTGTTGGTTCCTTTCCGCATGCGGTCCATGGAATGAACAATGCGAAAGCAAAGACTGGATGGATCATTTTCATGGATGCATGGGGATGTTCACTTGTTCGGATGGGAGGTTTGTGTGGAAACTACGTGAAAATGGTAATGGCCACTGCCTGCCTGCAATCGATGAATCTTCCCAGTTGAAGAAAGCATCTTCAATGCTGGCACTTCGAGGATGGGTTTGCCTCCTTCCGTGAGTTCCGCCGAATCATCCATCTGCAACTCGATAACGGCCGTTGTGTCGGGTGGGATGACGATTTCATAACTCACCTCATCACCGGTCCTCGACCAGTTGGAGACAATCATCCCGCGAATCGAACGATGGGAGCTTTTGACCCAGGTAAGACCTTGGACAGGCTGGGGACGGATCAGGATCCGATCGAATCCGACGGCGTCATCCGCAACCTGGATGCCACCCAACCAGCGGAAAAACCATGCCGAGACCGAGCCAAACATGGGGTGGTTGTGTGAAAAGGTATTGGCGCCACCGGCCCAATGCTCCCACAGGGTGGTGGCTTGGTTTTCGAGCATCCAGCCCCAGGAGGGAAAATCCTTCTTGTCGGCAAGCCGGAACGCCACATCACTCTGGCCGTTGCGGGAAAGTTCATCTAACAGGATGCGGGTTCCGAAGATGCCAGTGGAAAGTTTCGGTTGGTTTGCAGGGCCGAGTTGTTCCAAAAGGCGCTTGAATACCATGGGCTGTTGGTCTTTTGAGGCGGCACCGAATCCCAAAGCGAAGGCCTGTTCCGATTGGGTGTCGTTTCCAACCTTGCCAGTTGCCGGATCGAGGAAGGTCCCCGCCCATGCGGCTGAGGATTCCTCCGCCATGGCTTCAAAGCGTGCGGCATCGGACGCGCGTCCACCCATCCGGACAAGCCGCGCAACCCGCCGGGCGGAATCAACGAACATCGGAGTGGTTAGGGCAGGGCCACCACATTTTTCCAGCGCTTCGTGGTCGCTGAGGCCCTTGGTCACCAAGCCATTTTTCCGGCTCGCTGCCTCACCTTCCAACCATCGGATTGCTGCGGGCAATTGTTCTTCGAGTAAACGACGATCGCCATAGTATTGATGGAGTTGTTCCAACAGAAGAGGATGAACCATGGCCCAGCCAACACCGCAGTAGTCGATTCCCACGAATGGTGCGGTGTCGGTGAAACGGCCATCCGGACGTGCCGCGTCTGCCCAGTCGCGGACGGATTTGGCATAGAATCCGTGCATGTCGAAATTCATCATGAAGGCATCGCTGGTCGCCACGATATCCCCTCCATAACCGAAGCGTTCGCGATGCGGGCAGTCGGATTGCACACTCACAGCGTTGGCAAGAAAGGTGCGGCGGCACATCTGCTGGATGCGGTTGAATCGCTCGTTGGAGCAGGAGAAGCTTCCGGCGTCCGGGAGTTCGGAATGCAGGGGAATGCCCCGGCAGCTGGTGAGGGGCGGTGCTTGGGAAAGCCCGGAGATTTCCATATAACGGAAACCATGATAGGTGAAGTCTGGCCGATAACACTCGGCTCCACCACCACGGGCGATGTAAACATCCTGTTGCCATGCAATCTCCGGAGCGCCCGGGCCGCCGATGGACACGATTGAACCATCGGGCAGTTTGCGGGATTTTTTGATTTGCCCGCAGACGGCGGTGAGTGGATTGAGCGTTCCATCCGGATGAAGCAGTTCGCCATAGCGGAGGGTGATGCGTGTCCCGGCAGGAACATCGAGGTCGATCTCCGGAATTCCGGTGAAATTCTGGCCGAAATCGACGATGTGGATGCCCGGTTTGGGCGTGGTGACCGACTGCGCAGAGATGGTTGTATGGGCGCGGACCGGATGGGTGGCGAGCGCCTGCAAGGGTTCTAACGGAGCCTTGGTGACTCGCACGGGTTTCCAGTTGCTGGCATCAAAACCCGGGCGGTCCCAACCAGGGAGTGACAAGCGGTCATCCCGTTCTTCTCCCAGATAGATGCTGTTTCGCAGCGTGGGGCCTTGGGTCGTTGTCCACCCCGGGCCGCTGGTCACGATCGTGCGGGTGCCATCGGCATGTTCGGCAATCAAACAGGCGATCGCCCGGGGGCGGCCCAACGGAAGCGTCTCACGGATATTGCGCTGGCCCCACATGCGGAGCGGCAATGGGTTGAACCAGCCATTTCCCAGTGTGATTCCCAAGCAGTTGCCACCTTCTGTTAGATAAGATGTCACATCATGACTCCGGAACAGGATTCGCTTGTTGAAATCCGTCCAAGGCGGGTCAAACGCTTGGTCCGCAAGCCGTTTGCCATTCAGACTGGCCACACCATACCCGAGTCCCGCCACGTGGAGTCGCGCCCGGATCACGGGCTTTTCGAGGGTGAACTCCCGCCGCATCAACGGAGCCGGGTCGTTTTGATAGAAATCCTCGTCTCGCGTCGGATTCTCCCGTCCATCGTCCATCCAGCGTGCATCTTGCCAATCGGCAGGATTCGTAGGAGCCACTTCCCAGACTGCGGGTTCGCTCCATGGAGAGGGTTTGTCATCCTTGTCCCAGCAACGGACTTGCCAATGGCAACGCTGGCCAGCCGAGACTGGCTTTCCCGCATATTCGACGAATGGACTGCGCGAAAGGGTGGTTTTCCCGGAGTCCCACAGATCCGCATTTCCAACTGATAACTTTTCCCGACTGCTGGCGACAAGGATCTGCCATGCGGATTGGGCCTGGTTTCGTTCAGCCGACTCCACCCGCCACGAAAGAAGGGGAGTGGTCCCGACAACCGGCAGTCCGGACTGATGATCGCACCGCAGGTCCATCGGAACCAGTGCCGCCTCTAAATGGGGTGATAGCAGAAGCAAGTTGCAGAAAAGGATCTGGATGAGTCTCATGGAATGGCGGAACTAGTAGAAGAGGGCGAGCGTGCTTTCAAGGAGGGGGAGAGATGGTTTCTGGACGGCTTCTTCCCGAAGCCTTTGATCGCTCCAGCAGGGCTTTGAGATCTTTGACAATGTCCGGATGCTTGAAATAGAGATTCACCTTTTCCCCGGGATCGCTTTCAAGATGATATAACTGTCCCGGTGCATCGGCGGCGTTTTCCGGCAGGGCGAGTCCTTTGAGTTTCCCCTGCTGATAGTTGTTTCCCCCGGAACCTTGATGATCAAGATACTTCCATGGACCACGGCGAATGGCGAGTGCGAGGCTGATGGTTTGGTGCAAGGTGTAGGGGCGGACCGGTGTGGTTTTGTTTTTGCCAAGCAGCACCGGGAGAAGATCAAAGCTGTCTTCGGCCGCCTCGTCGGGCAGCGGGGCTCCGCTGATTGCCGCGCAGGTGGCCATGACATCCGTCAGGCAAACAGTCTGGTCGCTGGTGCTTGAAGCGGCGATTTTCCCCGGCCAAGCAACGATGAAGGGGACCCGATGGCCACCTTCCCATTGATCCCGCTTCAATCCGCGCCAGGGGCGGGCTCCATCATGGTTGTGGTCGTTGCGCATCTGAAGCACGCTGCCGACCTCGGGGCCGTTGTCGCTGGAAAACATCACCACGGTGTTGTCCGCCATGCCAAGTCGTCCAAGAGATGATATCAGTTCGCCGACAATATGGTCGAGTTCGCGGATGAAGTCCCCGTGAGGTCCGGCCTTGGTGGTGCCGTGGAATTGTTTGGATGCGAAGGAGGGCAGGTGGACCGCATTCATGGAATGCAGCAGAAAAAATGGTTGCTGCGGGTGGTTCTTCGCGTGGCCTTCGAGGAACTTGCAGCTTCTTTTCAGGAACTCCTGATCCAATGACTTGATATCATAATCGGGGGCAATCATGCCATACCGATTGTCAAAAGCGTAGGGATGCTTTGGCAGCTTCGTCTTGTCGAGCCGGCGGGTTGGCGGCACCGGGATGCGATCACCATCAATGAAGGCGTAAAGGGAGTCCGTGCCGGGGCAACAGGCAGTGCCGAAAAACCGCTCGAAGCCACGATGAATCGGAGCATCTGGAATGGCACGGGTGAAATCGATTCTTTTGACTGCCTCGATTCCTCCTTGATGAATGGGTTTGCCTTCGGCGTCATTGAACGTCAGACCGACATGCCATTTACCCGTCATGGCGGTGGCATAGCCCTGATTGCGGAGCATTTGTGGCAGGGTGAGTTGATCTTTGGTGATCAGGCAAGGTCCTCCGGCACCTTCGAAGACACTGCGGTATCCAATGCGAAACGCCATTCTCCCAGTCAGCAAACTGTAGCGACTGGGCGTGCAGACGGTGGAGGCGGAATGTGCGTCGGTGAAGCGCATGCCATTCCAAGCCAAACGATCCAGGTGCGGTGTGCGAACCTTGGACTCGTTGTTATAACATCCGACATCGCCATAACCCAGGTCATCGGCAAGAATGAAAACGATGTTGGGCTTCCGCTCCCGGGATACTTCGGCGGTAGACGACGCAAATGGAAATGATATATGGAGCGCGGTCCAAACAAGGAGATGGAAAATGCGCTTTTTCATGATGGAAACGGGCGGTGAACGCGCATCAAACGGAGGCTTAGTTGGCTTCCGGCAATGTTCCGCCTGCAAGCCTTGGTGCCGAATGCCCTTGATCGCGTATCTTCTGTAAGAGGCTTTTCAGTTCTGCGACCTTGTCCGGATTCGTTTTCGCAAGGTTGTTGCGCTGTCCGATGTCTTGCTTGATCTGATACAATCCGACCTTCTCATTGCCATAGGCTGGAATTTTGTGTTTCTTTTTGAATTCTGGAGGCGGTTGGCGGGTGGTGCCGGATTTGGTGTTGATGAGCACCCATTCACCATTCCGGATGGCATACTCACCTTTGGCCGTGTTGTGAATCATGGTGGTTCGTGGTGGGGTGGCGGTTTCGCCTTTCAGCCATGGGTAGAAATCATAAGAATCCTCTGCAGAGTTGCGGGGCAGTTCGAATCCGACACACGCCGCCAAGGTCGCCATCAAATCCGTTTGTGAAAACAACGCGTCCGTCACGGCTCCGGCTTTGGTCACGCCCGGCCAGCGGATGATGGTGGGCACGCGATGGCCTCCTTCGTAGATATCACGTTTGAGTCCGCGCAAAGGTGCTGCGGACCAGTGATCAAATTTTTCGTCGCGCGGATAGGCATAGATTTCCGGCCCATTGTCGGCGGAGAAGATGACAATCGTGTTGGAGTCAAGCTCCGCCTCGCGGAGGGCATCGAGCATTTGGCCGCAGACATCATCGGTCTGCACCACGAAGTCGCCATAGGCACCTGCCTTGGATTTGCCGTCAAATGCTTCATTCGGAACGATGGGAGCGTGCGGGGATGGAAGCGGGAAATACAGGAAGAACGGTTCGTTTTTGCCTTTGCGCGAGCGGATGTATTCGACTCCCTTACGGGTGAGTGTCGGCAGGACCTGATAGAAGTCCCAGTCCGAACGCCCCGGGCCTTCGCGGCATTCCCAGTTGCCTTCTTTGGTATTCTGCGGTGTGGATTGGAAGGTGATGTCGGGTTCGGCGAGCACACGGTCGTTTTCAATCCAGGTATAGGGAGGAAAGTTGATCACGTTGTCGCCAAAATAGTGATTGAATCCATGGTCCAATGGACCGCCGCGAAATCGCTTGGACCAATCAAAAGCATCGTGTCGTTTGGAGTTCTTGTCAGCACCCGGTTTGCGGATCGAATTCCAATCCCAGCCCAAATGCCATTTGCCGATGCAGGCGGTTTGATAACCGCTGCGTTGGAGCATCTCTTGCAGGGTGAGTTGGCCCGGCTTGAAGGAGGATTTGTCAAAACCGCTGTCGATCCCGTGGAAATCCCGCCAATGGTGGCGTCCGGTGAGCATGGCATAGCGCGATGGCGTGCAGATACCGGAAGAACTATGCCCATCGGTGAAGCGGAGCCCGCCTGCGGCGAGGCGGTCGAGATGGGGCGTCGGGATCTTGGAGTCTTTGTTATAACATTGCAGGTCGCCATAGCCCAGATCATCCGCATACAGGATGACGATGTTGGGTTTGGCGGGAGGCGCGGTGTTTTGCGCATCTGCCGCATGCACGGCAATCGCTGTGATGAAAGAAATGGCGAGGATCCAGAGTGAATTCATGATCGGGGTGGTGTGGGTGATGGTTTTTTATTTCGCCTATGCATTCATTCAAAGAGTGCCGGAAGTCTTTTTCAAACGATCATTTCCAGCAAAGTCCGTCATGAAGACGGTTGAGGTTTTCGAATCCATGACTCGTCACCACCACCATGTCTTCGACGCGCACGCCTCCCAGGTCCTGGCGATAAAGTCCCGGCTCGATGGTTAGAACCTCGCCAGCGATGAGGGTCGGTCCTTTCAGATCGAGCAAAGGTGGTTCATGCACATCGAGTCCAACGCCGTGTCCGGTGCCGTGTGTCATGGCGCAATGGGACTTCGGCGTGGAGTCATCGGGCAGTCCGAAGGCATATCCTGCAGATCGAATGGCACGGATCGTCGCAAGGTGGACGTCTTCGCCGCTCACCCCTTCGCGGAGGGTGTTTTCCGCCGCTGCCTTTGCGGCAAGCACCGCAGCATGCATTCGTTTGATTTCGTCCGAGACATCGCCGTGCACCACGGTGCGGGTGCAGTCCCCATTGTAACGCGTCCGGCGGTTCATGGGGAAAATGTCCACGATCACAGGCTCGCCGGTGCGAATCGGGCCCGATCCCAAGTGATGACAATCCGCACCCGTGGGGCCGGCGGCGATGATGGCCATGGGATTGCTGAAGTCCTGATCCAACAACCAATGATCCACAGCCGCGCGAACCCGTTCCGAAGTCAGCACCTCACCATGGTGCATGAGCACTCCGTCAGCTCTTGCTTCGGATTTGGCGATCATGCTGCAAGCCAGTTGAATGGCCTCTTCGGTGACCGCCTGTGCGTCGCGAAGATGTTGGATTTCCTCGTCGGATTTCTTGCGGCGTTCGAGCACCCATTGGTCGGGATCGCACTCCACGGTGATCCCGGCCCGGCGCGCGAAGTCGGCGAAAATCAAAGGCAGCGACCGGTCGCCCGTCACGCGAGTGATGCCGGTCCGGCGCAGGCATTCCGCCGCGGCTTGGGCGTTGGCGGTTTCGCGGTCGCCGGAGAGTCCCCCCTCAGGAGTGAAGTCTGCCGGGCAGGCTACCCGGTCCACTTTGGCGGATTGCCTGGCACGCTCCATCTCGATGTCTCTCAGAATCAAGACCGATTCGCCACCAGCAGGGGAGGGAAGCTCCAAGAGCACGACCTGATCGCAAACCGAAAAGCGGATGCGCCAAAACAGAGCGCTGTGATGTTGAGGAATGCCTGCGGAAATGCGTGCAGTGACTGGAGCGGTGGACATGCAGAGTGGGGAATGCGGGTTTGCAATGGGTGCGGGGTGAACGTCCTTGATGGGTTTCAGATTGCCTGAATCCATTTCCGAATGTCACGCAAAGAACCCTTCAAATAGTCGGGAGCGAGGCCTTGGTGGGTCGAGGAAAGAATGGCCTCCAACAAATCCAGTTCATGGATAGGTTGCATCTGTAGATCGGGGCTGGTGGAAAGGTTTTTTCGATACTTTGGGGAATGCAGGGCATGAGGTTTGTCCGTTGCTTGGAAACCGCCATCAACCTGTCATCTGGGATGCCTTGAACCCGGGAGCGGTCCCATGGTTTTTCTGCTTGATGTTGTGTGGTCCCGGATCACAGAGCTTGCGCTGAAGTTGAAAGGATCTCATGACAATGACACAGTTGACCCTTGGATGTGCGATGCAGCTCGGACTGACGCTTGGGCTGTCCGGCGCCGAACCGGATCCGGCGAAACCTTCTTCCCGCACCGATCGTGTGATCGAAGGCTGGACCATTCGCATCGACGACCGCCTGCTCGAGCCGCCCAATGCCGAGTTGGGAACCAGCATCCTCAAATCGTTGGAGTCCCGATTGTTCAACATCAATGCCGTGGTGCGGCCGCATTGCCTCGAGAAACTGCACGGCATTCGAATCGTGCTCGATCTGTCACACGGAGCGCTCAGACCGATGCAATATCACCCGAGTGCCGATTGGTTGAAGGCCAATGGTTATGCCGAGGATCTTGCGCGTTGTGTGCACATTCCGGTTGCTGCCGACTTGATTGCGCCGCGTCAGATCAACACCCAGCCGTGGGTCGTCCTGCACGAGTTGGCCCATGCCTATCATGATCAGGTGCTTGGTTTTGATGAGGTCCGCATCCGGGATGCCTACGCTGCATTCAAAGCCACTGGTCGCGGCGAGGCGACCTTGCTGATCAGCGGGCAACGGGTGCGCCACTATGGTCTCACCGACCACAAGGAGTTCTTCGCGGAAATGACGGAAGCCTACTTCGGCACCAATGATTTTTTCACCTTCAATCGCGGGGAGTTGAAAACAGCCGAACCGGAAATCTACGCGCTGATGAAAACGCTGTGGGGCCCCGTGCGAACCGGTGAAATGCCCGAGTCCTCCATGAGGGCACCCGCACAACCCGGCATTCCCTCCGGAGCGGGTGCGACGATGCTGTGGTATGCGCAACCGGCCCGGCAATGGATGGAGGCGCTGCCTCTCGGCAATGGCAGGCTTGGGGCCATGGTTTTCGGCGGCACGGCCAATGAGCGGATCAGCCTCAATGAGCAATCGATCTGGACCGGCGGTCCCTACGATCCCACCCGCAGCGGTGGTCCTGAAGCGCTGCCGGAGATTCGGCAGCTCGTCTTCGCCGGGAAACATCGCGAGGCGGAAGCCTTGTTCAACAAGACGATGTTGGGAAATCCTGTTGAACAGATGAAGTATCAGCCCCTCGGCGATCTCTGCTTGGAGTTTCCAGGGCACGAAAAAGCGGCAGGCTATCGCCGCGATCTCGATTTGAACCAAGCGGTGGCGAGTGTTTCCTATTTGTTAGATGGCGTGCATTTCCGGCGGGAAATGTTTGCCAGCGCCCCGGATCAGGTGGTGGTGATGCGCGTGACGGCCGATCAGCCCGGAGCCATTCGCATGACGGCAAGGTTGGCGGGAATTTCCAATACCAAGACTCCCGGCGATGAGACGTCCTCATCCGAAGTGACACCTGATGGTGATTTGGTCCTGCACGGCAAAACAGGCAGCATGCTCGGAATCGAAGGGCGCGTGCGCTTTGAGGGACGGGTGAGGGTGATGCAAGTCGGCGGCAAGCGTGCGATCAGCGGGGACCGACTGAACATCGAAGGCGCGGACTCCGTCACCATGCTGTTGGCTGCTGCCACGAACTTCAAGCGATATGATGATATCTCGGCGGATCCCGCGGCGAGGGTGGGGGAATGTTTGGAAAAAGCCTCTTCCAAGTCTCCCGATGAGATCCTTGCCGCCCACGTGGCCGACCACCAGGCGCTTTTCGGCCGGGTCGAGTTGAACTTGCCGGAAACCAACATTTCCCTGCTGCCCACCGATCAACGCCTGATCGATCATCTTCCGTCATCTGATCCTCAACTGGCGGCACTGATGTTTCAATACGGTCGCTATCTGTTGATCGCAAGCAGCCGTCCGGGCGGGCAACCGGGCAATTTGCAAGGCATCTGGAACGAGGACATGAATCCATGGTGGGAATGCAAATTCACTACCAACATCAATACCCAGATGAACTATTGGCCGGCGGAAACCACCGCACTGCCGGAATGCGTCGAACCCTTGGTGCGCATGGTCTCGGAGCTTGCGGAAACGGGTAGCGGGATTGCCAGGTCCCACTACGGGGCTGACGGCTGGGTGTTCCATCAGAATACCGACCAATGGCGGCATGCCGCACCGATGGATGGCGCTCCGTGGGGCACTTTTTCGACCGGAGGCGCATGGCTTTGCATGCACTTGTGGGAGCATTACCGGTTCAGCGGCGATGAGAAATTCCTGCGCGAGGTGTATCCCTTGTTGAAGGGAGCCACCCGCTTCTTCCTCGAAACTCTCGTGGAGGAACCCACCCACCAATGGCTGGTGACGTGCCCCTCCAATTCGCCGGAAAATTTCCCCGCAGCTCCGGGCAACGGCCCCCATCGTGATGACTTCATCAATGCGGACATGCCGGGCACCACCATCTGCGCCGGGGCCACGATTGAGATGGCAATCCTCAAGGATCTTTTCGCTGCCTGCATCGAGAGCGGACGCATTCTGAAGGTGGATGAGGATTTCCAAAAACAAGTCGCCGCCGCCAAAGCGCGGCTCGCTCCGATGCAAATTGGAAGCAATGGGCAGCTGCAGGAATGGATTGAGGATTGGGGTGACCTGGAACCGAAACACCGGCACATCTCCCACCTCTATGGATTGTATCCAAGCAACCAGATCACCCCGGAGCAGACGCCCGATCTTGCGCTGGCTTGCAAGGTGGCTCTCGATCTGCGTGGTGATCACGGCACCGGATTCGGCATGGCCTGGAAGGCGGCCTGCTGGGCACGGCTTTATGATGGCGACCGCGCGCTTGCCTGCCTCTCCAATCAAATCGAGATCCAAACCACGCCGAATCTTTTTTCAAAATGTTTCCGCGCGGCACAAGTCGATGGTGCCCATGGCGCGAGCGCTGCCATCGCGGAAATGTTATTACAATCTCACGCCGGCTGCATTCATCTATTGCCTGCCTTGCCAAAAGCATGGACTGACGGTGGAGTCAAAGGCCTGCGAGCACGGGATGGATTCATCATTGATATAACATGGAAAAGCGGCTTGCTCCAATCCGCCGTGATCCATTCAATCGCGGGAAATCCGGTCCGCGTCCGCTATCAAAACGATCTTCGCGATATCCATCCTGCCAAGAATGGGAGCTATCAGTGGCAGCATGCATAAGAGGGCAGGGGACAGCGGAACCCATTCCGCCGCAAGGACCGCCGATATCCGCCAACCTTGATCAGTGGATTGATCTGCTCTATGCCGTGAGTATTCCCCGCCCCATTCAGGCGGAGAGCTGCTCAAAGCGGGTGTGCCTCTCGTCAAGGCCGCCTGCCCCCTTTGCTGAGAAACGTCGCCAAACTTCCAAACACACATCCTTCACCATGGCCCGCACCCAATACATCTTCATCGACTACGAAAACGTCAGCGAGTCGGATCTTTCCCGGGTCAGTGGCAAGCCCGTTCGGGTGTTCATGATCCTCGGCACCCGCCACAAGAAACTGCCGACTTCTCTCTTCCTCTTTGCCCAAGACCATCCCGAGCAGCTCCGGATCATCCAGACCCCGATCGATGGGCGCAACGCCCTCGACTTCGTGCTCACTCTGGAACTTGGCCGCTCCTTCGCAAGCGATCCCGCCGGATATTTCCATGTCGTGTCAAAGGACACCGATTTCGATTCGGTCATCCGCCATCTCAAAAGCGAAACCAAGCTCATCGCCCGCCATCCATCGCTGGCCGAAATCCCTGCGCTGCGGACGACCGAGGAACGCATCGCCAGAATCAAGGACGAGTTGGCGGACGAAACCAAATCCCGCCCGAGCACGCGCAAGACCCTCGAAAACAAAATCCAATCCGCCTTCGAAAACAAAGCCGAACCGGAGTTCATCGAGAAGACCATCAAGTCCCTCATCCAAGCCGGCCTCCTCGACTTCACCGAAACCGACAAGATCCTCTACAAGGTCGCCTGA
>JBBARN010000078.1:0-29615 GCA_040399845.1 Luteolibacter sp. | reverse complement strand
GCCGATCCACAGGACCACGGTGCCAACGCCACCCGCGAGCAATGGCGCTTCCCGGACACCATCACCCTCCCCGGTCACGTCGCCGCACAAGGCTTTGGTGACAAGCCCACTTTCGAAATGAAATGGACCGGCGATGGCTGGAAATACCCGGAACTCTTCAAGGAATGGCAATCGCCCGAAAACTTCAAAATGCCCTTCTTCCTTCAGCCACCGCTGCGCTACGAAGGCCCCGCATGGTTCCAGCGCGATATTGAAATTCCCGATAGCTGGCAGGGCAATCATGCCATCCTCCACCTCGAACGCGTCCACTGGCACAGCCGCGTCTGGATCAATGGCAAGCTTGTCGGCAATGCCAACTCCCTCGGCTGCCCCCACGAGTTCGACCTTGGCCCGCTCCCTCCCGGCAAACACGAACTCACCCTGCGCATCGACAACCGCATCCGCGAAATCAACCCCGGCCCGCTCTCCCACAGCGTCACCGACCACACCCAGGGCAACTGGAACGGCGTTGTCGGCCGCATCGAACTCCGCCCGGCTCCCGCCCACCACATCACCCATCTCCGCGTCGAACCATCATTCTCTAACAAGTCCGTTCGGCTCAAGGTGGAAACCAACGCCACCACCCCCGGGAAACTCAGCGCCCGCCTCCGCTACCTCGGCCCGCAGCGCGATTTCTTCGAGACACCCGCCGTCACATCCCAACTCAGCGACGGCTCCGCCGAAATCCTCATCCCGCTCGGCCGCGATCCACGTCCTTGGAACGAGTTCACCCCACATCTCTATCAGGCGGAAGTCATCATGGAAACCTCCGCCGGTTCCATCACCCGCAGCGTCACCTTCGGCTTCCGGGATACCGGCATCAAAAACGGCCGCCTTGCCATCAACGGCCAGCCCCTCTTCCTCCGCGGCACACTAGAGTGCTGCATCTTCCCACTCACCGGCCACCCGCCCACCGATGTCGATTCCTGGCGGCGCTTCATCCGCATCTGCAAGGCGCATGGCCTCAACCACATCCGCTTCCACTCATACTGTCCGCCGGAAGCCGCCTTCATCGCCGCCGACGAACTCGGATTTTACTATCAGGTCGAGGCCTCCACCTGGCCGAACCAGGGCGCGGAAATCGGCAGCGGCCGCCCGCTCGACCAATGGGTCGAAGACGAGACCGCGCGCATGATCCGCGCCTACGGCAACCATCCCTCCTTCCTCATGATGGCCTCCGGCAACGAACCCGCCGGACCCAATCACGCCAAATGGCTCCAGCAATACGTTGCCCGCTGGCAAAAGGCTGATCCCCGCCGCTTCTGGACCACCGCCGCAAACTGGACGGTCATGCCCGGCTCGGATTTCCACAACCCTGCCGAACCCCGCATTCAGGCTTGGGGACAAGGACTCAAATCGATTATCAACTCACAGCCGCCGCGCACCGACTTCGACTGGTCGGACTATCTCAAACTAGACCCCGGCGTGCCCGTCATCTCCCACGAAATCGGGCAGTGGTGCGTCTATCCGAATTTCGATGAGATCAAAAAATACACCGGCTGGTTCAAACCGAAAAACTTCGAGATCTTCCAGAAAACCGCCCGCCGCAACGGCCTGCTCGACCAAGCGCGCGACCTGCTCATGGCCTCCGGAAAACTCCAGACCCTCTGCTACAAACACGACATCGAAGCCGCCCTCCGCACCCCCGGCTTCGGCGGCTATCAACTGCTCGACCTCCGCGATTTCCCCGGCCAGGGCACCGCACTCGTCGGCGTGCTCGATGCCTTCTGGGACGAAAAAGGCTACGTCACTCCCGAGGAATTCGCCAGCTTCTCCGGACCCATCGTTCCGCTCGCCAAACTGCCCAAGCTCATCTTCACCACCGCCGATACCCTCACAGGCCAATACCTGCTCTCCCACTTCGGGCCGGTTGATCTAACAAACATCACACCCACCTGGTCCCTGCGGCATGGCGAAACCATCATTGCCCAAGGCAGCCTACCCACCCGCGACCTCCCCGCAGGCGAGCTTTACCTGTTAGATAAACTTTCTATCCCGCTCTCAGAGGTCCCAGCTCCTGCCAAACTCACCCTCAGCCTCGGCGCGAAGGACCAGCCATTCACCAATTCGTGGAACCTCTTCGTCTATCCCGCCAAGCCCGATCCGGTCACCACCGATGGCATCACCCTCACCCGCTCGCTCGATGAAGCCATCGCCGCGCTTGAAAAAGGTGCCACTGTCCTCTGGAACCCACCCGCGTCCGAAATCGCCGATGACCCCTCACGCCCGCTCGTCGCCGGATTCTCCTCGATCTTCTGGAACACGGCATGGACCGAATGGCAAGCACCCCACACCCTCGGCATCCTCTGTGATCCCAAGCACCCCGCCTTGGAGAAATTTCCCACCGATTTCCATTCCGACTGGCAATGGTGGGAAATCCAGAAAGACGCCCGTCCCTTCATCCTCACCCCGCATCATCATCTCAAACCCATCGTCCAGCTCATCGACGACTGGGTCACCAACCGGAAACTCGGCTATGTCTTCGAAGCCCGCGTCGGCACCGGCCGCCTGCTCGCCTGCTCCGCCGACATCACCACCGGACTTGAACAACGCTCCGTCGCCCGCCAACTCCGCTGCTCCCTGATTTCCTATCTCACAAAAAAAGTCATGGCAGCCGAAGCGCCGGTTTTATCCAAGGCAGAACTCCTCAAGCTCACTGCGACCTCGCCGGGCCAATGATCTTTCTTGATGCGCATGGGTTTTAGCTGCTTTCTGAACTCTTGTTCTTTGAGTTCCGCTGATTTTTGGGAAAGTCTTTGGAAGTCGCCAAGCTCACCCTGCCAGGCCCCAGCCCACCCCGGGCCGACATGCGCACCCAGCCCCGGAAAAAACCTTGTAAAATCAAGCCTCCCAGCCATCCTCCCCACGATGCACCTCCGCGAAATGCTATCTTGGAGGGTTCTACGAATACCACTGTTCGGTGGAAAATAAGAAACTAATACCAGAAACAATATGGGACCAATAGGAATGCCGGAGCTAATCATGATTTTTGTGGTGCTGATCATGCTTGCCATCCCGGTAGGCATCGTAGTCGCTCTCGTGTGGTATTTCTCCTCTCGTAGCAAGCCACCTCAACTGACTCCACCACCGCAGGTTCTCAGGAGCACCCAAGATCGACTGGCAGAGATTGACAGCCTTCGCTCCCAGAATCTGATTTCCGTAGCCTAGTATGAAGAGAGGAGACGGCATATACTCAGTGGCATCTAGTCAGATAATGCTAGAAACCGAACACGCCGGCGCATCCAACGGCAGGTAGCGTCTCAATTTGAAATCGGGCTTCCATCCCTGCCGTAGATGGCCTATACTTCGCCAAAGAAATACCTCAATACAATGCACCTAGGACATTTAGACATTTGCCTCTCAATCAAGGACATTGATCGTTCGCTAGCTTTCTACAAAGGTCTCGGTTTCATAGTCGTTGGTGGGGAGCCTGAACGTGGATACGCCATCTTAGCCAAAGACCAAACCCGGATTGGCCTGTACAGCCACGATGAACCGAATATGCTGAATTTCCGAGGCGCGGATTTGCACGATGTTGCTGACTACCTTCGCTCAAATGGCTTAGCAGACATACCTGAACCTGAATCGGAAGTTGATGGTTCGACCGGATTTACTCTCACAGATCCAGACGGCAATTTAATCTATTTCAACACGCTTAGTGGGCATGATCCAGATCCCAACGCAGAATAAACAGAAAGCGAACAAGGCGGAGATAGCGACGCCGAGGAATCCGACTGATTAAACTCGGGCTTTCCACCAGCGCGCCATTCCTACAACCTTCTGCAAGAAATCAAGACAAGCCAAGTCGTCGCATCACTGATTCTAGTCGGCTGGCTGGCTCTTTATTGGCTCCTCAGTCTCAACGGTGGCGTCATGACGGGATTCGGTCCGAGTGGTTCGGGTGATCCTCACAGTGCCGCAACTACCAACTGGAATCGGGTTCGATTGGATGTCGCTCTCTCCCTGATTTGCCTTATTCCCATCTTGGTGCTGTGGACACCGAGCAGGATCCTCCTTGGTTTAGGTGCTGTGCTAATGATTCTCGCAGCGTTGGCCGGACTCTTTCTACTCACGATACCGCCGCTTGGGCTGGCGGTCCTAACAACTGTCATTGCGTGGTTCTACGCCGCCCGTTCACGATGGAGTGCATTGAGTCTCACTGGATCCGCGAACTAACAGAGGCAGAACAAGGCATGCGAGATCGGGAATGATATCTGACGCCTTTTCAGTTTTTCAGTCAGAGGAAAGTTCTTGAAATGACATGGCGAGGGGCGATGTCGGTGGTGAGTTTGCGATCACCTTTCCGCCTTCATCCGCAGCACTTTGAGCCCCGCGCAAGGACCATGATTACAAAAATGAAAAAGGGCTGCCGAACCCATTGATCGGCAGCCCTGGGATTCCGGGCGAAACCCAATATCTCCCGGAAATTCATCCATCGCCACGGCGGCGGCGCAGAAGCACGAGCATTCCCAAACCACCCAACAAGGCAGCACTTGGTTCAGGAATCACGGTCAAGACGCCGGTCGCTTCGGAAAAACTATAGGTGGTGGCACCAAAGGTACCGCTCCAGAGATCGGCATTGAAGCCCAGCGCATTTCCACCGACGGTGACGCCATCGAAATCTCCACTGAACGATGCGGCATCGAAAAGATTGTAGGTGGCATTCTGAGTGAGATCATATCCCCCATAACTTAGGATCGAGAGAGTGCCATCAAAGATGAGCGTGCCAGAGACATTGATATCATCCGAATCCACCCCTTCGACGCCACCGTTTCCGGCCAACTCAATGGAAGTGCTTGTGGAAGCGGTCAGAACCAGATTGCCAGTGACATTGAGGGTGCCAGGGCTGAATCCCGGCGCAAGGGATCCCGTCACGGTCACGTCCTTGCCCGCACCGATGTTGAGTGTTCCATTACCGCTCACATCCACTTGGGAGAACGAAGCCTTCGCAGTGATATCCAAAGTGCCTACCGAAGGGGTTGCAGTGCCCAACTCCAAGTCACTGCTGATCGTGCCATTGAGCCCCAAGGCTAGAATTCCGGCAGCCACCGTGGTGGATCCGGTGTAGGTGTTCACGCCGTTGAGCGTCTGGGTTCCGGTGCCGGATTTCACCAAATTCATACCAGAGGCCCCATTGGCAATGATGCCGGAGTAGCTCTGTGACTGCGAGCCTTGGGGATTCAAGGTAAGGGTGGTGATGCCGGAGTAGCCGGTATTGATGACGGTGGAGAGATCCGTCGAGCCAGTAAGACCGCCAAGAGTAGGTGTGGCGAATCCGGTGGCCGTGACCTTGCCGGCACTGGCGGTATTCAAGGCGCTGAACTGCAGGGCCTGGGCGTGGCCGAGGACGATGCGACCGGCGCTGATGGTGGTGGTGCCGAGGTAAGTGTTGGCGCTGCTGAGGATGAGGTCGCCCGCGCCGAGTTTCACGATGCCGGAGATACCCCCAGCAGTGCCTGCGGAGATCACGCCGGCGATTTCCGCCGAGGCCGTTCCCGTGCCAATGTTTACGGTGATGTCGCGAGTACCTCCGTTGTTATTGATGCCAATCTCGTTCTGGACGATCACCCTGCTGTCGGATGTGGCGGATCCGAAAATCATTTGGCCCAAGCCTGCATTGCCGGCAGAGTTCCGATTGATCATGGCCCCGGCACCGCCGACGTTGACGGTGAGATTGCCTCCACGAGCACCGAAACCTGCGCCTCCGCCAGAAATGCCGGTATTGAGGGTTCCGTTGCCTTGGACGAACAATCCGCTGCCGACGATGATCGAGTTGTTGGCGGCTCCCACGGTCACGGTGACTGCCGCACCGAAACTCCCGTTGATCGTGTCCAGGTCGAGAGTGCCTCCGGTGACATTGGTGGTTCCGGTGTAGCCGCTCTTTTCGCCGCTGAGGGTGAGAATGCCGGAGCCCTGTTTGGTCAGCCCCCCCGTGCCGACAAGGTCGCCAGCGAAAGTGTTGTTGGAGGCGGTACCGGTGGTGAGTACCGCTCCATTGAGAAGGAGGGCACCGCCTGCGGCACCGCCGCCGATGATGGTGGAGATGGTCTGGTTGATACCGTTGAGGTCCAGCGCCACACCGGCAGAGTTGGCGAGTGTGATGGAGGAAGTGGCGTTGAATGAGGTGGCGCTGGTAGCCTTGAGCGTGCCTCCGTTGACCACAGTGGCACCGGAGTAACTGCTGGCACCCACGGCGAGGGTTCCCGCACCTGCTTTGGTGAGGCCGAAGCCGGAGCCTGAGATTCCACCAACGGTGAGCGTGCCAGCGCTGACGGTGACCTGGCGGCTGGCATTCATCGTCGCAGAGCCAAGGGTCAGATCGTTGGTGCCGGTGAAAGTGAAATCGCCATTCCAACTCTGGGCATTCGAAGCCGTCCTGGCAGAGCCGCTGGTGTTATCAAGCGTCCCCCCGGCAATGGTGAGGGTTCCGGTGCCAAGGGCAGTGTTGTGGTTCACGTTGAGCGTGCCACCATTCAACTGCACGCCACCGCTGAATCCGTTGGCGGTCGCAAGGGTGAGGGAAGCCGTTCCGCTCTTGCTGATGCCTCCGCTGCCATTGATTGCACCCGTGCCAGTTATGCTATAACTCTGTGAGCTGTTGTTGACCGTGACGGAAACGGGAGTGACGCTTGTATTCAGGCTGACGTTGGTGGAACCGGACGCGCTGTCGTCGAAGATGACCGAATCGATCTGGCCCGCCCCGGCTTCGACGTAACGGGTCGAACCAAGGGAAGCGGAAGTCAGCCAGTTCGCAGTGGCTCCGCTGTTGCCGGTGGAATCGCTGGTGATGTCCCAGGTGCTGTTGACAGCACCTGACCACTTGGGTGTTTCAATCTGGACATCAATGAGGTCCACGCTGGTATTGACGGTATTGTTGTCCAGTGTCCCCGAAATGCGAAAGGGGAGCGCAAGACTGAGACCCGCGAAGCCGCTGCCGCCGATGCTACCGCTGTAGTCCACGAGTTTCGTACCGCTGACCGGAATGCCGGTCACACGGATCGTGTTGGACCCATTCACGGTGAACGATGTGGCCGTGACAAGTGCGGCGGTGGGCGAGGCCGCAGGAATGAGGGTGAGGGTGGATCCACCAGCGCTGCCGAGCGTGAGGTTCGAGGTGTTGAAGCTGACTCCGGCGGACAATTGGCTGACCGAGAAGATGGCCGTGTCGCCCACCGTTACCGCGCCACCGCCGGTATGGGCGGTGGTGGTGGCAAGCGTTCCGCCTTGGATGTTGGTCAGGCCGCTGTAGCTGTTCGCACCGCTGAGCGTCAAAGTCCCCGACCCCGTTTTGGTGAGGGCCATCCCATTCACGGGAGTGCCGTTGGTGATGGCACCGGAGAAGGATCCCGCGCCGACGGTGATGCCCGCCGCGCTGGTGGCGTGGGAGTTGGTCACGGTTCCCGCGCCGTTGAGGGTACCGAGGTTGACGGCGACGCCGTCCACTTCGAGTATGTTTCCGGCTGCGGGTGTCCAAGTGGCGGAAGATGAGCCAGCCGCGGCGCTGGTAAGACGCAGGCTGCGGTTTCCTGAACCACCGTTGATATTCATCGTGCCGGTGAACCCGGAATTATCGCCAGACAGGCGGACCTGGTTGTTGGTGGAGGTGTTAGCGTAGGTGATCGTTCCGCTGCCGGTCAGGGCTCCGGAAACGGCCACTCCGTTGGTCATCGCAGCAGCTCCACCATTGACATTCCAAGCAACGTTACCGGTGGCGGAAATAGCACCGATCGTCATCGCACCATTCGAGCTCAGGATGTTTTCAAAAGTGGTTCCCGTGCCAAACGTCAATGCACCAGACTGCGCCATGGTGACCCCGCTATTGTTGATCTCTAACTGAAGCTTTGCTCCAGTTCCCGAAACACCGATGGCAGATGCCGATGAGAGGCCGCCGGAGTTTGCGCGGAGGCGGAGATTTGAATTGGTTCCTACATTGACAGCCAGGGTGTTGAGGAGAGTCGTGGCGCGGCTGGAGCCGGATTGGATCCAGGTATTGGTGTTACCGAAGTTGATAGTGCCGTTGCTCAGCGTGTAGCCGTTGGTAATGACGATGGTTCCCGCACCGCTGGTGCCAAGGGTGAAGCCGCCGAGGTTCATAGCAGTGGAGGCTGTCTGCGCAGCAAACAATAGATCCTCGCTGACTCCGGCGTTGATGGTAGTGAAGGGATTGCCGTTGGTGTTGGCGTTCGCAACGGCCCAAGTCTGGTTACCGCCAAGCAGGATCTTGGACTGGATTTGCATCGCCTGGGTGGCTGCGGACATATCGATGCCAGAGGTGCCTAAAGTAATCTGGCTGCCAGACCCGGTGATTTGGACGGAGTTGGTTGCGCTGCCATTGTTTTGGGTGCCACCCACGTTAGAAACCTTGATTCCGCCCCACACCACATCGGCGGAGAGGGCCGAGCTATTGCCTGCGGTGATGGTGTTGTTCCATACGGCGACGTCGCCGGATCCGGGAGCGTTGCCACCGGACCAACTCGTGCCGAGATTAAGGGCATTGGTGTTGCTGGCCTTAATGACATCGGCGCCTTGTGTGGGAGCTGCGAATACACAAGTGATGAAGGCAGCAAACGACAGAACTCTGCGTGGTTTCATTTGATCGGGGGTTTTGGGGTTTTGAAAACAATTTCAGACACGAGACGCGTCTTGGGATGAAGAAAATGGAATCGCCGCTCTACTGTCACTCCGGCATATTGGCTATTCACATCTACCAGAATGGGTAGGTAACCCCCTAAACGCGTTGATTGTTCACTTCACGGCCTCAGTTGCGAAAGGTAGACATAATCAATCTGGATCGGGCCCCGACGATCGGAGTCAATAAGGAAGCCAGCAGGTCAATCCACCGAGCGAATAATGCAAGCGCGGGCAAATGCGCGGTGGGCGCTTGTTGGAACATGAAGGCGGAAGCTGTGATAGGTGTAGCCGGGCGGAAGTGGCGGCAGGGTGGATTGGATGGTGGTGGCGTCGGGGCCGGTGATGGTTTCGACGGGGAGGGTCCATGCATCAAGACCGGTGCCGGATTGGACTTGATAGATGATGCCATCGATGGCCGCTGAGGTTGCGGGTGTGCCGTTGGTGAAGAGGGTTCCGTTGCGCGCAGGCAGGGTGATGGTGAAGACTCGGCTGCCGTTGACGCTGGCAAACTTGCCAATGAGGCGTCCGTCACTCGCGCCGCTGGTGGGATCGCTCCCGAAGGCGAACTCGCCGAGGTTGTTGAGTCCATCGCCATCGGGATCGGAAGCGGGTAGCGCGTCGTTTCCTGTGAGGGACGGGAAATTGTTAGATATCCATATTTGAAAGGGCGTGGCGGTGACGTTCACCGTGACCGCTACCGGCGGTAGGTTGGCAAGTGGTGCCTCGCCGGGAGGATCATAGCTGAGCGTATAAATGGTGGTGGCGGTTGGGGTGATGGAAACCGAGCCCACGCCGGTGATGGGGTTGGTGAGACCTGTAAGACCATCGACAGGGGGATCGATGCTGATAGCGGAGCCGACGGGCACCTTCCATTGCAAGGTGCTGGACTGACCTTGATCGATGGTCGTGGGGCTTGCTGCGAAGGTGAAGGGCCAAGTCTGTGGCGCGAGAGCGGCGATGGTATAGATGCTGCGACTGGGGCCGTCGTTCTGTTCGAGAAAGGTGAAGGACTGGCCGGAAGCGAGGTGTTTCAGATAGACGCTGGTGCTGGAGTTGACCTCGGTGAAACCGGGAACCGGGCTTTCATCGATACCGACGTCGATGCCGGAATCGACGAAACCGGAGGCGCGCACCCAAGCCATCTTGCCGGCGCCGAAATCGGGCGGGCTGGAGTCGATCCCGCTGCCGTTGCCATCGCCGATGCGGTTGTCGATGAGCAGGAGCAGCGTGAGATCCTGCGAGGCGGTGACCTGTACGGCGAGCGAGGCATTTTCCTTGTCGCCTTGGCGCATGCGAATGAACTGAGCACCCCGGAACTGCGGCGGCACAGCGGACCAAACGTGGGAGCGGTCGGCATAAGCGACAACGCCGTTCTGGAGGGTGGACGGGCTGAAGCTGGTGCCAGCACCCGTGGCGCTGATCACGTTGAAGCTGAAGATCGGCGGTCCAACGATGATGCTGGTGGCGACGAAGTGCTCAGAGCCACCGGTTTTGTAATAAAGACGAAATTCGGTTTGGCCAGCTTGCGGGATGATCACTTCGGCGGAGGAGTTGAAGCCGGAGGTGTTGGTTTTTGCCGTGACATTGATCTCGGCTGGCGCGGGTCCGCCGGAGAAACTGGAGGGAGGTCCGTAGCGGAGGAAAACGGCGTTGTCGCCCAGGTTTAGGTTTTCATTCCAGGTGCCGGGGATCTTCCAGGAGAATGAAACCGGCGACTGCCCTTGCACGGCGTGGCTGGCGGAGGCATTGAGGAAGTTCGGCTGGGTGGTGAAGGATTGGGTGAGATTGGAAGGATTTCCCTGATAGATATAAGTGACAACAAACTCCGTCGCCGGTCCAGCCGGAGCTTCGATGATCCGCGAGCCGATGCCGGAAGCAGGGTCAGTGTCAGGAAGAAGGTCAATGTTTCCCGGATGGAGGGTGATGGCAGTGCAGCCTACGGGCACTTGCCAACTGAGCGTGAGCGGATCGCCCTCGTAGCCGGTGTTGGAGCTGAGCGTGAAGGTGGGCGGAATGACCGTGAACTGCCGGGTGAGCGTGCCGAGCGGTGGCGTGGCCCAGGCGAGGGTGTAAATCTCATCGGCAAGCGGCGCTGTTAGAGTCGTCGAGCCGTCGCCTTCACTCACCGGACTGCCATTAACCGATGCTCCGGCGGGGATGTTGGTCCATGCAAGTTGCAGTGATTGTCCGGCGGCGGCAGTGGCCGGGGTGAGCGTGAAGGTGGGGGTCGTGTCATCGGGAACAATCCCGAAGAGCCCTGCGAAGCTGTCGGAAACCCGGACTTCGTCGTAGATGAGCGAGGTGTTGTTAGAGAACGCCCGGCCACTGAGGGTGCTGCGGAGAGTTTCGGCGTTGCCGATCCATGTGGCATTGGCGGTGGATCCACCGCTGGTCGGCTCGGCTGAAGGAATGGGTTGCGGATTCTGATAGACCCAGATGGTGTTGGTGGAGGTATTGGTCGAGTTAATGGCCACTTTGCCGAGAACGAAATAAGTTTCGCCATAGCCACCTGCAAAGTCGAGATTCGTGCCGGCGGCCTGGGCCGGGTTCCATGCCTTGAATTGGGGTGATCCGGCATTGTTGTCGATGCGGATGCCAAAGCCGTTCTGGCCATCGATGGAGGCGGTGGATCTGAAGGGAATGAAGGTGCCGCGACCGCCTGTGGAGGGTTTGACGAGGAAGGAATACCAGTAGGTGCCATTGGCGGGTGGTGCCGAGGAATCCGCCCAATCGCGGCCGGAGCGGAGGTCGCCATTGGCGCCGAATTCGAGCGACTTGCCTGCGGTGGTGAGTCCGGGATAGGTGAGTCCGGCAGCGAGTTTTACATTGGCGTTGTTGGGAGCCGGGTAGGCTTCGTCCCAACCTGTGCCGCCATTCAGGCCGGTGGGTGCAGTGCCAACAGGTTCGGGGTAGTCAAATGGCTCGTCGGCAAGGTTAGCTCCACTGACAATCGGCGTGCCAGGAGTGACGACGACGCTGGCGGTGGAGGTCGCCGGACGCTTGCTCATGCGGACGAGCAGTTGTTTGTTAGAAACATCCCACGCAGCAGCGCTGACGTTGCCGGCGGGAAGCGGTGCGGGGAGGATGGCGTAGGATATGCCATCCACGAGGACCTCGTCGGGTTTGACGTCCAGACCGCGGAGACGGAGAACCGTCGTGCGGTCGGCAGATGCTCCCTGATAGGTGCCGATGGCGGCGGCGACATTCAAGGTCGGTTTTCCTGCCGGTTCCGAGTAGCTGAAAGCGGTGCTGCGTTTCTCGTTTTGCGTGCGGAAGCGCTCGGTCACACCATCGTCCTCGATGAGCACATAAGTTCCCGCGGCACCTGCATAGACATCGAGGGTGAGTTTGGCATCTGATAGAAACTTTGTGCTCACAGCGAAATCGCGTCGCGGGATGATCGAGCCGGCCATGACGAAGAGCGGGAGTTTTCCCGGAACGGTATTGAAGGTATGGAAGCCGCCGGTGGTGGGGACATTGACCGTGCTGTCCGTCCAATAGTCATACCATGCCGTGGCGGGTGGCAGCCAGGCAGTGCGGGACTCGGAAACGCCGTCGAGATTGAGCGGAGGGACGACGAGGAAGGAATCGCCCCAGTGGTATTGGAATTCCTGGGCAGGGAGCCATGCGGCGGGTTGATCCGGATAGACGAGGGCCATGGCGCGGGCCATCGGCATACCGGTCTCGTGTGCTTCATGGGCGATGCCGTAGATGTAGGGCATCATTTCATATCTCATCGTGCCATAAAGGCGGAAGGCATCCTGGCTGGCGGTGTTGCGATTGAGTGGCCAGCGCGGGTTGCCATAGCCGTGGGGCCGCCAGATCGGGCTGAAGCTGCCAACGCCCATGCCCCATTCGATGTAATAGGTGTCGTTGGGTCCTTGGAGTTGGGCGGCGGGATCCGGGTTGCTGGAGTTGGTGCCGAAGCCACCAGCGTCGTGGTTGTAGAACGGAAAACCGGAGAGACCGGATGCCTGCATGCCGACGAGATTGCCGCGATAGAAATCCTCGGTAAAATCGATATCACCGGTCCAGTGCGTGGCGTAGCGCTGCATGCCCGAGGTCGCTCCGCGGATCCAGACGTGCGGTCGTTTCGCCTCGCCGATGCCGGGTGTGGCTCCGCCTTCGACATTGTCCCAGCCCTCCGCCACGGCGGCGTAGGCGGTTTGGAAGAAGTAATAATTTTTCATCTCCCGCCAGGTGCGGCCATTGGAGACGATATGACTGTTAGGTCGGCCGACGCCATCCGATTCATCCAGCCAGATTGCGTCTCCCGGATAGCCGAGGGCGGGGTTGAAGGCCTTGTTCCACATGAGGTTCCAGAACCAGTTACGCGTGGCCGGATTCCAGTAATCGGGCTCCGAGTTTCCATGGTTGGTGGTGATGGTGGGATCGAGATTGAAGGATGGGTGCCAACCTTCGCTGTCGTTGCAGTTGTTGAGATTGAGATCGAGCGTGAGAGTAAGGCCTTTGGCATCGTAGGATTGCCGGAAGCTGGCGGGGTCCGGGTAGCGCGTGGGCTCGAAGGCAAACTGCGAACCGCCCCATTGGCCGACCACGCCGCCGGGCAGCGGGCTAGCGGCGCGCCAGTCGTTATCGAAGACCATGTGATCGAGTGGCAGGCCGGCGTTGTGATGGTTGGTGGTCATGGTTTCCCACCATTGCTGGTTGATGTTGGGAAGGCCGGGAATTTGCGGATCGTTGTCCGAAAGATGGATGCCGAAATAGGATTTCCCCAGCATGCGAGGACGGCCGGTGAGGCGTGTGTAGGCTTCGAGGATGTCGGCGGGAGCGGGGCCGAGGATGAAGAAGTAGTCGGCCTCTGCCGCTTCGCCGGCGGTCTCGAGGCGGAAGCTGTAGTCGCCCGCGACATTGAAGCGCCCTTCGTTGGGATAAGTGGAGTTGGCGAAGAAACCGTAACCTTTGGAAGACATATAAAACGGCACGATGACCACTCCCTGTGAGCCACGTCCCGGGAAGCCGTTTTCATTGTAGTTGCGGCGCTCGGTGCGGCCGGCGAGTTGGAAAGTGTCCTGGAGGGCGAGGCGTTTCTGGCCATAGCCGATGAACTTTTCCGCATTGTCCGGTGCGAAATTATAACTAAGGACGGCCGGATCGAGATCAATGCCCGAAGAGTCGGAGAGAATCGTATTTCCACCCGCATCGGCGAAGCTCAGCCGCAGCGGATTTTTGGTAACCGTGACACGGATGTCGCCGCTGGCGATGACCAGTGATGTGGCGTCATCACTGAGGATTGTAAGCGAGCCGCCATGGTTGTGATGCTCGACCATTTGGTAATGATCATCCGAAAAGAAGGTCGCATCGTCGCTGGCTTGGACGCGGACCATGTCATCGCCATAAGCGCGGAGGCGGAGGAGCTTGCCGGAGTTGTCGGTAATCTCGATGGCGGCCGGTGTGGTGAGGATGGAGTGCGAACTGTAATTACCGAGTGGGGCGGCGTTTATCAAACCACCCGACAGGAGAATGGCTGCGATGATGATTTGTTTGTATAAAGCCGACCGTTTCATGAAGCACGAAGGATGAGTGAGGATGGAGTGGAGGGAGTGAAAGAAGTACGTGGTCCAAAAAAATTCCAGCGGGACAGGTGCCCCGCTGGAATCGTGAGAGTTGAAATCCATCCCTGACCTGCAAAGCCAAGGATGGAAGGATTCGATCAGGGCTGCGTCACTTTGAGGCGGACGAAGTCCTTCGACGGAGTCGGAGGGGCCAGCGTGTAGGTGATGACGTTGGCATCGTTCGTGGTCGGTGTCGCGGGAACCCAATCATTGCCGAGTGTGCTGGATTTCTCCAAGGCATAGGTGATTCCGGTTGCACTGGTATTCTTGTTGAAGGTGACCAGGGTGCCGCTGATCACAGCTGGGGAAACCGTGCTGCGGGTCGGGTCACCACCAGCGATCGCGTATTCGACAAGGTTGTCGATGCCATCGCCATCGGGATCGTCAGTTGGACCTTGCTGACCGGACGGGACCGTGTTTCCGCCGAAGTTTCCGGTGATGAAAGTTCCAAAGCCTGAGACCGGGGCAGGAATCACCGTCACTGTGACGGGTGCAAGACTGACTGGCGAATTGGCACCCAGAACATAGGTGAGGGTGTAGGTCGTGGTTGTCGTTGGACTTACCGGGACACTTCCGACACCGACACCATCCACCTGAACTGCGCCAACGTTTTGATCGATGCTGGCGGTGGCTCCGACGGGCACGGTCCATTGGAGCGTGGTGCTTTGGCCTTCGTTGATCGTGCCGGGATTGGCAACAAACGCGACGGGGACGATCTGCGGGCTGACGGCGGCGATGCCATACATGTTGCGCGCCCCGGGGCCGCCGGTCGATGTGTCGTTCTGTTGAAAGAACTCGAAGGTTTGGCCCGCACTGACCTGGCGGAAGTAAACGCTGTAGCTTTGATCAATGGTGGTATTCGCTCCCTCGTCGAGACCGATGTCCAAGCCGGAGTCCACGAATCCGGAGTTGATTACCCATGCCATCGAATTGGCGGAGTTGGGCAGCCTAGGCGGGCTGTCCGTGCCAGTGGCAGGTGTGGTGCCTCCGGCGTTGTCACCGATCCTGTTGTCAAGCAACAGGAAGAAGGTGGCATCCGTGGCAGCCGTAAATGAGATACTGAATTCTGGAGCCGCTTTGTCATTCTGGGCAAGTTTCACGAATTGAGCACCTTGGAGAATCGACGGGACCTGCGCCCAAATGTGATCCCGGTCGCTGTAGGCTTTCACCCCGTTATTCATGGGAGCAATGTTTACAACGGGGAAGAACTGCGGATCGGTTTGGAGGCTTCCCGAGAAGGAGATCCCGGTGAGGATCTCGGGCTGGATTTCGACCGTGTCAGTCACATACTGGACAGCATCACCGACATGATAAGCGATTCGGAACTGAGTCTGGCCCGTCGAAGGGATGATGCTACCATCGCCAAGCGAGGTTTGAGGGAAACTGCCAGCACCGGTGTTTGCATTCGTATTGAGCGTCAGGTCCTGAGTGGAATAGGTCGGAGGAACGTTGGTGAAATCGGCAGGAGTGCCATACTGGAGTTCGACCGTATTGTTACTCGTATTCTCATCCCACGTGGGTGGAATGCGCCAGGTCATCGAAACAGGGCTGACACCGGCGACAGCATAGTCGGAAACGTTCAGGAACGAGGGATTCAGGGTAAATGCCCGGGAAACCCCAGCGCCACCGCCAGTCCAGTTGATCGTATAAGTGGTGGATGCTGTGGGAGCCGGAATCTGGGCGGTGCCGATGCCGTTGGCAGAAATAGTCAATGAATCAAGGTCCAAACCTTCATCGTTGGGAGAAAGTGTAATGCCCGTCGATCCGGCAGGGATACGCCAATTGAGTGTCAAGGTATCACCCAGATAGCCAGTTGATGGGGAGATATTCAGGAAGGGAGCGATGGCGGTGAAGTTCTGGGTGAGCGGGCTGCCGGCACCGGTCCAAGCGAGGGTGTAAGTGGTGTTCGTAGCAGGTGCTGGAAGGGTGGTCGAACCGACACCGAAACCGTCAATCGTCACGGGATTGCCATTCAACGTGGGATTGCTGCCACCAGGAAGCCCCTGCCAGTTGAAGGTAAGCGTTTGATTCTGGACGGCTGTGAGCGGATCCATTGCGAATTCAGGTCCGGCAGAGGGGAACACATCAGCGAAATTGTGGCCGACACGAAATTCATCATAGTCGAGAGCAATTCCTGACGTAGAGAAGGCACGACCTGTCATGGCTGTACGGAATGAGGAAGTTCCAGGAGTCGAGCTGTTCTGCACGGCATTGAAAGCAATCGTGTGAACGATTCCACCGCTTGTCGGAGCAACAGTCGGAATGGCAGCTGGATCTGTATAGATCCACAGAGTGTTGGTGGAGTTTCCACTGGAGTTGAATACGGCTTTGCCAAGAATGAAGTAGTTTTTGTCGTATCCGTTGGCAATCGTAAGCGTGCCCCCCCCCCCGTTGTTACCCCAGGATTGGAAGCGAATGTCGACCGCATTGCCTCCGACATCACTGCCGCGATCCATGCGCATGCCAAATCCGTTTTGTGGATCAGAAGGCCGTCCGAATGGGCACAAGGTGCCGCCGCGGCTGCCTGCTGTCGGCCTGAAGATAAAAGAATACCAATAGGTTCCATCCGCGACCGTATCTGGCGTGGCGTAGGAACCGGACCAGGGGCGATAGATTGTGTTGCTCGATCCGAAGCGCATGGACTTGCTGGATGGAGCGGAGGCAAAACCCGTGTAGGTCAACCCTGGCCTGAGGTTTACCGAGGTGGTCGTGCTGGTAAGGTTCGAGCCGTAGTTGCCGTCCCATCCCGTGCCACCCGGAGTGGCAAGCGAGGAGAGCGCGGTTCCGTCTGCTTCCGTGTACTCGAATCCCTCGTAGGCGAGGCGGGCGGCCGACGCCGGGAGGGCGAGGGCGAGGGCTAATAGGATGCCCCTGGACAAAGGGGCTCGAGGTGGATTTTTCATGGGAATTTTCTGCAAGTGGGTTTGGGTTCGATCAAAGATGGGAGTTTCCAACTTTGATGGGATGCATCATGAGAATGAACGGAATCTCGTCACTCCGGCATTGCGGCTAATTGCAAACTACCGGAATGGGTGATGAAACCCGGTTCAACAATCATGCATACCACGTCGGACAAGGTCACACTTCGTCCTGCTCCGGGGTAGGAAAAAGCGGACGAAGCGCCATGCCATTCGGGCTAACCACAAATGGTGATGTTCACCTGAATCACACCATCGGACTCCAACCTCGAAGGATCCTAGCGGTCCACAATGCCACGTTGCAGCGCGATGCTGGCTGCATGGGTGCGATCCTTGGCACCGAGTTTCTGCATGATGTGGGTGATGTGCAGTTTCACGGTGTTGTCGCTGATATCGAGATGGGTGGCGATTTCCTTGTTGGAATTGCCACGGACGAGTTCGGTGACCACTTCGATCTCGCGGGGCGTGAGTTCGGGACGGCGGAGGCGGTCGGTGAGTTTGGCGGCGATGGCGGGCGGGAAGGCAGCCTCTCCCCTGCTGGCGGACATGATGGACTCGATGAGTTCCGGGCGGCGGGAGGATTTGGGAAGGTAGCCGACAGCTCCGGCGTGGACGGCTTGGAAGACTGTCTCTTCGGAATCGAAGGCAGACAGGACGAGAACCTTGGCACCTGGATGTTTTTCCCGGAGTTGACGAATGATTTCCCCCCCAGTTGCATCCGGCAGCCGCCAATCCATGATGACGATATCCGGCTGGTGCTTCTCATAAAGTGGCAGCACTTCCGCACCACACTCAGCCTCGGCGACCACTTCGATGGAAGGTTCGAGATTCAAAGAAGCGGCAAGGCCGACACGCACGACGTAGTGGTCGTCAACAAGCAGAATACGAATGGCTTTCATGATTCGCGGGATGGTTGGGTGATGGAGATTCGAACGCAGGTGCCCGAGATGTTATCATGAGGCGGGGAAAGGATTTCAAGGGTGCCGTGGATTCTCAGCGCCCGTTCGCGCATGCCGAGGAGTCCGAAGTGACCTTGCTGGGAGGCGAGGTCATGAGTCCCGGCGGAGAGTCCCATGCCATCATCCGTGATGGCAAGTTCGAGTTGAGATCCCTTGGAGTCCCAGACGACGCGGATGTTGGAACATCGGGAATGTTTGATCGCGTTGGTCACCGCCTCCTGGGCGATGCGCAGGAGATGAAGCGTGTGCGAACGGGGAAGGATTTCGGATCGTTCCCGACATTCGATTTGCAGGCGGCATGTCGCATCTTCGGGCCATGAATGGAGAAGGGTTTCCTCGAGTTCTGTCGCGAATGGGACATGACTCTTGATGGCTGAGGCGCGCAGATCCCAAATGGCGTGTCGCGCTTCCGCACGGCTGTGATCGGCCATTCGCGCTGCCCTTTCGAGCATTCCGGATGCCTGCGACCCAGAGGGGACGACGGCGGCGGTTGCATCCAGAAGCATGGTGAGCCCGGCGAAGTGTTGTTCGAAACTGTCATGCCATTCACGCGCGATCCGGACCCGCTCTTCTTCCACCACTTGTTTGGCGATGGTATTGCGGATAAGGATTTCCTGTTTGCGGACCTTGCGGCGGAGAGCGAGGACCCAGATGCCAGCCAGCAGAGCAGTAGTGACAAGAGCGGCGAGCAGGATGACGAGGCGTCGTGTGTTCCAGAATGGCGGAGCTGACAAAACCTGCAGGTCTCCCGCGGTGCGAACGAGAAGATGATAGGATCCCTGAGTCTCTGCGGCAGAGAGGGCCGGAGAAGGACGATTCAGAAACACACCAGAGAGGGCAATCCTGGACCCCTTTTCAAGGGGGGGAAGACGGCCGGAGCCCGCTGAGATGGAAAGATGGGAAAACACCAGATCGGAGCCCATTTGAAGAATCGCGAGGTCCTCGGATGGACTGCGAAACATTTCCACAAGGATGCCATCGACCCGGGTAAGCCGGCCTTGGGAAGTATCTGCCTTGGGTTCGCCGGGTGTGGATGCTTCGACAGAATCGATTTCCACTTCTGACGCTGCTTCCCGCCAGAGTGCCGCATTCAGGATTCCGGAACCATTGTATGAAGAGGGGCGACCGGAGCACTCGACAAGCTGACCCAACTCGGGGACCTCGGGCGATGTGGATTGCACCCATGCGCCCATGTTGCCCCGCTGGATGAAAAATCCCTCACCCGGCTTTACCCATGTGATCGTTCCAAGAATCCTTGCCCGGATGTCCGGGCCTTCGCGTTCCTGAAGCCAGCGGAGATCCGAGAGATTGGACTCCGGCAGGTTGAAGAGCTTTTCGATTTCGATGGGCGGGATATGGATGAACTCCAGTCCCGGCAAAAGGACCTGACGTTGCAACACAAGGGGTTTCTCGGAAACAGGGGAATCGGCAATCACTCCATCCGCCTCCACCACAAGGCCCGTCAGATGGTTGGGGAGCATCGATGGCCGTGGGATGCCTGCCACGAAAACCGGAACGTGGGGATAGTCGTCAATGATGAGTCTAGCCCGGTCCCCTTCAATGGTGACGGCTTTGATCCGGAGAGTGGACCGTGTCCAACGGGCACCTTCCCGGTTCTCGATTCCAGCCAGCGAATCAATGCGGAGCGGCTCAGGAAAGGTGCCTTTGGAAATCTTACGAATGAGCGGGCTCGTATCGAAATTCCGCCCGCGGATATTTCTACCATTGAGCCCCGGATCGAGGAATCCGCGAACTTCGACATAGTCACCTGGGGACACATCCTGGTTTCCCGCCACGTGGACATACATCGCCCGATCGGCGTCCTGGATGAAGGCCATGCGGTGTCCGGGTTCATGATAGGTGAGTAGTCCGCGCGTGATGACCGGCATGCCATTCACACTGGGAGTATCCGGCAACGCGATGATCTGCTCAATCGTGAGGACGCGCGGTTCATCAGCCATCAGGACACAGTTTAGCCCCAATGCCATGAGAAGCCCGATCACCAGCCACTGGAAGGGCCGGAGGCCCGACTGGTTCATCTTGGTTAGACTCATGCTTCTGCTCACCTGCTGGCTTGTGCTATGCGAGGAACCGGCTCGATGCGAGGGAAAATCCAGATCCTGACATTGCCAACACCAAGCACTCCCCCAGCCCGCGGGCTGGGAAGGGTGAGGGATGAGCGGAACCGCCTCATGGGGCGGCTGTGACCTTGAGGCGGGCAAACTTTTGCGAATCCGGTGCCTGGCTGATACTCAAAATCACCGTGTCCTTGCCGGATGTGGGCGAATCCTTGATGACCGAAACGCCAGGACTCGCCGTAGCGGCCGCATCCGGAACGTTATAAGTCGAGCCAAGCGGCCAGTCGATGAGGTTCGTGCCCACCTGAATCTGCACGGTGGTAGAGCCATCAATGGACAACTGGTCCCTGACAAAGGTAAGCACCAAATTGCCGCCACTGGTTGCGAGCGTGGGGAGTTTGTTCATGTCCTGAGTGTCCTTGGTGCCGCCAAGCACATACTCGACCGCATTGGAAACGCCATCGCCATCGAAGTCATCATTCGGATTTCCAGAAGGAGCATGGGTGGTGGCCCAGTCCGCATAACCGGCGGGCGGGTTTCCGACCCTTAACTTGCCGGTCCCAAATGTATAAAATCCATCGGGCTGGGTGTTGTTGCTGATGATGAGAGCTCCAACCTGATCGGTGCCGCTGTGGGTGAGGTTGAGCGATGAATTCGAGGCCAGAGTGACCGTGGAGGCATCAGCAAGGACATCGTCCTGAGTGATCACAAGGGAGCCGTCCACCACGTTGGTGTCACTGGTGTATGTATTCGCTGCGGAAAGGGTAGCAGTGCCGCTGCCCTCTTTCTGGAGGCGGAGGATGGCTCCCGCGACCCCGTCTTGGACGACGCCTGTGACATCAATGTTTCCACTGCCTTTAAAAACGGCCGTGCGGGTACCCGTATTGGCGACGGTAAGTGCGGGTGCTCCAGCAAGCGTGAGGGTGCCCGCGTCGGACTCAAGCACCCACCAGCAACCACCGGAGCTGAGGGTATCGGAACCAAACGAACCGCACGGTCCCGATAGCCACACGGGTAGATCAAGGAACCGAAAGCGTCACTTTGAGCCGAGTGAATAGCTTCTGACCGGTGGTAGGAAGTATATACGATATGGTGGTGCTATTGTTCACGGTGGGAGTGACGGCAGCCCATGGATCTGAAATGCCGAGGTCATCGGATTCTTCGATCACATAGGTCAAATCGGCATCAAGTGGCTGACGCTTGTCAAAGCTCAGGGTTCCTGTGGCAAAAGTCCCCAGTGAACCATTTGCAACAGCCGGATCCGATCCAGCAATAGCATATTCTTCAAGGTTCGACAATCCGTCGTTGTCCGGATCACTCAGAGGGCTCCGTTGGTTTGCGGGAACCGCGCTTGCGGTGATCCAGATCGTGTAGGCGCTGGGCACCACTGAGAGCACACCCGTTGCTTCAGAATAGCTCCAGCGATTTGCGAAGGAATCCGCCATCGTCCAGACGTTGTCCAAGTCACTGTCATCAAATCCAAAGACGCTGAAGGTCGCACCATGGACAGCACTGACGGATGCGTTATCGACAAGTGTCCAAGTATTTCCTGAAGCCACAGCAGCCGTGCTGAGATCGATGGCAAAGGAGCCATTCAATGAAACGCTATTCAATGCCGGAGTGGGGAGCAGAACAGGCGATGCGTCGAAGATCTTGTTGCTGGTGTTGTTGGTTGTGGGCTTGAATATCAATTGACCGCCATTGGCGAGCGTGAGCGAACCCGCATTGACCAAGTTGTTTCCGATGTAGGTATTCAGGCCACTCAGAATGAGTTCTCCGGTGCCTTGCTTGACGATTCCGGAAACACCGCCAGCGGTGCCGGGAACGATGGCACCGGCGATTTCCGCAGAGGCCGTGCCTGTGCCCGGATTGACAGTGATGTCTCGGGTTCCGCCGTTGTTATTGATGCCCACGACGTTTTGGATGATCACCTTGCTATCAGAGGTGGCTGAGCCAAAAATCATTTGACCTAAACCATTTGAGCCACCGGAGTTTCTGTCAATCATGGCTCCGGCACCGCCGACATTGACGGTGAGATTGCCGCCGCGGGCACCGAAACCCGCGCTACCACCAGAGATGCCGGTGTTGAGGGTTCCGTTGCCTTGGACGAACAAGCCGCCACCGACGATGATGGAGTTGCTCGCTGCGCTAGCGCTCGGAGTGGCGGTCACGATGGCCGTTGGGCCAAAATACCCGTTAATGGTACCGAGGTCCAAGGTACCGCCCGTGAGATTGGTGGCTCCGGTGTAAGCACTCTTGTCTCCGGAGAGAATCAGCCTGCCTGCGCCTTGTTTTGTCAGGCCACCCGCGCCGACGAGATCGCCTGCGAAGGTATTGTCAGTTGCCGTGCCGGAGGTGAGAACAGCTCCATTGAGGAGGATGTCACCACCCGTGGCGCCGCCGCCGGTGATGGTTCCGATGGTCTGGCTGTTGCCATTGAGGTCAACTGCCACGCCAGCCGTATCAGCCAGTGTGATGGACGAAGTAGTAGTAAAGGATGTCCCGCTGGTCGCCTTCAAGATGCCTTGGTTGACAATGGTGGCACCCGTGTAGGTGCTTGAGCCGATTGCCAATGTGCCTGCGCCTGTTTTGGTGAGACCAAAACCCGCGCCGCTGATGCCAGCGACTCCAAGAGTGCCGGCATTGACGGCGATTTGGCGACTCGCACTCATGGCTGCCGCCCCGAGCGAAAGGTCGTTGCTGCCGGTGAAAGTGAAGTCTCCATTCCAGAGTTGGGAATTCGTTGCGACGATGGCGGAGCCGCTCGTATTGTCGAGTGTGGTGCCACCGGCAATCGTCAGCACACCGCTGCCGAGGGCATTGGCATGGTTCACATTCAGTGTGCCTTGATTGAGCAGGACACCACCGCTGAATGTATTATTGGTAGCGAGAGTGAGAGCGGCACTGCCGTTTTTGATGATTCCCGCAGTGCCTGAGATCGTGCCGGAGCCGCTGATGATGTAGTCGTTGGTGCCGGTCACCGTAATTGCGACTGGAGAAACCGTGGTATTGAGCGTCACCGTGATCGGGCTGCTGCCGCTGGAGGTGTCATCGAAGATAACCGAGTCGGTCGCGCCGACTCCACCTTCGAGGTAGTTGGTGGTGGTGGAGGTGGTGCTGGTTTTCCAGTTTCCGGTAGGGTTGGTGTCCCAGACACCGTCGCCATTGCGCCACTTGGGCGTTTCATCCTCAACCGTTGCCAGCGTGATGGCAGACCCGGTATTGCCGAGGGTTCCGTTGATACGGAATGGCATGGCAAGGTTGAGTCCGGCAAAACCGCTAGTGCCATTGAGCGTGGTGTAGGAAACAAGTGTCGTGCCTGCAACCGGCAATCCCTTCACCCGCAAGGTTGTCGAGCCATTCACCGTGAAGGTTCCGGCGGTGATCAGTGCCGAACTCGGTGCAGCGGCGGGAGTAAGCTCGAGTGTGGAGCCACCCGTGGATCCCATTGTGAGGGTGGTGGCGCTGAAGGTGGCACCGTTGCTGAGCTGGGTGACCCCAAAAGTGGCCGAGTCCGCAACATTCACAGCACCCGCACCGGTTTGGGCGGAGGTGGTGGTAAGGGTGCCAGCTTGGATGGCGGTGGGGCCGGAATAGGAGTTCGCGCCAGTGAGGGCGAGGGTCCCGGCACCGGTCTTGGTGAGTGCCATGCCATTGGCGGGAGTGCCGTTGGAGATCACGCCGCTGAAGGCACCCGCACCGACGGAGATGGCGGCGGTGTTGGTGGCGTGGGAGTTGGTGACGCTGCCCGCGCCGTTGAGGGTGCCAAAGTTCACGGCGACGCCGTCAACCTGAAGGATGTTGGCGGCGTTGACGGCCCAGATGGCGGATGAGCTGCCGGAAGTGAGGCGCAGGCTGCGGTTTCCGGAGGATCCATCGAGGGTGATCGATCCCGTGAAGAGGGAGTTGTCGCCAGAGAGGCGGACTTGTCCATTGGTGCCGGAGGCGGTGTTGCGATAGGCGATGGTGCCGTTGCCGGTGAGACCGCCAGAGAAGGCGATGCCGCGGGCGTGGCCGGCGTTGGAGCCATTGACCAGCCAGGTGATGCTGCCGGAGGTCGAGATGGTCGGGGAGGAAACGGTGAACGCGCCGCTTTGGTTGACGAGATGTTCGAGAGTGGAGCCGTTGCCGAAGGTCAGGTTGCCGCTCTGGATCATCGAAGCGCCACTGTTGTTGATCTCCATCTGGAGTTTCGAGCCGGTGCCGGAGACGCTGATCGGAGCGGCGGAATTGATGCCGCCCGAGTTCGCGCGGAGGCGGAGGTTCGAGTTGGCGGCTACGGTGACAGTGAGGTTGCTGGCGAGCGAGGTCAGGCGCGAGCTGCCGGACTGGAGCCAGGTGTTCGAGTTGGCGAAATTGAGCGTGCCGTTGCTGATGGCGTAGCCGTTGGTCACTGCGATCACTCCGGTGCCGGAGGTGCCGAGGGTGAATCCGCCGAGGTCCATGGGGGTGGTGTTTGCTTGCGCGGCGAACACAAGATCCTCGCCAAGTCCGGCGTTGATGACGCCGCCTGATGTGCCGAAGGGATTGCCGTTGGTATTGGCGTTGGTTACGTTCCAGCTTTGGCTCCCTGACAGTGTGATTTTGGACTGGATCAGTAACGCTTGGGTGGCTGCGGACATGTCGATGCCTGCGGTGCCGAGGGTGAGCGTGTTGGCGGAAGAGGCGTTGGTAATTTGTACACCGGTGGTGGTGGAACTGGTGTTGGCGGTGCCGCCGACATTGGCGATGCGGATACCCTGCCATGAAAGATCGGCACCCAGTGCTGTGATGGTCGGGCTGCCTGCTGCGTTCGTGGCGCTCACGGTGTTGTTCCAGAGACCGACATCGGATGTGGACGGACCGGTTCCACCAACCCAGGCGGTCCCGAGGTTAAGTGCATTCGTGTTGTTGTCCTTTACGATATCTGCAGCATGCGTAGATGCGGTAAACACGATGAGCGATGAGCCCAGAATAAGACTGGATAGACGACGGTTTTTCATGGTTTTAATGGAGGATGGGTTTGCCCGCAGGGACGATGGGGATCACTGCGAACACAAGCTGACAGAAGCGAATGTTCGGGGGCTTGGAACTTTTGTCATCCCGGCATTTGGGTGGGTCCGAGCCACCATATCGGGTAGTGTCGACCAAGGGCAACGTGCCTGCGAACAGTCTCAGCCCGACTCCACGAGCGAGAAGTTTTTGAAAGTGATCTTTTTGCCCGGGGTGTGGTGGTCGTGCTGGATATTGCTGTGGAGCTGCAGACCGACACGGGCACCTGGGGTGGTCGGGGTGTCGTAGGTGGTGACTTGGGTGCCGTTGACCCAGACTTCGATGCAGGTGGCTCCGGCGGGGGCGGGCGGGCGGCTGACTGTGATCTTGAGCTCGTTCCACACGCCTGGCCGCCAAGGTGCGGCGATGCAGCCGGTATCGGCGACGATGCCGCCCGGAACGCCGTCGCAATAGATTCCGCCGATGTTGCCCTTCTCTTGCCAATGATCGATGCGGACCTGATAGCCACGTCCGCGCTCGTCGGCACCGACGTAGATGCCGCCGTCGGCAGGTTGCTCGGCCAGGACTTTCACAGTGAGTGTGAAGGCGGTGTGTTCGCCATCAAGCCAGAGGATGCCGCCTTCGCCGGTCGCTGTCTCGGCCGCGACGAGGATCTCGCCCGCGACATGGAAGCCAGCGGCTTTTCCGTAGGCTGATGGCCCGTGCGTCCAGGTTCTTCCGCTCCATATAAAAGTGGCGGCAGGCTGCGGCGTGGCCAAGCTAACGCATGGTGCGGCGGCAAGGAGACAGAGGAGAAGGGAAATTTTCATAGGAGGTGGGACGGTACTCGAACCACTAAAGGACTGATGATATCAATTTGATGAAGCGAGTCTCGATGCTCCCAACTACCCATTTCGGCTATGGAAAAAGACCCGGCCCGCTATACATCAAGTTTGGTGCGTTGCATCGATGAAAATCGTACTGAAACATTGCCCCGAAGCATCGCCTTGGAGATATGGCGTAATTTGCTCGATTTCCGCGAAATCGGAGGATTCATCGCCTACCCACACCTGACTCAGGTATCCGAGATCGGGCATTTCCAAGAGCTTGCCGCCGCATGGTCCGGGATGGACGGATAGTCTCCATCCATCAGTGCGGCCGCTTGTAAGTTCCTGCGGAGCAAACCCGAGTTTCACTTCACGAATCCCGGCAAGAACGGTCGCGAACCCTTGGTCCACCGAGATAGCGGGATGCGGCAATTCGATTTCGGAAACTGGATCGACCATCCTTGCCAGGACTAGCCCCGCTGGTGCTGTATCCCGCAGCTCAAGACGCGTTGTGATCGAAAATGGTGCGTCCACCGCAACGATATGCATCCCGAAACAGGGGCGTCCGTCATCCTCCCAGCGCACGGTGCAACGCAACCGGTTTCCCTCCCACGCATATTCGCGGGTAAGCGCCGGGTAGGCGGAGTCGAGCCGGGCCTGCTTCACGATCAGGACTCCACCATCAATCGCGACCGACATCGCCGGTGAATATTCCCACTCGACCGGTGGCGGCCATTCCCAGCGATGCTGGGGACCCAGCCAGAAACGATGACCGCCTTGGTTTGGATGCGGGCTGCATTCATCTGGCAAATCCCGCGGTGCATTCAGGAGATTCAAGGAACCATCAACCGGCCCGAGATAGACCAACCTTGAGCGTTGCTCGCTCACGATCGCCCGGACCTCTCCGGCAACCGATGTCCAAGCGGCTTCACCGTGCCATGTCATGCCGATCCATGCTGTTATTCCGCGAAGGTTTGAAACGTCCGGACTCATTGTGAAGCGGGGTCTGGCAGTTTGCCCGGATCTTTCAACCACAAAGCCATCCAGTATCGCCCATCTCCACCCACACCCCCACAAATGGATAGTCTCATGATAGCCGGAATGGACGGCGGAAACGGCCAGAAGCACAACGTATCGTGTGCCATGCCAAATCCAATCTGTCTAGGCCCGGCCGCCCTCGTGCTCCTGTTTGCCACCGCCTCAGTTGCCGAGGAGTCTCTCGTCCCGGATGCCGCACAGTGGTCCCGCATTGAAAAGGCGATGCCCGGCCAAGCCACCGCCAAGCCTGCCAAACCCCGCCGCCTCCTCATCTTCAACCGCAATGTCGAATACGACGGCCACCGCGCCTCCATCCTTGCAGGAAGCGAAGCATTCAAACAATTCGGCAGAAAGACAGGTGCCTTCGAAACCACCATCAGCGAAGATCCCACCGCTTTCGACCGGGATTCGTTGCGAAAATACGATGCCGTGTTCCTCAACAACAACATCGGCTCCTGTGTATCCGAACCGGAGCGCCGGAAGAACCTGCTCGAATTCGTCACTGGCGGCGGCGGTCTGATGGGTGTGCACGGCACTTCCATCGCTTTTACCAAGTGGCAGTGGCCGCCGCTTGAAGACTGGGTTGAGTTCGGCCACATGATCGGCGCGCGCGGAGCAAGGCACCGCGGCGGATATGTCCAGGAGACCGTCGTCATGGCCCTCGATGATGCCACCCACCCGCTGCTCAGCGCCTTCGAAGGAAACTCCTATCCGTGGTCAGACGAGATCTTCCGGTTCCACGATCCCTATTCGCGGAAAAACGTCCGCGTCCTATTGAGAATCGATACGGACAGAACCGATCTCTCCACCTACCTGCCCGATGACAAGGACCAATGCCTGCGCCCCGACAACGACTACGCCCTCGCCTGGATCCGGAGTTATGGCAAAGGCCGTGTCTTCTACTCCGCCCTCGCCCACAGCCCGCACGTTTTCGAAGATCCGAAAATGCTGCGCTTCTATCTCGATGCCGCGCAGTTTGTGCTCGGTGATCTCCCTGCAAACACCACACCCAGTGCTTATCTAACAGACGCCGTCCGTGCCCAGGAAAAACTTGGCTGGCGCATCGGCATCGAGGCATACACCTTTCACAAATACACCTTCTTCGAAGCCATCGAAAAAACCGCCGAACTCGGCCTGCCTTACATCGGCGGGCTCAGTTTCATGCAGCAGGTCAGCAAGGGAATCCCGAAAAACTTCGACCAGAACCTCAGCGACGACGAACTGCTCCAGATCCGCATGAAGATGGAATCCGTCGGCGTGCGCATGCCCGTTTACTATGCCCAGGCCATTCCGTCCGACGATGCCGCCTGCCGCAAGCTCTTCGAGTTCGGCAACAAAATGGGCATCGAAACCTTCATCTGCGAACCGAAGGCAGAGCAGCTTGAACTGTTAGACAAACTCGCCAACGAATACGCCATCAACATCGGCCTCCACAACCACGGCCCGGACATTTCCCCGCATCTCTGGAAGCCCGAAATGGTGCTCGCCCTCTGCGAAGGCCGCAGCAAACGCATCGGAGCCGCGCCCGACCTCGGCTACTGGCTTCGCCTCGGCATCGATCCCATCGAAGCCGTCCGCCTCCTCAAAGACCGCATCCTCACCGTCCAGATGCACGACCTCCACGAGCCCGGCCCGAACGGCCATGACGTCCCATGGGGCAGCGGCACTGGCCGGGCGAAAGAGTTCTTCCAAGAGCTCCACCGACACGGCATCCGGCCCACCATGATCGGACTCGAATACTCCCGCGAATGGCTCGAATCCATGCCCAAGCTCGCCAAGTGCATCGAGTTCTTCAACACCACCACTATCGAAATCGCCAACAAACCCTGACCATGAACCGCAGAAGTTTTCTAACAAAAACCAGCAGCGCCGCCGTCGCCGCCGGTTTTACCTCATCCTTCCACGCCCTCGCCGAGCAAATCCAGCCCGGCCACCCGCACTCCACCAAACTCGGCTGGAAAATCAGCGTCCAGCAATGGACCTACCGCCGCGTGCCACTTTTCCAAGGCCTCGAAATGGCCGCCAAAGTCGGCCTCCGCTGCTTCGAGCCGCGCTCCATCCTCAAGCTCGATGCCAAGCGCCCCGACATGAACGCGGATGAAAACATGCCCGAGGACGCACGCAAGGAACTCAAGTCCCGGGCCGACGATCTCGGCATCACTTTCCCCAGCGTCTTCGCCGACTTCAATGGCAAGCCCGACCAAGCGAAAAAAATGTTAGAGTTTTGGAAATCCCTCGGCGTGACCTACGTCGTCTCCGAGCCACCGATGAACTCCATCGACATGCTCGATCCGCTTTTCGCCGAATACGGCATGCAACTCGCCCTCCACAACCACCAGCGCGGCAAGTCCGACTACTGGCACCCTGACATCGTATTGGATCATTCCAAGAAACGCGGCAAACACATCGGTGCCTGCTGCGACGTCGGCCAATGGACCCGCTCCGACCTCAAGCCCGTCGAGTGCCTCCGCAAGATCGGCCTCGACCGAATGATCAGCTTCCACCTCAAGGACGTGCTCACCATGGGCGACCTCGATTGCCGCAACACCGTCATCGGCGAAGGCGCGGCCGACTGCGC
>JBBARN010000077.1:0-29799 GCA_040399845.1 Luteolibacter sp. | reverse complement strand
AGTTTTATACCCAGCGCAAAACCACCACCACCCGCTGGTTCAGCTTTGGCGACGGTGAAATCTGGGCGAAGTGATAGGTTATGAAACTGTTCATTCAAAACGGAACCCTCGTGACTGCCGACGCGCAGTTTGTTTCCAACATCCTATGTTATGATGGCGTGATCCAAGCCATCGGTGCGGACCTCGTGCCGCCACCGGATGCGGAGGCGATCGATGCGTCGGGAAAATATGTGTTTCCCGGATTCATCGATCCGCATGTGCACATCTATCTTCCCTTCATGGGCACTTTTTCCAAAGACGACTACGTCACCGGAAGCAAGGCCGCCTTGATGGGTGGAACGACCACGCTGATCGAAATGTGCTGCCCTGCGCGCAGCGATGATCCGCGCGAGGCGATCCGCTTGTGGAAGAGCAAGGCGGCTGGGATTTCATCCTGCGATTATACCTTTCACATGGGAGTCACCCGCTTCGACGATGGCACGGCGGAGGCACTGAGTGCGATTGTGCATGAAGAAGGCATTACCTCGTTCAAAGTCTTCCTCGCATACAAAGGCGCGTTTGGTATCGAGGATACCGAACTCTATCAGACCCTATCGCTCGCCCGAGACCTCGGAGTGGTGGTCACGGCGCATTGTGAAAATGCGGATCTGGTTTCGGAGACCCAGAAGAAACTCGTGGCGGAAGGCAAGACCGGCCCGGAGTGGCACGAGCCCTCGCGACCCATCTCGGTGGAGGCGGAAGGCTGCCATCATCTCATGACTTTCGCCGAACTTACCGGCGCGGAAGTGTATGTGGTGCATACCAGTTGCATCCCGGCCGTGGAAGTGATCACCGCCGCCCGCAAGCGCGGGGTGAAGGCATGGATCGAAACTGTGGCTCCTTATCTTGCATTCGATAGCAGTTATGCCGAGTTGCCGGATTTCGAAGGGGCTAAATTTGTCATGAGCCCGCCGATCCGATCAAAGGAACATGGCGACTATTTGTGGAAATGTCTCGCAGATGGCAGCGTCGATACCGTGGGCACTGACCATGCGCCCTTCGACTTCGCGACGCAGAAACATATGGGTCATCCATCCGCAGAGTTGTGCGTGGATGCATCGATGCAGCCCACCGGCAAGCCGGGAAATTTCACTCTCATTCCCAACGGAATCCCAAGCATCGAGGAACGCGTGAAGTTGTTATACAGCGAAGGGGTCTGCACCGGACGCATCGATTTGCAGACCTTGGTGCGTTGTGCCAGCACGCAGGCGGCGAAAATTTTCGGTCTCTATCCACGCAAGGGAGCACTGGAAGTCGGCAGCGATGCGGATCTGGTCATTTGGGATCCCGTTTGGAGCGGCGTGATTTCCGCCGAAACCCATTCGATGGCCACCGACTATTCCGCGTTTGAAGGTCGGCCGATCCAAGGCCGGGCCGAGACGGTCACCGTGCGCGGCAAGGTCATGGTCAAAGACGGTGAATGGTGTGGCGAAACCGGCTGGGGTGAATTTCTCCATCGCGAACCCAAGTCCTGATCGCCACCATGCATGCCACCCGCCAGCCCGACGAGAACCTGATCAATGAGGATCTGGCTCCGGTGTCGTCCGACAAGCGGACCTGGACCATGGGCAATATCGCCGCCTTGTGGGTGGGCATGGCGGTTTGCATTCCGACTTACAGTTTGGCCAGCGGCTTGATCGGCGCGGGCATGGCGTGGTGGCAGGCGCTGCTCACCGTTTTTCTCGGCAATGTCATCGTGCTCATCCCGATGACACTCAACGCCCATCCGGGCACTGCCTATGGCATTCCTTTTCCGGTGCTGCTGCGCGCCAGCTTCGGCATCCGGGGGGCGAATGTCGCGGCCCTGCTTCGCGGTGTGGTTGCTTGTGGATGGTTCGGCATTCAAACATGGATCGGTGGCGCGGCCATCCACTCGACCTTAGCGATGATCGTTGGAATGGATGGCACGCCGGAGCCCATCGCCGGGCTCGGGATTTCATTGTCACAACTCGGATGTTTCCTCGCCTTCTGGGCGATCAATGTGTGGTTCATCTGGCGCGGCATGGAGTCGATCAAATGGCTGGAAGTGCTGAGCGCACCATTTCTGTTAGGGGTGGGACTGCTCCTGCTCGTTTGGGCCGTGACCAAGGCAAATGGCTTCGGCCCGATCTTTGCGAAGCCATCGGGATTTGAAACCAACGGCGCCTTCTGGGTTGCATTCGGCGGCGGACTGACGGCGATGGTGGGCTTCTGGTCCACACTCTCGCTCAACATCCCCGACTTTTCGAGATATGCCAAAACCCAGCGCGATCAAATCGTCGGCCAGGCCCTGGGATTGCCGCCTACCATGGCATTTTATTCGTTTATCGGCATCGTGGTCACTAGCGCGACGGTGGTGATCTTCGGCAAGGCGATCTGGGATCCCGTGGAAGTGATCAATCAGTTTGGCAGCAAAAGCCTGTCTTGTGTCGCCTTGGTGGCTCTGGCGATCGCGACGCTATCCACCAACATCGCTGCCAATGTGGTTTCACCCGCCAATGATTTTTCCAACCTCGCCCCCCGGCACATCAGCTTTCGCACGGGAGGCATGATCACTGCCGCGATCGGGGTGGTGATGATGCCATGGAAATTGCTGGCGGATCCCAATGGTTATATCTTCACCTGGCTGATCGGTTACAGCGCTTTGCTGGGGCCCATCGCCGGAATCATGATTGCCGACTATTTCGTCCTGCGGAAAAAGCATCTCGATGTGAGCGACCTTTATCGGGCGGATGGAATCTACAATTACACATCCGGTTTCAGCCTCGCGGCGCTGGGTGCCTTTTCGCTGGCCGTTCTGCCGAATCTGCCCGGCTTCCTTGCGAAGGTGGGAGTCGCGAAGCAGGTTCCGTCATTCTTCACGATGCTTTACCCGCAGGCCTGGTTCGTAGGCTTCGGCCTGGCCTTTGGTCTTTATCTTCTTTTCCGCAAACTATCGCCCGTTTCCATTCGCCCTTAACTCATTCCAGCCATGCCCGAATTGCCTCCTTACGATTACACGCCGATGCCTTATGATGGTCCTTCGCCTGCCGAGGTGCTGGAGATGCGCAAACATTATGTAAATCCTGCCATTTTCCATTATTACAAAAAGCCCATCATGATCGTGGAGGGCAAGGGCCAGTATCTCTTCGATGAAACCGGCAGGCGTTATCTCGATGGTTTCGGCGGCATCGTCACGGTGAGCGTGGGGCATTGTCATCCGGAAGTGGTGAAGGCTGCAAACCTCCAGAACGAAACCATCCAGCACACCACCACCATCTATCTGAATCCAGGGATCGCGTTGTATGCCAAGGAACTCGCGGCGAAGATGCCGGGCAATCTCAAGGTCTGTTATTTCGTCAACTCCGGATCCGAAGCCAACGACCTCGCGGTCCTGATGGCGCGTGCCTACACCGGCAACTATGATTTGATCGCCTTGCGCAATGCCTATCACGGCGGCAGCCCGGGCACCATGGCGCTCACCTCGCATCACACATGGAAATTCAACGTGCCGCATTCGTTCGGCGTGCAGCATGCAAGGATGCCGGATGTGTATCGCGGGCCTTATGGCATGGACGATCCGGAGGCCGGGAAAAAATACGCGGCGGATGTGCAGGAGGTGATCCAATTCGGCACTTCCGGCAAAGTCGCTGCCTTCATCGCCGAATCGATCCAGGGAGTGGGTGGCTCCGTGGTGTTTCCGGAGGGTTATCTCAAACATGCCTACGAACACGCCCGGGCTGCGGGAGGATTGTGCATTGCGGATGAAGTGCAGGCAGGCTTCGGCCGGACCGGCACGCATTACTGGGGATTTGAGACGCAGGGCGTGATGCCGGATATTGTTACGATGGCCAAAGGCATCGGCAATGGTTGCCCGCTGGCTGCGGTGGTCACCACGCCGGAAATCGCCAGCGCACTGGCTAGCCGCATCCATTTCAACACCTTCGGCGGCAATCCCGTGAGTTGCGCCCAAGGCCGTGCGGTGCTGCGGGTGATCGATCAGGAGGGGCTTCAGGCAAACTGCCTGAACCTCGGCGCTTATCTAACAGAAGGTTTCGAAAAACTCGCCGAAAAACATTCCATCATCGGCCAAGTCCGCGGGAAAGGGCTCATGCTGGGCGTGGAGCTCGTCAAAGACCGAGTCACCAAGGAACCGGCGCGCGATGAATGCGCGGCGGTGTTCGAGCGCTGCAAGGAACTCGGCCTGCTCATCGGCAAAGGCGGCCTATGGGGCAACACCCTCCGCATCAAACCGCCCATGTGCATCCACAAGGATGATGCCGACTTCATGCTCGCCGTGTTGGATGAGGCATTGGCGGGTGTGTGATGGGGAGAGGTGAATGGTGAAGTATGGTAGGAACCACAGATTTCTCAGATTGCTCAGATTGAAAATGAGTGGGTGGTTGAAGGTTGTGAGGTTACTTGGCGTTATTGTCACTTTCGGAAGGTTTGCAGTTTTTCTGCTACGTTCTTCATCACTTGATGAGGATTGCGATCCCAGACCGCATGATGCGGACTTTGCTCAGATCGGTTGTGCTGTCTTTTCCATTCCTGTTTCATCAGGTTCTCGAGGCCACACCGCCTGAGAACTATTATTCCGCAACGGCGGGACTTACAGGAGGTGCGCTCAAAAACACACTTCATGGGATCATCTCGAATCATACGGTCATCCCATACTCCGAATTGATTTCACCCATCGCCAACGTTTGGCGGGATCCGGCAAATCCCGCAAACATCCTGTTGATTTATTCCAACACTTCCGTGCCTGTTTCCTCAAGCTGGAATCGCGAGCACATTTGGCCGCGATCCAGAGGAAACTCCGAACTCCTGGGGCCGGACGATAGTGACTTGTTCCATGTTTTTCCCTCGGACATTGCGGTCAATGCGGAGCGTGGAAGTCTTTACTTTGACGAAAGTGATCCCGGGGATCCTGCCTATCGGATCCCGGCCCATCCGCTGGCTCCGCAAACCAGCCGGGACTCGGATTCGTTCCAGCCACCTCCCCAAGAGCGGGGTGATGTGGCGCGGGCGATCTTTTACATGGATGTGCGTTATGATGGTCAAGAACCCTTCACCACGGACATGGAATTGGTATCTTTCCCTCCCAGCGGGCCGCAGATGGGGCGACTCAATACCCTGCTCTTGTGGCATCAACAGGACCCACCCGATGATGCAGAGCGAGCCCGGAATGACCTGATTTTTTCGACCTATCAGAACAACCGCAATCCCTTCATCGATCATCCGGAGTTTGTTGAAGCCATTTGGGGCGTCGGCTTGCCCAACGGTGGAGGCAGTCGGCCGATTGCCCGGGCCAGTGTCGTTTCAAAGTCCGCAGTGGAAACGCCGCAGACCCATGCGAGTTTTCGGGTTTCGCTCAATCAGTTCGCCGGATCGGGTGGTTTGACAGTCAGTTTTTCGATGAGTGGAACAGCCGGCTTGGGCGATTATGGAATCAGTGGCAGTGGCGTCACTTATGATCCACTCACCGGACGTGGCACGGTCTTCATTCCGGAGAACTTTTCGAGTGTTCTGGTCAATCTTGTGCCGGTCGCCGATGGAATTGTCGAGGATCAGGAAACCGTGATCGCGACGCTGACTGAAGGTGAGAACTACACCGTGGTTCCGGATGGTTCTTCCAACGCCAATCTTGAGATTTCGGACACCGCAAGACTGCCTGCGACGTGGAATTTCAATTCCGGCGCTCCCTATGCCAACCCGCTGGGATCGAATGCGGGCGCGGGCACCATCTCTTTCAGCGGTTGGCTGGGGACCGTCTCGTCCTTCACGGGCACTTCGGGCAATGCCTTGGCTCTCGTCGGAAATGCAGGAAACAACTCGTGGATCGAACTTGATATATCCATGACCGGATATACCAACCTCGTTTTGAATTTCGCAACCCGTGGCACTTCCTCCGGATACAATATCGGGACTTGGTCAGCCAGCGTGGATGGCGTCAACTTCACCCAACTTCCGAATGTGAACACGGCAACCCGGAACACATCGTTTGCGAGTCGAGTGGTTGATTTTTCTGGCCTAACACAGCTGACGAACGCGCCCGAAGTGACACTCCGCTATACTCTCTCGGGAGCCACGAGCAGTAATGGAAACAACCGCATCGATGAGTTAAGTGTTTCCGCCACACCTCTCGTGACGGGCGATGACTTGCGGACAGTTTCGATTGCCGCTGTCGATTCCGTCGCCAATGAGGCGACGCTTGATGCGGGCATTTTCGCCGTGCAACTCAATGGAGCGGCTCCTGAAGGCGGATTGGCGGTCAATCTGGATCTTGGCAGCGGAAGTGCGGTTGCTCCAGAGTTGAGCGACAGTGATTATCAAGTCTCGGGCCTGACCAGTTACAACCCGGCAACCCGAAGCGGAGTGGTCGTGATTCCGGAAGGGCAGATTGCTGCCTTGTTGACGGTCACGCCTCTGAGCGACTCACAAATCGAAGGCCCAGAGACTGTGATTGCCACCTTGGTGACGGATCCAGGTTATCTGCTTGCTTCCAACAACTCCGCGATCATCAGTATTTTGTCGCCGCTGATCAACGATGCCTTCGTGAGTGCCGTCCCCTTGGCTGGTGAGCTTGTTGCAAGCACGGGAACAAACGTCGGTGCAACACGCGAGTCCGGGGAGCCATATCATGCCCCGTTTTCCCAAACCGGCGGCAGGTCCGTTTGGTGGAACTGGACTGCTCCCACCGATGGAATTCTGCAAGTCACGACGAATGGGAGCAACTTCGATACCTTGTTGGGAATTTATACCGGATCCAGCGTTGATGGTTTATCGGTGATCGGAGTGGATGATGATGGTGGCAATGGGCTTGCAAGCAGGCTTGTCGTGAGGGTGAAACAAGGCATCACCTATGCGATCGCGGTGGACGGTTATGGGCAGTCGGTTGGCACAATCGCGTTGGATTTGAGTTTGCGCCCTCTGCCACTGATTCAAATCAGCGCGCTTTCCGCAGTGGCCAAGGAGCGCGGAAGAGTTCCGGCTACCATTCGATTTGCGATGGATGCGCCGAGTCTGCTGCCGACTTTACTGAATCTGCAATTCAGTGGGACCGCAGTATCGGGACAGGACTATGTGACCGCGCCAGCCAGTGCCGGCACTTGGATCATCCCTGCGGGACAAACCATGTTTGATCTGGGTATTCAGCCACAAACGGACGAAAACTTTGCTGAAGAGGTGGAGACGATCGTCATCGGGCTGTCGGATTCGGGGGATTATCTGACTGAAGCTTCGCCGGGAAATACTGTCAGTTTGTTTTTGGAGGATGATTCACCCTATTCGGAGGCGTGGCTTGCAGAGCACCCGACTCTTGCTGCGGAGGACGCCATTCTTCTTGGAGATTCGGATGGCGATGGCTTGCCGACGTTTCTTGAATATCTCTTTGATCGTGACCCGACAGTCCCGGACGGTGGATCGGTGATGACGCTCGGGCGGGAGACACTCTTGAATCCGGTGACAGGCATGGAAGAGCGATTTCATATCATTCGCATCATACGCCGACAGGATGGGGGTGGGATTCCCATCATGCTTGAAAAGAGCGAAACGCTTTCTACGGGTTCGTGGCAGCCGGTTTCCGTTTTGCCGATTGTGACTCCTATTGCTGGAACGCCCACCGAGGAGTTGCTGTATCGGATTCCCGAGGGTTCCGGTCTGGGAACGGGTGCGTTTTTCAGATTGAGAGCAAGCGCACCGTAGGGAAAGAATCTCAACTGTTCCGCAGACCGATGACGATCAGGATGACAATGATTACCGCCAGCACGGCAAGTGTGATTTTCAGCCAGCTCAAGGGATGCTCGCCTGCCATTTTTCCGGTGTAGCCGTTGATGACCACCTGGAAGGACTTGCTTCCATAAGTATAACTCGCGAGCCAGACGGGAACGAGAATGTGCTTGAAGGTGCGGCCCTGATAGTGAGAGGAAACTTGAAGATTGCGATGGGTATCGCCGGGCACTTCGCGGGCGCAAAGCTGCCTCAGCGTGTTGTCCATTTGCATCTGGCTGGTCTGCGATGCTTGGCGGAGATCGATCTGATAGCGCTCAACGGTCCAACCGCGGACGAAGGCGGGATCGTAGGGTTTGAGATCGGTGAGGGTGGGGAAGGGTTCCACTTTGCGGAGCAGCGTGGCATGGATGCCTACGGTGCCGGGGACCAAATCGTCATCGAAGAAATGAGAGAGGCTGCCGGAGCTGTATTCCCAGCGCGTGCGTTGAACTTGGCGCGTCTGGGTTTTGCCGTTGGAATCCCGATAGGTTTCCGTTTCGTAATAATGATAACCGGATTCCGCTGTCCAATCGGCATCCACATGCGCATCGAAGGTCCAATACGGCAGATAGATTCCGTGCAGGGTATCGGTGAGGGCGGCGCGCTTGAGTTTGTTCGGCGCCCACCAGCGGGAGCGATACCACTGGCGCAATTGATCGCGCACCTGGGTATCGGGAATCACGGTGGGCAGCAGGCTTTCCGGCGTGATGAGGTCCGGCATGTTTTCCACCGGTACGATGGAAGGCGAGCCACAGAAATCACATCGCTGGGCCGTGCGGGTGGGATCGAAGACGCTGATGGCAAAGCAGCTTTCGCATTTGACGGATTTTTTTTCTTCCTGAAGTCCCCGCGAGGAGTCGGGAACCCGGATCAAGGCCTCTTCGAGCGGGTGCTCGACGATGGCGGCTCCCATCGGGTCCTGGCCTTCCGACCACGGAAGGATGGTGCCACAAAACGGGCAGGCGAGTGCCTGTTTGGCGGCGTTCCATTCCGCATCCCCGCCACATTCCGGGCAGGGATGCTTTCTCAATGCGCTGACTTCCGCCATGGCGATGGATTATTCGGCGAGGAATGCGTCGAGAGCGGTCTTGGTGATGCGCCAGGCGGAGCCGATCTTCTTGCCTTTCAACTCGCCGGCATCCAGCGAGGCAAGCACGTCCGCCTCAGTGACACCGAGTGCTTGCGCGGCCTGGGCCGGAGACAGGAGTTCGGGAATCGGAGAGGCAGCAGCGGCAGCTCCGGGGAGCGGCGGCGGCGTTTGCATGGTTTTCATCATTTCCTGCGCCAGGCCGAAGCCCATCGCCATCTGGGCAGGAACGGCCGCAGCCGCGCCACCCTCGCCACCTTTGGTCATCGACTCGGCCATCTGGAATTTCACATAGTCGTTGAGGTTGCCGATGGCGGACATGCTCGAACGCTTGTCGATCGCGGCCTCCACTTCCGGCGGAACCGAAACGTTTTCCACGATGAAGCTGGTGATCTCGATGCCATATTTGGCAACCACCTGCGGATTGATGAGCGGAAGGAGCGCATCGCCGAGCTCCGAGTACCGGGTGGCGACATCGAGGGCTGGAACGCCGCAGGAGGCGAGGGCTTCGCTGAACACACTGACGATGCGCGAGCGCATGGTATCCGCAAACTCATCGAGGCGGAAGTGGTGGTCGGTGCCGGCAACTTCCTTGAGGAACACCGGGGCATCGACGATCTTGAAATCAAAAGTGCCGAAGGAGCGGAGGCGGACGATGCCAAAGTCCGCGTCGCGCATCATCACCGGGTTGGCGGTGCCCCACTTGTTGCCGGTGAAAAGGCGGGTGGTGACAAAATAGACATCCGCCTTGAAAGGGGATTGGAAACCATACTTCCAGCCCTTGAGGGTGGTGAGCACGGGAATGTTGTCGGTGACCAGCGAGTGTTTGCCGGGACCGAAGCAATCGCCATACTGTCCCAGGTAAACAAACTGCGCGGCCTGGCTTTCGCGGACGATGAGTTGGGCTCCGTTTTTGATCGCGTGGTCATCGTCCGGAAACCGCCACGACAAGGTGTCGCGCGAGTCGTCGTTGAATTCGATGATTTCGAGTAATTCGCCTTTGATGAAGCCGAGGATGTCCATGGTTTTTGCGGGATGTATTGAAGTTCTATCGGATCTGCCGGGCGCTTGGAAGTGGAAAGGCGACGGATTATTCAAGCCCTCGGTCCGCCACCTCATCCTCGTCCCAGCCCAGGTAGTGGCCGAGTTCGTGCAGGAAGGTGGTGCCCACTTCATCGCGGAAGTCCTGTTCGTCCTCCTCCACCCATTCCCAGATGTTGGCGAGAAACAAACGGATGCGCGGTAGGTCCGCGGGATCCGCCTCCTCTGCGGCGGAACTGCCCTCGAAGAGCCCCAGTTCATCCCCTACCAAACCTTCGTCGTTCGGGCCATCGCCTGGTTTTGGTTCCATCGCGACCGGCACCTTTTCGGCGGCGGCCTTCACGTCATCCGGGAGGATCTTGATCAATGATTTCAGTTCCTCATCCGCCCAGCCGCTCAGTGTTTCGAATTCCATAAGGGGAGTATCGCTTTCCGCGAGGCGGGCACAATCTGGAAAAACGGTCTGGGAGAGGTGGGAAAAGGGTCTCCAGCCATCACTGCAGTACACTCTGGACATCATCTTGGCACTGGCGTACACCGGGGCGGAAAATCGGAAAAAGCCCCCAAAATTCAATTGTAAAAACATTTTCAGAGAGAGTGTTTTTTCTAAAAAAACCAAATGGGTCAAACCAGTGATGTCCTGCGTAATCAACGTAAAATATTCATTTTAAGTGGTTTGTAGGTTTGGCAAGTTTTTCCTAATTAAATGTTGCCGCCCCGGTGTATTTTTGTGTACTCTCTCAACACTGACGCCACCGTCAGGACCTCAAAGTGAGTGCCACCCGCCAACCCTACAAGGGCTTCAAGACCCTCAAGATGGACCCGAAATTTCGGGTTTCCATCCCGTCGGCTTGGCGTCCGGAGGATGGGCAGTGCCTCTATTTGATGTTCTCGAAACAGTATGAAATCCCGGTCATCAAGGTATTGAGCCAGGAAGCCTACGACCACCGGGTCAACGTGATCGAGAGCAGTGACATGACCCCGGCCATGAAGATTCACAAACTCGGCAAGCTGGCCATGCTCTGCCGTGAGGCGACCGTCAACGATCAGGGGAAACTTCTGATCCCGAAGGAGCTCAGTGAAATGGCGGGCATCATGGCCGAATCCGAGGTGGCAGTTGTAGGCCGTGGCATTCATTTCGAAGTCTGGAGCAAGCCCAGCTTCGACGCCGCACTCGCGATTCAGCTGGCTGAGGAAGAGGACGCCAACCTCGGTATTTATTAACCCCTTTCCCAATTTCCAACTTACCCGGCATTTCATGGTATCCACCACCCACAGTCCAGCCTTCGAAGCGGGCCGCATCCTTGCGGTCCGGGGCGGCTTGATGTGCGGAAACGGGTCGGGAAAATCCCCTTTTCATCCACAAGACAGCGCGCTCGGGACAGCGCGGGGTTTTGTCAAAAACACGGACGTCCGCACCGCTTCTGGCTGGTTGTCGGGGCGGCGTCCGGTGGCTTTCATGGCTGGGCACAAGAAGTCTCTCGGGACAGAGCTTCTTATGTCATTTGAAACGATGTGCCGCGCGGCTTCTGGCTGGTTGTCCGCGCGGCCATCGAAAATTTTCCTGAATCCACAAAACAGCACGCTCGGGACAGCATGCGGTTTTGTCAAAAACACGGATGCCCGCACCGCTCCTGGCTGGTTGTCGGCGCGGCGTCCGGTGGCTTTCATGGCTGGGCACAAGAAGTCTCTCGGGACAGAGCTTCTTATGTCATTTGAAACGATGTGCCGCGCGGCTTCTGGCTGGTTGTCCGCGCGGCCATCACAAAATTTTCTGAATTCGCAAAACCACGAGCGCGGGAGCATCGTTGATTTTTCCGAAGCACCGGCCGAAGGTGCCTACCATCTTCCCGTGTTTCCGGCCGAAATCGTCGAGTGGATGGATGCCGGGCCAGGCAAGTTCATCATCGATGGCACCCTCGGTGGCGGTGGCCACAGCGAGATGTTTCTCAAATCAGGTGCCAGCGTGCTCGGAGTGGATCGTGATCCCGAGGCACTTGCCCATGCCCGCATCCGCTTGCAGGCGTTTGGCGACCGGTTCTCGACCTGGGAGGGAAATTTTTCCCAAATCCCAAGCATCCCGACGATCATGGAAGGTCGCAAGGCGGATGGCTTGTTGTTGGACCTCGGGGTTTCTTCGCGTCAGCTTGATTCGGCGGTTCGCGGATTTTCCTTCATGCGTGAGGGTCCTTTGGACATGCGCATGGGGCCATCCAGCCCTCACACGGCGGCGGAGATTGTCAATGAATGGCCGGAAGCGGAAATCGTCCGCATCCTGTTCGAATTCGGCGAAGAACCCAAAGCGCGCCGAATTGCCGGAGCAATCGTGAAGCAACGGGCCCATCGCCGTTTCGAGACCACTCTTGATCTGGCGAATTGCATCGAGGCGGCCGTCGGTCGCCATGGTCGCACTCACCCGGCGACCCGTGCATTTCAAGCGATCCGCATGGCGGTCAACGAGGAGTTGGAATCGCTCGCCACCGCGTTGCAGTCTGCCTCTTCGATCCTCAAACCGGGAGGGCGATTGCTGATCATCACGTTCCACAGTCTGGAAGACCGGATGGTGAAACGCTTCCTCCGACATCGATCCACGCCTTTCGTCGATGACCCCGCTTGGCCGGAGCCGCGACCCAATCCGGATTTCCAATACCAGCTTCTCGCCCGCAAGGCCATCCTTCCTACTGCTGAAGAAACCACTCTGAACCCGCGAGCCCGCAGCGCCAAGCTGCGGGTCGCCCGGCTTTTAGCCCCCAACCCCGAGCCATGAACCGCCGTCGCGACGAACCCCGAACTCCCGCATCCGTCTTTGTTGCCGTGATCCTTGCCGCCGCCATCATCGCGGGCGGTGGGGTCCTGCATGCTTACTACAAAAACCGCCAGATCCAGATCAGTCGCGAGATTGATGCGATCGAGCGCCGGGTGGAGCACAGCCGCCTCGACATCCGCACTACCGAGATGCGGATGGATCAACTCCTCAACCGTTTTGTCATCCGCCAGCAACTGGAGGAAAACGGATCCAGCTTGCGTCCGATTTCCCTCTCGGTTGTCGAGGAGATTGATTCCGCACCGCCATCCCGGCGGAGTGTTGCTTCTGCTGCCCCTTAGTTCGTGAAATCATCCTTCCAAACCCGCTGTGTCCTGTTGTGCTCGGTCCTCGTGATCGGGCTCAGTGCGCTGTCCGCACGCTTGGTGAAAATCCAGTTGGTCGATCGCCAGCGCTACGCCGAGAACTCGCGCAAGGCCTTTCACCGCGTCGAAAAACTTCCCGCCCTGCGCGGCATGATCGTGGATCGCCGCGAAGAACCACTGGCCAAGAGCATCCCGGTCTCCACCGTTTATATCGACAAGAATCATCTATCCGATCCCAAACTCGCGAGTTATGGATTGGCCTACCAACAGGCCAGCGCCGAGCCCGGCTGGAATGACCTGGAACCAATCGCCCAAAGACGGCGCATCAATGGTCTGCGCGGTGAGATTCTCGCCAGTGAGACGGCCGAGGCCATCGCGCAAAAACACCTCGCCTACGCTGTCGGCATTCTTGCCCGCCCGCTCGGCATGCGCCGGGACGAGCTGAGGGAGAAAATCGAAACCAGCAAGGGCAAGTGGGTTCCCATCGCCAAGGATCTGCCGGAAGACGTGGCGGAAAACCTGCGCGACGCCGTCGATAAGAATTGGATCCAGGGATTTGAATTCCAGAACTCCATCAAGCGTTGGTACACGGCTCCCAATCTTGCCGCACACCTCATCGGGTTCACAGGCGAGGTCGAGAAGACCAATGAGGAAGGGAAAACGGAAACCAAAGTGCTCGGACGCTTTGGCATCGAGTCCACCATGGAGGATTACCTTGCCGGCCGCGATGGCTGGCGCGAACACTTGCGCGATGCCCGCGGATTGGTGATTCCCGGAAATTCAACCAGTCTCATGCCGCCCCGTGCCGGGCTCAATGTGCAGCTCACCATCGACATGGGATTGCAGGCGATCGTGGAAGAGGAAATGGATGCCTGCCTCAAGGAGTTCGAATCGGTCCGTGGCGCGGTCGTGCTGATGGATCCGAAAACCGGGGAAATTCTGGCGATGGCGAGTCGTCCGTCGTTCGATCTCAATCACCGCCAGGATGTGGCAACCAATGGATTCAACTTCGCGATTCAGGCGATTTACGAACCCGGTTCCACTTTCAAGATTGTTCCTACGGGCGGTGTGATCAATGAAGGATTGGCGACACCATCGACATCCATTTTCTGTCACAATGGCATGTACAGCGAAGGCAAGATCCAGGTGCCGGATCACCATCCCTACGGCAGTCTTACGCTGGAGGGTGTGTTGGTGAAATCCAGCAACATCGGAGCCTACAAGTTCGCCCGGCAATTGGGACCCAAACGGTTTTTCGAATATACCAGCGCTTGGGGCTTCGGGCGCAAGACCGGCATCCAGCTCAGTGGGGAAAGCTCAGGCATTGCCAGAAACACGGGAAATGCAGTGGATTTCTCACGTGCCAGTTATGGATATGCCCTCAACGTGACCCCTCTGCAAATGGCATGCGCATACTCCGCCATCGGTGGCGATGGTCGCCTGCTCAAACCGAAGATCATCAAGTCGCTCGTCGCCAACGATGGGACGATCGTCGAAACCTTCCCAACGGAAACCGTTTCCCAAGTGCTCAAGCCAGAGACCGCGCGCAAAATGCGTGATGCCCTGGCCAAGGTGACCGAAACCGGAGGCACCGCCACTCTTGCCGCGGTTCCCGGATACAAGGTCGCGGGCAAGACTGGCACTGCCAAGCGCCACAATCCGAATGGGCGGGGTTATCTTGCAAATAGTTATACGGTTTCCTTCGCTGGCATGCTTCCCGCTAATGATCCTGCCTTTGTCGGGATCGTGGTCATTGATGACCCACGCACCAACAAGGTGACGCGTTACGGTGGCACCATTGCCGCGCCTGCCTTCGGCCGGATCGCCACCCGCGCCGCAGCCTATCTGAATATTCCACCGACCGAGCCCGTCCCTACTCCACTTGCCAAAACCGATCCATGATGCTCCGTGATACAGTTTCTTGCCTTTCCCGCGTCACGGTAGCCGGTCCGCTCGACATCGAAATCGCATCCCTGACCGCCTCCTCCCGCGAGGTGGTGCCGGGCATGCTTTTTGCCGCCATTCGCGGCACTTCGGTGGACGGGCACCGCTTCATCTCCGATGCGCTGGCCGCAGGTGCAAGCGCGATTCTTGCAGAGTCCGCCCCACCGCTGGACCTCGATCCCCGCGTGGCCTGGTTGCATGTTCCGGACAGCCGCGAAGCGCTTTCCGCCATCGCCTCCACGCTTGCCGGGCATCCGTGGAAGGACCTTGCCATGGCCGGAGTCACCGGAACCAATGGCAAAACGACTACCGCTTTCCTGATCCATCATATCATGAAAGCCCAGTGGCATCGCGCCGGGCTTTCAGGCACCATCTCGGTCGACGATGGGGAAACTCAGAGCAGCGCCAATCATACGACTCCCGGATCCATTGAGTTGAGCGATTTGCTGGGCCGCATGCGCGACCATGGTTGCCGCGGTGTGGCCATGGAGGTTTCATCGCATGGCATCCATCAGAAACGCATCAGTGCCATCGGCTACGACGCCTGCGTTTTCACCAATCTCACCCAGGACCATCTCGACTATCACGGCACGCTTGAGGCCTACTATCAGGCGAAAGCAGATTGGTTTTTCGCGTTGGCCGCGGACAAGAAAGGCAAGAAACCTGTGGCGGTCATTAATACGGACGACGCTCATGGACTCGCACTCGCCACGGAGCTAGAAGGCAAGATGCCGATCATCTGCTTCGGCTTCAATGTGCACTGCGATTTCCGGGCGAACAACTTCCGCCAAAGCCCTCGTGGCATGGAGTTCGAATTGGCAGCCAAGGGGAAAACCTATCTCGTGCGCGCTCCCTTGATCGGTCGTTTCAATGTCTATAACCTGCTTGCTGCCATCGGCGCCGCCACTGCTTGCGGGATTCGTCCCCGCGAGGCTGTGGCAGCGGTGGCTGCGGCCCCGCAAGTCCCCGGCCGCATGGAGAATGTGGGAAATGCCGGTGGAGCCACGGTGTTTGTCGATTACGCACACACGCCGGATGCCTTGGAAAACGCCTGCCGCACGCTCAAGGAGCTCGATCCGCGCCGTCTGATCACCGTCTTCGGTTGCGGTGGAGATCGCGACAAGGGCAAGCGCCCGCTCATGGCTGCGGCTGCCGCACGCTACAGCGATGCCTGCATCATCACCTCCGACAATCCGCGCTCAGAGGACCCGCTCACCATCATCCGCGAGGTCGAGGCCGGCATGGGTGGCAAGGGCCATCTCAGCATGCCGGACCGGGCCGAGGCGATTTCCTATGCAGTGAAAAATTCGCTCTCCGGAGATATCATTCTTGTTGCCGGGAAAGGCCACGAGACCACCCAGCAATTCGCCGATCGCACGATTGATTTCGATGATCGCAAACACGCCTCCAAAGCCCTGCGCGAGCGGGCCCAGGCCATTGCGGAAAGCCGATGACCCCACTCACCGCCCAGCAAATCGCAGACATCCTCGGCACCCAGGTCGCCGCAGGACGCCCCGATGCGCTCGTTTCCGGCGGTGTTTCCACGGATACCCGCAAGCTTCCTCAGGACTCGTTATTCGTTGCCTTGAGTGGTGAGAATTTCAACGGAAACCTGTTTGCCAAAGGCGCGATCGACTCTGGTGCAGCCGTGGTGATCGTCAGCGAATGGAACGATGAGACCCCGGCAAAGGCGGCGGTCATCGTGGTGCGGGACACGCTGCGTGCCCTGCAAAAAATCGCCCATTGGTGGCGCAAGCAATTGGATATTCCCGTGCTGTGCATCACCGGTTCCAACGGCAAGACCAGCACCAAGGATTTTTGCACGGCCGTGCTTGCCCAAAAGTATCATGTCAGCGCCACCCGGGGCAATTTGAACAATCACATCGGAGTGCCCCTCACGGTGCTCGCCACCACGCCGGGACACACGGCGGCCGTGTGGGAAATGGGCATGAACCACTCGGGGGAGCTGGCCCCCTTGTGTGAGATTTCCCGGCCGAAGTTCGGGATCATCACCAACATCGGCACTGCACACATCGAATTTCTCGGCAGCCGCGATGCCATTGCCGAGGAAAAGGGAACCCTTGCCCGCGCTCTGCCATCCGATGGCACCTTGTTCATTCCCGCCACCTGCGATTATCATGAATACATCCGCCAGCGCACCAAGGCTGGCATCATTCCGGTGGGCAATGGCCGTGGTCTTGTGCGGGCCGAGGATTTGCGATTTGAAGCGGATGTCACGACCTTCCAACTCGTCATCGAAGGCCAAGAAAAGGCCGAGGTCCGCTTGCCGGTGCCGGGCAAACACATGGTCACCAATGCCCTGCTGGCTGCCGCTGCCGGCTGGAAACTGGGGGTTTCCGTTGACCAGATCGCCCACGGGCTCTCTTCCTCCACTCTGACCGGTGGTCGCTTGAATCGTTATATCTATCAGGACATCACCGTCATCGACGATACCTACAATGCGAACCCCGAGTCGATGGCGGCGGCGATTGAAACGCTTGCCGCGACTCCGGTATCGAATGGCTCGCGCCGCTTCATCGTGCTGGGGCGCATGGGAGAGCTTGGCAAACACGCCCCTGCCGCCCATCTCCAGATTGGCCGCCTTGCCGCAGACCATGGCCTCGCGCTCATCGCTGTGGGCGATGGTGCGGAAGGCATTGCGGAGGGAGCCATGGGTGCGCCTCACTTTCCCGTTCTCGCGGATGCCGCTGCATGGCTTTCCCGTGAGGTGAAACCTGGCGATGTGGTGCTCTTCAAAGGCAGTCGCACGGCCACTGTCGAAAAAGTCATGAATTCAGCTTTTCCCCGCAACTGATGCTTCCCGCGATCTACGATTTCTGGTTTCAGGCTTTCGAAGCCGAAAAGGCGTCCGGCAACACCGGTTGGGCGCATGCGTTTTCATTTCTCAACCTTTTTCAATACATCACATTCCGTGCCGTAAGCGCCGGCTTGCTGGCGTTCATCCTCTCCTTGCTCATTGGCCCGCGGGTGATCCGGAAATTGATATCTCTCAAAGTAGGCCAACCGATCCGAACCGCCGAAGAAGTGCACAAACTGGCGGCGCTGCACGGTGGCAAGATTGGCACTCCCACCATGGGCGGAGTGCTGATTCTTGGCACGGTCCTGATCGCCACACTCGTCTGTGCCCGTCCGCTCAATCCCTTCGTCGCCGTTTGCGCCTGCACGATGGCCGCCTGTGGGCTGTTGGGGCTGTGTGATGATTATAAAAAGGTGAAGGAGAAAAAATCCGATGGCATCAGCAGCCGAACCAAGCTCGGCTGGCAGTTGTTCATCGCGCTCATCGCGTCCACATTCATCTTTTTCAAACCGGAAATCTCCGGGTTCGGTGCCACGAGTGCCCAGATCGCCGCCGGTGACGCGGGCTTCCGTCTTGGCTCCAATCCCATCGGAATTGGAGCCATCTGTTTCCCATTGTTCAAGGTGCCCTTGGTGGACCTTGGTTTTCTGGTCATTCCGTTTTTCGCCCTGATCATTGTCGGCAGTTCGAATGCGGTGAATCTAACAGATGGTCTCGACGGTCTCGCCACGGGATGTACCATCAGCACTGCTCTTGCCTATTCGCTGCTCGCCTATCTTGCGGGCCACTATTTCATGGCGGTGGAGTATCTGGTGATTCCCCACAATATCTATATCGGCGAATTGGCCGTTTTCCTGATGGCTTTGGTAGGGGCGGCATTCGGTTTCCTGTGGTTCAACTGTCATCCGGCCAAAATGTTCATGGGCGATACCGGTTCGCTCGCCATTGGCGGAGCCTTGGGAACCGCTGCGATCTGCACCAAGCAGGAACTGCTTCTGGTAATCATCGGCGGCATCTTCGTGATGGAGGCGATGTCGGTCATTCTCCAGGTTGGCAGTTTCAAACTTCGTAAAAAGCGCATCTTCAAGATGTCGCCCATCCACCACCACTTCGAGCTTCTCGGCTGGCATGAAAGCCAGGTCATCATCCGCTTCTGGATCCTGTCCATCATGCTCGCCTTGTTTGGTCTCGCCATCCTCAAAATTGCCTGAATTTTTCCATGAGCCTCACCGGTAAACATATCGCCATTCTCGGAGCAGGCCGCAGCGGTCGCGCTGCGGCGATGCTTGCGCTGCGTGAAGGTGCCCGCGTCTCGATGTGGGACCTCGCAGGTCGCGAGGCATTCCGGGGCATTCCCGCCGCCGTTGAAGTTCACCCGGAGGCTACCGAAGAAGAGGGGGCGCAGGTGGTTTCGGACTTGCTTGTCGTCAGCCCGGGCATTGACACCTTCGGGCCCTATGTTGCCGCCTTTTCCAAGCGCGCTGGCGAAGTGATCGGCGAGGTGGAGCTTGCCGCGAGATATTATAATGGAAAAATCATCGGCATCACCGGCACCAATGGCAAAACCACCACGACCGAGTTGGTTTCCCGCATTCTTGCCCATGCCGGCTATGGTGGCGACCCCTGCGGAAATTATGGAGTTCCCTTTGCCGAGGTAGTCCTGCAAAGCCATCCACCGGCTGCCGTGGCACTTGAGTTGAGTTCGTTCCAATTGGAAACCATCCGCAGGCTCCATCCGGTGGTGGCCATTTGGTTGAACTTCGCGCCGGATCACATGGACCGCTATCCTACGATCCAGTCGTATCGCGCCGCGAAACTCCGGATTTTTGAAAACCAAAGCGCTGAGGACACGGCCGTCATCCGCAGCAGCGAGGCCCTCCCGGGAGTGAAGGCAAAGCGTGTGAGCTTCTCCACCACCGATCCCGAAGCGGACTGGTTTTCCAACGGACATATCATTTTCCACGGCGGCGAGAAGTTGCTCGATATGGATCACGAAACCAGTCTGCGCGGACTCCATAATGCGGAGAATGCGATGGCGGCTCTAGCGGCTTGCAAAACCTTCGGCATTTCCGCCGGAGTGATGACCGAGGCCTTGCAAGGCTATGCCCCACCGCCGCACCGCTGCGAGTTGATCCGCACCCTGGATGGAGTTGAGTATTTGAACGATTCCAAGGCCACCAACCTTCACGCCTTGGAAAGCGCCCTGCGCTCGCAAACGCGCCCGGTCGTGCTCATTGTGGGAGGCAAGGACAAGGGCTTGGACTACACCCCGGTCGTGCCATTGCTGCGCGAGAAAGCCTTGGCCGCAGTCACCTTCGGGCAGATTGCCCGCCCCCTTGCAGCCTTGTTCGCGGAGGCCGTGCCCTGCGAATCGGTATCGAGCCTTGTCGATGCGGTCGTGGTCGCCCGTGGCCTGGCCCCTCGTGGTTCGACGGTCCTGCTCTCGCCTGGGACCTCTTCCTTCGATCAGTTTTCCGGATACGAGCAACGCGGAAATGCCTTCCGCGATCTCGTGCATCAACTTCGCTAACCACTTCCTTCCTCTCACTCGAGCCATGAAACCCCAGACTCTCCCTGTCAAACGCCGCCCCGTCAAAAAGGGCATTTTACACCGCTTGAGCGCCGTCACCCGCAATAAAAAACAACGGGTCGCAGCAGCTGTACCTGCGCCGACTGCCGAGTTGGAAGCCGAGGATGGCGGTTCGAAAATCTCCCGTGCGCTGACGATCATTTTCCTGATCCATATCGTGGCCATCGCGCTCATCTTCGTGCATCAACGGTTCCTCGATGGACGTCCGGCAGACCCTGCGGAAAATGCCACCACCGCTGCGGCCACTGCCGCCGCCCCGCGCTCGGTCCCTGCGCCACGGGAGAATTTGCCACGGCTTTCCACCGGCGAAAAACCCTATGTCGTCCGCGTGGGTGACAACTACGCCCGGATCGCTGCCGCTGAAGGGGTGGATGAAAATGCACTCCGCCTGATCAACAAGCACGTCGATATCGGTCCAGGCCTCATCCTGAGAATCCCGCCCAAACGAATCGTCGCGGAAGAACCGCCGGAAGTGGCTGCGATCCGCGAACAATCGACTACGGCTACCGATCCCGGTCTGGTCGAGGCGGTGGATGTTTCCAATGCTCCGCGAGCGATGCTCGTTCGTCCGAATCGCTCCATGCCTGACCAGCCAGCCGTTGCAGCCTCCGGAAAAACCCATGTCGTGCAATCCGGGGAAAGCATCTGGCGCATTGCCAATCGGTTCAAGGTCAGCCAAGAGGCGCTGATGCGGGCCAATGGAATCACCGATGCCAAAAAGATGAAAGTCGGCATGAAACTGGTCATCCCGCAGTCATGATTTCCTCAATCCTTAACTTCGATCCCTCGGTTCGTTCATTCCACTGATGGTCCGCCACTGTTCCACCATTCTCTGCATTGCTGTTGCCGCTTTGGTCGCTCTCGGGCTGATCATGTTGGCGAGTACCAGCGCGTGGGTGAAGAATGTGGAGGATCCTTATCATTTCCTGACCCGCCAGACGATCATGGTGGTGGTGGGATTGTTGGCCGCACTGGTGATGGCGCGTTGGCCTTTGGAAACCTTCCGCAAGTTCGCGCCTTTGATTTTCATCGTTGCCTGTGTGTTGCTGGCGCTATGTTTCATGCCGGGCATCGCGGCTCCGGAGCTCGGCTCCAACCGCTGGATCAAGGCTCCCTTGGTCGGGCGTTTCCAACCGTCGGAGGCGGCCAAGCTGGCGATTGTCATTTGCATCGCGGCTTGGTTTGCCCGCTGGCAAACTGAGGTGCACACGTTCTGGCGTGGATTTGTCATTCCCGGAATGATCGCCGGCATTCCAATCCTGCTGATCGCTGCCGAAACGGATGTGGGCACCGCTCTCTCTCTTTCCGTCGCCGTCGGAGCCATGCTCTTCTGCGTCGGCACGCGACTTCTTTATGCCGTGCCCACGGCCATCGCGGTGATCTCCGGCGCTTGTTATTACATCGCCAACGATGCGGTGCGCTGGAAACGCATCGAGGCCTGGCTGGATCTTGAGAATCCCGTCCATCAACTCGACCGCGGCATGCAGCAGTGGCGCGCCCTGCTGGCCCTCGGCAATGGCGGTCCCTGGGGAGTGGGGCTCGGCAATGGGGTGGAGAAATTCGGCACCCTCACCTTCGCCCACATCGATTTCATCTTTCCCGTCGTCGGCGAGGAACTCGGACTCCGCGCCACTTTGCTGGTGGTCGTTTGTTATGTGCTGATCGCCGTCGCCGGATGCGGCATCGCGATGCAGGCCAACAACATGTTCAACCGTTGTGTCGCCCTGGGTCTCACTTGTGTCATCGTGGTTCCTGCCATGGTGAATATCGGTGTCACGACTGCCATGCTGCCCAACGATGGCCTACCGCTGCCTTTCGTGAGTTATGGGGGAACGAGTCTCGTGTTCAGCCTTGCCGCCGTCGGCATGCTGGTCGGCATCCACCGCCGTTCCCATGCCCGGGTGCCCCAAGAGTTTCCTCTGACCAAGCAGACACGCCTTGCGGTGAGGCTCTGAATTCCGCATTCGAAGTCCGTTCCAGAATCCCGACGTCATGTTTACCAAACGCCATGGCCCTCCGGGATCGCCTCCCGCCACCTTGCTGCCCCATCTGGTGGATGGCAAAGGCCGCAAGCCAGGAGTGCAAGTCATCGAATACGATCGCGACCACCTGGTGGAACGCGATGTCACCGATCTCGCGGAATTGGCAAACCATCTCGACAATCGGATGGTCACATGGATCAACATCGACGGACTCGGAGATGTGGATGCACTGACTCTGCTGGGCGAGAAGTTCAAGCTCCACCCGCTCGCCCTTGAGGATGTTCTCAATACCGGCCAGCGTCCCAAGATCGAACATACGGGAGACTATGTGTTCGTTGTGGCCCAAATGGTCTATCAGGATCAGGCCCGGACGATCTGTGGCGAACAGGTGAGTTTGTTTTTCGGGAAAAATTTCCTCATCACCGTCCAGGAAGAGGGCACTTACGATGTGTTCGATCCGGTGCGTGAACGCATCCGCACGGGCCGTGGGGCGATCCGCAAGGGGAAGGCGGATTACCTTGCCTACGCCCTGTTGGACTCGATCATTGACCATTACTATCCCGTTCTCGAAGCCGTGGGAGCTGATATTGAAGAGCTGGAGGATGAATTGCTCGAAAAGCCCTCGCGCGAGATGATGCACAGCCTTCACGACTACAAACGTAGCCTTACCCAGATGCGCCGTTTTGTCTGGCCGTTGCGGGATGTGGTGAATGGCATGCTGCACGAACCCTCAGGCTACGTCACCCCGCCTACCAAGGTGTTCCTGCGGGATTGTTATGATCACACGGTGCAGCTCATGGACCTGGTGGAGAGTTATAAGGAACTCACCACCTCGCTGATGGAGCTTTATCATTCCAGCGTCGGCCTGCGGACCAACGAGGTGATGCGCGTGCTCACGGTGATCACCTCCATCTTCATTCCGCTCACTTTTATCGTCGGGGTGTATGGCATGAACTTCGCTCCGGAAGCGGCGGATGGCACGAAGCTCCCATCGAATATGCCGGAACTCTACTATCCGAACGGTTATGTCACGGTGATGGCGGTGATGGCCATGATTGCGGTGATTCAATTGATTCTCTTCCGCAAAATGAAATGGTTGTGATGCCAGTTCAGACGCATGAATCCGAACCATTCTGAATTTTCCTCTTCCCAGTCTCACCATGCGATGGGGCGGCGTGAGACGGTTTTATTGATCGTGGGGCTTCTCTTGATGCCGTTAGCCATGCTTTTGCCTGTGGATGCCGCACGCCATCCGGGGGCGGGGCTGGATCCGGATCGGGTGGCTGTCGGTCTGGGGATCTTCCTGTGCATCGCGTTTCTATGGATGACCGAGGCCCTGCCACTGGCGGTGACGGCTTTGTTGGTGCCGGTGCTCGGGACCTTGGGCGGGGTGGTGGATGTGAAAACGGCGATGACCGGATTTGCCGATCCGCTGATCTTTTTGTTTCTGGGGGGCTTCGCCTTGGCCGCCGCTTTGTCGGCGCAGGGGCTGGATCGGTGGATCGCACAGCGGATCGTCCGCGCGGGGAAGGGTGGATTTGTGAGGGTATCCCTATTGGTTTTCGCAACCACAGCGCTGATTTCCATGTGGATGAGCAACACGGCCACAACCGCCTTGATGATCCCTTTGGTGATGGGAATCCTGGGGCACCTGGATGAAAGCGAGCGGACGCCGGGAAGGACTGCGTTTGGTTTGTTAGGGACTGCTTATGCTTCAAGCATCGGCGGATTGGGCACGCTGGTGGGGACTCCGCCGAATGGAATTGCCGCGGCCAAGCTGGGGCTGGATTTTGTCGGTTGGCTCAAATTCGGCATTCCCTGCGTGCTCGTGCTGCTGCCGCTGATGGCCTTGGTGCTCATGCTGATGTTCCGTCCCGGGCGTGCGAGGTTTTCGATTCCGCCCGTCGCGGCGTTTCACTGGAACAGGGGGCGCGTGCTGACGATGGGTCTGTTTTTCCTGACGGGCCTGGCATGGATCTTCGGCGGCGTTCTGGCCCCCATGTTGGGGGTGGTGAATTCCTTCGATACGCTGGTTGCGCTTGTGGCGGTGGTGCTGCTGGTGGCCTTGCGATTGGTTAGATGGAAAGAGATCGAACAAGGCACGGAGTGGGGCGTGCTGTTGTTGTTTGGTGGAGGAATGGTCTTGAGTCACATTCTGGAGCGAACCGGGGCCAGCCTGTTCATGGCGCGCGAGATTGTGATGTTGGTCAATGGTTGGCCGGTGATTCTGGTGATCGGCATGGCGCTCCTGTTTGTGATTCTGTTGGGAGAGTTCGCCAGCAACACCGCCACTGCGGCGCTGATGGTGCCGATCTTTTTCTCGGTGGCGGGTGAACTGGATCTGGCTCCGGCGAAGCTGGTGATTCCGATGGCGCTGGCAGCATCCTGCGGCTTCATGTTGCCGGTGGCCACACCGCCGAATGCCATGGTCTTCGCCGCCGGACGCATCCGCCAGACGGACATGCTGCGTGCAGGAGTGGCTTTGGATCTGGTATCGCTGGCAGCCGTGACGCTGCTTGCCTGGTGGTTCTTCTGATTTCACCACCGGCTGCCCAGAAAATCAGGCTGCGCGAACCTCGGTGTGCGGATGGCTGGCGCGCAGCGGGATGTTTGGCCTGGATTTTACTCGACGCGGGTGCGGAAAAATCCGCTCGCCGGAGCTGGGACGGGGCGGCTGAACTCGACGGTGACCGTGGAGAAATTGGCATTGCCTGGAATGGGCGTCGCGTTGATCGAGGTTGGCGTGATCGGTGTCCATGTTGCCAGGTCATCCGAGGTTTGATGCAAGTAATTCAGGGTCGGATCGTTTGAGCGGCGGGTGTAGGACCAGACGAGCACGGGGCCAACGGAAGGTTTTCCGGCAGGGTAGGGGAAGTCCGCAAGGGTGGGATCGCCGCCGAATGCGTATTCGGTGAGATTGGTATTTCCGTCGGAATCGGGGTCGGAGGATTTCAGGGCATTCGCACCGCTCAGCCCCTTGCTGCTGGCCCATGCAGAGAAGCCCGCAGTGGCGTAGGGGGTGAAATCCTGCACCACGCTGCTGCTGCCGACGAGCCAGGAATTGGGCGAGCCAAAGGACGAGTCCGATGCGCCGTCATCGTATCCCTGAATGCTTCCTGATGAGGAAACGATCGGGGAAATGGTTGGCGAGGGATGGTTTTCCAATTCCAAAACCTCGGTGGAGGAAGTGCCGGAAATCGGGGCGACACCTTCTCCCGCTGGCCCATAGACCACACGGTTCGATGCATCCAACACGCGGAACTGGGTGCCGGAGTTGTCGATGGCGATGCCACTCACGATGCCAAGGCTGACGAAATATCCGTTGGTGGCGAAGTCCGTGTAAGCAAGCAATGAGGAATCGCCCATCCAGACATTCGACCAGGTATCTCCAGTGGTTGCCCGGTTGTTACGGATGGCAAACTGGCTGTCGAGTCCACCTTGGGAGCTGTTTTTTTCAATGAAGGTGAGGAGGGTGCCGCTGGGCACATTCGACCAGGAACTGTGATGGGAAAGCGCGAGGGTGTCGCTGGCGGTGAAACCCGAGCCATTGTTTTTTCCGATCTGGATTTTCCATCCGCGCAGGTCCACGAAGCCGGTCTGTCCATTGCCCGTCACCACAAACTCGGCCCAGCGCCCGCCATTGCCGAGGATGCGGCCGAAATGGGTGTCGGCGGATGCGGGGCCTCCATCGCTGTCGTTGATGGCATCTCCGCCGTTGAGATAATTGGCGGCGGAAACTGCGTTGTATTCGTTGAGAATGACGGCGGCGGAGGGATTGAGAATGTTGAGTTGGTATTGCTGCACCGTGCTGCTGGAGCCCGCAGTGGCGGTGATTTGGATCAAGTGGGGACCCGCATCGGCAAGAGTGAGCAGTCGATTGTTGCTAAGCGTGCCAGTGCCACCACTGCCGGGGGCGAAGGTGAGGAACGAAGGCAGGCCGGATGCGGACAAGGTGGGGGCGGATCCTCCGGGATTAACGGCGGCGACCGGATAACTATAATTTTCCCCGCCATAGATCTGGGGTGAACTTGCAAAATGCAGTTTTGCATTGCCTGGCGATGCGGTATCGGCCGGGCTTTGGGTGGACTGGCTGGCACCATGGAATCCGGCAACACTGTGCACGCCATGGATGCGTGTGCCATCGTCGTGGAATGCCTGGGACTTGCCTGTGAGAGATGTGCCGAATGCCACACTGGCGATGAGGGTGCCGGATGGATTGTATAAGTTGATTTCATCACCATTGGGTCCGCTGAGACCGGAGAATTTCTCTGTGGTAGAGGTGCCGGGGGCTGAGAATAGGTCCCTGCTGATGACCTGGGTGGCGGTGAGTCCCCAGGCGGTTTTCCAACTTACGGTGTTGGCGAGAGTTTCCTCAAGGATGATGATCGATTCGCCAGGCTGGATGGTGACGCTGGGAAAGGTGCTGACAGTGGGACTCGATGGCGTCGGCGTATCATCCCAACGATACCCGCCGAGATTCACGGCGCTGGAGCCGGTGTTAGTGAGTTCCCACCAGTCGCCATCGTAAGCGCTATTGCTCGTGTGCGAGGAGGCTGGCATCACCTCGGTGATCACTAGGTCGGCGTGGGCGATGGCGGGCAGACTTGCGAGAATGCAGAGAAGGGCGGAAATGGGTTTCATGGTGGACAGGAGGATGAGCGGTATCGTCGGTGGGTGAGTCGGGTTCGTCAAGAATGGCAAATGGGGTGAATTTTCGGGGAATATGTTCGCGGTGCCCGGATCGAGTCGCTACTCCGTGGGAGCTGTTTATGTCCAAGCCGGGAGCGAGTGTGGAAGCGAGCCAGCGTGCCGCGGAGGTGCGCTTGCACGGCCGTCTTGCGGGGCTGTCCTTGTCGCGTCAGGTTTTGGTTTTGGCGATGTGGCCTTTGCTGGAGCAGGTGCTGGCATTCTTTGTAGGGCTCACGGATTTGCTGATTTCCGGGCGCATGGCGGAAGGTGCGGACCGGGTGGCGATCCTGGATGCGATGGGCTTGGGTGGCTATGTGGGTTGGTTTTTCAATATCCTTCAAGGGGCGGTGGCGACCGGGGTGATGGCGCTGGTTTCCCGTGCCACGGGTGGGCGGGATCCGCAATTGGCGAACCGGGCTTTGGGGCAGGGGCTGTGGCTGGGTGTGGTGGCGGGCTTGATCTCCTGGGTGTTGCTCTATTTCGGTATTTCTTTCCTGGTGCAATGGATCGGCCTGAGTCCTGCGGCGGCCATGCAGGCGGAGGCATATTTGCGGGTGCTGGCCCTGTCCGGCCCCTTCAGCGGTGCCTTGTTCGCGGTGAATGCGGCCTTGCGCGGGTCGGGCGATACCCGGACGCCGTTTCTCGCCATGATCGTCGTAAACCTGGTGAACATGTCGGTGAGTTGGGCTTTGGTGTTCGGCCCATCTCCCATCGGTGGGCACGGCGTGGCAGGCATCGCAGGTGGCACGGTCATGGGCTGGGTCGCCGGGCTTCTAACCGCTGTGTTGTTAGTCGGTCGGAGCAACAAGGACGGTCTGCATTGGTCGCGTGCCAACCTTGCACCGCACGTTGAGACCTTGCGCCGGATTGTTCGCGTCGGGGCTCCGCAATCGATGGAAATCGCCATGATGTGGATGATCCATGCGTTTGGCATCAAGGTGATCGCCGGCCTGAAGGATGAAGGTGCGCTGGGCGCGCACATCCTGGCGATCCGGGTGGAATCGATGAGTTTTCTGCCGGGTTTTGCCATCGCCACGGCCGCCGCCGCGCTGGCGGGTCAGTATCTCGGGGCGGGGTCCAAGGAAATGGCGGTGAAGGCGGTGAGGCTGTGTTGGAAATCCGCGGTGGTGTTGATGTCAGCGATGGGGGTGTTTTTCGTGCTTGGACGAAGGATGTTGATCGAATGGATGGCGCCGGGCAGTGCGCTGCATCTGGATCTGGCTTCGCCCTTGCTGGTGGTGTGTGCGCTGGCGCAGCCGTTTTTCGCGACATGCATCATTTTGAAAACTTCGATGCGTGGTGCGGGGGCCACGCACATTGTGATGCAGTGGTCGTTTGGCAGCATGATCTTTTACCGGGTGATTGTGTTGTGGGTGATGTCATCGCTTGGTGTTGCGACGCTGACCTGGGTGTGGATTGTGCTTTCGCTGGATCTGTTCACGCAGGCGCTGATTTTCGCCAGGCTGCATTTCCGCGGGAAATGGCTGGATGCGCGGGTGTGAATGGGCATGCTGCGCGGGTGATGAGAAGATTGTTATGTGTGTTGTGGTTTTCTGCGGGAGTGCTGATCGGTGCTCCTTTGCAGATCCGCATCGTCGCAGCGAATCTGACCTCGGACAACAAGCAGGCCTATTCCCCTGACAATGGCAATCACAGCAATCCCGAGGGTGCCGGCGCTCGCATTCTCAAGGCCCTGAAACCGGATGTGGTTCTCATCCAGGAATTCAATACAAGCATTCCCCAGCGGCAATGGGTGAATCAGACCTTCGGGCAGGAGTATTTTTTCATGCGGGAAGAGGGCATGCAGATTCCCAATGGCATCATCAGCCGCTTTCCCATCCTCGAGTCCGGATCGTGGGATGACCCGGTGTTGGACAATCGGGATTTCGCCTGGGCGCACCTTCGTTTGCCGGACAAGCGGGACTTGTGGGTGGTGAGCGTGCATCTTCATTCCAAGGGTGAAACCTCGCGGCTCAGGCAAGCGGCGGCCTTGCGGGACTTGATTCAAAAGAAAGTGCCTAAGGACGCCTTGCTGATCGTCGGCGGGGATCTCAACACCAGGACCACCAAGGAGAAGTGTTTTCCGGTGCTTGCGGGAGTGGTGCAAATTCCGCTCAGCCCGCCCGCCGATGCCCATGGCAATATCCATACCAACGCTCCGCGCAACCGGCCCTATGACTGGGTGCTGGCATGTAAAAAGATGCACGCGGTGGAAATTCCCGTGCGTCTGGCCGAACGGGAATTTGCCCATGGGCTGGTGTTCGACAGCCGCGTTTTCGAGCCCTTGGCCAAGCTGCCGCCAGTCCAAAAAGGCGACAGTGGCGTGCCCTTCATGCAGCACATGGCGGTGGTGCGTGACTTCCGCATCCCCTAAAATGGGGTTCCCGTTGGGCTCAGCGGAGTTTTCCAGTGATTGATTTCCGGTCTGGCCGGAGTATATCGGGGGCACTTTCCGCATGCACCACGCATTGATTCCATTTGCTTTCGTTCTGACGATCCCTGCCGCCATGGCAGAGGAGCGGGTGGAGTTCAACCGCGACATCCGGCCCATTCTCACGAAACATTGCACGGCCTGTCACGGCGGCGTGAAGGAAGCGGGGGGGATTTCATTCATCAAGCGCGACAGCGCGACCGGTGAGGGCGAATCCGGCGAAATTCCCATCGTCCCGGGAAATCCCGCCAAGTCCGACATGCTGCGCCGCATCCTCAGCAAGGATCCCGACGAAGTGATGCCCAAGCCGAAACACGG
>JBBARN010000076.1:0-31454 GCA_040399845.1 Luteolibacter sp. | reverse complement strand
TCGAGCGCCACCTGATTTCCCGCGAACACGCCGCCCGTGGCGATGGCTCGGCGGCCGTGATCGAGCGCCGCCAGACTTTCAGCCTCATGCTCAACGAGGAGGATCACCTCCGCATGCAGGCGATCCGCCCCGGTCTCCAACTCTCCGCCGCATTCGCCGCCTTGTCGGATCTCGACTCGGAATTGGAAAACTCGCTGGAATTTGCCTTCGATCCCAATCTCGGCTACCTCACCACCTGCCCTACCAATCTGGGCACCGGCCTGCGCGCCTCCGCCATGCTCCACTTGCCCGGCCTCGTCCTCAGCGACCAGATCGGCCAGGTCCTCCAAGCGGTGAACAAGATCGGCCTCGCCGTCCGCGGTCTCTACGGGGAAGGCACCGAATCGCTCGGAAATCTCTACCAGATCTCCAACCAATCGACCCTCGGCGAGAGTGAGGAAACGATCATCCGCCGCCTCGAACGCGTCATTTCCCAAGTCGCCAACCACGAGCACAACGCCCGCGAGAAGCTCGCCGAGGACGATCCCGAGATGGTCGCAGATAAAATTGGCCGTGCTTACGGAGTTTTGCGCCACGCCCACATCATCGATTCCAAGGAAGCGCTCAACCACCTTTCCCTGCTCCGTCTTGGCGGAATCCTCGGGTTTTTCCCTGCGGAAACCGTGATTCTCTGCGACACGCTGCTGATGGACATCCAGCCTGCCCACTTGCAACTCCACTCCGGCCGCAAGCTCTCGCCGGAAGAAAGAGATGCAATTCGTGCGGAAATCGTTCGCTCCCGTTTGCTTTCTCTCGATTCCCCTGATAACCGTTCTAAGACCAAAGAAACAAAACCGGTTTCTGAAACTCCCGACCCCATCAACCCCGGCGACGCATGAACAACTTCACCCCTCGCGCCCAACAAGTCCTGGCCCTCGCCCGAAAGGAAGCGGACCGATTCAACCATTCCTACGTCGGCACCGAGCACCTGCTGCTCGGCCTGATCAAACTCGGCCAAGGCGTCGCAGTCAACGTGCTCGAACGCATGGGACTGGAACTCGAAGCCGTCCGCATGGAGGTCGAGAAGGAAGTCGGCTCCGGCCCGCCGCAGAAGGCTGCCGGGAACATTCCTTACACGCCCCGCGTGAAGAAGGTGCTCGCCCTTGCCAACAAGGAAGCCAAGGCCCTCAACCACTCTTATGTCGGCACCGAGCACTTGCTTCTCGGCCTGCTTCGCGAAGGCGAAGGCGTTGCCGCCCGCGTGCTGAAGCGCCTGGACGTGGACATCCAACGCACTCGTAACGAGATCCTCGCGGAAATCGATCCCAATTTCTCGCCCGACGATCAGGACGACGACGAGGACGATGACGACGAAATGGAAGACGGCGACGGTCCTTTCGAAGACGAGCCCCAAGCCCAACAGGCAAGCGGTGAGAGCGAAGGGAAATCGAAAACTCCCGCGCTGAAAGCATTTGGCCGCGATCTCACGAAGGTTGCCAAAGAAGGTGGCCTCGATCCGGTCATCGGCCGCGAGTCGGAGATCGAACGCGTCATCCAGATCCTCTGCCGCCGCACCAAGAACAACCCCGTCCTCATCGGTGAGGCCGGTGTCGGTAAGACCGCCATCGTCGAAGGCCTCGCGCAGGAAATCGCCAGCGGCAATGTTCCAGAAATCCTCCGCGACAAGCGCGTGGTCACTCTCGACCTCGCCCTGATGGTTGCCGGCACGAAATACCGCGGACAGTTCGAAGAGCGCATCAAGGCGGTCATGGACGAGATCCGGAAGGTGAAAAACATCATCCTCTTCATCGACGAGCTTCACACGATCGTCGGTGCCGGTTCCGCCGAGGGCGCGATGGATGCCTCGAACATCATCAAGCCCGCTCTCAGCCGCGCGGAACTCCAGTGCGTGGGTGCCACCACGCTCAACGAGTATCGCAAATACATCGAAAAGGACTCCGCCCTTGAGCGCCGTTTCCAACAGGTGAAAGTGGACGAGCCCTCCGTCACGGATGCGATCAAGATCCTCCAAGGCTTGCAGGAGAAATACGAAAGCCACCACAAGGCCAAGTTCACCCCCGAAGCCATCGAGGCATCGGTGAAACTCACCTCGCGTTATCTAACAGCCCGTTTCCTGCCCGACAAAGCCATCGACGTTCTCGACGAAGCCGGCGCCCGCGCCCGTATCGGCACGATGACCCGTCCGCCGGCAATCAAGGAACTCGAAGCGGAGATCGAGCGCATCAACCGCGCGAAACTCGCCGCCATCGCCGAGCAGAATTTCGAAACCGCCGCCGCCCTGCGCGACGATGAGAAATACGCGAAGAAAAATCTCGAGGAAACCCTCAAGACCTGGCGCTCGGCTTCGGAAGAAACCATCGTCACCGTCACCGATGATGACATCATGGCAGTCGTCTCCAAGTGGACCGGCGTTCCGCTCCGCCGCATGGAGGAAAAGGAAACCGAGAAACTCCTGAAAATGGAGGACGAACTCAAAGGGCGCGTCATCGGTCAGAACGAAGCGGTCATCGCCATTTCCAAGGCACTCCGCCGCTCCCGCGCCGACCTCAAGGATCCGCGCCGCCCGATCGGTTCCTTCCTTTTCCTCGGCCCCACCGGCGTTGGAAAAACCTATCTCGCCCGCAATCTCGCGGAATTCATGTTCGGCGATCCGGATTCGCTCATCCAGATCGACATGTCGGAATACATGGAAAAATTCACCGCCAGCCGCCTCATCGGCTCGCCTCCGGGTTATGTCGGATATGAAGAAGGTGGCCAGCTCTCCGAAGCCGTTCGCCGCCGCCCGTACTCGGTCGTGCTCTTCGACGAAGTGGAAAAGGCCCACCCGGACGTGATGAACCTGCTTCTCCAGATCCTTGAAGAAGGCACCGTCACCGATTCGCTCGGCCGCAAGATCGACTTCCGGAACACGATCATCATCATGACCTCCAACGTCGGAGCCTCTTCCATCAAACGCCAAACCACCCTTGGTTTCGGTGCGATGACCGAGGATCAGGCGGACTTCGAAGGCATGAAGGAAAAGATCATGGAGGAGTCCAAGCGTTACTTCAAACCGGAGTTCCTCAACCGCCTCGACGATCTCGTGGTCTTCCACATGCTCGAAAAGGTCGATCTCAACCAGATCGTCGATCTCGAAGTCAGCAAGCTCGTCAAGCGGCTTGCCGAAAAGGAAGTGGCCCTCACCCTCACCCCCGAGGCCCGCGATTTCCTCTCGGAGAAAGGCTTCGATCCCGCCTACGGCGCACGCCCGATGCGCCGTGCCGTCGAGCGCTTCCTCGAAGACCCGCTTGCCGAGTCCCTGCTCCGCGGCGATGTCAAATCCGGTGACTCCGTCAACGTGGTGAAGAAATCCGAAGGCGAAGGCCTCGAATTCGTCTCCACCCGCCCGGAACCCCAAGAAGAAGCCAGCGTGTGACCCCGGGAGCGCCGAGCCCCAGCTCGGCGCGAATATATCTTCAATAGAGATTCCCAAGCCCGGCACCGCCCAACGGTCGCCGGGCTTTTTCGTGTCCACTCCATTCGTGCCACCCGTTGATATCAATCGGCTGATTCCTGAAATCGTGGTTGGGACAACCTGTCCCAAGCCCACTCAAGCCCAAGCGCAGCCATTTCCAAGCGCAAAGCTCCCCCGTGCGCCCCGACGTCTCGTCGGCCCCGCCAGTTCGTCGCCAAAGTCCAGTGCGAAGCACTCTCCCCAATCGCATCAAACTTCCTCGCAAAAAAGCTGATCTCCTTTGGGTGGGATTGGGACAGATTGTCCCAACCACGATTGAATCGCCCGACTTCCTCTCCCCAGTCCGGCACCGCCCCACGGTCTCTTTGCTTTTTTATGTCCGCCCCGTTCGTGCCATCACTCGATACGAATTGGCTGCTCCCTGAAATAGGGCTACCTCATGTTGACTATTTGATTCTCAATCGCCCAGTCACCCGGCAGAAAACTTCCTGAAAAAAACTCCACATGGGGTGTCATGGAAATGTAAAAACGTCGTTGAAACGATTGAATGCCGTTTTTCCAAGTATCCCACCCTCCATCTCGCCGCACCGGCACTCGCTCGCTCATGACAAGCGGCGGGGTGGAGGGGCTGTGTGGAGTGACAGTTTCTTACCCGTTGCATCATTGTAGGCTTCCATTGAACCAAGCTTCGAAATCCCCCCGACGAGCCACCCCAAAAACGAATATCCTCATGATTTTCCATCAACCACTGAAATGCATTATTTCAACGATCGGGATGCTACTCAGCATCCTTTCGATCGCTCAGGCAGCCGTATTCCAGAATTTGGTGATGAACGGGACGTTCTCGGTCTGAGGTGGCCAGAGTGGCTCTGGATGGACCGGCACCTATTCCCTACAGAGCACGAGTCCGACTCTCGTTGGCGGAGGTTCTTATTTCTACGCCGGATCTGCGAGCGTGCGTGAGGTGAGCCAGATCTACTCACTCTCAGCTACTGAAAGAGACCTCTGTAAAGGCCCAGTCGGTGTCACGGTGCAGGGGATGCTCTATTTCTTGAGCGCGGACTTGTTTGGCGAGGAGAATGGGGCGGATTACTCGCAAGCGATTGCCGAGTTCAGGAATTCCGCAGGAACTATTATTTCGTCCCACAGCATGAGCAGCGAGACAGGCCGTCCGGCAGTCTGGCCAGAAAACATAACGGCCGGTCAGGCTCCCAGCTATCGCTTCGCTACCGGCTGGATGCCCGCCAATACGCATTCCGTCAGAATTCGCGTCCGCGCAGTTCTGGCTTCTGGGAATTTCAATAACGGCTATGTGGACAATGTGCGATTCGAACTCCGGCCTTCGAATTTCATCAAGCCACTCGGTGCCAGCGGCGATCTGGTGAAAATCGAACCCGGGCAGATCGAATCCCAGAATTCTGCTCCGTTTGTCCAAGTTGCCGCCGGTGGATATCACAGCCTCGCGCTCAAGGGCGACGGCACCGTCGTCGCTTGGGGAGATAATGGTTACGGCCAAAGCAGCGTTCCCAGCGGTCTTTTCGGAGTCACGGCGATTGCAGCGGGGAATTCAGGGAGTGCGGCAAAGCTTGCGAATGGTCGTTGGATCACGTGGGGACAAGCACCCGCCACCACCGATGATCCATGGTGGGCGCGGAGTGTTTTGGCAATTTCCTCTGGTCCATTCGGCATCTCTCATGTGATCCGTGGCACACAGTCTCAGTCCCCTCACCGTCTTTTCCTCGCCAAGGGCGCGGTCTGGGAAAACCGCAGTGGTGCGGTGCAGGACACGCTGTGGCCGGACGATCCGAACCGTGGAGATACGCACACGTATCAACTCGTCTCCGGAGATGGCGACGCCGACAATGGCTTGTTCACACTCACGGGGCAGACGCTCACGTTGACGACCCCGGTCGATTATGAGCAAAAAACGTCCTATCGTCTCCGCGCCCGGGTGACGGATTCCACTGGATTGAGCCACGAGCAGGCGCTGGTGCTGGCGGTGGTGGATGATGACCTGGAGGACGCCGACAACGACGGCCTCACCCAACGCCAGGAAACGGCGCGCGGCACCAGCGACGCGAATCCGGACATGGACAATGACGGCTATCTCGATGGTGTCGATGCGCTTCCCTTCGATCCCACCGAATGGTTGGACACCGATGGCGACGGGATTGGCAACAATGCCGATCCGGACGACGACAACGACGGCATCGCCGATGCCGCAGATCTCACTACGGAAGGCACGAACCCGGCACGTCTCGATCTGGGCTTTGGGACTCTGGGCCGGGTAAGATTTTCTTTCGGTTCCAATGGTGACCTCGGGCATGCCGTGGCTCTGCAAGCGGATGGCCGAATCGTGATGGCCGGGGCGTTCTCGAATGGCGGCAGCAATCTGGACTTTGCGGTGGCGAGGTTCCTCGCAAATGGTGCGCCCGACACCTCGTTTTCGAGCGACGGCAAAGTCGTTACGCCAATCGGACTCAGTTATGATTTCTGCCAATGCGTGGCGGTGCAACCGGACGGAAAAATCGTTGTGGCTGGACACAGTTTCAACGGCAGCAACCTGGATATGGCGGTCGTTCGCTACACCGCCGCGGGAGTGCTCGATACCACGTTCTCCGGTGATGGGATCTTCACCCTGGATATCGGAGGAATGGAGAATCGAGTGAATGAAATCCACATTCTGAGCGATGGAAAAATCCTATTGGCGGGCGACACGGGTGAGAATGGTTCCGGGCAGTTCACCTTGCTGCGCCTCAGCACCACAGGAGTGCCGGACACGACCTTTGGTGGCGGCACGGGTCGGGTGTTGACGTCTTTCGGTGAGGGCTATGTGGCAGGCTGGGCAATGGCCGTTCAGGAGGATGGCCGCATCGTGCTGGCAGGCGAATCCAACGGTGATTTCGCGCTGGCACGCTATCTGGCAAACGGCAGCCTCGATGTTTCCTTCAACGGAACGGGCAAGTTGGTGACGGATGTTTCCGGTTCCGTGAGCGGAGACCACGTGAGGGACGTCGCCATTCAACGCGACGGCAAGATCGTCGTCGCCGGATATACCCAATCGGGCAACTCGCTGGATGTCGCAGTGGCACGCTATACTCCGGGAGGACAGTTGGATAGCAGCTTCAGCGGCGATGGCATCGTGGTTACCGACATAGCGGGTCATAACGACTCCGCGTCTGGAGTGGCCATACACAATGACAAAATATGGATCGCTGGTCGCACCGGGTCATCCTCCGAAGGCGATTTTCTGTTGATGCGTCTCACTGCGTCGGGCGCTCTGGATCCCGCTTTCAATGGGAATGGCATCTCCATCACCAAGGTCGGCAATGAAGAAGATCACCCCCTTGCGATGTCAGTACAACCGGACGGCAAGGTCGTCTCGGCCGGCTTTTCCAAAAACGGCGAGGACTACGATTTCGCCCTGGTCCGCTACATGGGAGAACCGCCGGTCTCGGATATCGTGGTCGAGCGTTCGAACGGTGAATCCCTCATCGACGACTCATCGCTTTTGGACGCTGGAACGATTGCGGTAGGAAGCAATCGATCATTTTCACTGAACATCCGAAATGTAGGTGCGGCACCCTTGACTTCCCTGAACTTTTCCATCGAGGGGCCGGGTGCTGCTCATTTCAGCGTCGTACCCATTTCTTCGACCGCAAGTATCCCAAACAAGGGTCTCGCCTCGTTCCAAGTGACCTTCGCACCAACGGCAGCCGGGTTCCATGGTGCGGTGCTTAAGATTGCAAGCAACGATCCGGATGAGGGCATTTTTGAAATCCACATGTCCGGTTCTGTCGCTTCCGGAACTCCTGCCATCGTCGGCAGCTACAGCTTTTTTGAATATCCAAAGTTTCAAGACGATTTTTGGACTATGGCCATCCAAAGTGATCAACGAATCGTGGTAGCTGGACCGGGCCGATTTGTTGGCGAGGTGGTAGTCGCACGTTACTTGCCTGATGGCGCATTGGACAGCTCATTTGATTTCGATGGATTGCTTTTTTTGCCAGCAATGGAAGAGGCCAATGCCATTGCAGTTCAAGCCGATGGCAAGATCCTAATCGCCGGTTTAAAGAGTGGAAATTTCGCAGTCGCCCGCGTCACCGCATCGGGTGTTATGGATTCGAGTTTCGGAGGTGGGACGGTATTTACGGACTTTGTCGGAGGATCAGACGGCATCACGGGAATGGCCTTGCAACCGTATGGTAAAATCGTTGTTGGCGGCTGGGCAACGGTCTTAGGCATAGAACACTTCGCCGCAGCCCGCTACCTGTCCAATGGAATGCTTGACTCTTCCTTTGGCTCAGGTGGCAAAGTGAGCCACCTCACCTATGGTATGGCTAAGGGAGTCGCCGTCGATGGTAGTGGCCGTATCATTTTGGTGGGAGGCGCGGTGATGTTATGTTATCTGCAAAATGGGGTGCTGGATCCAAGCTTTGGAGCAGCGGGCAAGCTAGTCACTAGGGACAATCCGGAGGTTTTTTACTACGAAGAAAATACCGGATTTGATGCAAGCTGTGTCGTTGTGCAGCCAGATGGGCGTGTCCTCGTGGGAGGTTCACAAAGTGTACCAAGCAATTTTTTGTCGTGGTTGGCGCCAATCTATTGTTTGCAGGTCAATCGTTACCTTCCTGATGGGCGTCTCGATTCTTCGTTCAACGACACTGGGATGGCAACCACCTTGGGTGTGACGGAATACTATGACGTCGGCACTTGCATGGCCTTGCAACCTGATGGCCGTATTCTTATCGGTGGTCACAGCTACGGGCAGTATTCATTGGCGCGTTTCACTCCCGAAGGGTTGTTGGATTCGACCTTCAAAGGGGGATATCACCGATTCTATGTTTATCCCTTCATGCCAATTAACTACATCATTGCTGCCCGCTCTGTCGCTGTAGCTGCCAATGGTGACATCTTGATGGCTGGCACTGTTGTTATTCGTCTGGAGCAGACCGGGGAGCCAAATCGTCCACCGCGAGCAGTTGCTGGTGGGCCATATCGCATCGCGATGGGCGAAGATCTTGTATTGGATGCCACGCAGTCGTCGGATCCTGATACGGCTTTGCAAGCTGGAATCGCTTCATATTCATGGGCCGGGGTTAGTGCAGGAGGTCCGCGGCCCAGGCTGCCCTGGAGCGGCCTCAATCAGTTGGGCATCAATTCCCCCGGTAGCTACCGGATCACACTGCGGGTGACGGATGGTTACGGCTATTCAGATACAGCCGATGCTTTGCTGCTTGTGACTACAGCCGCCCCCGAGTCGGGAGCATTTGATCCTACTTTTGGAATCGGTGGCAAGACAGAGGTCTACTCGGAAGTGAGTTATCCTAATTCTTATGTTTCTTGGACTCCCGACGAGCGAGCCAATGCGGTTGCCATCCAACCGGATGGAAAAATCGTGGTTGCCGGGAAAAGCGGGAACGATTTCAGCGTGAACGATTTCAGCGTGATGCGGTTTCTTCCGAATGGCATTTTGGATTCGAGTTTCAGTAGCGATGGAAAACTGCGGAGCCGGCTTCCCGATAGTTCAAGCAGCAATTACGCCAATGCCGTGGCCATTCAGCCCGACGGCAAGATTCTCGCAGCAGGCACCAACGGATCCAATTTTCTGATCTCCCGCTACATGCCTGATGGAATTTTAGATACTTCATTCGGTGGTGGTGCTTTGTTTGCCGATTTTGGAGGACAAGACGTCTGCTATGGCATGATCCTTCAGGATGATGGGAAAATCATTCTGGTCGGGACTTCGAGCCTCGCTCAGAGTCGGTTCGCACTCGCCCGTTTCCTTCCCAATGGGGAATTGGATGCGTCGTTTGGCAATGGCGGCAAGGTCACCACATTGTTCAACGATGGCTCATACTGTTACGATGTCGCATTGCAAGAGGATGGCAAAATTGTTCTGGTGGGTATGGTCGGGGTAACGAATTCCAGCGTCGGGCTTGCCCGCTATCTTCCAGACGGCTCACTGGATCCAAGCTTTGGCGTGGCTGGCAAAGTGACGACTGCCGGTGGCTTTGGGAAGGCGGTCGCCATTCAGCCTGATGGGAAAATCGTCGTCGGTGGAGAATACGGAGTTGAGACCCCATGGGGCACTCAAGTGCAATCCGTGCTCGCCATCCGTTATCTCCCGGACGGCTCGCTCGACCCGAGCTTTAGTAGCGGCGGAATGGCCAATCTGGTTTTTGAAACCGGAGGAGTCCCGGATTGGCGAAGGTGTTCTGACATCGCCCTGCTGGAGGATGGCCGCATCCTTCTTGTTGGCAATTACATCAGCGATTTCGCGCTGATCCGTCTTACCACAGAAGGGGAGTTGGATACCTCCTTTGGTGATACCGGATCGATCACCTATGATATGGGGAGTCATGAAGAATACTGCAATGCAATCGCCCTTCAGGCAGACGGTCGCATTGTGCTAGCCGGATCCATTCCATCTGGATGGGGTAATGGTGGCCATAAAGTCACCTTGGCCCGCGTCGAGGGAGATATGATCACTCCGCTCGGCAGATTCGCAGACGCTCTTGTCGATGCTGGTTTGAACGGAGCTAACGCGGAAGCCAAAGCAATACCCTTTGCGGATGGTGTTTCCAATCTCATCAAATACGCATTCAACATGAATCTAGCGGGACCAGATTCTTCGCGGTTGGCGCACGGCACGGGGCAGTCCGGGCTGCCTTCCTTCCAGACTAAAGACATCGGTGGCGGCAAAGCACTTGAAATCCAATACCTCAGACGTAAAAACAGCGGGCTGATTTACACCCTGAAAAGTTCTGTGTCGCTTGAACGGGAATCGTTTGCTCCTGTCAATCAACCTGCGGTGGTGCATCCGATCAACGAGTCCTGGGAGCGTGTTTCAGTAGCCCTTCCGATCAACGCATCATCCCAGCCCCGCCTGTTTACGTTCGTGGAGGTTCGACTTCCCGAGTGATCGCTGATCCGCAATTCATCGTCTCCAGCGCCCTCACTGGATGCTGCTCCAGGGCTACCCATCGCTTTGAGCGGAGGCCGATTGTACCGATTGCACCGAGGTTGTTCTTTCCCTGGTTACCTTGAATATAAAAAATCCCGCCGATCACAAAATCATCTTTAAATCCGATTTAATCATGCTTCATTGGGTGCGAGAAGTTCCGCTTATGGCTCTTGATCTTAGATTGAACGAAATTTTCCCGATTTCCGATTTCGTCCGCAATGCGAGCGAGCACACCGCCCGGATTCGCCGGACGAAGCGGGCGGAAATTCTCACTCAGCACGGTCGCCCGAGCTTGGCCGTCATGCCCGCCGAAGAATACGAACGCCTGATCGCTGCAACCGATTTCATGGACAGTATCGAAGCAGTGAAAGAGGGCCTTGAAGCGGCACAGGCTGGACGATCCAAGCCAGCCGCTGAAGTCATCCGCGAGTGGGAAGCCCTTTGACACCGACATGCGCTATCGCGTCGTCATCACCGACCCGGCAGACCGCAACTTTCGGGATCACTTCCAATGGATCAGGGAACGCTCCCCCCAAGGCGCGTCAGCGTGGCGCACTCGGATCATCGAAGCAGTGCAATCGCTTGAAACCTCACCGGAGCGCCATTCACTCGCTCGCGAATCCGTTGCATTCCCTGTGGAAATCCGCTGCCTGCTCTCAGGCAAGAATCGCTCCGCATTCCGGATCCTCTACCAGATCAAAGGTGAGGAGGTGCTGGTTCTTGCGATCAGGAGGCCAGCTCAGGATTTGATGCAACCAGAGGATCCATCAGAGTCGGATTAGTCAACACCGGGTGAACGGATCGGAGAAAGCGGATCCCAGTGATCGCTGATCCTACTTCGATACCCTCGGCACCCTTGAGATTCTGATCTGATCGCAGGAGCGAAACGGAATGGTCGGTGAACGATTGGGCGAATTGTTCCAGCCCATCGTCCGATTTGTGTCCCCCCCCACGGCCCCCAGGCTTTTTTGTCTCCCCCTCGCTTGACCGGGTCCGCCTGTGGAATCCATGCTCTGGCCATGCGCATCCTCACCGGTCTCCAACCCAGCGGAAAACTCCACGTCGGCAACTACTTCGGCGCGATGGATCCTGCCGTGCGCCTTCAAGACAAGGGCGAGGCGTTTTATTTCATCGCGGATTACCATGCGATGACCTCCTCGCAGAATCCTGCCGCGCTTCGTGAAAACGTCCGCGAGCTCGCCATCGATTTCCTCGCCTGCGGCCTCGATCCCTCGCGGGCGGTGTTTTTCCGCCAGAGCGCGGTGCCGGAGGTGAATGAACTCGCGTGGATCCTTTCCACGATCTGCCCGATGAGCCTGCTCGCCAAGTGCCACTCTTACAAGGACAAGACCTCCCAAGGTATCGCCCCGAACCACGGACTGTTTGCCTATCCTGTGCTGATGGCGGCGGATATCCTGCTCTATGATTCCAATCAGGTGCCGGTCGGCAAGGATCAGAAACAACACCTCGAAGTCACCCGCGACCTTGCCGTGAAGTTGAATGAAACCTACGGTGAAGGCACTGTGATCCTGCCGGACCCCATCATCCGCGAAGACACCGCCGTGGTCGTGGGATTGGATGGACGCAAGATGAGCAAGAGTTATGGCAACACCCTCCCGATCTTCGGCGAGGAAAAGCCTCTCAAGAAACTCATCATGAAGATCACCACGGATTCCACGCCCGTGGAAGATCCCAAACCCACGGAAAACTCCACCATTCTCGCGCTTTACAAGCTTTTCGCCTCGGAGTCCGACTATGCCGCGATGGTGGCCGATCACGAAAATGGCGGCTGCGGTTATGGCGATTTGAAAAAACGCCTGGCAGAAGCCTACTGGGACTACTTCGCCCCGATGCGCGCCCGCCGCGCGGAAATCGTGGCGGATGCCGGCTATGTCGATGAAGTGCTTGCCGCCGGTGCCGCCAAGGCCCGCGAGGAGGCGGCCAAGGTGCTCGACCGCGTCCGCCGCGCGGTGGGGCTCATCTAACAGATAGATATCATGAAAAAACGCGTGCTTTGCCTGTTGTTCGAGGGTTTCGAGGAAATTGAAACCGTCACGCCCATCGATCTCCTTCGTCGGGCCGGAATTGAGGTGATGGTTGCATCGCTCGCCGGTTCCCAGGTCACCGGGCGCTGCGGCATCAAGCTGGTGGCGGATGATTTGTTGTCCCACGTGGAGACATCCCAATTCGATCTCCTCCTCATCCCCGGCGGTCCCGGGGTGGGGGAGCTGCGTGCCGATGGCCGCCCGGCCGCGCTCGCCCGCGAGTTTGCGGATGCGGGGAAAGCCATCGCCGCCATCTGCGCCGCACCGCTCGTACTCATGGATGCCGGACTTCTCGATGGCAAACGATTCACCGCCTATCACTCCGTCCGCGCCGAACTCGGCGGCGGTCTCGAAGAGCGCGTGGTGGTGGATGGCAATCTCATCACCTCCCGCGGCGCCGGGACGGCGATGGACTTCGCCTTCGCCATCATGGCTCACCTAATGGACCAAGCTACTGCCGATCAGGTGGCTTCAGATATCATGGCCTGAGCCCCTCCCACGGCGATCACACCAGGCATCTGAACCGCAGATGAACGCGGATTGACGCAGATGGATTTGGGAAAGTCGCAGAGACTTGAAGGTGGGCAAGCAGAGGGAGAAACAGGAACCACGGATTTCACGGATGGACACGGATCAGCAAATAAGAGATCCTCGATCTTGAGTGGTGCATTTTGAGGTGATCTGTGGCCTGATTCGACCGCGATGAGAGAGATCATTTCCGCGTTTTTGTGCCTTTTGGGGGCTTTGGTGGGTTCCTGCGCTGCTCAGTCTGGCACCAAGCATGCTCATCCACTGCTGGGCTGTTTGGATCGGTGGGAAATTCCTGAATTCGATTCCAATTTGTATCAGCCTGCCATGATCAGTGGGGCTTGTTTTTCTGAGATGCAACGCACTGCGAAGCTGGAAAGCTGCGTATTTCACGGCTGGGCTAAACGACAGGATAAGGATGATTACAAAGTATTAGTCTTTGGATGTCTTGAAGTGGATGTTCTTGATTTTTCGAACAAGAATAACAGTATCCATTGGACTGTTACTACTCCGATCGTTGAGCCTGATCACAAACGATGGGGCGAGACTCCGCTGCTCAGAGGTTTATCAAAGATCGATAGTGCTGCGGACTTGATCATTATCGCTCGTGGCTATCAGGCGGCAGGCCAGAGGGACATGGCGCATTGGCTCGTGGATCAGGTGCTGGCTCGCTTCGGTTCGGAAGAGGTCTTGGCGAAGTTGACGGCAAATCGTTTCGCAGAATGGTATTATCAGGTCGCGATTGATCGTTGGTTGGCGAATGCGGATTGGAAGCGTCTAGCGAGTGATCTTGATCAATTGATCGCCAGAGCTCCACAAGACTGGGTATATCTTCCGGCCATTCGGGATCTCAAACATCAGGTCAGTCAGGTGCCGCTGCGGCATGAGGATGAAAATCCAGTCAAACAGCTCATGAAACGCTCTTTATATGGGCCAGGTTGGGTTAACGATTGGATTTTGATGGGAAATTGGGTGTTGTTTCCACACTCAGAGCGATCGCAACCTCGGCAGAAGGGACGCTTCGATGATCTGATGAGTGTGGATGTATCCGCCCTTTTGCTCTGGGCCGACTTGCTCGCGGACGACACCCCTTGCGCATACTTGTACTCCGTCAGAGGTCGTGATCCAAAACCGGGAGAGCTAAGGAGAAGACCTTCCTGGACCAAGCTGCTGGCACGTCGTTTCATTGAGGACGGTTCACTATGGGTCATTGAAGAGCATGCGGACGCGGCCTCCATTCGTGATCAATGCGCCCAAACGATCAGGCTTATGTCTGGGAGGAACAGCCGGGAAAGATTTCTCGCTGCAGCGGAGTTGTTAGGCGGTCTGCACGAAAGGAATGCTGCCATCGTCGGCCTCTATGACCTCGGCTATGAGGGCTCATGGTCCGAGATCGAAAACCAGATCGTCAAAGATTGGCGACCCAACAGAAATTTTCCATTTTGGGTGGAAACATACGTCAGTTTGCGGAAATCAGAAGCATCCGATCTGTTGCTGAAGTTGGAGAGGGAACACATCAACCGACGGAATCAGAGTGCTCTCAAACAAAATGCGGTTCCGGATCCGGCGCTTGATTCAGAACGTGGAGAACTGGACAGACTGAAGGTCCGTCTTGCCACCAAGTCGCTTGAGGAGGTGCTCGGCAAATGGCCGGAGCATCGTGGAGCCCACTTTTGGGCAAGTCCCGAGGGGGCCGCCCCCCTTTACACGACATCGCCTACGCGACTGATCCATGCGTGTTTGAATGAGGCCATCCGCACTCCGGCTTTCTCATGCGACTTCATCGAGTTGGCCATGACGCATCGGAGCAAACCGAACAATCTTATCCAAATCCCTTGGCCGGGGCCTCAGACAAGCTTTGGCGTGTGTCGGCAACCCATCAGGAAACTCCTGAATGACCAAGGGTTGTTCCGCTTGGCCACAAGAGCTCGGGGAAAAGGTCGGACCACTGAGAACCCAGCCCAAATGACTGCATGGATGATGCTGGATGCGACGGTAGAATACCGCAGCGCATTGAGCTTTGACGGTTATGCCTTCCTCGGTGCCGAGTGGATGGATGAATTGGTGAAAGAGTGCCAGAAGTCCATGGATGGTGATGCTTTGCCCGATCTGTCTGGTTTGATCAAATACGCTGATCCAATGCGTTTTGCATCGCATGAAGAAGAGATCGTCTCCGAAGCTCTCAAGTGGGGTGCGGGTGATTTCAGGGAGAAATGGCGTGATCTGCCTCTTCCACACCGCGTCACCCTTGCAAGTAAGCCGGTCATTCCTGTTGAAGGCGATCTGGCGAAACTGAGATCAGTCGTGCGGGAAATCCGCGGTCAACCTATTGCCAAGGTGGGAGATCCCTTCACAGACGATGCGCTTGATGAATTGATCAAGTGGACAGGAGTGGAGCTCCTGAAATCCAAAGGTGCATGTGGCATGGTGAGATGGGGCTCCGGGCTCGCGGGAGTTGATGTTGAGACCGAATCGTTTTCCGACTCTTCGGTTATTTCGCAAAGCGTCATCGATTCCTTTAAAACCGCGTATGACTCCAAGCCTGGTGCTAGGCACTTGATCATTGTTTCCGCGCGACGCGGGATCGCCTCTCGCGGGTGGATCGTCGAGGCGGGCAGTCCGGAACAAGCCAGGATCCGGTCTGAATGGAAGCAGTGGCAGGAAAGTATCCCTCACTCGAAGTTGGCTCAGGATTCGATATGGCTGATCGGCATTGCCAGAGATGTCCTCAAGTAATCCCAGGCAGAAAAGTGGACCTGGGATGGATTCGGGAAAATGGAACTCTGGCTCGAGTGCGAAGCGGGTCGGTCTGAGAAAGGTGACGAGCATGGATTCTTGGGCGTGCGACTGGTTTTCTGATTTCCCTCCCAAATGGGCCGCCCAATTACTCCTGCAAACATGTGACACAGCTGGCCCAATCGCGCTTGGCGGTGTAACCCTCGTGAGTCGGCGTGGCCATCGGTTTCGCGGTGGGGGCACGGCGATGGACTTCGCTTTGGCGATCATCGCGCAGCTCCAGGGGGGCTGCTGCGGCAGAGCAGGTGGCCGTGGAGATCATGGCTTGATCGGTCTTAGGCGCCTCAATGCGCTTGCGTTCCACGCCTCACTCGGGAATCTTCCGCGCGTCGTGCCTGCCGATACCCGCAAGCCTCTCTGGCTCTATCCGAATTTGCTCAGCCTGGATGCTCCGCTTGTGGCGGTGGCATGGTTGCATGTCTTTGCCCAGACATGGCGTCTGGGTTATCATCCATGGGAAGCTTACATCGCCTTGGGGCTGACGGTTTGGATCATCTATGTGGCCGACCGGCTGCTGGATATTTCCCTGGCCGGTGGGCCTATCGACAATTTGGAAGCTCGGCATCGATTTCACCGGCTGCATCAGAATCGGTTCAAGATCGCGCTGGCTGTCGCAGCGCTGGTGACGCTCTACATGGTGATCACGAAAATGCCGGTCTCCCTGTATTCCAACCTCATCCCCGGGGGCTTGTTGGTGGCCGGATTTTTCGGCCTTTCCATGCTATCCAGCCAGGATCCCAATGTGGTCCCGCATTCCAAGAATGTGATTGCCGGAGTCACCTTTGCTTTCGGTACGGCCATGACGGCGCACGTGTATCGCTTCGAGTATGGTATTTATGACATGCTCGTATCGCGTGAATTCGTGTGTTTTTCCGTGCTTTGTATTCTGAATATCTCGGCCATCGATCTTTGGGAACACGCGGCGCGGACGCAGGATCTTGAAGTCAAATCAAGTGACGAACTGGCTCTTACTCTGCCACTTGCATTGCTTGCTGGGGCCTCGCTGCTCTATGCGCTGATGGACAGCGAGCAGGCATCGCGACCGTTTTTCTATGCCATCCTGACGGGGGCTGCTCTTTTGCATGTCCTCAATCGTTCGCGAGCCCATTTTTCGATGGATGCGTTGCGGGTTTTGGCGGATGTCGCGCTTTTGATTCCGGTCCTGGTTTTCATGGCCGCCTCACGTGGATAATTCATTCAACAGGCATGATTGATACTTGCCCCGCTGGTCCGGTGTAATTAGCCTAACTCCCTTGCGCATGAGCACCATCGAGCAATCCGTCAGAAAACCAGCCTTCATCATCCTCGGTGCCCCGGGCTCCGGCAAGGGAACCCAAGGCAAAATCCTCGGCACCATTCCTCGATTCTTCCATTGTGCCTGCGGTGATGTGTTTCGCTCCCTCGATACCCGCACTGCGCTTGGCAAACAATTTGTCGAGTATTCCAGCCGTGGCGAGTTGGTGCCGGATGAATTGACGATCAATCTCTGGAAGGCCCAGATCGACAACTTGGCGGATACTCATATCTACAAGCCGGACATCGATTTCCTGATTCTGGATGGCATCCCGAGAAATGTGAAACAGGCACAACTGCTCGATCTGCACGTGGAGGTGCATCAGGTTTTCCATCTTTCCTGCCCGAACCGCAACGAACTTGCCCGCCGCATGCGCAAGCGGGCTCTCAAGGACAACCGCCTTGATGATGCCAGTGATCGCGTGATTGATCAACGCATCGCCACCTATGAGGCCGAGACCAAGCCGATCCTGGAATATTATCCTGCCAGCATCGTCACCGATCTTGATGCCACGCAGCCGCCGGTGAAGGTGATTTCTGAAATCATCGATCGCATCGTGATGCTGCCGGTCTATCAGAAGATGAGCGAACAGATTGCCTAACTGAGAAGGGTTTGATGCGCATCGTCTTCATTGCCACCGGGGACATTGCCCTGCCCGCCTTCCGGCATCTGCTGACGCAGGGCCCCCGACCGCTGGCGTTGGTGACCCAACCGGACAAACCATCGGGTCGGCATCAGGTGCTCACCCCGCCTGCGATCAAAACCGAGGCTTTGGCTGCGGGGATTCCGGTGTTTCAGCCGGAAAAAATTGGCGATATCACCGCAGAACTCGCAGCCCTAGAGCCGGAGATCCTAGTGGTGATGGCTTATGGCCAGATTCTCCGCAAGAACATCCTCACGCTTGCCAGCAAGGCCATCATCAACCTTCACGCCTCGCTGCTTCCCAAATACCGCGGTGCCGCCTGCATTCAGGCTGCCATCGCTGCGGGCGACGCGGAAACCGGCATTACCGCGATGCACGTCGTGCGTGAACTCGATGCCGGTGACGTCATTCTTTCGCGCTCCATCGCAATTTCTCCTGAAGAAACCGGCGACTCGCTCCACGATCGCCTAGCCGAACTGGCTGTCGAGGTGCTCGAGGAGACACTCGTCCAACTGGACGCAGGCACCGCCGCCCGCATTCCGCAAGATCCGGCTTTGGTCAGTTATATCCCCAAGCTGGAACGTGACGATGGCCGGATCGATTGGAACCAAGCTGCCAACGTGATCGAGCGTCGCATTCGCGCCTACGATCCATGGCCCGGAACCTTCACCCTCGCGGTGGTCAGCCGTGCCAAAGGGCAGGGCGAGGCGTCCGACTCACCGGCAGCGCCGCCAAAAGAGAAACGCCTCAAGTTGTTTCCGCCTACCACGGTCGTGGAGATGGATTTGCCGCCTGGTGAGGTCGTCTGCCACGACGGAAAATGGCTGGTGGGCTGCGGTCAGGGAGCTTTGCAGCTCCACTCTGTCCAACCGGAAGGCAGCAAACGCATGCCTGCCTCCGATTATTTCCGAGGAGCTCCGACTTCACGGTTCCATTGACTCAGAGCGTGTGCCCCATGCGCAGCCGCTTGGTTTCGAGATACTTCTCGTTGTGGGGATTGGCGGGCAGGGAGATGGGGAGTTGTTCGACGATTTCGAGTCCATAACCTTCCAGTCCGATCACCTTTTTCGGGTTGTTGGTGAGCAATCGGATACGGCGCACGCCGAGGTCTGCGAGAATTTGGGCGCCCATGCCATAGTCGCGGAGGTCGGAGGCAAAACCGAGTTTTTCATTGGCCTCGATCGTGTCGAGCCCCTGTTCCTGAAGCTTGTAGGCGTGGATCTTGGCGGGCAGTCCGATGCCGCGGCCTTCCTGGCGGAGATACAACAAAATACCGCCTTCTCTTGAGATGTGTTCGAGGGCGGCGGAGAGTTGGCCACCGCAATCGCAGCGCTGGGAGTGGAAAACATCGCCCGTCAGGCACTCCGAGTGCACCCGGACAAGAGTGGGTTTTTCCGGATCGATCACGCCGCGGCTCAGGGCAAGGTGATGGCTGGCATCGGTGGAAATCCGGTAGAGGTGGCAGTCAAATTCACCGAAGTCGGTGGGCATTTTGATGGTTTCCTCGCGCATCACGAGTTTTTCGGAACGGCGGCGGTATTCGATGAGCTGGGTGATCGTGCAGGCCTTGAGTCCGTGGCGTTGCTGATAGTCGCCGAGCGAACCGACGCGTGCCATGGTGCCATCATCGTTGATGATTTCACAAATCACCGCCGCTTCCGGCAGACCGGCAAGGCGCGCGAGGTCCAGTGCGGCCTCGGTGTGTCCCGCACGGCGCAGAACGCCGTCCTGCATGGCGCGGAGTGGAAACACATGCCCAGGGCGGACGAAGGCATCGGCGTGCACGTTGGAATCTGCCAGGAGCTGGATGGTCAGGGCCCGATCCGCAGCGGAAATCCCGGTCGTGATCCCTTGGGCGGCATCCACGCTGATGGTGAAGGCGGTTTTGTGGCCTTCATGATTGCGGCGCGTCATTTGTGGCAGATCGAGTTCCTCCGTCCGTGAGGCGGGAAGCGGCGTACAGATGAGTCCGCGGCCGTGGACGGCCATAAAATTGACCATTTCCGGCGTGCAGAGCGCCGCCGCGCCGATGAGATCCGCTTCATTTTCCCGGGATGGATCGTCCGCGCAGATCACCAGTCTTCCGGCGGCGATTTCAGCAATGATTTCATCGATGGGGCTGAACTGGATCTCGGTGGCAGACATGGCAGAGGCGGTGGATCGGGGGCCGGTGGAAGGGAATCTCCCGGGTGGCCAAGAGGCAATGAAGCAAGCTGTGGATCAATTCAAGAGCGGATCTTCCGGGGCCTCGGCGAGGATGCGGTGGAGCGGCGAAAGGCGGCGCAGCAGGTCGGTCCAAAGGGAGGGATCGTGGGGAAGTCCCAAGCATTCCGGGTGCGGGTTTACCGGGAACCATGAGCTGCGGCGGAGTTCATTTTCCAACTGCCCCGGGCTCCAGCCGGAGTAGCCGATGAATGCCCGCACGATCCGGCCCGGTTTGTGGGCGTGGAGGACGGCGTCCTTGGCCGAAATGCGAAGGGCCCAGCGCAGACCGAGTTTTTTGCTCCACCAGAATGAGGAAAAAGTCAGCTGGTCTTGTGCGACGGGCCCGCCCTCGTGCACCGCAAGGTGGCGGATGGAGTTGAATTCAGAGCCGTGAAGTAGGTCCCCAACCACCTTTCCGGTAGGGTGATTCATGATGAGTCCGGAGGCCCCATCGGCGGCGGAATGCTCGGTGAGCAGGATCACAGACTTGTTGAAGATGCCGTCCCGGAGTGAGGGATCGGCCAACAAGAGCTTGCCTTGGAGTTGGATGGGGAGATCGGAGTCTGGCGGATTGGAGGCCACGGGAGGAACATAAGCCTGTGATTTCATTCCGCCAATCGCTGATTTTTCCCGCAGAGCGATTGTGATGTCTGACGATGGCTCAGTGACGGCGGCGCAACAGTGCGAGCATGCCGATGCAGCGCTGCGATATGAATTGCATTGGGGAGCCGCTAAGCGCCATGCTCCCGCATCAAACGGCGGATGTCCTGGGCTTTTCCGAAAAGCACCAGGATGTCATCGGCTTCAAAACACCGATCCGGCAATGGAACTCCCAGCACTTTCTGGATCGAGTGGTTGCTTGGCACGGTGGACGACGAGCAACGGTTTTTCCCGATGGTGATGAGATTGAGTTCGAAGCGGTCGCGGAGTCCAGCCTCTTGGAGTGTCTTGCCCACCATGCTGGCGGGAGCGACGATCTGTGCAATTTCATAACCCCCGCCGAGTTCCAGGCTGTTGAGCAGGTCGGGAGTCTTGAGTGAGCGCGCCATCCATGCCGCAGCCATGGCCTCGGGAATCACCAATTCGTCGATTTTGAGCAGCTTGAGCAGCCGGCCGTGGAGTGGATTGATGATTCGGCTGATGATGCGCTTGGCACCCAATTGCTGGACATTGGATGCAATCGAAAGTGAGGCTTCGAAGTCTTCGCCGATTGCGAGGATCACGGCATCGCAAGCATCGATGGGAATTTCATGAAAAGCTCCGAGGTCGGTACAGTCCGCCTGAATGAGGAACTCGATTTCGTCCTTCAGTTGATTGATGTGCGCAGGATTGTTATCCACGGCAACAATCTCATGCCCTTCGCGGCTGAGTTGTCGGGTGAGGTGGGTGCCGAAGCTTCCGAGGCCGATGATGCAGAATCTCATGATGAGGTATGGAGTTCAGTTGAGGAGGATGTCTTCGCGGGGTCTTCCCGAGAGGGGCCTTGTGTCGGGGGGAATCAATGTGGCCATGACGGTCAGCAGGCCGATCCGTCCGACGAACATGTTGACGATCATCAGGGATTTTCCGCCGTCGGACAGCAGGGAGGTCAAATCAATCGAGAGCCCGACGGTGGCAAAGGCGCTGATCAATTCGAAGAGAAGGCGGGTGTCTGAAATGCCACGACCAGCTTCCAGATATTGCAAGAGCATGAAGTTCCCAACGAGCCAGATCAGCGCCAGCAGGATCAGCCCAAGGGCCTGGCTGCCGGTTTCGGCGGGGATGGTCCGATTGAATGCGATCATGCCACGGCGCCCCATGCGCAATTGGCTCCAAAGGTGCCCGAGTCCGACGGCGACTACCGTCGTCCGGATGCCGCCTGCGGTGCCTCCCGGAGAGCCGCCGATGAGCATGAGAATCATCAAGACATTCACGGTCATGGGGCCGATCGCACTCATGGAGACCGTGTTGAAACCCGCCGTGCGGGCGGTGACGGAATGAAACAGGGCCGTGAGCAATTTTCCGCCATTTTCAGGACCGTTCCAGAGGAAGAATTCTGTCATGAGGATCGCCAATGCCCCGCCGAAAACCAGAACGCCGGTAGTGACGAGGACGATGCGTGAGTGAACGCGCAAGCGGTGGCGGCTGCCTTCGTCGCCGCGAAGTTTGCGATAGCGGGCGAGCAGCCACTGGCAAAGATCCTCGACGACGAGCGAGCCGAGGCCGCCGATGATGATGAGCAGCATCACGCAGATTTGCCAAATTCCATTGGCCCGCAGCACCCCGCTTGCCATGCCATCTGGAAAGGTGGAAAATCCCGCGTTGCAGAATGCGGACACGGAGTGGAAAACCGCATGAAACAATCGACTGCGCCATCCCATTTCCGCATCCATGCCGAGATAGAGGATCAGTGCGCCAATGCCTTCACAAACGAGTGTGAAGACAACGATGAAAGTGAGTGTCGTCCCGATCCGCGAGAGCCGGTTTTCCGAAAGCATCCGCCCCAGCAACAAGCGGTCATGCAGGGAGAGTCCTTCAAACAACACCACAGCGGCGAAGAACGTGAGCGTCATGATTCCAAGTCCGCCAACTTGGATGAGCAACAGGATGACGATTTGTCCGGTATGGCTGAAAAAAGTGGCTGTATTCTGAACAGAAAGCCCCGTGACGCATACCGCGCTGGTACTCGTGAATGCGGCATCGAGCCACGAGCAGGTTTCGCCCGGGATCACGCAGCGTGGCATCTTGAGCAGAAGTGTGCCCACAACTACAATCGCGAAGAAGGACCCGATGAGCATCATGCCGGGATGCACTGCCTTGGCCGTGAAGCGCGTTTGGTGGTGAATCATCGAAGCCAATCCGGATGACAGAACGCCGAGTTGAATGAAAACGTGCCATGCGACCGATTGGATATCCGCGCCGGATAGTTTGCGAACCACTAAAGCGAGGGCGACGATGAAAACCACCACGGCCACCGCTTCATGCAGCAGCATGCGGCGGCGTTCTTTGCCCCGTGGTCTTGTTGCCCAAAGCAACCAGGTGCGCTCGATACCGAACACGAATCCAGCCGCCAAGGTCAGCCCATGAATCCAAGGCGTTATTTCCCCCGTCCATCCCACAAGTGCGAGAAAACAGGCAGCCACGCCGAATGCTAGCAGCGGATGCAGCAGTTCCCGGCAGACTCTCAGACCAATGGCATGTTGCCGGGACTCGCTCAGTTCATCCATGCGCGGAGATCCCTAATGGGAATAAGCGCGGGTGAAAAGCCCCATTTCCGCATCGTGCTGGCCATGGGGGGCAAGGCCGTTGACGGGAAGGGGGCGGATGGGGCACGCTGAGTTTGTGGGAAATGAGCATGACATTCCTTGGTTGGCCGGAGCCGTGCGCGACCAGCCTTACCTTGCCGCCGTTTCCGGTGGGGCTGACTCGGTGGCCATGCTGCATATTCTGCTGGATGCGGGTTTTACGCAATTGGTGGTGTGCCATCTCGATCATCGGCTACGGGGGCGTGCTTCGACCGAAGATGCGAGGTTTGTCATGCGCATGGCGGCCCGGTTTGGACTTCCTTGTGAGATTGGGAGGATGGATGTGAAGGCGGTCATGAAGGAACGGGGCGAGTCCATGGAAACCGCCGCCCGCCATGCCCGGCATCGTTTTTTTGCCGAATGCTCCCGGAAACATCAATGCCCACGCATCCTGCTTGCCCATCATGCGGAGGATCAGGCGGAAACCATCCTATGGAATCTTTTGCGCGGATCTCATGGACTCAAGGGGATGAGCGATGAACAGGGGCTCGTTGTGGAGAATATCCCCATCACCTTGATTCGCCCGATCTTGGGAGTCCGTCGTGCAGCGCTGGTAGCGTGGTTGCAGGAGCGTGGAATCGGTTGGCGTGAGGATGCCAGCAATCGGGAGCCCGTTGCGGTGAGGAACCGCCTGCGCAACGAAGTGATTCCGCTGATGAATGAGGTTTCCGGCAGGGACTCGGTGGCGGCCTTGGTCCGTGCTGCCGGGGATTTTGCCGAGTTGGCGGGCGAACTGAGTCAAAGCCTTGATTTGCCATCCCTGCTGGATCCAGCAGGTCGATTGCATGTTCCTTCGTTGAGAAAATGTTCAGCGGGGATGAAACGCGAGGCGCTGCGGCAATTCCTGATTGCGGGCGGTGTGGCATCGATCGACCGGAGGCTGCTCGACCAAGCGCTGGGCCTACTGGACCATCAGCGGTCCGCCGTGATCAACCTGCCGGGTGGGAAACGGCTGAGGCGTCGTGAGGGCAGGTTATGGATTGCGGATTGAGGCGGGAGGCATGCCTCCTCCCGGCCAGATCTGCTCGAAGTCATTGGGTGGCTTTTCCGCCGCTCGGATCAAGCCATCCGCCGTGAGGGCGGTCCATGGATTGATATCACCACCGAGGCATTCGATGGTTTGCACGGTCCAGACATTGCAAACGCGAGGAATGAAATAGGAGTGAGAGGACTCCAGTTGCACTCCTTTTCCCCAGCTCGACTCACAGACCACGACGGGGCGGCCTTGCTGGTCCTTGGCGCTGCATTGGTTGAGGAAATCCGCAAGTGCCGGTCCATGGCGACGCTCGACGAGTTTCCGCCAGATCCGCTGATGGGGGCATACTTCCGCAATGTTATAACTCGCCGGTATCATCTCCATCACGGAGTGTGTGGGAGTGAACAGAACACGGAACATCTTCCAATGGGTATCAATGCCCTGTTTGGAATAGGCATCCCGGTTGCCCCAGCTCATGGTGACGAACTTGGGACTGCCGAAGCCTTCCGGCGGGATGAAACCGGATTCAATCAACCAGTCATAGGGAAACACCATGCCGGTGTGATACTTGTCCGCCACCAACCAAACCAATAAATGGGGGGACTTGTTTTCCCCTTTTTCCGTGTTTTCCAGTCGGACGGAGACACGCTCCGCGCAGGCATCCGGAGAAACCTCGATTGGGAGGCGGATGCCGCACGAAGCAAGCAGTGCTGCGGCACTGGCGAGAACCATGAAATTCCGCAACATCGGCGGCAGAGAGATCAGGCGGTTAGAAACGAGCAGATATATTCGCAGATGCAGTCATCCACCTTGATGGTGAAGCCGCTGTTGCCTGCGACGTCGAAGTAAGAACCGGCTTCGATGACCGAAGTCTCCGTGCTTCCATCAAGGGTTACCTCGCAGGATCCGGCGATGATTTCCATGCGCTCGGGAGCGGCGGTGCCGAAATGATAGGTTCCCGGATAGATCAAGCCGAGGGTTTTCTTGCTCCCGTCTGCAAAGTGGACGGAGTGGGAAACGACTTTGCCATCGAAATAGACGTTGGCCTTGGCATCGACGGTGACATTGGAGAATGATGACATAGTAGGTTGGGTAGGGGAAAGTGGTTGTTGATAGATCAGTTATTCGGTGGGCATGCCGGCTTCTTTCCAGCCATCATATCCACCGGAGTAGATGGCGGCGGGATATCCAAAACCGGAAAGGTGGATAGCGACGGTGCGGGCATCCGGGCAGGTGAGGCTGGAACAATACACGATCAGCGTTTTGCCCTCTGCGAGAGCAGCTTTGATTTCCGCCTCGCGTTTGAAGATGGCTTCGTCGCAGTTGTGTTTCGTGAGATTGACGGCACCGGGAATGTGTCCCAAGGCATAAAGGAAGCCGGGCCGGGCGTCGAAAATGAGTGTCTTGCCAGACTGTTGGAGCGTGAAAAACTGTTCAATCGAGATGGACGTCACCTCCCCACGGCCATTCATCCGGGGAGGCTTCTTGAACTTGGGCTTCTCCTGAGCTGGCGTTTGCGATGGCTGTTGTGCTGTATCGCCTGAAACGGGTGGCGAAACGGCGACCGGCTCCGCGCAGGATACGATGATCCATGCGGGAGCCAGCAGAAACAGTTTCCGGAGATGCGTCATTTATTTGACGATCTCGATCAGCTCGACATCGAACACCAAGGTTCCAGCTGGTGCGCCAGGAGGCGGACTTTCACCATAGGCAAGCTTGCCGGGGATCCACAGGCGGCGTTTTTCGCCTTCGACCATCAATTGAACCCCTTCGGTCCAACCGGGAATCACCTGGTTCAACGGGAACACAATCGACTCATCGCGAACGACCGAGCTGTCGAACAGTTTGCCATCGGTCGTCCAGCCCGAGTAGTGGACTTTAACTTGATCGGTTGCCTTCGGGTGGGTGGTGCCGGTTCCTTTGACGAGAACTCGTGAAGCGATGCCGGAAGCGGTTTTTTCAGCGCTTTCAGGGGCGGCGGCCACATCCTCCGGGACGGCGGGGGGCTTGGGTGCCGCTTTGATGCCGAGCAATTCCACGTCGAAAACCAGCAATCCGCCGGGACGTCCGCCGCCGGGGTTTTCTCCGTAGGCGAGGTCGGCAGGGATCCAGAAACGGCGCTTTTCGCCCTCGACCATGAGTTGCAGGCCCTCAGTCCAGCCTTTGATCACGCCGTTGAGTGGGAAACTGGTGGGTTGGCCGCGCTTGACGGAGCTATCGAACAATTTTCCGTCGGTGGTCCAGCCGGAATAATGCACGGTCACGGTGTCCGCAGCAGCAGGTTTTTTATCACCTTTTCCAGCTTGGAGGACTTTGGAGGCGAGGCCGGATGGGGTTTTGGCAGCATCGGCGGGCGGAGCGGCGACGTCAGGTGGTGTTTCTGGCATGTTCGGTTGGGCGTGGGCGGTTGTGAAAGCGAGTGCCAGGCCTGCCGCACTGTGGGCAATGGCTCGCAAAGGGTTTGAAATGAATCGCATGCCGGGAACTTCGAACGTGAACCGCGGTTCTGTCAATCCCTTGAATCAATCAACTGCGATGCTTCTGACGTACTTCGAGCACGGTGGGCTCGTTGCAATAAGGGCAACGGAAGGAATTGGTGAACAGGATGGCGAGGGCGACTCGGAGCCGGTAGCTGCCAAGGAACGACTTGGAGTTTCGGTGTTTGGTGCAACCTTTGTGGGCCAGAACCGGAGTCATGCAAAGAGGACAACTGGTCCGGGCGGCAAGTATCCATTGTGAAACGGCCGCCACGGCGGATAGAACAATGATTCCTAGCGAGTTGAGAGTCAACTTGTCGTCCTGTTTAACGATCGAATAGATCAGGATCGAAATGCCCAGGGGGAGTAGCAGGCATTTGGCACAGGTAAGCAAAGCTGTGATACGAAGACGAAAGATTGCAGTTCTGGAACGAAGACGATGCATGAATTGGGGTGAATGACGGGGTGGATAAATCCCCGTAGCGGATGTCGATTGTTAGGGTTTCTACCTGAAGATGTAGAATCAATCAAGCCTAAGCATCCGGAATGCCTGATTTTGCATAAAATCAGACCAGACACTAGCTCTTCAATCCCATGCCTGAGTGGCAGAGTCAGAACAGCATGTCTTGCTCTGGAGGCGTGTTCTTCGATTTGGAAGGGCCTGCGAGCAGGGCGTCGATTCGAGTAAGGAGTTCGATCGAAGGGGTATCATTTCCCTCCAGCAAGGTTCTCAACCGGGTGCGCCATTCATCAGGAGTGCCACCTTCCTCTGCTGCGAGAATCACGGCTACTTGGGAGAGCCGCCCGCTTGCCGCGAGTTGGCGGCCGGTCCGGCGCAGCCAGGTCTCGAAGTAGGGCCTCTCTTGTTTGGGGCTGAACACGTTGGCCATCAAGCATCACAAGGCAAATCGGGTCAAGGCGACTCTCGGGGTTTTCTCGATCTTTTGCCGGTGGGATACTTCACTGGCTTCATCGGGGTGACCACCGGGGTTTGTTTGAGAGCGGCGATTTGGTCCCGCAGGTGGGCGGCGCGTTCGAATTCGAGGCGCGAGGATGCTTCGCGCATTTCTTCTTCGAGTTCGGCGATCACGCGCAGCTTGTCGTAGGTTTCCACCGATTCTGCGACCATGGAGCTGTTCAGTCTGTCCGCCTGCGCCAATTCCTTTTCGTGGGTATGGAGACTTTGCTGGAGAGCACGTTTGACGCTTTGGGGGGTGATTCCGTGTTGGTCGTTGTGATCTTTTTGTCTCGTACGCCGGTGTTCGGTGACGTCCAGCAGCGTTTGTATCGAATCGGTGACCACATCACAGAACAACACGCACTCCCCGCCCAAGTGCCTCGCCGCCCGTCCGGCGGTCTGAATCAGCGAAGTTTCATTGCGCAGGAAACCTTCCTTGTCCGCGTCGAGAATGCACACGAGCGAGACTTCGGGCAAATCGAGCCCTTCTCGCAGCAGGTTGATGCCCACCAGAACATCCACGGTGGCAGCACGGAGCTGGCGCAGGATTTCAACCCGCTCCACTGCGTCGATGTCGGCGTGAATGTAGCGGACTTTGAGGCCGGTGCCCTGGAGATATTCACTGAGATCCTCGGCGGTTTTCTTGGTGAGTGTGGTCACCAGCACCCGCTCGTTGCGTTCCACACGCTGGCGGCACAGTTCGATGGTTTCGTCGATCTGGCGCTTGAGGGGGCGCAGGATGATGACTGGATCGAGCAGGCCGGTTGGGCGGATGATTTGCTCGACGACGAGCGGCTTGCCGCGTTTGGAGGGATCGAACGCTTCTACCGATTCCTCGTTGCCACTGGGTTTCACCCGGAACTTTCGCAGTGCGGAGGGGATGTGGCGGCCGGCATCATCCTTGGTTTTGACTTCGATGAACCCGTGGTTCTCCGGTCTGGAATTGACGATTTCAAAGGGTCCGGGCGTTGCGGAAACATAGAGACGCTGCCCGGTCATTTGCATGAATTCCTCGAAGCGCAGCGGGCGGTTGTCGAGTGCGCTTGGCAGCCGGAATCCATGGTCAACGAGCACCGTCTTGCGGCTTTTGTCGCCTTCATACATGCCACCGATTTGAGGGATGGTTGCGTGGCTTTCATCGATCATTAACAGGAAATCCCTCGGAAAGAAATCCAGCAAGGTGTGAGGGCGCGCACCGGGTTCTCTGCCTGTCAGGTGTCGTGAATAGTTTTCGATTCCCTGGCAGAATCCCATTTCGGCCATCATTTCGAGATCATAGTCGGTCCGCATGCGCAGGCGCTGGGCCTCGATGAGCTTGCCTTCCTTTTCGAACATCGCCACCTGACTGTCGGCTTCCTGGCGGATGGCCACTGCGGCACGTTTCATTTTGTCGCCCGGAGTGACGAACTGTTTCGCCGGGAAGAACGTGTGGTTTTCCAAGCGTTCGATCAAGTGGCCGGTGAGAGTGTGGATGCTGGAGATGCGTTCCACTTCGTCATCGAAAAATTCTATCCGGATGGCTGTCTCATCCAGATAGGCGGGGTGGACTTCCACGACATCTCCGCGCACCCGGAATTTGCCACGTCCGAAGGCGATGTCATTGCGCTCGAAGAGCATGCCAACGAGTTGATTGAGGAATTCCTCGCGGGTCATTTTTTGTCCCACCCACACCGGGACCATCATGTTTTCATAATCCTCAGGCGATCCCAAGCCATAGATGCATGAAACGGAAGCAACCACGATGGTGTCCGGTCTTGTGAGGAGCGAACCCATGGTGCTGAGTCTCAGACGCTCGATCTCATCGTTGATGGAAGAATCCTTTTCGATATAAGTATCGCTGCGCGGGATATAAGCTTCCGGCTGATAGTAATCGAAGTAGGAGACAAAATATTCGACGGCGTTCTGCGGGAAAAAGTTTTTGAATTCCGAGTATAACTGTGCCGCGAGAGTCTTGTTATGACTCATGATGAGCGTCGGCTTGCCATGGCTGGCAATCAGGTTTGCCATCGTGAAGGTCTTGCCGGACCCCGTGACTCCCAGCAGGGTTTGGTGCCGATTTCCCGCCCTGAGGGATTTTGCCAGCTTTTGGATTGCCTGGCCTTGATCGCCCTCGGGCTTGTAGTCGCTGACCAATTTGAATTCCATCTGGCGAAGCGGTAAGCCCGGAGCTTCCGGGAGGCAAGTGCGGGTTGGCCTCAGTGCCCCTGCGGCTTTTGCCGGGGCTCCCATTCGCGGCGGGAACGCGAGCGGACGGAGAAGATGATCGGAATGCCCGGGGCTGGATGGGCGGCGCGGTAGCGATTGGTGAGGTAGGATTCGTAGCTGGTGGCCATGAGTCGCTTGTCATTCACGAACAACACAATGGTTGGCACCGGAATGACGCTGTATTTCTCATTGGTGGCAGCCGTGGCGTAATACAGCTTGAGGCGCTTCTTGAGCTTGCCGTCAATGGGAGGCGGGGTGTCTTCGAGGGCCGCCTGAAGGATGCGGTTGAGTTGGCCGGTGCCGGGAATGGTTTGAGCTCCCTTGCGGATTTTCAAAGCCTCTTTGAGCACATGATCCACCGAACCGCCGGTTTTGGCTGAGCATGCGACGAAGGGCGCGTAGTGGAGGAAAAACAATTCCCGGCGGACATGTTCGGTCGCTTCTTCAAGACGTGCGGTGCGGTTGGCTCCGGGATGGAAGAGGTCGAACTTGTTGAGCACAATGAGGCAGGGTTTTTTCTCTTCCAGAATGGTTTGAGCGATCTTGCGGTCCATGGAGGTGATGCCCGCGGCGAGGTCCACCACCAGCACGCACAAGTCGGCGCGGCGGATGGCTTTTTCAGTGCGCATTGCGGAAAACACCTCCACCGAATTATCCCGCTTCCCGCGAGGACGCAGGCCGGCGGTGTCGATGAGGGTGAAGTTTTCCCCTTGGAAAGAGTAGGGGAGATCGATGGCATCGCGGGTGGTGCCGGCGATGTCGGAAACAATCGTCCGCTCGTCTTTGAGGATGGCATTGACCAGTGAGGATTTGCCTGCATTCGGCTTGCCTACGATCGCAAGCTTGATGCCCTCGACTTCGGCAACTTCCGCCACCGCTTCGGTTTCGGCGGCGAGTGGGGCGATCACGGCATCGATCTCATCACAGAGTTGGCCGAAGTTCCGGCCGTGTTCCGCTGAGACGAATACGGCTGATTTGAATCCGAGGCGCGAAAAATCATCGAGTGCGTTCTCGTGTTTGGGATCGTCCACTTTGTTGAGCACCAAGAGGACAGGCGGCTTGGCCTTGCGGAGTTTCTGCGCCAGCGCCTGATCGGTAGGGGTCAGTCCGTCATGTGCATCGACGACGAACAGGATCAAATTCGCCGTCTCCATGGCGATGTCTGCCTCGATGGTGACCTGGGCATCGAATCCGTCGTCAATGTTTCCGCCGATGCCACCGGTGTCGATGACCGTGCAGGGAGTCTGTGTTGCTTTGGAAGGAGCGGAGATCCGGTCGCGGGTGACGCCAGGTTGATCGTGCACGATGGCGATTTTTCGCCCGGCAAGGCGGTTGAAGAGTGCGGACTTCCCGACATTCGGGCGTCCGACGATGGCGACGGTGGACATAGGGGGATGAAAGAGAGGAAAACCGGGTTGCGCAAGGCTGGAGGTCTGCGCCTGGAGCAATCGCCGGAACAGGGTCGGATCTAACGAATACTGACGTTCGAAGCTTGATACGAAAAAACCCCGCCTTTGCAGGCGGGGCTGATTCACGAACGGGGATGGCGGAGCGGACGGGGCTCGAACCCGCGACCTCCAACGTGACAGGCTGGCGCTCTAACCAACTGAGCTACCGCTCCA
>JBBARN010000075.1:0-31603 GCA_040399845.1 Luteolibacter sp. | reverse complement strand
CAGCACCAGCATTCGTTTTGCTTCCGGAGCCCCCAAGGGCACATCCCAGTCCACAAAGGCGGTGGTTTCATCCAATATTCCGGCCGAGCCGCCGAATACCATCCTGAAGCCGCTTCGTTGAGGGCTCACATCAACGCGTCTAAACGTCACACCCAACAGGCCAGCCCCACCGGAAAATCCAAAATCAGTGATTCTTTCGCTGCCGCTCGAGGGCGACCAAGTGAATTCCGTCCCAAATATGAAACCATCCACGTTGCCAGGTATCGGTGCGCGTTCAGATTCGCTGACAAAGGCACCATCGTTGTCGAGATCCACCCCGGTCACCCCGGCTTTCGGCAGCGACTCCAGCAACGGTTCGTTGACCTTCTTTAGTTTGAACCCGTTGATCAGACCGTTAAGATTCAAGAGTCGAACTGAAGTGGTTCCTGCGGCGATTTCCTGGACACCCAGGAACGGGGGATCCCACTTGGCACCGACAACCACCGAGTTGCCTATCGTGAGCGGGACGCTCCGGCCTGGCAGCACACTTTTAAGCTTACCGTCCGTGGCATTGATCGCAAAAATTCCAAGGCGGGCACCGGCTGTCGGATCCCCTCCTACTATTGCAATATAGGAGGAGGCAGGAAGCACCGGCCCGGGTTGGGAGGCCGCCGCCAAGGCCGCCGAAAAATTCTCAGCCGGTGATTTAGATGGGTCCGCGCGAAAGTTCATCGCCGAATCCGGAACGTCCCGGAGGGCATACCCGGGAATCAGCACCAAATCATTCGGCCTCCCCATCGGCGTGTCCAAATCCACCTGATCAAGGAATTTCACGTCCCCGTTTTCCTGAAGTTCATAAACAAGGACACGTCCCACACCAGTGTTGCGGTCCAAGGCGTACGTGTAGCGTCCAACAGTTACCACGCCCGCACCCGACACCGCCTGGGTTCCCACTACGGTCAATTCCTTCTCCTTCGCAAAAGTAATTTTATACGGTGGCGGATCGGTGGTTGAGTTGTCCTCGCAACCACCTCCACGCTGGTCGAAATACTTTCCATCAAAGCTCAGCGAGAGTTCAACCGGGGTTCCTGTGATCCGGTAGTGAATCGTCGCTTCCCTTCTGTCGCCTGAGTATTCCACTGAGGTGATACTTGCCCCCAGAGTACTGGTAGCCAGCCACTTGGTATGATCATCGACCAGTTCCTGGGTGAATCCGGGCGATACCCTGATACGGATCGGAGTTCCAACCCCGACCGCAACCGACTCATGCCGCGGCCAGGCAAACACCAGCCGATGCTTGGTCCCAGCACCCCCACCCCCACCTCCAAAACTGATGATGATGTCCTTTGACGTGATTTTGCCCGAAGAATCTGTGGCCGAAACCCTGAATACCGCCCGCCCAGGTTCGGTCGCCCGCACGCGCATTGTCCGCTTGTTTTGGATGCCCGTTGTGGTTGCGGTGCCTTCCAGCGCAGGAGCCAAGAGCTTTTGAATGGATAACGCACGTCCGTTGAAGTCTTCGAAGGAAAGTCGTGTCAGGGTCACGGAGGAGATCGAGATGTCGTCTGTTGCCGTAATCTCGAGTAATGCGCCATCCCCTGCCCCGTCTCCGGTGTTGGGTGACAAGGGCGATTGTATTACAGTCAAGGATGGGTTGGCGCCATCCTCAGCGGTAATCCCATCCATGGCAGGCGGCCTGAATATCAATGTCATCCGGGCCACATTCCCCCCGGCAGCGATTCCGCTGCTGGTAGCCAGAAGAAAAGGGAACCGTGGATGCGTGGCGATGACCTTGCGGTTGAAGGATGTCGGGAAGGTGATGGCAAAACTCCCATCCGCCTCGGACATGGCAAACATTTCCCCGGCGCGGAAAAGACCCGGCTCGATCGGGTCGATCGCACCAATTCCGGTTTCAAACCTCACCATGGCACCCTCCACTGGTTTGCCTGGATTACTGTCGTCCAAAATCTCGGTCGGAAGCGCGGATACGACCAGGCCGCCTACTTTTTGGGGAAGAAGCGGGGCTACCAGTACGGGAATGAGGAATGCACTCACGGCATTATGATCACTGAACTCATTCAACCCGGCTGTGTGGGCCTTGACCATGGTATCACGGAAAGTGGCTTTGGTTCGCATTTCATTGAGTTGCCGCAGGAGCACACCCATGAATGGGGGGGAACGTGTCACCAACCTGTCAGGTGCTCCATTTTCCCCTGGTTCCAGTTCCATGCTGTCGATGATCTGAAAGCCTTTTTTGCCTTCGATCTCAACCGGCACCGTCAAAGCGAACGTCGCTTGTGCGGGATCGACCCCGGGAGGGATGTCGCCGGGCTTCAACTCAAACGCAACGTCGGCAGCCGACTCCAGCGATCCACCTTCTTCCACATATCGCATCGCCCCCAGCGTTTTTCCACCAGTCTCAGGTTGTGTACCACCGAGAAGTTCCTCAAGCTCTGTGACGTTGAGCACATCCAGCGTGAATTTCGTTCGGTTGGGCACCGCGCCAGGTTCAACGATGACCTGCACGCTCCTGTCCTCGTTCTCCGCCTCAAGGATACCTCCGGGGCGATATAAACCAACTCGACCATCGTCAAATAACTGCCTGCTGGCGGGGACTGTGATGTGTGTCCCATTCTGATTCACAAATGTCGCGCTGATGAAATCAGCTTCATCTGCTTCAATGAAAGTCGCGAAGCGGCCATCCGGCTTGCTCAACACGGTGGCAGTCTCTCCACTGGTCTCATTCACCAGAATCACCGGCACCTCGGGATCGGCGGTGCCGGGGGAGCCTTGGGCGACGACCATGGAGAGTTTGGAGTCGGGGTCGTAGCCGACGAGTTGGTCGAGGATGGCTTGGGGGATGTTTTTGGCGTCTGGTTCGTAGATGACGAGTTGCGCGCCGGCGGGGCGGGCGTCGCTGGGTTGGGTTTTGAAGTTGAAGGTGAGCGTGCCCTCGATGGGCAGGTTCTGGAGGTCGCGGATGGTGTTGCTGACGATGATTTGATAGTCGGTGGCGAAGACCAGCGGGTTGGTGGGGAAGAAGCTGGCGCGGCGGTTGCTAAGTTCGAGCGTGACGGAGCCGGGGACGTCCTGGTTCCCTGCGACATCGCGGAGGCGGATGCCATTGGCGGCGAAGGAGGCGGGTTGGATGGGTTCGCTGAATTCGATGGTGATGGGATTGACCAACGAGGCACGTTGCGCAGCGGCGGCGGGAGTGGTGGCGATGATTTTCGGGCCGGTGGGCGCGGTTTGGATTTCCACTTCGTCGTGGGAGGCGGCATCGGCGAGGGTGGCGGTGGCTTCGCCGCTGTTGCCGTCGGCGGGATTACTGCCGGTGACGGTGCGGGTTCCCGGTTTGGCCAGGGTGGAGAAAGTTCCGGCGGCGCGGGTGAGACTGAGCCAGGGTTCGTCGTTCACGCGAACCACCGCGCCTGCGAGCGGGTTTCCACCAAGGGCGCGGACCACTCCTGTCACGAGCGCTTCGGGCTCGGTGATTGGCACGAGCACATACTGACCGGAGCCCGTGATTCCCGGCAGGCGAAAGCCGGCCGAGGGTTCGTTCAGTGACAATTTCCCTTCCGCATTCGAGGTGAGTCGCAAGACCGGCTGAAGCCCGGAAACCGAGCCATTGGACACGCAGCGGGAGAGCACAAAATGACTGTTGGACGCATAGGTTTCGGTGAACGTCTGCTCCAGCATCATCCCGCCCGGGAGCGTTGGAATGTTCAGATCGAAAGCGAGCAGCCCCTTGAACCCGCCGAGAAAGCGATCCAAGCCAGCGATGGTGATCGGCCGGATTTCTGCGGCGACCGGCAGGGTTGTCGCCAAGGATGGCACTTTGAGCCGAACGCCCGGCAATGTGAGCACCCCGCCCTCGGAAGTCAGAACCGCCCCGGAAATCACCTGAACGGCGCGCACATCCACCTTGATGTGGGCTTCATCGAGTTGATCCGGGCCGAACAGAAGACGCGGACGCATCGGAAAGCGGGCCGAAGCGGTCGGAGCCTCGCTGTCGCCGGGATGCTGATAGGCGTAGAATGTGGCATCGTAATCCGGTGTCTTGAGCGCCTGGCCATCGCGGAGGTCGTAGGTTTCCGCAACATCGGCGAGGAACCAAGCACCGCTGGGCAGGGCTTGGCTGCCATTGGTGAAATCCACCTTTGCCTCCGCCGTGACCTTGGCGGGATCGAGGCTGGCAAGCTGGGTGGCAGGATTGACCGTTCCCACCGCCGTGACTTCGGGAGCCACCACGGGCGGTCCTCCCGCAGACAAGGCAGCGCCAACAACAGCCAAGGCCGGGTTGCCGGATGGGAGGGAATCGGCCAACACCACGGCGTAACTGCCGGGCTTTTGGATCGATGTGCTGACGGTTTCCGAGTCGTTTCCGGAGAGGGCTGTCTCCGTGATCCAGGTCATGGAATCGACATCGCAGCGGGCGAGAAGAGCTCCCTTACCGGTGGGCAAAGTTTGCAGCAATCGGATCGTCGAGGCGATCGATTCCGCCGAGTTTTTGGGCATTTCAAGATGAAACGCCGCGAGCGGACTCCAGCCGTGTGGCAAGGGCAACGGCAGGCTTTGGCCATGCAGATCCGTGAGGCCGACCGACGTGATTTGATCGAATGCACCAGTGGGAAACACCATTGAAACATTGCCGGACGGGGAGGCCAAGGTCGTCGGGTTGAGGACGGACAGCTCCGTTTGCTGAGAATGGAGCGGAGCCATCCAAGGGAAAGGCACCACGCGGACCGAACCCGCGGCCAGATTGGCCTTCCGATAGGTGGTTAGATATCCGGTCTTAGAAAATGCCCAAGTGTACTCCCCTGCCCCGCCGCCGAGGGAGAGGAAACCGGATTCGGGATCGCTGGTGAGCGTGCTGTTGCCACCCGGTCCGGATTGGGAAACCGCCACTCCACCCAGCGGGTGCCCGTTGCCATCCAAAGTGCGGGTGCGTCCGAGGGCGAAACTGCCGGCAGGAGTGATGAGGATTTCCACATCCCGGAATGCCAGCCCCCCTTGCGGATCCGTGACGCTCACTCGCGCCGTGTGAACACCGGTTTCCTGATAGATATGACTTGGTTGAGGACCGCTTGCCGTGGTGCCATCGCCGAAGTCCCAGGAAAATGTCAGCGCGTCGTTATCGGGATCGGTCCCTTGGGCATCGAAAGCAATCTCCGCTCCGACCTGGCCCGTGTAGGGTCCGCCGGGCGTGACGGTCGGTATCCGGTTGGTGATGCCTTGGATACTCAACTTGTAACTCACCGACGTGGCGGGTGGCCGCTCGAAGGAAATCGAAAACGTGGCTTCCGCCCCGGGTGCAAGTCCTGTCGGGATGTTGGCAGACAGGTCCCGATAGAAATACTGATAGGGAACCTGGCCGATGCCACCGAGCAGGCCCGACGCGGTCAGGCCATTGAGATTTCCGCCTCCTTGGTCGGTGAACTCGACAACCGCGTGCAAGGGGCTCTCCAGCGGGAAACTTCCCTTGTTCCGGAGCTTGAGATCCACAGTCGAGAGGAGCTTGCCGGAACTTCTCACCAAGGTCGTTTGCTCCTTGACGGTGGTCAGCTCGATTTCCTGTTCCAGCAAACGCGGCGATTCGGCCGCAGTCAGCATGGGCAAGAGGGCGAACACCCAGGCGAAAATCGCAGTCGGGATGGGGATGGGGGTCTTCATCGGGGAGATAGTCAGAATGATGGAAGATGATGGTGACGGGAGGACGGACGGGTTCTGCGAATCAGCAGAATCGATGCCGCAAACAGCAAACCTGCGGTTGAAGGTTCAGGGACAGGGATTAGCGAAACATTATCGAGGGCAACAACGCTGTCCGAAGAGGCACCGTTGAGGTTATACATTTCAAAGCCAATGGTTAGATAACCCGTTGGAAAACCGAGACTACCGTCGCGATCCAGCGTGAATCGGGCCCATCCCGCCCCCTTCGGGCTCGGACCGAAGCTGCCACCGGACGCCACCGCAAAACTGCCGGACGAATCCATGTCAAACAAGGCAAACGCGGTATCGAAGACGCTCCCGGAAATCGTGGGGCCGAAGGCTTGCGTTCCGAAATAGAGCGTTGCGTAAAAGCTGTCCGGCACAAAGCCGCCGCCAGCACTCGATGACAGGCCGTTGAGGAGGTCGAATTCCAGCACCAGGCCCGAATTGGCATCCACCGCGATGGATTGGAACAGGGCCGAGCGGAATGAAAGGCTGTCCGAGAGCACTCCGGAACTGCCGGTATTGAATACGGACCCTTCCACCGTCCATGGAGCGAGCGAACCGCTGAACTCCCCATTGACCACCACGTTGGCGGCCCTTGCGCCTGAATGCGGAAACAAGCAGAAAACACCCAGGACGCAGGCAAACGAGCTCTTGAATACCATCCGATTCCTATTTCCAACAGTTCGCATGTTAGATCGATAGACAAAATCTCCTGATCGGGTAAAGAATAGAATCTCCGCCGTGTGATGTTGTTCATGATTCCTTCGCTGACCTGATTCATCAATCCGTGACGACCATCGGGAATTCCTGATGAAATGGAAAAGAAGGACGTGCATCACATGGGGGGATTGCGACAGTGGGGGGGGGATTCGGTTAGATCATTGAGGAGAGTCACTTCCGCGCCCATCCTTCCGCACTTTATCAGGATCGTGGGGTTTGGGTATCGCCCGAACGGCTGATACCCGACTGGCCTGAAGCAGCGAGTAGAACATGCTATAGGCGGCGGCGATGGCACCCGCGCGGTTAGGCACTTCGAGGCGTTGGAAGATCTCACTGATGTGGGTTTTCACCGTGTGAAAACTGCAATCGAGGATTTTCGAAATTTCCTCGATGGTTTTCCCCTTGGCAATCCAATGCAGGACTTCCGCCTGGCGCGGAGTCAGTCCGAGTTCGGTGCTGAGAAGCTGGATGGCCTCATCGCCGTCGGGATGCGGGGACTGTGGGGAATTTGCCATCGGTTTGGATAGACCGCCCACGGAATTCCCGCCATCGCCCGTTCGGGCGAGGACTGAAAGCTGTCGGGATCGGTTCTGGGAAGCGTTTGCTGACATCGGTGTCCATCTCTTCTTCGCAGTCCGGCAGAACAGGTAACAGGCCCGGAGGACATTTGGCGAAAAAAGACGCCAACAACTTGGGAGGCTTGGAGGAATCGATGACGATTCCGGGATTTTCTATTTCGGAGTGACGACGACCTTCCCGCCTTCCTCAGCCGCCGACACGGATGAGAGCACCAAACGCATCCCAAAAACAAGCTGGCGTTGGTCCGGCAAAATTCCACCGCGAACAGAGAGTTTCGCACCGGCACCGTTATTGCACAAAAACGAATGGCCACGCAAGACGCGGAGGTTCTGTTCCTGAACCTTCCAGTCCTCGCACCACTCCCAGAGATTGCCAGCAAGATCGTGGATCCCATTCGGATTCGCGGGAAATGAACCCACTGGCGCGGTATAAGGGAATGGATCGCGAAAGCCATTGATCACCCACGCGAGATTTGCGAATGAGGGATTTTCTAACAACTCCTTGCTTTCCTCTCCCATGTAATTCGCCACGTTATTTGGCGGCGGCCAAGACTCGCCCCATGCATACCAATTCCATTGCCCTCCGCCCTTCATGGAAGGCGATAGTTCCGGATCTTCCAAATCGCCAAAGCCAGCCGCGCAACTCCATTCGTGATCGGTTGGCAGGCGATATCGCTGATTTCCCGAAATGATGTTGAGACGTCGCTCACGCTCGGTGAGCCATTTACAAAATGCCTGACCGTCATCCCAACTCAGCTTCGCAGCAGGCTGTGTTTCACTTTGTTTGAAAGGGATCTCAAGCCACTCGCGCCCGCTTTCTTTTATAAACTCCGCGTAGTCCTTCACCCGAGTCTCCCAAATACTGAAAAGAACTCGCTGTTGATCCGTTGGCCCGCCCGTAACAGGGATCGGCAGGAAGCGCATCCCAAGGCTGTTTTCAAAAGGAACATTCCGACTCGCCAAGGCCGGATGCGTTACAGGCACATCCGGCGCATTGGAAGGCACCCGTTCGATCTGCCAAAGATCGCGCCCCCCCTCACCAAGAGGCCCCTCCCAGGAAAACCAAAGGACGCTGCCATCGGCGGAAACGCAAGGATCGGTGATCATGCCCTTGATCGGCAATTCGACAGGCATGACGTGCCAGTCCGCGCCGCCATCAGGCACCGCCACGTGCAGCAAGCTGCCGAGCAAGGGACTCTCGCCAAACATCCGGATGAAAACCAAGGTGCGGTCGTCTGCGGCCAGATACATCTCGCGATCCTGGATGAAACTATTCATCGAGGCACCCAGATTGGTGATATTTCCAAACGGCTCGTCCATGGTCTTGCGGCTCGCTTTCCACAAATCGTGCCCACCGAATCCTCCACGCCGTAATGAGCCGAAATAAAGCGTCAGGCCGTCGGAGGTGAGGCAGGGAGATTGGTCGTGGGTTGATGAATTGACAGTGAGGAGGTTTACCGGCAGCCCCCATACTCCGCCGGGATCGTCCCGCTGGCACATGTAAAGATCCTGCAGGGATCCGTGGTTGTCCGGCCCCTCCGGGCTGACATAGACCAGCGTGCGGCGGTCCGCCGTAATCCATGGAGCCCCGGTCCAGTTCGACCTGTTACCGGAAACAAGCTCCGGATTGCGAAAGGAGTCCCCTATGTGTTTCCTACGGCACTCATAGAAGCGCAACTTGTGATCCCGGGAAGACTGGAACGTCAGAATGAGCGAATCCGGAGAGATGTGAGGCCCGGCATCTTCTTCCTTGGTGTTGATGGCTTTGCCGAGGTTGATGGGAGCGTTCCATTTGAAATCCGGGGACGTCAATCGGTGGGCGATCGTGCCGGGCTTTGGTTTGAATTCCGGACGCCGTGGGACAACGGACTGCACCCATTTGTCCAGTGAACCGTATTCCAAACGGGAAATCCTCACTGGAGATTCCGGTTTTGGGTAAGCGCGCATCACCAGCATTCCCGAGGACAAGGCACTGTCTTGTAAAGTCGCCACCAACCGCCCGTCCAGCCACATCCGGATCACATCACCTTGTGCTGAAAGAACCAACTCGTGGGTTGCTTCGGGATCATACGATTTTCCGAGTTGATAGATGACAGGTTGGAAATTCGGCCGCAACTCCGGACGCTTGAAATAGATGCTTATATCCGCATCGCCGTTCGCCCGGATGGTGCCGTAGTAATACTCGTCCCGCGTCCCGCGAAGGCCGAGGCTGACCACTCCTGTATAGATTACCCGGATCGCTACATCCTTGAAATGTCGCCGGTCCGCCAAGTCAAAATGCGCATCTTCGGTGATCTCCAAACCACCTTTTCTCACGACTCCAAAGTCATAAAGATGCGCCGTTTTCCGCAACTCCGGCGTGGCATCGACCCAGACTTTCGGGGTTGGATAGCCAGAGGCTTTGTTTTCCCGGATAAAAAGGAAAAGACCCACAGCCAAAAGAACGATGACCGCTGCTGAAATCAACAAGGGAAGTCTGCGGCGGCGGCGGATGCGCTGCGGATCCACGGGTGAAATGCGGGAAAGCATTTCCTGCATCGCTTCCGCGCCGCTGAAGCGGTCCTGCGGCATCGACTCAAGCGCTTTGGACACGATCTTGTCCCAGGTCGGATCCACCGCCACCACTTCCGAGGGGGGCTTCCACCGATCCTGAGGCAGATTGCCTGTGAGCATCTGATAGATCATCACTCCCACCGCATAAAGATCCGCCCGCTGATCCACCAAACCGTTCGCGCGCATCTGCTCGGGAGCGGCATAACTCGGGGTGCCGATGCCGGAATCCTCGCTGCCATCCGACTCAGGATCGAGAGCCATGGCGAGACCGAAGTCGGCGATTCTGGCCCGCCCGTCCCTTGATAGAAGAATATTGGAAGGCTTGATATCGCGGTGGACGATCCCGCTATCGTGGGCGAAACGCAGTGCAGAGCAAACCTGCTCCACGATATCGAGCGCCCGTTTTTCCGAGACACCACCGCTGCGGATGACCTCCATGAGGTTCACCCCATCCACCAACTCCATCACGATATAAAGCAAGTCCGGCCCGGCATCACCGCAATCGATGACTTTGACGATGCCCGGATGGTCCAGACTCGCCAGCAGCAATGCCTCCCGCTGGAAGCGCAGGCGGAATCGTTCATCGGTACCATGATCCTGGCGCATCAGTTTGATGGCCACCGGGCGTTTCAAGCGGATCTGCATTCCTTGATAGACAGCCCCCATCCCGCCGCGGCCAATGAGGCATTCCACCCCGTAGGAGCCCTCGGGAAGCATTGTAGCGACCTCTGAAGCCAGAGGTGGCTCCCAGTGACCAAACACCCGTTCGGGAAAAGTTCCGCCCGCCGTGAAGCCCCCCATGGACGGTGCAGCAAAGGCGATCCGACGCATGCAAGCGGAACACAAACCACCCAACATTCCCGCCATCATGGGCGTTCCGCAGGTGTCGCATGTCTTATCGGTCTTCGTGTCTTCCATCTTCAAATCCCGAATAGATGCTTCATTTCCTGCTCCACATCGCCGGCGTCGGCAACGGTCAATTCGACTTGCTCACGCACCCGCAAACGGAATCGCTTACGCAGTCGATAGACCGCCACTTTGAAGGCCTCCGGCGTCAAGCCGGCCGCTACAGAGGCCTCATCGTAGCCTTTGGAGCCGTCCTCTGCGGCGAGAAACGGACATGCATTTTCAAAAATCACCTTCCTTCCGCCTTCTTCGTATTCGCGGCGCAAGGCTGACAATGCCCGGTCCATCAGAATCAAGGCCCAGCCGTGATCAAAAGACTCAGCAGGTGTCATGGTATTCGCTGCCTGGTTGAGAAACCAGCTTTCGCCGTCATCGGAGTTGATAGAAATCAAGACCTCTCCGCCGCCCCGCTTGGCTGCCCCTCGATGGCGCAAGTAATCGACCATGAAATGATCGAGTGCCGCCAACAGGTAGGACCGGAGTTTTCCCTTTTCCGGTTCCGCCCGCCCGAACGCATTGTGGCGAAGCAGGCGGACAAAAAACTCCTGGGTAAGATCCTGAGCATCCTCCGGGGGCATCCCACGGCGGCGGATCTCCGCATAGACCGGGCGCCAATAGATCGCGCAAAGCTCGTCGAGCGCCGCATCCGTCTCACCCGCAATTGGCGCGGCCACCTTGGCGACAAGGCTCCACCGCGTCGTATTGAAACGCTGACCGCTGAGGGTTGGATCCTCGGAACTGGAATGGGGCATGGTCGGCGAGAGCGATGAAGGAGCGCAGTGACTAGCAAACAGAGAGCCATCATGGAAAGTGCTTTTCGCAGGCATGGCCGTTCCCAAGCTGTTGAAATTGCGATCTTCCGCCTTCCAAGTTGACCCGGAGACGATCCGCGTCGAACCTCGCCCGCATGCCGAGCAAGCAAGAACTCCTTGACCTCCAATTCATCGAAGCACGCCACAAGCTGCTCGATCTGGCCGCATTTCTGGATCGGATCGACCGCCATCCGGGAGCGGAGGACTACCGGTTCGTCGCCATGAAGGACGCCTTGCCCATTCTTCTGGAAGCCCGCCCGGATCGGGCGAAGGCCATTTTGGAGGCACTATCGGATTCCTCCACTGAACCCATTCCCCAAGCCGCCTTTCAAGGAGCCTTCGGGGCACCGCTTCGAAGCACCAAGCACGAAGCATGAGATTCCAAATTTCCCATGAGATACATCGAGCCCCACGCCCACATGGTCAGCCGGACAACGGATGACTACGAAAAACTCGCTCTCGCCGGTTGCGAAGCCCTCTGTGAACCCGCGTTCTGGGCGGGATTTGATCGTGCTTCAGCGGATGGGTTTCATGACTATTTCCGCCAGTTGACCGAATACGAACCCAAGCGCGCGGCGAAGTTCGGGATCAAGCATTTCTCATGGCTCTGCATCAACCCGAAGGAGGCGGATGATCCTGGATTTGCCCGCGAGGTGATGAGTCTGATTCCCGAGTTCCTCAAGTGCCCCACCGTGCTTGGTATCGGCGAAATCGGCTTGAACAAAAACACGCGCAATGAGCTCACGATCTTCGAAGAACACGTGCAACTCGCGCTGGATCACGATCTGCCGATTCTGATTCACACACCACATTTGGAGGATAAACTCAAGGGCACGCGGCTCATCCTCGATTCGCTGGCCAACTTTTCCAAACTGGATCGCGCCAAGGTCATCATCGACCATGTGGAAGAGCATACCGTCGCCCCGGTTCTCGACGCTGGTTACTGGGCAGGTATGACACTCTATCCACACAGCAAATGCTCGCTGGATCGGGCGATTGATATTCTTGAAATCCACGGAGCCGAGCGACTCTGGATGAACTCCGCCTGCGATTGGGGAGTTTCCGATCCCCTGGCGGTGCCCAAGTGCGCCCTGCAAATGAAGGCAAGAAAACACACGGCCGAGGACATCCAGCAGGTGATCTATCAGAATCCGAAAAGCTTCCTCAGCCAGTCGCCGAGATTTGTGATTTGATAAGATTTTTCCTTATCGGGCATCCATCATCGACTTTGCCACCATCGCCGCCTCTTCCATAAAGCGTGCGGCAAGTGGAGAGATCAGCCCACTCGTCAAAGCACCGAATTTCACCTCTGGAAATCCATCCAGGGAAATCATGCGAAGCCCCGCAGCAGGTTTGACGCCGGGAACATCGAGGCCGAGTCCGATGCCGAATCCGGCTATGACATAACTCGCAATCAGATCGAGGCCCGCGAGTTCCAGCGATGGAAACCAATCGATTCCACGTTTTTGGAGTTCATCCTGAAAAAGTCGGCAAGACGGCTCATGGCCCGGCAGAGTGATGAGAGGAAAGTCGATGCGATCGCGCGTGAGAATCTGATCGGCATGGGTGAGTTCGGACGAATCCGGCACCAGCAAAACCAGCGGAATGCGCAGAAGCAGGTGGGAATCGATTCCTGGAGAGTCCGTTTCCGAGATGGTGGCAAGACCGAGGTCGATGCGGCCCGCACGGAGGCTTTCGCGGATTTCGCCGACGCGGCCGGATTCGAGGGCAAAGTGGAAATCCGGCAAATGCTTGCGCACGGCAACGAGCAAGGTCGGAAGATAATCGCGTTGCACGATCTCCGGACACGCGATGCGCAAGTGCTTTTCCGCACCGCCACGGATGCGTTCGGCGAGCGGGCCCAGTCCGTTGAAAAAGGGTTCGATGAATTCAAATAGCAGCTTTCCCTCGGCGCTCAGCTCGAAGGGTCTGCGGCGAAACAGGGTCTTGCCGAGCTGATCTTCCAATTGGAGAATCTGCGCGCTGATGGTCGATTGCTGGATGCCGTAGGGCATCTGGCGAGCCGCAGCGCTCACACCGCTGTAGCGCACGACATAATAGAACAGTTCGAGGTGGTGGATGTTCACGGGAAGGTTCTGGAACGATTCCATCGATCCAGTCGATGAAAGAATGGAAATTTCCGATGAGGGGGCAAGCGGGAACTGTGATAGAACCCGGGCAATCAATCCCTCGACCCCATGGAAGGCATCATCATTCTTATCGCATTGTTCGTTCTCTGGATGCTCATCGCTCCGATTGTGGCGTTGGTGAAGGCAAGCGCTGCGGAAAACCAGGCAGAATCGGCGGCAGAGGAAATCGAAAGACTTCGGGAAAGAATCCGCTCGCTCGAAGAAAAACAACATCTCGGGATCCCGCAGTTGCCACCGAAGAAGGAGCCCATCGATCTGCGGGTGGTGGATGAGTTGTTGGATGAGCAAATCGAACTCCCGCCCCTCAAAACTCCGCCATCGCCGCCACCGCTACCAAAACCGCCGATGTGGGAAGGCGACCCTGAGCAAAATGCAGAGCCCCTGCCGATCGCGGAAGAACAGGAAACAAGCAGGGAGGCGTTTTCACTGGAAAAATTCATGGGGGTCAAGTTGTTCGCTTGGTTGGGTGGTGTGGCCATGTTCTTTGGTGTGATCCTGTTTGTGAAATATGCGTTTGAGAACAATCTCGTTTCCCCGGTCACAAGGATCACGCTGGGCTTCCTCACAGGATCTGCCTTGGTGGGAGGCGGGCTTTGGGTTCACCGGCTTCCCAAATACAAGGTGCTGGCCCAGGCATTTTGCGCGACTGGCGTGCTCATTTTGTATGGGGTGAGTTTCGCCGCGCATGCGGTTTATGATTTCCCGGCCTTTGGCAGTGTTTCCACATTGTTGCTGATGGTCGTCATCACGGCCGGAGCCTTTCTGATGTCGGTGAGGCTCCATGCGCTCGTGGTTGCGGTGCTGGGCATGCTTGGAGGATTCCTCACTCCGATGTTGCTGGCCACAGCGCAGGACAACACCGCACTTTTATTCGGATACATTGCATTGCTGGATCTTGGTTTGATCGCCCTCTCGCGCCACGCGAACTGGCGCTTCCTCGCCACAGCCGCCTCTGCGGGAACGATCCTGACCATGGCGGGTTGGGATCTCGCATTCTTCGACTCCGGTGACTACGGGACAGGAAACCGCATCCTTATCCCATTGGGCATCATCATCGGATTCTCACTGCTTTTTCTATCCGGAGTCTGGTTATCCCGCCGCAAACTGGATGCGGATCCATTGGCGTGGTTGGCGCTGGTTGCCATGGCAGCCGCAGGCATGGTCTATGCGTTCAGGATACTGGAACATCCTCACACCGGCATTTTGTATGGTTATGTGTTGCTGGTGAATCTGATCCTTCTTGCAGCCGTGGGAATGCGTCCGCAAGGGAGCGGCGTCCAGATGCTTTTCGCCGTGGCGACCTTTCTGCACCTTTGCCTCTGGTCGCATGATTCTCTTAAAGAAAGCAATCTTGTTTTTGCCCTCGGCTTGTATCTGGTGTTCGGCGCCTTGCACTCGATTGCGCCCATCTGGTTGTCGCGCCGATATCCGGAATCCCTCAAACAATCCGGCATGATGGCAGGCGCGTGGTTGGGTCCATTCGCCCTCGTGCTGATGGCTTGGCCCATCCTGAATCTATCACAACTTCCCCTGCTCACTTGGCTGGCGGTTCTCATGGTGAACCTGATGGTCATGGGCACCTTGCGAGTTACACAAAACGCAAAGCCGATGTTGGTTTCCGTGCTAATCACCATGGCGATGGCCGCCATATGGCTGGTGAAATCTCCGGGAACGCAGACAATGGTTCCATTCCTGTGGATCATCAGTGGTTTCGCCAGCCTCTTCACCCTGGCTTCCAAATTTTTGTTAGATTCTATCAATTCTGCGGATTCGCCCCGCCATAACAAGTGGATGCTGCCTGCCATTTCGGCCTCATTGCCGTTTCTGCTGCTCTGGATGGCGATGAATCAGGTATCGGTCCCCCACCCCGCGCCGGTGTTTGCGGTGGCTTTGTTGATGAGTTTGCTGTTGATCGCGCTGGGACTGAAGGCAAAACAGGGGACGCTATTTGCCGTTGCGCTGGGGGGAAGCCTGCTGGTGCAGAGTGTCTGGCACCAGATCCATTTCACGCCCTTCCATCCCGACCCTGCGGCGGCCGCGCTGTGGTGGCACATTGGTTTTTACGCCATTTTCCTCCTGACTCCCTTTGTTTTCCGGAAAGCCTGCGATGGGAAGCCTTTGCCATGGATCACGGCTGCGCTGTCGGGAATCGGCTGTTTCCTTCTGGTCATGGATCACGTCAAACGATCTTTCCCGGAACTCCCGCCAGGACTGATTCCAGCGGCGTTTGCCTTGCCATCCTTGATCGCGCTTGCGGTGTTGCTCCGGTCGCGGAGCCAGTCCGATTCACATGACCAAAGCTGGCTTGCGTGGTTTGGTGGAGTGGCCTTGTTGTTTGTGACCTTGATTTTCCCGATTCAACTCGAGCGCCAATGGTTGACGGTAGCTTGGGCTTTGGAGGGGGCTGCCTTGTTGTGGCTTTTCCGCAAGGTGCCTCATCCGGGACTGCAATGGACGGGACTAACCTTGCTGGCCACCACATTCGTCCGCCTCAGCCTCAATACCGCCGTTTTCATGGACTACCCACGCAGCGGGACGGCGATTTTCAACTGGCATCTCTATGTTTACGGAACCGTGGCAGCCGCCCATTTTGTGGCAGCCCGCTGGTTCAGCGACCCTGAGGATCAGCTCCGTGAGCTCCATCCCCGCGCGTTCCTTGCCGGGTGCGGGACCGTGTTGATCTTTCTTCTGCTCAACATCGAAATCGCCGACTACTTCACTGCTCCGGGAGCGACCTTCATCACCTTTGAATTTGGCGGAAATTTCGCGCGCGACATGACCTACAGCATTGCCTGGGGCTTGTTCTCACTGGCCTTGCTCGGGATCGGGATCTGGAAAAGACAAGGTCCCCTTCGTTATGCAGCAGTAGCGCTTCTGGCCGTCACATTGATCAAGCTGTTCCTCTTCGATCTGGCGACGATCGGCAGCATCTACCGCATCGGAGCCTTGGTGGGCGTCGCCTTGATTGCGTTCGTCGCCTCGTTTCTCTATCAACGGTTTTTTGACAGGACGAAGGATGGTTGACAAAATCACCGCTGACGAAAGCCTTCCGCAGCACCCTGCGTAACCACTCCAACCCAACCCATCCTGCTTGAAATTCGATACTGCCCACCTCGCCTATTGCACCAACATCCATCCTGCCGAGACTTGGGAGGAAACCGAGCGTGTCTTGCAAACCCATGTTCTGGCAGTGCGGGACCTCTTGCGTGACAGTGGGATGCTGGGCGATGAGGAGGAATTTGCCATCGGTCTGCGATTGTCAGCCGAGGCCGCGCGGCAGCTTCTCGAAGAGGATCGATTGGGCCGTTTCAAGGCATGGTTGGAGGAAACGCGGACCTATGTTTTTACGATCAATGGCTTTCCCTATGGCAGTTTTCACGGCACGCGGGTGAAGGAGAAGGTGTTTCAACCGGATTGGACCGAGCCTGCACGACTCGAATACACGCAGAACCTGTTCCGCATCCTCGCCGCGATCGCAAAACCAGGCACTAGCGCCTCGGTTTCCACCTTGCCGGGATCACACAAGACATTTGCCGCGGATGAATCCCTCATCCGGCAACATCTGGTCCAACTCGCGGATTGGCTCGAAGGCCTAGCGAAGGAAACCGGGATCGATTTCCACCTCGGACTGGAGCCCGAACCGCTCGGGCATTTTGAGAACACCGTGGAGACCATCGAGTTTTTCCAACGTCTCCATCAACGGGCCACCGACCCGGACATCGTCCGACGCCGCATCGGCGTCAATTACGACGCCTGTCACTTTGCGTTGGAATACGATGATGCACGGAGTTCGCTGGATGCCTTGGTATCGGCTGCGATCCGGATTTCAAAGATCCACCTTTCCAGTGCCTTGGCCTTCAATCCAAGGGACAAGGAGGCCCTTGCGGCCATCCGGGCTTTCAACGAACCGGTCTATTTCCATCAGGTCCTCCTGCGGGATACCGACGGAAAAATCACCCGCTTTGCTGATCTGCCGGATTTCTTGAATTCCGGCGATGGGCACGAAGTGGCGGAGGAAGCGCGTGTGCATTTCCACATCCCGCTCGATGCCGAGCCCGCCCCGCCCTTGCGCTCCACGCGGCAGCAGGCACATGAGGTTTTGCAATGGAAAAAAGACCACCCGGGTGTTTGCGATCATTTTGAGATCGAGACCTACACGTGGGGAGTCCTTCCGAGTGCGATGCAGCGCCCCGTCGAAGAGCAAATTGCCGGGGAATACCGGTGGGTGCTGAATCGCGGGTAAATGGCCAGGGCATTTGGTTTGAAACTCTGCAGTTCTTGTCATTGTTGATTTCAAGATAGCGCTGAACAGAAGGGCACGAAAATGCTCTGTTAGGTGCTTGACAAGCAAATCCACTGTCATCGTTGGGGAGAGGACAGCATCCCCCGGAGCGTTGTAAATACGGGTTGCGCAAGGCCTGGCGGATTGGGCCATTGCTCAGCCTCAACCAGCGCCAGCGCGAAGCCATCGCCTGCGGGTGCGGGTGCGGGTGCGGCACAATCTCAAACCAGATTCCCTAACAAAGTCGACTCCACATGCAATTTAATCTTGCCAGAGTGTTGTAAAAAAGAAGTAGGATCGACGGAGTGCTTCGCAAAGCGGTGCCAACTCCTTTCAGGAAATCTTTCTCCCCCCCATGCTACTCTCCCCGGTAGTGCTCTAGCCCTTTACGCCTGACTCATATGCAGCAATCACTTTCCTCGATGAAAAATCCATCATACTCACCTCCGAGCTCATGGGCTGAACTTTCCCGTTCTGACGCAGCTTGGTCCCTCCGCTTCGTTTGGCAGGGACTGCTTCTCTTTCTGTTCATCTTACTGCTGGCTCCCATAGCCCAAGCGCAAACGCCTGCGCGAGTGTATGAATTTAATGGCAGCTTTGCGGACTCCATGGGGGGGCCTGCCATGGTTCCGAACGGTGGAACTCTCGGATCGACGACCTACACTTTCGCGGCGGGCCAAGGTCCAAACGTGAGCAATGTGCTGACCAATACCGGCGAATACACCATTGAGATGTTGTTCACTTTTACCGATAACCTCAACACTGCCCCTCTTTACAAGGCCATTTTGAATTTCGGCAATGTCTCGATCGATCCGGCACTCTATGTCCAATCGGGGAGTATGGCGCTCTACAATTACGCCACCTCCACCACGGTAGATATGGCCACCGGGCAACAACATAGGGTGGTGATGACACGCAATGCCTCGACCAAAACTTGTGTAGTCTATGTGGACGGTGCCGCGAAGCTGACGGTCACGGATACGAACAACTCTTATGTCGCTTCTGGCCCAGGGGGTATTCTGCACTTTTTTCGGGACAACCTCTCCGAAAACTCGGCGGGCGCGGTGGATCAGATCCGCATTTACAATACGGTTCTTACATCCACGCAAGTTGCTGGTCTCACTAACTCCGATCCAACGAACATTGCTTTGTCCGTCTCCAGCATCGCCGAAAACAACCTGCCCAACGCCACCGTTGGTGTGTTGAGCACGACAGACCCCAATGCGGGCAACACCTTCACTTACACCCTTGCGAGCGGCGGTGTGGACAATGCCAGCTTCACCCTCTCCGGTAGCACTCTGCGGCTCACCCCCAGTGCCAATTTTGAGGCTAAAAACAGCTATTCCGTTAGGATCCGTAGCACCGATCAGGGCGGCTTGTTCTTCGAGAAGATCTTTACCGTAAACATCACGAATATCAACGAGTCGCCCAGCTTCACCAAGGGGGCCAATCAACTCCACATCCTCGGGACCACGGCGGCACAGTCCTTCACCGGATGGGCCACGACTATTGATGATGGTGATGCTACCGTTACCCAGGCGCTTAACTTCAATGTCAGCGTCGTCAGCGGTGGATCCATCTTTACCACCGCACCTAGCGTAAGCAGCAACGGCACATTGTCTTACACGCTCAGCGGCACCACCGGCAACGCCACGATCAATCTCTCGCTCACGGATGACAACACCGCCGGCGGCGCGGCTCTGACGACAGCCACGCAGACTTTCACGATCGCTGTGGTCCCCAACACCGCTCCAACCATCAGTGACGTGGCCGACCGGGCCATCAACGAAGACGCGACCACCGGCGCCCTGGCTGTTACGATCGGCGATACGGAAACGGCCGCCACCAGCCTCACCCTGAGTGGCTCCAGCAGCAACAACACCCTCGTGCCCAACGCCAACATCGTCTTCGGCGGAAGCGGTACCGCCCGCACTGTGGTTGTGACCCCCGTTTCCAATTTAAGCGGAACAGCTACTATCACCCTGACTGTCAGCGATGGCACCACCTCCTCCAACGATACCTTTGTCCTCACCGTCAATCCCGCCAACGATGCCCCAAGCTTCGCCCTGACTGGCATCCCTGCTGGTGCCACCTGGACGGCGCGGGCCACCAATCGCCCCTGGATATCCATCACTTCCTCTGCCGATGGTACCAAGCTCGCAGCCGCTGCTTACAACGGCCATATTCAAACGTCCACCGACTCAGGGGTTACCTGGACACCAAGACATACGCCTTACGCTTGGTATTCCATCACTTCCTCCGCCGATGGCACCAAACTAGCCGCTGTTGCAACGATAGGCCAAATCCACACCTCGACCGATTCGGGTGTGAGCTGGACATTGCGAGAGACCAATCGCGAGTGGTATAGCATCACCTCTTCGTCTGATGGGAGCAAGCTCGCCGCTGTCGTAAACAACGGCCAAATCTACACATCGACGAATTCGGGAGTTAGCTGGACGGCGCGGAATTCCTCGCGGACCTGGCAGTCGATCACCTCCTCTGCAGATGGCAGCAAACTCGCAGCGGTGGTGCGAAATGGCCAAATCTACACCTCTGCTGATTCTGGGGTGTCGTGGACCGCGCGGGATTCCAATCGCTTTTGGTATTCCATCACTTCCTCCGCCGATGGCAGTAAGCTTGCCGCCGTGGTGCAGGGAGGTCAAATTTACACCTCCTCCGACTCGGGGGTTACGTGGACACCAAGAGATTCCAATCGGAGTTGGCATTCTGTCACTTCCTCCGCCGATGGCAGCAAGCTTGCCGCAGTAGTAGCGCCCGGTGGCCGGATTTATACTTCGATCGACTCCGGCTTGAGCTGGACGGCCCGCGAGACCAACCGAAGCTGGATCTCCATCGCCTCCTCCAGCGATGGTGGCAAGCTCGCGGCGGCAGAAAACAACGGGCGTCTCTACACCTCCAGTATCAACGACTTTTCGGTCGGGATCAATTCCGGCCTCTCCAGCACTCCATCCGTTGTTACCAGCATCTCCCCTGGTCCCACTGATGAAACCGGCCAGACGGTAGCCTTCAACGTCGCAAATAACAACAACGCCCTTTTCTCCGTCCAGCCTGCCATCGCTGCCGATGGCACCCTCACTTTCACACCCGGCAGCGTCATCGGCACCGCCATCGTCAGTGTCACTGCCCAGGACAACGGTGGCACCGCCAATGGCGGCACAGCCACTAGTGCCGTGCAGACCTTCACTATCACAGTCACCAACAACGCTCCAACGATCAACGATGTGGCCAACCAGTCCATCAGTGAAGACGCCGCGACCAGTGCCCTGGCTATCACAATTGGCGACACAGAAACAGCCGCCGCCAGCCTCTCCCTGAGTGGCTCCAGTAGCAACACCTCCCTCGTGCCCGACACCAACATCGTCTTCGGCGGCAGTGGCACCGCCCGCACCGTGGTGGTGACCCCCGCACCCAATCAGAGCGGCATCTCGACCATTACCCTTACCGTCAGCGATGGGACCACCACCAACACCGATACCTTTGTCCTCACCGTCAATCCCGTGAATGACATGCCCGTTTTCACCAAAGGGCCAGACAAGACCCACCCCTTTGGCACCGATGCGGCCCAGTCCTTCAGTGGCTGGGCCACAGGCATTGACGATGGCGATGCCAATGTGACTCAGGCTCTTATGTTCAACATCACCGTCGTCAATGGCGGCTCCATTTTCACCACCCCTCCCACCGTAAGCAACACTGGAACCTTGTCCTATACGCCAAACGGCAACCCCGGGACGGCCACCATCAACGTGTCGCTGACGGATGACGCCACTGCCGGCGGCGCGGCTCTCACTAGCGCCACACAAACTTTTACGGTGACCACCGGTGTAGCCACCTTCAACAGCGCCACTGACATTCCCGTTACCGCGGTCGGTTACTCGGCCACGGGTAAAACGATTAACTTCGCCCTCAGCTACGCCCCGCTTGGAGGCACCACCCTTACTGTGGTGAAAAACACCTCCCTGTCCTTCATTACCGGCACCTTCAGCAATCTCGCCCAGGGCCAGGCGGTCGCACTCAACTACGGCGGCGCGACCTATAACTTCGTGGCCAACTACTTCGGCGGCAGCGGCAATGACCTCGTCCTCCACTGGGCCGACACTAGGGCCACGGCCTGGGGCTACAATTACTACGGGCAGTTAGGAAATAATACAAAAATTAATGGACTCTTACCAGGCAACGTGCTGTCGACCGGAGTCCTGTCCGGTAAAACCGTCATCGCCGTCTCGGGTGGTAACAATCACAGCTTAGCTCTCTGCTCGGATGGGACCCTTGCCTCTTGGGGTCTCAACGCAGTTGGAGAGCTGGGCAACAACAGCAACACCGACAGCTTGGTTCCTGTGCTGGTTAATACAAGCGGAGCGCTTTCAGGCAAAACTGTCATCGCGATTGCGGCGGGCGTTCGTCATAGTTTGGCGCTTTGTTCGGATGGAACGCTGGTCGCTTGGGGCTTTAACGGTTTTGGTGAGTTAGGTATAAACAACAATACCAACAGCTCCGTGCCTGTAGCCGTGACCACCAGCGGTGCGCTCTCAGGCAAGAGCGTCGTTGCCATTTCGGCAGGGGTTTACTTTAGTGCCGCTTTGTGTTCGGATGGCACTGTGGCCACCTGGGGCACTAATTCCGAAGGTCAGTTGGGCAACGGCACCACAACTTTCAGCCTTGTGCCTGTGGCCGTCACCACCAGTGGGCTGCTCTCCGGTAAGACCGTTATCTCGCTGTCTACAGGTTACTCTCACTGTCTCGCACTGTGTTCCGACGGCACACTGGCCTCCTGGGGTTGGAATATCAACGGCCAGTTGGGTATCAACAGCACCACCCGTAGCTTGGCACCTGTGGCAGTGGATACCAGTGGCGTGCTCTCCGGCAAGACCGTATTAGCGGTATCAGCAGCCGGAACTAACAGTTTGGTACTGTGTTCCGATGGCACTTTGGCTTCTTGGGGAAAAAATACGAACGGCGAGCTGGGCAACAACAGCACTATAAACAGTCCAGTTCCTGTGGCTGTGACAACCAGCGGTTTTCTCTCCGGTAAAACAGTCATTGACGTCAAAATGGGGGGGGGGCACAGCCTAGCTCTGTGCGCAGATGGCACTCTCGCAACCTGGGGCGACAATTCCACTGGCCAATTAGGCATAAACAGCACCACTAAAAGTCTCGTGCCCGTGGCTGTAAGCACCTCGACTTTTCCAGCGGGTGATCGTTTTGTTTCCGCCTTCTCGGGGCCGAGCACATATCATACTCTAGCGCTCGTCGCGTCACCACCGCCGCCCACCATCACTGGCATCTCCCCCTCAAGTGGCACCACTAATGGCGGAACGGGAGTGACCATCACCGGAATGAGTTTAAGTGGAGCCACCTCGGTTACCATCGGCGGCACGACTGCGACGATTGGCACCATCACCGACACGGCGATCACCGCGACAACACCTGCCCACGCGGCGGGCGTTGTTGATGTTGTCGTTACGACTCCATACGGCAGTGGCACAGGGGCCAATCTTTACACTTTTATTGTGCCTACTCCTGGGGATCTTGATCCGCTTAATGCAAATATTGTTGGCACGTTGGTCCTGGCAACCGCTGTGCAGCCCGATGGCAAAATAATAATCGGGGGCACTTTCTCACAGGTTCTCGGGGCCGCGCGGCAGAATATCGCCCGGATCAATGCGAATGGAACCCTCGACACGACTTTTAATCCCAAGGCGAATGGTTCCGTCACATGCCTAGCCGTGCAGTCTGATGGCAAGATTCTACTCGGAGGAAACTTTACCTCCCTTCAACCAAATGGGGTGGTCTCCGCCACGACACGCAACCGCGTGGCACGGGTGAATTCAGATGGGACTCTCGACACGACTTTTAATCCCAACGCGAACAGCATTGTAAGCACCTTGGCATTGCAGACCGATGGCAAGGTGCTCCTTGGGGGGCTCTTCAACACCATTCAACCCAATGGGGCTGCTTCCGCGACTACACGTAATCGCGTGGCTCGGCTCAATGCGTCTGGCACTCTCGATACCACCTTCAACCCCAACGCAAGTGATGAAGTCCGCAGCTTGGTGGTGCAGGCCGATGGCAAGGTGCTCCTTGGAGGTGTTTTCAACACCCTGCAGCCGAGCGGAGCCGCCTCTCCCATTTCACGCAACCGGGTGGCGCGTGTGAACGCAGACGGGACGCTCGATACCACTTTCGATCCCAATGCGGGAGGAACTGTCAATAATGTGGCGATCCAGGCCGATGGCAAAGTGCTCCTTGGAGGTCTTTTCACCACTCTTCAGCCGAATGGGGCCGCCAGTGCAACAACTCGCAACCGGGTGGCGCGTGTGAATAGCGACGGGGTGCTCGATGATACTTTCGATCCCAACGCAAATAGCGCCGTCACCAGTATGGCAGTCCAAGCCGATGGGAAGGTGTTGCTGGGTGGGTTATTTTCAGCTCTGCAGCCCAATGGGGCCTCGTCACCGACAACTCGACAATACGCCGGGCGTGTAAATTCGGACGGGACGCTGGACACTTTAATTCTCAATGTTAACAACGAAGTCTATAGTGTGTCACTGCAGGCGGATGGCATGATTCTAATGGGGGGATTCTTTAGTTCACTCCTACCCGGTGGGTCTCCCGACCCTATTCCTCGCAACTTTTTTGCCCGTATTGCTAATGACGCTGCCACACGGACAATTTCCACGCCAGACACCACGCAAGTGGTCTGGTCCCTGAGTGGCAGCACACCAGATCTTTCCGCTGTGAGCTTTGAGAACAGCACTAATGGTGGCTCAACCTGGACTTTTCTCCCTGGAACCGTCAGCCGTATGGGAGTTTCGTCCAATTGGACTCTTACTGGCACAGGTCTTCCCACCAGTGGGCACCTCCGGCTACGTGGGCGTTCGTCAGGAGGCTATGCTAACGGCAGCACTGGAATTATTGAGCAGATTTCAGCTTTTACAGCGCCTCCCGTCCCACCCACGGTTAACTCAATTTCACCTTCAAACGGCATCTCAGCAGGAGGAACCACTGTTACAATCACCGGCACCGGCCTATTTGGTGCCACCTCCGTTAGCATTGGGGGAGCCGCCGCAACCAGTTTTACGGTGGTCAACGGAACCACGATCACCGCCGTGACCTCGGCTCGTGCCATTGGCACTGCCAGTGTTTTGGTTACGGGTCCTGGAGGCACCAACGTTCCAAATTCCCTGTTCACCTTCACGAATTCACCACCCACTATCAGTAACGTCGCAAACTCGAGCACCGACGAAGATAGCTCCACCGATGATATCATCATAAGCATTGGAGATGTTGATACCCTGTCTGGTTCGCTCATTGTAACGGCCAGCAGCAGCAATACCACACTGGTGCCGAATGGTAATCTTTCCCTCGGAGGCACTGGCTCAACACGCACCCTTGTCGTAACACCGGTTGCGAATCTTACTGGCACCACCACGATTACCCTCACCGTCACCGATGCTGGCGCTTTGACCGCCACGGACACTTTTGTCCTCACGGTCAACGCCGTGAATGACATGCCATCTTTTGTGAAAGGTGGCAACCAGACGCATCCTTTCGGCACAACAGCAGCCCAGACAGTGGCAGGTTGGGCGTCAAGTATTAGCGATGGAGATCCTCAGGTGACGCAATCGCTGACTTTTAATGTAAGTGTGGTAAGTGGCAGTTCCCTCTTTGCAGTTTCACCAAGTGTCAGCAGCACCGGCACCTTGTCTTACACTCTTAATGGCATTGTCGGCACTGCTGAAATCAATGTCTCACTTACCGATAATGCCGCTGCTGGCGGCCCGGCTCTGACTACGGAAGTGCAAAACTTTACCATCACGATGCTCAACCCGATTGCTCCGGGTGCGCCAATCATTGGCTCTGCCACAGCTGGAAACTCATCGGCCACTGTAACTTTCACTGCGCCCGTTATTGACGGTGGCTCACTTATTAATGGCTACACTGTAGTTTCTAGTCCCGGCGGCTTCACTGGCACCGGATCAGTTTCACCTATCACCGTAAGCGGCTTAATCAATGGAACGGCTTATACTTTCACCGTAACTGCAACTAATTCTTACGGTACAAGTGTGGCTTCGGCGGCTTCGAACTCAGTCACGCCGTTGCCTGCCCCCACGATCGACAGCGTTTCTCCAAACTTTGGCCCTTTAACAGGAGGCACTGCCGTGACAATAACGGGCACGAACTTTGTGTCACCTGCCACAGTTACTTTCGGTGGTGTTAACGCCACGAGCGTGATCGTGGTGAATAGTTCAACGATCACTGCCGTCTCCCCCGCTAGCGCCCCCGCCACGGCCAGCGTCTTAGTCTCTACCCTCGGCGGCATCACCCCGGACAATACGCTTTTCGCTTATGTGGCGCCGACCTCCACGACGCTAGTGAGTTCACTAAGCGGCACTGGCTTCCTCACCCCGCCAACCTTCACCGCTCAGGCTACATCCCCTCACCCAGGCATTTCCGGCCAGATGGACTTATTCATTGATGACGTCTTGTTGGAATCAAAATCGGTGGATGCCACGGGCAAAGCGTCCTTCACGCCGTTACCGGCAGCATTGCCAGTTGGCTCACGGACGATCCGGGCGGTCTTCAATCAGAACCAAATCGTGGCCGCATATGCCGCTTCGTCCGCCACCATCACTCAAGTAGTGGTGAAAAACTTCTTCACCCCCATTTTCAGCGACCTTGAACACGGCTATGACGGTAACAGCAAATCTGCCAAAGCCACCATCAACGTTCCATCCACCCACACGAGCGTTAAGATTGATCTCACCTACTCCATCAATGGCATCCCGACGCCTCCAGTGAATGCCGGTAATTACGTCGTTGAAGCCACCGTCGACGATCCCTCCCTCACCGGTTACGCTTGGACCTCTTTCACGATCAATAAGGCCGCCGCAACCTTCTCAGTCGCCGCCGTGCCTCTGGTTTACGACGGCACCCCGAAGGCACCTGTCTTGACAACCTCCCCGGAGGGGCTGCCAACGACCGTGAGATATCAGCCGATTGTCAACGGAGTTCCCGCCGGTTCTCCAAGTACCGCCGCGCCAAAGCTAGCGGACCGATACTTGGGCACTGTTGCAACAAGCAGTCCCAACCACTCGCTGACGACCACGACATTCGAGTTCGACATTGATAAGGCCGTGGCTGATGTATTCTTCATCGGTGAGGATCAGATCTACGATGGAACGCCTCGTATCCCGATCTATTCCGTGGTCCCAACCGATGTTCCAATATCATTCACTTACCAGCGCATTGTTAACGGAATTCCGACTGGCATCATAAGCACCCCCCCCCCCTTTGGTGTTGGCAAATATCTGGTTTCCGCGAGCAGTCCGAATCATGAACTGTCTGCAGAACCACCGACCTTAAATGTTACAAAGAGGCCGGTTTCGATCTCGATCAGGGGACTCGACGTGGTGAGCGATGGCCAGCCCAAGCCAGTATCTGTCACCACCGAACCAGAAGGCATTCCCATGACGGTGACCTATACTAGCGGCGGCATCACGACCGCGACAGCTCCCAGTGGTCCGCCATCTGTGGGTGATTCTTGGAAAGTCGATGTCTACCCAACCGATAGTGCTTCTTACTCTGGTGCTGCGACTGGTCAGCTAAAGATGAGCGCGCGGATGCAGCCATCTCTGACCTTAGCGGGACCCGCCGCCATAACAACTGCCTCTGCCTCAGAATTCACTGCAACCGTCGGGTTCAATGGTCGCGAAAAACCCACTGGAAGTGTGCTGTTCAAGACTGCCGAAAACGTCAGCCTTTTCAGTGGCCGAGTTGGCGCAGATGGGGTGGTGAGGGCGAAAATCACCGACCTAAAGCTTCGGGCAAGACCCGAGCCTCACTCTCTCATCGCGGTGTATGAAGGCGATAGTAACTATAACTCAGCCACATCAAATACTCACAGCACCACAGTAACGAGAGGCATCGCAGAATATAGCCCCTACACATTGTCCTACGATTACACCGGTAAGCCCCTCGATATATCTAAATCGCATCTCCGCTTTTTGAAAAATTACCCCAATTTTGTCAATAGCTACAACATCACGTACAACGGGAGCAGCACCGCGCCCACGAACGTCTCAGGTTCTCCGATTGAGGTCAAGGTAACCTACCAAACAACCTTTTACGCCGATATCAGAGAGACGATCATGGTGACAATGAATCCAGACTATGTGCAAGTGCGAGTCACAGAACTCCAACAAACTTTAGTCCCAGGCGGTAACCGCGTGAAAGTGATCACTGATCCTCCTGGTTTGGAGTCGAAAGTCACCGTCACTTACAATGGCGCAATTCTACCTAATGGCCCAACAACGGCAGGAGAATACAGTGTCCAAGCATTTCTGAACGACTCCAACTACCGTTTGTATAATGAGGTCGATGCATCTGGAAATTTGGTATTAACTCAAACCATAGTGGAGTTCATAACCGATGGATTAAATCAGAATTACGATGGCCGCCCTAAGGAACTAAGCATTAAGACAAAGCCCGATATCCCCTACATCGTTGAATATAAAGGGTCTACGAAGCCACCCACCGCTCCGGGCATCTATGAAGTGAAGATCACTCCTCAAAACACTACGATATATGGTTTAGGCACAACAAGGACCATGTATATCAACGCGGAAGTCTTAGCGACGGTCAATGGTCAGCCAAATGCCACCAACCTTAAACTTCGAAGCAAAAGTGGATCCTTTACTAGTTTCCCGGCATTTTGCAGTCCTCATCAGAATGAATGGGAACTCAGATTCGAAGACACAAACGAGTTGACCTTCAAACAATGGTCAGATGGCTCCAAAGAAAACCCCCGCAAGTTATCACTTGGGAGGCCCAATGATCCAGCCAGTTTCACCTACAACGCTGAAGCTAAGCAAAACACGTTCATCGAGGCCAAAACAGTGGTGTCAAACTTGCCTCAAGGAGCTGGTGGAACTGGACTTGGTAAAGGCTACTACGCTGAGGGTGAAATGGCCAAATTTGAAGCTGGTGTTTATGGTAAAGCCATTATCAACCACTGGGAGTATGCTGGTAAGCCACTCAATCCGAATGATGGACACATCATACGCAATGATGGAAGATTGATTTACATCAAAGTAAAGGCCGGCGGGGGAAATCCTGTATGCCACATCACCCAAGGATACCTAGCCGAAGGTTGGGTCAGTCATGGAGCTGTGCAGATTAAACGAACTGATAACGTTGACTTACCAGTTCTAGCTCAGCGTTACGTGCCATTTGGCGTCAATTTCGTAACAACAGCCACACCAGTTTCAGGTTATATCTTTCACAGATGGGAATCATTTGAGAGCGCACAACTGGCTGATTCAAATAAGCGCCTTTCTTGGCAAGGCATAAATCCATATAATAAGCCAACTAATTCTGAGGAAATCGAAAAGTTAGGGACAGAATACTACTCAGGCGCATATCCGAAATTTATCAAAGATGGTCCTGAGTTCACCGCAAATTATGGAATACATAAACGTGTCGAAATCCCTTGGAAATTATTTGGTGCGAGCACAGCAAAGCTAAGCCTCACAAACACTGGAAGGCTAACAAAGAACGTTAAGCTAAAGAGTATTCTTGCAACTGGGTTCTGCCATCTACCGAATGGATATCGTGGAGGTGGAGAGACTTACTACTACCCGTATGAGAGAAACCAAGCTGAGAAAGATCTGAACAAATATTCTCCAATGAATCCGGTTCTCGCCACCTCTCTGTTTTTATTGCAACCGGTGGGGTTAGCTAGCATTGATAGATTTAACTTTTTTAATGAGAATTTCGTGAATAACATTTTCAGCAATCCCCTGACTCTAAATTATATAGTAGGTGATATTAAACTTGACGAAACAAAGAGTATTGATGTCAACTTTGGTAGGCTTTTAAACGAAGTTCCTACGATTATTTCCCCAGCTGAAATATGGGTCGAGATGACTGCGGTCTTTTCAACAGACGATGGAGACCAATGGGTACATGGATGGTGGATGGACCTAATTCCCGAAGATCCAAATTAATTCCCGAAGATCCAAATCTCGCTGCTCCTTAATTATTACATATTATATGCAAAATTTAGATACAAAAATGTTACTTGGCCGCCGGACGACAACTTTCTCGAAAATCTCGATCTGGCTAATGCTCCCCTTAGATGCCCTTAGCGCACTTGCCGGTATGCGATCTGTTATGCAGCTAGCCCTTCTATCCTGTTTTGTTGGAATCGCCACGATTATTCCTTTGCGAGCCGACGTGGTTTCCACTCCGCTTTCGCCACTTCCGGAATTCGACAACAACGGATCCATGGAGGAACGAAATGATGCTTTGAGCTTTGAGTTCGACAGCAAAGGGCCGGATGTGGTGGGGCAACCCGGTCAAATCGTAAGCTGGGGATTCAAACTCAAGTGGGCATCGAACGCTGGTGACAGTCTGAGGATTTATGAAAGCATTCTCGGACCCATCTACGAGTTTGAAGAGGTTGGCGATTATGTTGACCTTATGAGTCAGGAACTCAACGGCGATGTAATTCTGGCTGGCACGGAAGTGAACTTTCCAGACCCCACCACAACAGGCACGCACGGCATGGGATATTTCAAGATAAAGGCCGATGCTATCCCTGGAACCACATATCGAGGCACGATTCAAATCCACGTGAAGGTGTTCTCTGGCACTGGGACCACTCGAAAAACTTTAGGTCGTTTTGCGATACCCCTCAAAGTGTCCGTGACTGTGGGATCCATTGAATTAGCCACGCAAACGATCACCTTTCCGGAAATTGATCCCAAAACCATAACCACAGAATCTTTTGTTCTCAATGCAGTCTCAGACAGTCAGCTTCCCATATATTATATTTCACATAATCCGGATCTCTGCACCATTGAAAATGGTGTGGCTACCCTGCTCGAAGCGGGAAAGGTCACTGTCACAGCGATTCAGGAAGGTAACACCCGATTCTCCCCCGCCAATGAAGTGATTCGCCAGTTTGAAATAGTTAAGGTTCCAGCCAGCATCGAAATCCAAGGCCAGATGAACCAGTCCTACACTGGTTCAGATAAGCATTTCACTCCCGTTACAGTGCCGGCAAATCTTCCTGTCAAATGGCTCTACAATGGTGTAGAAACTCCTGCTCGTGAGCCGGGTATTTATGTGATCCATGCATTGATTGATCACCCTGTTTATACTGGCTCAGCAGAGGCTCGGCTGGTGATCACCGACCAAAGAGCAGCTCCCGTATCAATGTATCCTAAGTGGGTGCAAACCTATTTCACTCAGGAGGAAATCCAGAATGGGGTAATAACCGGTCCATACGCTTATGTAAGCGGAGATGAGTTTAGCAATCTTTTCAAATACGCCATGGGCTTTGCCCCCAAAAACGCATTATCCGCAGAGGATCGCGGAAGTCTACCTCGTATGTCAGGTGCTCCGGGTAAACCCACTGTCGTTTTCGATCTACCCACCACAGCAGCCGATGTCATAATCTCCATCAATGCGCGCAGCGACCTTGCGACGAACAACTGGCAGGAAATCGCACGACGAGTCGGCAGCGGTCCTTGGACTGGCACTGCTGAGGTCTTCGTAGGCACTCCAAATGCCAACGGCACCCGTGTATCCGTTCTCGTCACAGATAAAGATTCCCCCGCCTTCGCCAGAAGCCGCTTCTACCGCCTCAGTGTAACACCCGCGCCCTAGCTGCCCGGCGGGCTTAGAAAAACTGACCGCGCGTCTGGACGGATTCATCCTGCCCAGAGGAAGTGGGGATGAGTTTCAGACGGTCTCCGGATGGTTCATGAGCGAGCTTGGTCGCGTGCCTGTGGAGGCCGATCGCATTCGTGCGGGGTAAGCGGTCAACAGGTAAGCGTAGTCCGAAGCACCGTCGCTCGATGGTTGCTGCTTGTGTTTCATAGG
>JBBARN010000074.1:30352-32050 GCA_040399845.1 Luteolibacter sp. | reverse complement strand
AGAGAAACATCCCGGCATGACGACCCGTTGCCACCATCAGAACATCATCCGAATGGCGCAGGGTTATGCGTTTCTGGATCTGCCTTCTTGCGGAGAGATTCATTGGGACCTGCTGATGGGATTCGCCTCGGACAACGAAGTGGTGGATGTGCTGAACTGGGTCTATACCCGGCTCCTTCCCGGTGGAGAAATGCATGGAAGCTTCTTCACTCCGGCGGCTCGTGACTGCCCCGTTGTGCGGGAGCTTGACGTTCCTTTCGGAGTTGGCCGGACGGAGGATCAGGTGACAGATCTTTTCACGCGTTCGGGCTGGGGTGTGAAGCCTGTGGCCTTTCAATCGAGCCCCACCGGGTTGATCCAAGTCTTCCGTGCGCGGCGGTGAAGTTATTTTCCCCGGGCTGTGAGCAAATTGCTTGCTGGACAAGAGGGTCCTTGCCAATTTTGGACGCACGATGCAAACACCCCATGCCATTGACACCAAGGACCCTCTTGCGGTGGCGGTAGCCGTCAAGTCGGCTTTTGCGGGGGTGGGGGCTCAGGCAAGTTTTCCGCTGCTTGATCAATTGTTCGGAGATGTGACTCGGGTTTTTCGTGGTGATGATGAAGATTATCAAGCCATCGACATGGAGTATCACGACTTTGAACACACGCTTCAGGCCACGCTGTGCCTGACGCACTTGTTGCAGGGGCGCGGCCTGACGCCTGATGCCCCGGTGCTCTCGGTCAGGGATTGGGAATTGTCGGTGATGGCGGCATTGTTGCACGACACCGGTTTTCTCAAGGAAGTGGGAGACGATTCAGGCACAGGTGCCAAATACACATTCGTGCACGAGGTGCGCAGCTGCGATTTCGCCAGAAAATACCTGCCGAGCCTGGGTGCGACGCCGTCTGAAATCGAGGACGTTTGCTCCGCCATCATCTGCACCGGGCCACGCAGCCAAATCAGAGAGGTTTCGTTTCGGCGCGAAGAGGCACGGCAGATCGCCTTTATCCTCGTCACCGCGGATTACCTCGCGCAGATGAGCGCGGCGGACTACTTGGACAAGTTACCGAAGCTTTATCAGGAATTCCAAGAAGCCTTCGAGATCGGGCAGATTCCGATCGAGAGGCGCCCCTACAAAGATCTCCAGGAGTTGCTGGAAAAGAGCCCGGGGTTTTGGTACCATTTTGTGCAACCTATTTTGGAAAACGAGGCGGGTGGAGCCTGTCATTATCTATCGGTGGGAGACCAACCCAACCGCTACCTGGATGCGGTCGAAGCCAATATGGCTAAGTTGAAAAGCCAGCTGAACAGCTCCCATTCCTGAGGTGCACGGAACTCCGCGGCTGCAATCCGACTCGGGGGGCTTGGAGTGCTCCCAGGGAAAGGCTGGGCATCCATGGGGAGTCGATGGTTTCAGGTTCGTGGGGCTTGGTGCCCATCACTCCAAATCGTGCCTCGGGATGGTGAGAATGAACGTGGCACCTTGGCCGGGCAAGGATTCCAGGCGGACTTGGCCGCCGTGTTCCTCGACCCCTTTTTTCGCATTGGCAAGCCCCAAGCCGGTCCCCTTGCCTTTTTTGGTCGTGAAAAAGGGTTTGAAGATCCGTTCCCGAATTTCAAGCGGGATGCCGGGGCCGTTGTCGCCGATTCGAATGACGAGCGCATCCGTCCCGCCGATGAGGTCAATCAGAACGCGGCCCTTGGCCACACCGCTC
>JBBARN010000074.1:0-30342 GCA_040399845.1 Luteolibacter sp. | reverse complement strand
TCGCTTCCATGGCATTGCCCACGAGATTGTGAAGCGCATACTGGAGGATTTGCGGATCGACCTGCCATTTTAATGAATCGACTTCTGATTGGACGATCAATTCGATGCCGGCGCTGCGCGCTGCGGGATGGTAGGTTTCCACGATCCGCCCAACCAGTTGTCGAATGTCGGTGTTTACGAATTCGGGTTGATTGGGTTTCGCATAACGCAACATGTCGAGAACCAGATTGGAGATCTCGCCGGTGGCGCGCCGCATGATGCTCCACGGTTCCTCAAAGCTGACCCAGTCCCGCCGTTGGTGGACCGCGTCGATCAATTGGATCGGGATTTTCATGCCGACGAGGATATTCTTTACGGAATGACCGATGTCCGCCAGCGCGATGGCGAAACCCGCGAGGCGTTCACTCTCAGCACGGGCTTCGATCAGGCGCTGGATTTCGATCGCGAGGGCGGCCTGATCGGCGAAAATCTGGAGCAGTTGGAGGTCGGAGGGAGTGAATTCTTCATCGCCTGTGCGGTTGAGAACTTCGAGCACGCCCAAGAGTTCGCCCGAACGAATCATGGGAACAGCGGCGAGATTGTGCGTCTGAAATCCGGATTGTGAGTCGATCGACTTCAACCATTGGGGATCGGAGTGACAATCGTTGGAGAACATCCCCTTGCGCTCCTGCGCCACGCGGCCGACGATGCCGGTATTGAGGGGGATGCGGAAAACCTTCATCTTGTTGCCAGCCCCGCCGGAGATGGCGGTGAACTGCAAGTCGCCAGCCTCAGGATCGTAGAGCGCCAGGCTGGCGGCTTCACAATCGAAGAGTTGGCGGCATTCCATGAGGATGGAACCCAAGAGCTTTGTCTGATCGTCCATGCGTTCCATGACGCGGCCAATCCGGTAAACGCAATCGCACAGCAACGCGGATTTGATCTGCGCCGCATCGGGCGAAATGAGCTGGCTGATGTCCGTCACGAGAGGTTTTAGGTGATTCAGAGGAATCGTGGTGCTCTGGTAGATATTCGCGCCGTTTTGACAAGTAAAGGAGCGAATCAGGGTGGGGGAGACTTGCGTTTGGCGGCGTGCCCAGGATGGGCCGGGCCCCGTCACGATTGGCGTGGACCGGCGAGCCGGCCGGGCTGCTCACACCCCATGTCAATCCCTCAGGCCCGTTCCGAGGACCCGAACGACATTCGATCCCTGCCAAAAAACCTGGGGAATCCATTGGGAAAAGGGCTGGACGTTGGTTCTCGAATCGTCCCCGAGGATCTAACAAACCCGCCGAAAAACGGCCGCTGAAAGAATTCTTGGCAAAACGACCCAAAAAGCTAATATCCCGCCCAATGAAAATTAGCTTGGAATTCTTCGAATCAATCGGCCACCGATGTGGCATCGGGATTTTTTCCACCAGAACAGCGCGCAACGAAGCACCATAGCAGATCGAGCGATCTCTTTTCAGTAACACCCGTTTTCCGCACCACGCAAGCACCTAGAACCATCATCTCCAGTCATCCAGTCATGTCTCCCACATTTCAATCGTTCAAACGGCTCTCCGCCATTGTGTTGGTCACCTGCGTGGTTTCGAGCACGGCCATTTCCGAGGAAACCGGCAAAAAACGCGTCCCGGGAAAAATCGTGGTTGCCGGAGTGACCGGCAAGGTGGAGGCGGTTGAACCGGAAGGGAAATCGTCCCGTGCCCTCAAGCAGAACGATTTGGTGACTGAAAAATCCACCGTCAATGTCGATAAGGCCTCGACGGCCACTCTTGCATTCTGGAACGGCTCCACGGTCAATCTTTCCGAAAATTCATCGCTCGTCATTTCACAATTCCTCCAAGACCCGTTCGGAGTTCACAATTCAGCGACCGTTCTTACCGAAGAACCCACCACCTCGGTCACCAAACTGGACCTCGTCAAAGGCAAGGTGGTCTGCGATGTGAAAAAACTTCGCACCGATCAGGGATCGTCATTGATTGTGAATACTCCCGTCGGCGCCGCAGGTGTGAGGGGCACCATCTTCGCCGTTTCCTATGTCGCGGATCCAGGTGGCGGGGGCAAGTGGACCCACACCTTGTCCGTCACGGAGGGATCGGTCTCTCTCACCGATTCCAAAGGCAATGTGACCATGGTGAATGCCGGTCAGGAAGTCGTTGCCACAGTGAAAGTCACGATTGATGCGAATACCGGTGAGCCCACCGTTAGCGAAGTGGTCGAATTCGAAGTCAAGGAAATCCCTCAAGAGCGTCAGGACGCCATCAACCAAGAAGCGCAGAAAGGCAAAGACGCCTCGATCGAAGTCTTTGTCGGGCTGATGGAATTCAGCGTTCAGGAAGGCATGAAAAAGGCGCTGGACGGCGCACCTCCGGTAGTTGATCCGGATCCCGTGACGAATCCGAATCCGTAATCCAGCGGCGATTCATCATGAAATCGATCCGCTCGGTATTTTCTCTATTTCAGTTACTGCTGCTGCTCTCGATTTCGCTTTCGTTTTGCCTTCTCGGGCATTTCGGGCATCTCAACTTTATTGAAAACCGTCTCCTGGACCTGCGCTTCCGATTCCGCGGGGAGATCAGCGCAGCGCCGAAGATTGTTTATGTGGATGTCGATAACGAGGCCATCCAAGCCTACAAATGGCCGTGGAATCACAGCCGTTTTGCCCAGTTGCTCGATGCGCTGTTTGATCACGGCAAGGTGAAGGCCGTGGGTTTCGATATTCTTTTTTCCGAGAATTCGCGCCCGGATTTCGGCATCGAGGAGCAGAATCAAGGCCGCCTGTTATTCGGAAAATCCATCCACCGTCACAAGCAGGTGGTGCTCGCGGCCAATTATGTTCCGGGTCCGGGTTTGCTTCAGGAAAAACGGCAATTTCCCTGGGTGTTCGATGGTGCAACCGATCCTGAGAAGAACGATACTCCCGAGCTGCCGGCATACCCGATCATGGGCCCCTCGTGGGGCATGCCGGGGCTCATCGATACCTATCTGGGTGAGGCTCGCTGTGCACCGGTTTTTGCCGACTCGCCGCTTGGAAGCTTCTACCCCATGTCTCTGCGTCTGGCGTTGATTCATTGGGGGCTAACGGATGAAGCCATTGTGCGTCATCACGACCGGGTGGAGGTAAGGGCTCCAGACCGGACTCTCGTCACGACGATCCCATTGCAGCGAGGGCAGCTAGTCGAAAGCAACTGGTTTTCCCATTGGATCTCTCCTGAGAATCCCCGCTGCAGCGTTGCTGATATCGGAAAAAACCTGGCATTGTTGGCGGATCCCGATCCACAACGACAAGCCGTCGGGCAAGCCTTTTTCGATCAGTTCAAGGATGCCATCGTCCTCGTAGGGGCGGTCGATCCGCTGCTTCAGGACATCGCGAGAACCCCCTTTGACGATGTGCCGGTGCCGCAGGTCGGATTTCATGGCAATCTTCTGAAGACCTTCGTTTCCGGGCACTACCTCCGGCGCTTGCCAGAGTGGATCAATCATTTTCTAACCGTTTCTTTGACCGTCTCGGTAGTGCTCCTCTCCCTCAACGGAATCCGCTTCAAGATTCTCTCCTTGCTGCTCATCGGGATCTACATCGGCGCCGCTTATTGGTTCTTCGCAACCATGCACACGGTGATCCCGCTCGCCGCCCCTCTCAGTTCGACGATCATGGTCAGCGTCATCGCCTTGGGCTGGCATTCTTTCCATGAACAAAAGGCGAAAGGCCGGATCAAAAGTATGTTTGGCACCTACGTTTCTCCCCAACTCGTGGACCAGATGGTGAAGTCCGGCGAGAGCCCTCAATTGGGTGGTGTCGAAGGGGATATCACTGCCTATTTCAGTGACATTCAGGGTTTCTCCGAAGTATCGGAATTGTTGCCACCTGAAAAACTCGTGGAGTTGATGAACGAATACTTCACCGCCTGCACGGATATCGTTCTCGATCAGGGTGGAGCCTTGGACAAATACATCGGTGATGCCTTGGTGGCCATGTTCGGTGGTCTCGTCCCCTTGGAAGATCATGCTTACCGTGCCTGTCTCGCCTCCCAACTGATCCAGATCAAACTGGCGGAACTCAGGGAAAAGTGGCTTCGCGAGGGAGATCGATGGCCGGCGGTTGTCGGTAGAATGCAGTCGCGGATCGGCCTGAACAGCGGCCTGGCGATTGTCGGCAACATGGGGAGTGCCGCTCGTTTCAACTTCACCATGATGGGCGACAATGTGAATCTGGCCGCCCGCATGGAATCCGGAGCCAAGTCCTACGGCGTCGTCACCATGGTCACCGAGGCGTCCTACAAGGAGTGCGTGAAACATGGTGGCGATCGGATCGTTTTCCGCACTCTCGACAAGATCGTTGTGAAAGGAAGAAGCGAACCGGTTTCGATTTATGAAACTGTCGGATTGAAAGAGCAGACCGCAGACCGGACGCATGAGTGCATCGCCTTGTATGCGGAAGGCCTTGCTTGTTATCAGGCCATGAATTGGGATGCGGCCGAGAAATGCTTCCTGCGAAGTGCCAACCTGGAACCCAACCAGCCAGGCGGTGTCCTCGGAGTGGAAACCAATCCATCACTTGTCATGTTTTCCCGCTGTCAGCAACTTCGGGCTCATCCCCCCAAAGCCGGATGGGACGGGGTATATGTCATGAAAAGCAAGTGAGGATGATTCAACCCGGAAAAAACTGAGGGAAATATGAAAAAAGAGGATTATGTTGTTGAAAAAATAATGCTTCCGGTGATCTTTTGGTTGTGAAGATCACAATCGACATCGACGATGAGATCCTTGCAGACGCCATGCGCCTGACCGGGGAAACCAAGAAAGGTCCGGCCGTCGTCAAGGCGGCGCGGGAGTTTGTGCGTCGGCAGATGGCGCGGGAATTCGGCCGCAAGGTGATGGAAGGGGAATTCGGAGATTATCCGATGACCAACGATCAGATCGAGGATTTCGACCGCTGACGGCCATGGTTCTGGTGGATACAAGCGCATGGATCGAGTTGCATCGGCGAGACGGTGACCCTGCTGTCAAACTTGCGGTGCGCGGCTTGCTCGATGCCTTCGAGGCCGCGATGTGCGGACCGGTGGAGATGGAATATCTCGGCGGAGCCCGGCCGGCAGAACGCGAACGCCTCCAAGCGTGGTGCAACATTCTGCCCTACATCCGCAGCGACCAAAAGATCTGGCGCAAGGCCGCCACGAATTTTTCCCTGCTAAAACAAAAAGGGCTGACCGCACCCTGGAATGATGTGCTCATTGCCACCATCGCCGTGGAGTCTGGATGCAGTGTCTATGCGGTGGACAAGCACATCAGTGCGATGGCTCCGATTCTTGGATTCCACCTCTACCGTCCGGGCTACGGTGGCATGTTCAATCCGGAATCGTAGTGTGGATGACGTCAGACCACCTCAGGTGGCGCAAATCCTTCGCGATATTTCCTGCGGACGATGGTCTTGCTGGCTTCCGGGTGATTGGTAAATGATAGCGAAGCCTTGTCCCACCGCAGTTCCTCGCCGGGGAAGCGTGTCGCTTTGACGGCGAGCAGCGTGGCCTCTGTCATGCGCACGGCATCCTTGAAGGGACTGCGAAGCTCGGTCTTGATGCCGATGCAATTGTCCACCCACGCGTGCCAATGGTTCATGCGCGGAAACTCAGGCAAGCCCGGCATTTTCAAACCGGACTCCATTTTTCCATCCCGCCAGATTTCGAGTCGGCCATCGGCTGAAAGGCAGAGCACGCCATCCTCGCAGACGACCACCGTCATGTTCCTGTCGGGGAATTTTCCGGGTGGCAAACCCAGCGCGGCACGCGAGGGAGCTTGGGCGGAATCGCTGTAATGGATGGAGAAATGCTTGTTTGCAAAGCGATCGGAGTTGACCGCATACGTGATCGTCGAGTGGCAGGGGTGGCTGTGGAATTCCGGATTGGGGGAATTCACACAATGGGTCTGCACCGCAATCGGTGAAACGAGTTCGTCGTAGCCAAACATCACCACGTCCAGCACGTGGCAACCCCAATCGCCGAGACCATTGCTGCCATAATTCCACCAGGAGCGCCACACCACCGGGGCAATGCCGTCGTGGTAGGGCGCGGTTTCACAGGCGCAAAGCCACAAATCCCAATCCAAATGGCTGGGCGGAGGAACGGGCGCACCGATGGTCCGGTCGAGATTGAAGTAATCGCGCTCGTTCGGCGAATTCACCCATGCATGGGCTTCCACCGCCTTGCCGAGCATCCCCTTGCGGAGGATTTCCACCGCCGCGCGCCGACCAGCGCTGGCCATCCGTTGGTTGCCAACCTGGGTGATCAATTCGGGCCGGGCAACGATTGCTTTGTCCATCATCGCCAACTCCTCCAACTGGTGGACCAGCGGCTTCTGGCCATAGACGTGTTTTCGCTGCGCCATCGCCGTCAGCATGATCGGCGCATGGCTGTGGTCCGGGGTGGCAACGATGACCGCGTCGAACTTGTCGCCATATTTCGAAAACGCTTCCCGGTAGTCTCGGCAAGTGAAGGCACCGGGATGCTCGCTGGAAGCCTTTGCGAGGGCATTCGCATCCACATCACACAAGCCTGCGATCTCCACTGAGGGGTGTGCCGCCACTTGGGTGCGATCCACTCCGCCGATGGTGCCAACCACCCCGATCGACAAGACCCGCAATTTCGAGTTCGGCGAAACCGCCTTCGTGGCGGAGCCTTGCGAGCGGGCGATGGAAGACAATCCAATCCCGGCGACTCCCGTGGTCCAAAGAAAGCGGCGGCGGCTGTAGGGCGATGACATGCTGGGAAAATTACTGCTGGAATGAGGCGGGTTTTTCAAGTGCCGCCCGGCGATCCGTCTGAGGAAACATCATGCCAGCGGCGAGCTGTCGATTTCCACCCTCATCACCGCCCGCGCCCCTGCTTCGAGATGGATGGCGCATTCGCGCACATTGCCCGACTCCACGCAGACCATTTCCAGATATTCCTCGTCACCGAAGTCCGGCATGCGCTTGGATTTCTCAATCCATGGATTCCAGACCACCGTGGATAGAGAGCCCGACTTCCTGACATGGATGACCCGCTTGAGGGCCGGATCGATGATATCCACTGTGGCATCGGTTTCCTGATAGATGCGGTCAGTCTCCGCAGCGAAACGGATCGACTCTCCGGCTTCGGTGAAATCATCCGCCAGCAATTGGTCGCGATACCGCGCGCCTTTGAGGCCGGAGACCGCGAGTTGATGAATGTCGCCAATGCGGAAATAGCTGTGCAGGCAGTTTTCAAAGGTCACGGGCGCATCCGATCCATTCGTGACCACCAACTCCAGCACCAGGCTGGCCCCGACCGTCACCACATATTCGGCACGCAGATCGCCCGCACTGGGAAGCAGGAAGGTCAAGCGCACCGACCCATCCGGCAGTAACAGCGACTCCGTCAAATCCCAATCCGTCACCCGTGCGGGACCATGGAACAAGTCCCCTTCCTTTGCGCCGAACCACGGGAAAATCACCGGCACTCCGCCGCGGATCGGTTTGTCCGCGACATACTCGCTCGACTGACTCGTGAACAGCAGGGGCGTCTCCCCCCTGCGGCAGTAATGGGTGACGTGCGCTCCGTGTTGATAAATCTCGGCATTGCCGAAAACCGACTCCACACGCAGGGCAGTCAATCCGCCCTTGCCGGAAAAAATCGAAACACTACCGGGAATCTCGTGGTTGAAAATGGAATTCATGAGGATCTTGAAGAATGGGTTTTTCACGCCGGGACGTTTCAGCGCACCTCGCTTGCATCGCCCTCTGATTCGCTAACTCCAAGCCACTTGGAATGCAATGCGATTTCCAAGATCAGCCTCCATGGAGACGGATCGCGAGGCACCGGAAGCTGTCCTGATTCAATCCGCGGCATCTTCGGTTAGAAAACCCACCGCATCCGCAATCACATGGCCGTTTGCATCATCGTTGGCGACCACCACCGAGCGGATATCGGAAAACACGCCGAGCGAACACCATTCTCCACCGTAGTTTTGTTGATTGACGGTGATCATGGCCGTGCCTTGCCGATGATGCACCATGACGCGGACGTTCTTCGCGCGGTTGGGATGGGAGGTCCAGCGGAGGAACACCTGCTGGGTTCCGGCGAGTTCCGGAGGCGGTCGAAATCTAACGGATTTGCCACCAGGAATGTTAGCATCGTGAAGATAGTTCTTGCCGATGTATCCATTGACCGAATCCCCCTTCAACCATTCACCGGTGATATCCACCAGCTTGCTGTCCGCGTTGTCCACAATCACCGTGGGCGATGGACCGACCTCCCCGCCGAGCGCTTGGCCGGCAGCGATGAGCGCGGGGCGCAGCCGTGCATAGGAAAGCTTCTGGACACTGATCTTTTCGCGAATGGCGAGGTCCGCCGCAATCGCAGCGGATTGGGAAAGAATCATGAAAACCGGTTCCATCCGAATGGAACCGAACGCCATGTGGGTTGCGGACAGGCTCCATGGCACTAACAGATTTTCACATTCCCCGGTCTTGGGAACGATCGATCGGTAGGAAACCGGATAAGGCCTGGTCACCGCCATCTGGACATCTCCTTCGTTTTTCACCATACCATTTTTGACATGTCTTTGCACATGATGGGAATCCATCGCATAGGCCGCGAGACCGACGCCATCCTCGGCCACCAGTTGCCCCTTGCAGTGGCGCTCGTTCATCACATGATCAGAAACCATGCGCCGGGCTTCGCGCACATAGAGTTGCCATGGCCAATGCCCATGATCCGTGAACTCATCCGCAGGCAGTCCCCAACGTGCATAATCATGCCGGATGGAGGCAGGCACCCGCGGATGATTCTGCAATGTCCAGATCAAGCCGCGCTGCCAATTCTCGTGCGCCTTTGCGAGAGCCTCCCGCCCGGCATGATCCAGCGTGGCCCAGTTCCATCCGGGTCCATGGTTTTTGCCGATGTAGTCGGTTGAAATTCCACCTGTATTGTTCGAATCCGTCTTACGATTCGGCATGAGGTCGAGTTTGAAAAATCCTGATTTCTGACCTGCCTCGATGGACCGGAAAAGCAATTCGTAGTCCGCCTCGTTGTAGCCAGGCGGCTTGTCAATGGGCACCCGGTTGGCAGGCACGTCGGTGAGCACCATGCGGAAACAATAGGCCTGAAGCTTCGCATCGCCCGCCCCGTCAGGCCCACCGGGATCCTGCGCGATTCCCTCTAGCAAACCACTAGATGGATTTCCTGGTATCACATAAGGGCTGATGCCATCGCGAAGTTGATTCTTGGTCGCACGGGCGGATTGGATTCCGCTGTAGTTTTCCTGATGCTTCGCATTCGCCTCGCGGCCGATGGTGAACGAGACCCCCGCCCCGGGAAGTAGATCCCCTTCATAGGTGGCATCGATGAACATTTTTCCTGCAAACTCACGCCCATCCTCCAGGCGAATCCGGCTGACCCTCTTGCCGTCCATCACCACACCGTCATCCAAATCAAGACGGCCCGTCATGACAGGGACATTGCTCTCCGTAATGAACGAAAGAAAAACCTTCTCGGCGACCTTGGGCTCAAACACCGATGCAATCCGAGTGGTTGCATTGAAGGCTGGCCCACCTTGACCGGCGTTTCCATAGGAAGAACGGGATTGGAAATTCCATGCTGAATCCTGCTGATAGTGCAGGTAAACCCGATGATAGAACTCGCGGCTCAAGCCCCCCAAAATCGAGCTTGCCCCCAGATTCGAGCTTGCCCCCAGATCCGTCCAACCCAGACCGCTGGTGGTCAGTCCCCCGAGATGTTTGGACGGGGAAACCAACACCACTGAACGCCCGGATTTCGCAGCTTGCGCCGCCGCAATGACGCCGCCGGAGGTTCCGCCATAAATGACGACATCGTAGGAGGTCGGCGCGGCGTGCAACACGCAGGCGGACGACCACAAAAGGAGAAGGTTTTTCAAAGCAATCAATGGTTTGGGTTTAGCCAGCGCAGGAACAAACAAGGCCAACTTACGTTCCGAATGTGGAATCCCTTTGAAAAATCGAACCAGGCGAACGGATTTGCCCTGCTCGCACGAAATCGCAAGCGGGAGGCAATGTTGTCTTTCATCAGCAGGATACCCTGAAGATGGAGGACTTGCGGCGATTGGAAGAATCGGTCATTTCACCAGTGGCATGCTTTTCCGGGCTTGGCAGGCGGCGCGGGTGAGGCATCCTAAGGCCCTCAGTCCATGATGTTTCACCTTCGAACGCACCTTCTTCTGCTGTCCGCCGTTTTGCTTTGCCAATGCGGCGTGCCACGCTTGCCTCAGTGCGTCTCGGTGCCCCGGGCCTCCCGTGCTCCTGCGGCGACGCTGGTCGATCAGGCCCGGCAGCATTGGCGCACGCTCGCGGATCCTGCACAAAAAAGTGCCTGGCCCACCGCAACCGCCGAATACAACAACGCCGTGGCGAAACTCTTCGATCAACTGCGCTGCGGCCCCGATGGCTGGGATACCCGCGCTGCCGCCATCGGCACCCGCATCGCTCCGCCCGGACCGGACCAGACGAATCTCAACGACCTCGACGTCGTTTTCCCCGCCACGGTGGTGAAAGGCCATATCGTGCGCACCAACCAAAGCACCGCCGGCGTGGGTGTGCCCCTTGTCGGCTGGAGAAAAACATCACCGGTTGGGCAAGAGCGCGCCAAATACCTGCTTCCCAACGGTCTCCCCTACAACATCACCACCACCCTCACCTTCGACAAGGCGGGCACTCCTGTTTGGAACTTCCACAAGCGCTGGCGGCAGGAAGAGGTGAGCATCGGATCGTCTTCCCACACTCTTGCCGCCGATTGGACCGCTCCCAATTCATTCTACTGGATGATGTGTGAACTGGATAATCTAAAGATCCAGAATGTCATTCTGCCGGATCGTTTCATCGAGGAAACCGGCCTCTTTTTTGTCACTCCCTACGATCCGGATAAGATTCCCGTGGTCTTCGTTCACGGTTTGGTTTCCAGCCCGGATGCCTTCAAAAACATCATCAACGAAATCGCGCCGCAACCGTGGTTCCGCAAGCATTATCAAATCTGGTTGTATAACTATCCCACCGGAAACTCGTGGGCCTACAGCAGCATGCGCTTTCGCGAAGTCATGCGTGAAGCTTGTTCCTATGCGCGCAGCAAAGGCCATGACCGCAATCTCAACCGCATGGTTCTGGTGGGTCACTCGATGGGCGGGCTTGTATCGAGATCCAGCGTCACCGACCCCGGCACGGTGATTTATGATCAGGTCTTCAAGTTGCCCATCGACCAGATCAAGGTGAAGCCCAAAGGCCGCCAACTCATCCAGGACACCCTGCTTTACAAGCCTCTAACAGAACCCAGTCGGGTGGTCTTCATGGCCGTCCCCCACCAAGGCAGTCCCATGGCCACGTTCCGGGCATCCGGATGGATTTCCAAACTCATCCGCCTTCCAAAAACACTGACCATCGAACTTCTCGACACCACCGCCCTGGCGGTGAGCGACATGGTGCAAGGCGATGATCCTTCCAACCTCATCCCCACATCCATCAACAGCCTCTCACCCAAAAACCGCACGACCATTGGACTCAACAAGGCACCTTTGCCGAAGAAGATCACCTTTCACTCCATCATCGGTGATCGGGGCAAAGGCAACACTCCCGACAGCAGCGACGGCGTGGTTCCCTATTGGTCGTCCCATCTCGCACCCGCCGCTTCCGAACTCATCGTGCCATCCAACCACAGTGTCCCCGATCATCCGGACGCCGCTCGTGAGTTGGAACGGATTCTTCAACTTCACCTGCAAGGCAAAAACTGATCGGCAGGGCGCACCAAGCGGCTGAAACACCAGTCCATCCGCCGACCCTGTTTTCCCCATTTCATCACCCCATCTTTCCCATCATGTCTCCCGAACAACAACTCGCCCATCTCACGGCTGGTGCTGCCAAAGTGCTCTCCGAAAAGGAACTGCTCGAAAAACTCCGCCTCGGCCGCCCTTTGCGCATCAAACTTGGTGTCGATCCCACCGCTCCGGACATTCACTTCGGCCATACGGTCGCCTTGGAAAAACTTCGCCAATTCCAACAACTCGGTCATCAGGCGGTGCTGCTCATCGGCGACTTCACCGCCACCATCGGCGATCCCTCCGGCCGCTCGGCCACGCGTCCGCCACTGACCCGCGAGGAAGTGCTTTCGAATGCGGAAACTTATACCGACCAGGCATTCAAGATTCTTGATAAGTCGAAGACCGAGATTGTCTATAACGGCGATTGGTTCCGGAAGATGAATTACGAGGAAATCCTCAAGCTCAACTCACGCGTCACGCTCCAGCAGATGCTCCAGCGCGAGGATTTCCGCAACCGCATCGAACAAGGCCAGGAAGTGCGTCTCCATGAGTTGCAGTATCCGATCATGCAAGGGTGGGACTCGGTGGAAATCTGCGCCGATGTCGAACTCGGCGGCACCGATCAACTCTTCAACATCCTCGTCGGGCGGGATCTTCAGAAAGAGGAAGGCCAACCCCAACAGGTCGTCATGGTCATGCCCTTGCTCGAAGGACTGGATGGCGTGAGAAAGATGTCCAAATCCTACGGCAATTATATTGGTGTGAACGATTCGCCACAGGAAATGTATGGCAAGCTGATGAGCATCTCTGACGAACTCATGGACCGCTACTATCTGCTTCTGTTAGGTGAATCGCGGGATGCATCCGGTCACCCGATGGATGCCAAGAAGGCACTCGCCGAGCGGCTCACCAGCCGGTACCACGGTGAGGCGGCCGGGCCCGCCGCGCGCGAGGATTGGGATACGCGCTTCTCGAAAAAGGATCTCATCTCTGCGGATTTGCCCGAGATTTCAATCGCAAGCCTCCCTGCCGATCTCAACGTTCTGAGCCTCTCCGCCCACACCTTCCAATCCGCGTTCGGTCTGGAAAAATCCAATGGAGAGCTCCGCAAGCAATTCATCACCAGCGGATCCGTGCAACTCAACGGCGAAAAACTCACGGACCCGGCCGCAGCGGTTTCCCTGAAATCCGGCGATGTTCTCAAGCTCTCCAAGAAACACGCCGTGCGCTTCTGCGAGTGAAGGTCAAGGAGCGCAGGCTTTAGCCGGCGAGTCTCAGAGAAAGCCTCGCCGGCTAAAGCCTGCGCTCCGTTTGCTAATTCATTCCTGCGGATGAGAAGCGCCATTCCTCCGGGGTATAGCATAACTTTGCTTTGACCGGATTGTTACGAATGTAGGCGATACAACTGAGGAGATGATCCATATCGCGCACGAAGCGATCGTAGTATTCCCGCTGCCAAAGTGCGCCGGACCTTTTCAGAAGGCGGTTGATTTCATCCCTTGATCACCTGCGCCGGAACGGAGTCTGCCAGGCGGAAAGTAATCGCTTGTGTGGAATTATTGAAACCCCAGTGAGGAAGGTAACCACGAGTGTGGATGCCTTTGTTCATGGGATTCCAACGGAGCGCTGGCTTTAGCCGGCGTTGTCCTCCTCGGGAGTTGGGGTTTCAGGAATTTCATCACCCTCGCCGGCTAAATCCTGCGCTCCATCGGCGGGCGCTCCGTCCGAATCTTCCCCATCCGGGATGACGATGGACACGTCCTGGAGTTTTTCACGCTCCTTGAGGGTGAGAAGTTTGACGCCCTGTGCATTGCGGCCGGTTTCGCGGATGTCGCTGACGCGAATGCGGATGCTTTGGCCGGTGGAGGTCATGAGCATGAGTTCGTCCTGCTCGGTGACGGTGACAGCGCCCACGACGGGGCCGGTCTTGTCGGTGACCTTCATGGTGATGATGCCTTTGCCGCCGCGGGTTTGCTTGCGGTAGTCATCGAAGGGGGTGCGTTTGCCGAGGCCGTTTTCGGAGGCGACGAGCAAGGTGCAGCCATCGGTGACTTTGGCGAGGCCGACCACGTAGTCCTCATCGCGCGGGCGAATGCCCATGACGCCCATCGAGGCGCGGCCTTGTGAGCGGGTGTCGTCTTCGTGGAAGCGCAGGCTGAGGCCTTCGTGGGTGACGAGGATGATTTCGTCCGATCCGGAAGTGAGGCGCACGCCGATGAGTTCGTTGTTTTCCTCCAGGATAATGGCGTTGAGGCCAGCTTGGCGATAGTTGCGGAAATCGTTGAGCGGGGTCTTCTTGACCTTGCCGGAGCGGGTGGCGAAGAAAACGAAACCGGCATCCTCGCGGAAAGTGATATCATTTCCGTTGTCGTCCACCACACGTTCGAGGCGGAGCAGCGCGGCAATCTTTTCTTCCGGTTGGAGGTTGAGCACGTTCTTGATGCTGCGGCCGGTGGACGTGCGGGAGCCTTCCGGAAGCTGGAACACACGCTCGACATACACGCGGCCGGTGTTGGTGAAGAAGAGCAGGTAGTCGTGCGCTTGCACGGAGAACAGGTGCTCCACGAAATCATCCGCCTCGCCCTTGGCCGTGGCTTTGGTTTCCATGCCTTTGAGGCCCTTGCCACCGCGCCCTTGCAGGCGGTATTCGGTGGATGGAGTGCGTTTGATATATCCGCGATGGGAAAGGGTGACGATCATCGCGTCGTTGGCGATGAGGTCTTCCATTGCCACTTCGCCGGCTTCGGCAAGGATCGGGCACTTGCGCGGGGTGGCGTACTTGTCGCGGATAACGCGGAGCTCGTCCTTGATGATGGTGAGCACGCGGACTTCGCGGGCGAGGATGTCGAGCAGGTCCTTGATATCGATGAGGATGCCGTCGTATTCGCCCTTCACCTTGTCTTGCTCCATGCCGGTGAGCTGATAGAGGCGGAGTTCGAGGATGGCATTTACCTGGCGCTCGCTGAAGATATAGCGGTCGCCCTGCACGGCAGCCTGCGAGCGGATGAGGATGCCGAGGCGCTCGGCGGTCTCGGTGGAGAACTGATAGGCGGCGAGGCGTTCGCGCGCCTCGTCGCGGTTTCTCGATTCGCGGATGATCTTGATGAAGTCATCGAGGTGGCCAAGAGCAAGCAGGAAGGCCTCTAACAGCTCGGCGCGTTCCTCGGCCTTTCCTAACAGATAGCGGGTGCGGCGGATGATAACATCGCGGCGATGCTCGATGTAGGCATCGATGGCTTCCTTGAGCGAAAGTTGTTTCGGGCGGTTCTGATGGATCGCCAGCATGTTCACACTGAACGAGGTTTCCAACGCGGTGAGTTTGAAGAGCTGGGCCACGACCACTTGCGGGCGGGCGTCGCGTTTCAACTCGATCTCGATGCGGGTTTCCTCGTCGGAAAGATCGCGCATGCCGGAGATGCCGGTGAGCACCTTTTCGTTCACCAGTTCTGCGATGCGCTCTTGGAGCACGGCGCGGTTCACACCGTAGGGAACTTCCCGAATGACGATGAAGGACTTGCCGCTTTCGTTTTCCTCGATCTCCACCTTGCCACGAAGGCGCATGGAGCCGCGTCCGGTGCGGAAGTATTCCTCGATGCCGCGGATGCCGCGGATTTCGCAGGAAACCGGGAAGTCGGGGCCTTTGATGAGCTGCATCAACTCGGGGAGAGTGATCGCCGGATTGTCGATCTGCGCGCAGATGCCATCGATGACTTCGCCCAAGTTATGTGGAGCGAGGTTGGTAGCCATGCCGACTGCGATGCCGGTGCCGCCGTTGACGAGGAAGTTGGGGAAAGCGGATGGGAGAACGGTGGGTTCGTCTTGCGAGCCGTCATAGTTCGGTTGGAAATCGACAGTGGCCTTTTCAAGATCCTCCATCATCGCCATGCCGAGCGGATGCAAGCGGGCTTCCGTATAACGCATGGACGCCGCGGCATCACCTTCCACGGAACCGAAGTTTCCTTGTCCATCCACGAGCATCTCACGCATCGACCAGGGCTGGCCCATGTTGACGAGTGTCGAGTAAATCGATTGGTCGCCGTGCGGGTGGAAATTACCCATCGTTTCACCGACGATCTTGGCGCACTTCACGTGGGCCTTGCCGGGCGTGACGCCGAGCTGGCGCATCGCATAGAGCACCCGGCGCTGGGATGGCTTGAGGCCGTCACGCACATCGGGTAATGCCCGGGAGATGATGACAGACATCGAGTATTCCAGGAACGATTGGGAAAGTTCCTCGGCGACGTTGATCGGTTTGATGGAGTCGTTAGACATGGGAAAAGGATGAAGGCTTAATCTTCGGGATCGGGGATGGGGGATTCATAGACATCCTTGCGGTGGCCTACCCGCAGGATGACGACCCGTTCCGGGGAATTGAGAATTGCAAATACCACCCGGACATCTCCGAGGCGCAGGCGACGAAGTCCGGCCAGCGGACCGGACAGGGGCTTGTGGCGTTGGGGTTGATCGCTGAGTTCCTCGGCAATGGCCATAGCCACGCGAAGCGATTCGGAGGCTCCGAGTCGCTTGAGTTCTTTCAGAACCGGCTTCTTGAATACGATTTTCACGCTTTGAGGGCGAGGACGACAGCATCGAGATCAATTTCCGGTTCGGTGGATTGCAGGCGGTCTTTGGCAATTTGAAGGTCGGCAATTTCTTCGAAGTAATATTCCAAGGCTTTCTGGAGGTGATACGATTTGCTGCGCTCGGTCTCGCTCGCGATCGACGAGAGGCGGCTTGCAAGTGTTTCAGGAAGTCGGACGGAAAGCGTGGTGCTCATGGGTTGATGATACCTGTGTTGCGATGTATTGCAATGTATTACACATCCAGATTCCGAACGTTCAACGCGTTGTCCTCGATGAAGCGTTTGCGGGGTTCGACGATGTCGCCCATGAGGACGTCGAACATCTTGTCGGCTTCGACGGCGTTGTCCTCATCGAGTCGGACGCGCAGGAACTGGCGGGTTTCCGGGTCCATGGTGGTTTCGAAGAGTTGCTTGGCGTTCATTTCGCCGAGACCCTTGAAGCGTTTGATCTGCACGCCCTTGCTGGAAATTTCGAGGATGCGGGAGAGGATTTCCGGGATGGAAAACAGCGGGGTGGCGTGTTGTTTTTCGCCTTCGCCTTCGAGCAGGTCGAAGAGTGGGGTGTCATCCGAATGGAAAACCGAGACATCGATGCCCGCTTCGGTGAGGCGGGAAAAGAGTTTGGCGATGGCGTGGGACTCGTGGAGTTCGTGAAGCACGGCGCGGCGCGAGGGGCCGGAGCTGGCGGCGAGTTCCTCATCGGTGAGGACTTCATCGAAGAGGTGCAGGTCGCGGTTGGCGGTGGCGTAGGCGCGGAGCTCCTCCTCGTTGGTGAAATAGAGCACGCTCTCATCGTTGCCCTCGCGGATTCGGACCATGTATTCCGGCAGGTGACCATCAGCGGGGCGCGCGGCGAGGTAAGCGCGGAAAATGCCGCCATTGCCTTCGATGGAACGGGTGTAGCGGGAGAGTGAGGAGAGCGTTTCAAGAATCCCCTTCAATTGGTCTGCCTCGAAAGTACGGGATTGATCGTAGGTGCGCAGGATGACCTCACCGGCGCCGAGTTCGATGAGGATGTTGTTGAGCTGATCGTTGTCCTGCACGTATTCCGAACGCTTCTTGCGGGTGACCAGATAGAGCGGTGGCTGTGCGATGTAGAGGAAGCCGCGTTTCACGAGTTCCGGCATGTGGCGGCAGAAGAAAGTGAGCAGCAAAGTGCGGATGTGCGAGCCATCAACGTCGGCATCGGTCATGATGACGACTTTGTGATAGCGCACCTTGTCGATATTGAAGGAGCCTTCCTGTTCGCCATCGCCGATGCCGGCACCGATGGCGGTGATGAGGTTTTGGATTTCCTTGTTTTGGAGCGCGCGGTGGAGGCGGGCTTTTTCGACGTTGATGAGTTTTCCGCGCAGCGGCAGGATGGCCTGCGTGCGGCGATCGCGGCCTTGTTTGGCCGAGCCACCTGCGGAGTCACCTTCGACAATGTATAACTCGGACTTCGCGGGATCACGCTCCGAGCAGTCGGCCAGCTTGCCGGGAAGACCACCGCCGGAGAGGGCGGATTTGCGAACGGTTTCGCGCGCTTTGCGGGCAGCTTCGCGGGCACGGGCGGCGTTGACGGATTTTTCGATGACCTTGCGGGCGAGCGCCGGGTTTTCATCGAAGTATTGCATGATGCCCTCGTAAACAATGGAGGAAACCACGCCCTCGATCTCGGTGTTGACGAGTTTGTCCTTCGTCTGCGAGCTGAAGCGCGGGTTCGGCATCTTTACGGAGATGACACAAACAAGACCTTCGCGAACATCATCGCCGGAGAGCGCGGGATCCTTGTCCTTGAGGATCTTGTTGACCTTGGCGTATTGATTGATGCCGCGGGTGAGAGCTGTGCGGAAACCTGTTAGGTGGGTGCCGCCGTCGCCGTTGGGAATCGAGTTGGCGAAACAGAGGATCTGGTCGTTGTAGGAATCGTTGTATTGGAAAACCACATCGGCGAAAACATCGTCGGTGGTTTGCTTGCCGTCGTAATCGAGTTCGATCTGGCGCTTGCCATTGAGGACCACCGGATCGTCATGGATGACAGTTTTGTTTTCTCCGAGCTGGATCACGAACTCCTCGATGCCCTTGGCATAGTAGAAGGAAGTTTTCTTGGCCGATTCCGGACGCTCATCTTCGAGATCGATGATCAGTCCGGGGTTGAGGAAGGCGAGTTCGCGCAGGCGAGTGGCGAGGCGGTCGAACTTGAACTCGATGGTATCGACGAAAATGGTGGCATCCGGGAAGAAGGTGATGGTGGTTCCTGTTCTGTTGGGATCGACCTCGCCGACGACGTGAAGTTGCTCGGTGGTCTTGCCGCGCTCGAAGGCGATGCGGTGGACCTTGCCGTTGCGCATGATGTCGGCGCGGAACCAATCGGCGAGGGCGTTCACGCACTTCGCGCCGACACCGTGGAGACCACCGGAGTATTTGTAGGCACCCTGGCCGAACTTGCCTCCGGCGTGGAGATTGGTGAGCACGAGTTCCACGGCGGGAATGCCGAATTTCGGGTGCATGTCCACGGGGATGCCGCGACCGTTGTCCGAGATCGAAACCGAGCCATCGACGTGGATGGCAACCTTGATGCGCGAGCAATAGCCGGCGAGGTGCTCATCGATTGAGTTGTCCAAAACCTCGAACACGCAGTGGTGGAGACCGCGCTCATCGGGGTCGCCGATATACATGCCCGGGCGCTTGCGGACGGCCTCGAGACCTTCGAGTTTGTCGATCTGTGCGGCATCGTATTGCTGCTCGGTGGCGACCTTGGTTTGGGCTTGTTGGGGCTCTTGGGAGGACTCGGACATAAGGCGAGGAAAATCTCTGAAATTCAGGCTTGGGAAACAAGGAAGTTCTTTCGGAATAGGCGCTTTTCAGTGGACCTCAAATGATACTGCAAATCATTGATTATCAGATACTTATCATTAACATTGAAATCCCTTTGGTGAGAGTTGGCCCGGTGAACCACCGATTGCCCGAATTTTGGCCGATCTCACACCACAAATCACCAACGGAATATCCGGTGATTTCGGCCTTTGAGGGCCTTTTGTCAGAGAAGGGAAGCTGCGGAAGTCACAACTTGAAACAAGGGCATCGTTGATAGATCCCGCCCAAAACCACGAGCTGTCTTGCTCAATCAGCGAGCCCCAGCGCGGCACGTTGCCAATTGAGCAACACATCGGCTGGCTTTGCCTCACCGGCAGCGAGCGACTCCAAAATCGCACGCGGCGCGATGAGCGATCCCTCGATATCCAAGGCGGCAGCGGCCTCCTCGCGGGATTTGATCAATTCGTCCACCTTGCGCTCGAAATCACGGTCGCGCTTGCGGCGTTTGCCGCTGGGACGCTCGGGCCAATCCGACTCGGGCAAGGCCTCAATCGCGGCGATGGCGGAGCGGTAGCGCTTGACGCGATCCGGGCGGAAATGATGGGGAAGCTGGATGTGTTTCCCAGCGGCGAGATCGGTACTCCACTCGAGAAGCTGGCGATTGGTCACCACCATGAAAGAAGGACGATCCCAAGACTTGGCCTCAGCATCGCGCCAATGCCAAAGCCCGCGGAGGAAGGCCAATCCGCGAGGTTCGAGCTTTCCAGATCCCTGCACCCGCCAGTTTTCTTCTTTGGAATCGTCGCGATCGAGCACGCGTTGGCGGGCGGCGGTGCAGCTTTCCTCAAACCATTCGTAGCGCCCCAGTTCCTTGAGTTTGGCAACGATGATATCGCCCATTTCCAGCAGGTAATCGACGTCGTTGAGGGCGTATTCGATCATTTTTTCCGAGAGCGGGCGCTTGCCCCAATCGGCCTTTTGAGAGGATTTGGAGAGCTCGATGCCGAAATAGTGGTTCACCAAATCGCCCAGCCCGAAGCGCCGGGCACCCAGCAGGCGGGCACCGATCTGCGTGTCATAAACGACGGACGGAAGCTCGCCAAACTGGCGCTTGAACATCGTCATGTCGTAATCCGCGCCGTGCATCCAGACGGTGGCGACCGACAAATATTCGCCCAGCGGCGAGAGATCCTCGATGGCGAGTGGATCGATGAGGACCGAATCTCCACGAACGGCAAACTGAATGAGACACAACGACTCGCGGTAGCGGTGCAAGCTGTCCGCTTCCGTATCTATCGCGCAGATCGGGGCATGAGCGCCATTTCTGCTTTGTTCGAGGTGGCGGACCAACCGCTCTGTAGAATCGATCATGTTGGGTGCATCAACCGGACGACCGGCAAAGGATTAACGTGAAAATAACACCTTGTTGGTCAGGAATTTAGAACTTCTTCCGATTTTTTCAGGGGGGGCTGGATTTTGCGGGGGCGGAACAACACCGAAACCATTCCGAGCTTGGGGGTTTTCATGGCATTCATGGCCGCAGGATGGGATCCGGGTTCCGGGGTGACAAGTGGAAATTCCCGGAAACCGGCTCTTGCTCACAAGACCATGTAAATACCTGAGCCGATCCAAAGAGCTCAGGCCACCTGGAATGCCTCGGCCTGCTCGCGGGTCAGTTCCATCACTTGCCACGGCAATCCGTGCGCATTGAGGTCCGCCATGAAGGCATCCGGATCGTGCTGTTCCATGTTCCAGACACCCGGTTTTTTCCAATCGCCCGCCAGCATCTGCTTGGCTCCGATCATCGCCGGGACGCCGGTGGTGTAGGAAATCGCCTGCGATCCCACTTCCGCGAAGCAGGCCTCGTGGTCGCAGATGTTGTAGATGTAGATCGCCTTGAAATTTCCATCCTTGAGGCCGGTGATCACGTTGCCGATGCAGGTGCGGCCCTTGGTGGACTTGCCGAGGTCGCCGGGATCCGGAAGGACGGCCTTGAGGAATTGCAGCGGGATGATTTCCACGCCGTTGTAAAGGACCGGGTCGATGCGTGTCATGCCGACATTGCCGAGCACTTCGAGGTGCTTGAGGTAGTTCGGCGAAAACGACATCCAGAACTGCGCCCGCTTGATCGTGGGGATGTGTTTGACGAGCGATTCGAGCTCCTCGTGATACATCCGGTAAATCTCGTAGGTGCCCACGCCTTGCGGACACTCGAAAGGCTGGTGCAGCGACATCGGCGGGGTTTCCACGAAGCTGCCATCCTCGTAGTGGCGGCACTCGGCGGTGACTTCGCGGATGTTGATTTCCGGGTTGAAATTGGTGGCAAAGGCCTTGCCGTGGTTGCCGCCATTCACGTCGATGATGTCGAGCGTGTGGATTTCATCGAAATGGTGCTTCAGCGCCCATGAGGTGAAAATATTGGTCACGCCGGGGTCGAAACCCGAGCCCAGCAGCGCCGAAAGCCCGGCCTTGAGGAAACGCTCCTGATAAGCCCATTGCCAGGAATACTCGAACTTGGCCACGTCCTTGGGCTCGTAGTTCGCGGTATCCATATAATCACAACCCGCCTCCAAACAGGCATCCATCAAGTGCAGGTCCTGATAGGGCAGGGCCACATTGATCAGCAGGGTGGCACCCGTTTTGCGGATCAGCGCGGCGGTTTCCGCGGAATTATCCGCATCCACCTGGGCGGTGGCGATGGTCCGGCCGGTGCGTTGTTTGACCTCCGCGGCGATGGCATCGCACTTGGAAACGGTGCGCGAGGCCAGGGTGATTTCGCCGAAGACTTCGGGCACCATGGCGCACTTGTGGGCAACGACATTGCCGACTCCGCCGGCTCCGATGATGAGGACTTTGTTCATGAGATTTGGACGCCACAAGGGGTGGGGGAAACGGGGCAAGCTGGCAAGAAATTGTTCCGCCACAGAAATTGTTCCGATTAAAAATGTGGAGACAGGCACAGAAGACCAGCGATGCTGGGATTTCCTAGAATTTACTTGTCAGTTTGTCGGCACAGTTGATATCTCCCCTACATCCCTCTCAGGGGATGAGGGCTTAAGAACCCTAGCTAAGGCGGTTGGCAATGACCGCAACCATTGCTGCCAAACCGACCAGACGGTCGGGGAGGCAGCGGCGCATGTCCAAGTTGTCTCTTCGGGGAACGCTAAAGGCCGTTGCGGCTGACCTTGGCCAGCTTCTTAACTCCCCGTCCACCAGGAAGGACTAAAACCAGTCCCCTACCAATGAAGTATCTGTCTCTTCCCCTGTTTGCCCTGTTGGCAACCACACTGTTTCTCCGATCGGAAACCGAGCAACCGACTCTCCCCACGCAAGCGATTCTTCTCAACGATCTTCCGGACGGGGCCCCGGCTCCCGAAACCGCGCCCGTTCCCGAATATGAAGTGAAGCCATCTGACATTTTGGAATCCCGATCGTTGGAACAAGACGGTCGCACTATCACCATTCAGGAAATCAAGCCAATCGACCTTCCTCCGCCACAAGAAGAAGACCCCAGCCCGGTTGCTCCCATCGCCACACCGGAATTTGCCCAGCGGCTTGTGGAATTCCGGGCCCAGCGCAAATCCATAAACACCCTCCATCTCAGCGCCAAGGTTTATCGCTCCCCCGGCAATCCGGCACGTTCCTTCGTCAAATGCTGGCCCGGCGGAAACCAAGGCTCTTTCACCTTTTGGTCTTCTGCCGATTTCAGCCTGATTGCTGGCGGAATCCAGTCCTTTGCTGACACGACTGGACAACCCCATCACCTGTTCATGAGTTGGGGCAACGTCGAGCAAGCCCGCGAGCAAGCGGCAGCCATTCGCCGGGGCGTGCCCTACACACCGCCGACCCCCCCTGCGTTTCCAAACGGACCCGCCACCTTTCAAGTCGTTGGAGAATCGCCTGCACCGGAAGCCTTGGTTCCAATCCAGTCCTTGCACGATCTCTACAACCAGAAACAAGCCGAACTCCTCGCCGCCTACCAAGGCCGGGAACAAGCCCGACTGCGGAAAGAGGAAGAACTCCGGTTGAATCCACCACAGCCGCAGGACATCACACTCAACTTCTGGCGCACGGAAAAACCTGCCGAACCGGCCCAAGAAGGAGGTGCCAAGTGAGAACAAGAATCTTGCTCCTCGCCGCCATCTTATCGCCCGTCCTCAGCCTCCAAGCCATCGTCGATACCAACGAAAACGGCCTTAGCGACCTCTGGGAAAAACAACACAACAACGATGAGTTGTTTCCTGAAACCTTTGATCCCGAAGCCGATCCGGACGCCGACGGCTGGACCAACGCCCAAGAAGCCGCCGCCGGAACCGATCCCTTCAGCACCGTCCACCCGGATGGCCACCTCCAGCCTGAAACCACCCACATTCCTGCAACCTGGGGCGACATCGACAACGATAACATCCCGGATCTGCTTACCCCCGAAGTCATTCAGGTGTCATGGCCCACTATTCCAGGCAAGCAATACACCCTTCAATCCAATCCCGATCTGACACCGGACAACTGGATCGATGTGGATACCCCATTCATTGGCACGGGGACAGTCGTGACTTATAACTTTGTCACATCTGCTGCTACAAAAACCTTCTGGCGAGTCAACATTACTGACTTCGACTCAGACAGCGACAACCTGAGCGACGCCGAAGAAAACCAAATTGGTTCGAATCCGCAGCTCCTAGATAGCGACGGAGATGGTTTGAACGACGGAGAGGAAATTGCTAATTTGACCGACCCGACAAACAGCGATACCGACAATGACGGGACAGAGGATGCCAATGATGCCGCACCTACTGAAAGCTTGATAGACTGGGAACCTACTCCTGAAAGCTCCTACATCCTGATCGATGTTGAAACGTCATCCCAGTTCGCCTATCCCAGAGACCTCAACGACAAAGGAGAAGTCCTGTTTGAAGACGGTATATGGTCTGGCGGAAACTGGATTCCCAAAATTCTTCCAGCAGGCAATGGGAATGCTCCGTCCAACGTGACTTATGAAATCAACTACGGACCCTGGACTCATTTCAACGCAAGTGGCACATTGCTCGGGAGATCACATCTTCGCTTCCTTGAAGGCCCTTCATCTGGGGGCGACGGAGTGGGGGCTCCAGTCTTTTTGCCATCCAATCAATCGTCTCCCAGCCTAATCCTCGATACAGGTGACGTCTGGGACCCGTTTCCATTCTTTTACAGGCCGCATGGCGTAGCTGCAGATGGGAGCATGGCAATCCGAATGGACTCCCTAACTATCGGAACGTCCCAAATCATCAAACGCTTTAATGCTGCGGGCAACTTCGTGGGCGATATCACATCGACTGGCGGCTACGAACCCACAGGAAGCGAAGGCCATGGGGAAATGACAGCAAGTGGGTGGGTGGCATCCAATCTCGTGAGAACAGCGACTGATACAGCGCCGGCAGTCTATCGGGTTGGACTTTGGAATACTGCGAATGAGGAGAAAGTCCTCCCAACAAATGCCGAAGGCTGGGCCTACCCTGTGGGCGTAGCTGATCTACCGAATGAAAAGGTCGTATTGCTTGCGGGCAAATGGATCAATGACACTTATTCCGGACGCGTCTTCCTGCCCGACAGTGCGGGGGCCTACCAAGCAGTAGAAAGCCTATCAAACAAGAAGATCCTCCGGTTTGCTGGTGATGGCACAGCGATCACTCAGGATCACAAACTCTGGAGGAACGGAAAACTCATCCCCCTGCGAGAACTCTGCCAACGTTACGGAGAATTGCTCGATGCGGAATGGAATCTCCATCCGCTGAAAGCGAACAAACACGGCTCCTATCTAGTTCAAGCTGAGGGGCCTGATGGTCAAATAAAGACAAAAATCCTCCACAAGATGGGAATTCTTTCAGACACGAATCGGGATGGCTTCGTGAACCAAAAAGGTGATGAAAAAGGTAAATCTGAATGGAATACTGCGAGAGGAACCATTTTTAGCGTGAACTTTGATCGCGATAGGCAAACGCAACCTGCTGGTAGCGGTGCACCTACATGCGATGCCATCACGTGGTGGGGGCAGTCCGGGCAACCTGAAGAGGAGGATTGGCAAATCAATTCTGCGGAAGACGTGGAAGATATCACTCCTTTCGAAATCTCGACGGGAGCCCTACCCTCCGGCACAAAAGTGTATCTTACCGCTGAAGAAAGCGAAGACGTCCGGGCCATACATGTTTTTCCTCGTCTCAGCGGTAATGAAATGGCGATTTGGGGGGGATTCAAAACCGAAGGGCGGCCATGGGCCGATGGTGACAGCAATCCTCTCGATATTGAAATCACATCCTGGCTGAGGCCACGCACAGGGGAAGTCGGCTACAATGAAACCGAAAGCGGGATCGTGGCTGGAACCTATCGCTTCGGCTTGGAAGGACTGGTGTTCAGAGGGATGACCGTTCCGGGAGGAACGCTATCTTCAGGGAAATTCAGTGGATTAATTGATCTCGGTGTTGAGGTTGCCATTGCTGGTTCTCAAACTCGCTACAAAGCAGGCACCATCCGGATGAAAGTCTCTCCCTTCTTGCTAACGCACAACGACCGACCTACTGACAAGGTATTCGTCAGGGACATGCCGAATGGGCTTCAGAGCATGCCAAAATCCGCCCCCATATCTTCAGGCCTCCCAAATAACAACGGTAGCCAGTGGCTACAAGATCATGTAGAAATCGGATATACACAACGACCAGGAGGCCCGCTGATAAAAATGACCTTCGTGTGCCCGTATGAAACAAATCAGCTTGCGACATGGCCCCGGACGCACTTGCTTGCATCAGGAAAGGGTATTTTTGCCCTTGGTAACAATTTGGGTGGGGGAGGTGGCGACTACGGTGGCAACATCGAACTGTCCAACCCTCAAGCCAGTTATCCACATGGGAGAATTCTTGCAGGCAGCAAAATAAGCCCGTTACTGCGGACGTTTTTTTCAATATCAGGAGATTCAAATGCCTCTCGTACCTGATATACCTTACACTGAAGTCGAGCACATAGATGAGGTCCTTAGCCCCGGGCCAAACGATACCACTTATGTGCCTGGACCCGCCGAAGCCATCGCACTGCTTCAGCAGAAATTCGATACTGAGGAGAAGCAGATCCAAGGGGTATTGTTCTCCCGGGACACCGTTCAGCCTGCCGTCGCGAAGGTCTGGAAGAGCGCCACAGCCGCCAGCACTCCGTATATCATAACGGACCTAAACTACGACGACGTCATCGGCGCATGGAGTCGATTCAATAGAACCGAGGAAAACCCGCAAGGCGGATTCATTCGTCTCGTTGGAGGGACCTCCGGCGGGCAGATCGCCAGAATCAAAGCCATAACCAAGGCCGTGCAGGCGGATGGGAACCGGATCGATTTTCAGGGAAATCCAGAGGGCAAGCTGATGATTGAGGTGGACTTCTACTTCGACACCGGTTCCCTCGCCTCTCGAAACTGGAAATCAAATACACCACAAAGATCGAGTGGTTGGTATAGAAAGCCCCTAGGAGGTGCGCATGTGGTATGTGTTCAGACCATCCTACAGTGGAAATACGGAGATGCAGAACATACTAATCCCGCACTGATAAGCGTGAAAGAGATCTTGGAAGATGCTCAATTCCTAGCGTTAAACCAAACCACAGTTCCCGCACTGATCGCCGCGACCGCAAATGTTTCAGGAAGCAAGAAGCTGGCAAAGATTCCTTGTTTGTTCTATATGTTGGACATCCCCCTAGAGAATGAAGAAGATGCGGGAAGGCCATGGTATGCAGTATCCTTCACACCAAATACGGCAAATCTGCAGTGGGTGGACTCTAATCCAGTGAATGCCAAGCCATTCGGTCCAATCGGCGCATTAGGAAACGGTGTTTTTGAGGAGGGCATAAAAGCGATTTTACCCGGACAGGCAATATTCCTCGACGACTGGAGATCATTTCATATTCACAGTGGAGAGATTCATTGTGGAAGCGCCGCCGAGAGAACAGCCGACGATGGATGGTGGATGAAAAAATGAAAACAAAGCAATGAACCAGAAAATCATGATCATTAAGAGTCAAATTGGGAAACTTGTTTTGGGGGCCATGTTGATTCCCTCAATTCTTACAGCCGAAGAACCGCTGGATTGGCCAGAAGCCGTTGATAGTAAGTTCGAAGAGATACTAAACACGAAGAAAGCCGCGATGAATTTTCCTTCAATGCGTTCTGAGAATGGAGTTCTTGGTAAGCGTATTGAGACATTAATGGGTGAGCTTGGAAGAATGATAGCTGATTCCGCTTTGATTCGGAGAATCGAAGCGCGGGAAGGTCAAGACATCAAAGCGAAGATCGCCCTCTGGGCTGTTGACTTAAGAAATCGACCTGAAGATTACAAGAGATTTGCCAAGTATTACGTCAATAGACCGATTGGAAAAGCGAATGTGATTGAGTATTTCAACCGAAATCCCCAAGGAGTTCCTTCTGAACCAGACCCATTCGCAGGACCAGATATGCCGGAGAACTCAGTTCCCCGCCCTGGGACATGGAGTCCAAATCCCATTGATAAAGCAGACCAATGTGATAAGTTTCGATTGATTCTCGAATATCACTTTTTTATGCCTCCGACCGGACAAAGTTTTGATCAAGACTATTATAGAGGGTCGATATCACGATCACTAAAGGATATAAATAATATCGAAAAATCTCTTATCATTTGGATCACTGATGCTCAACTTGCCGTTGAGGCGATCAAGCTATCTCAATTGGAGTCTTTTCCTATAGGCAATGCCACCTCAATAGTATCGCTTTCGGATATCCCTTCTGCTGCGAGCTATTCGACCCTCGCGGGGTTGTGGCAATTTCAGATATCCAAAGACGTTATTTCGAAATATTTTGAGAAGAAATTCGGTGGAATGATGACGCCAGACAGCAATCAACCGGATTTGGTGAAATACAATCGATGGAAGGAACTTGCACAACGACCAACGGAAATCCCATCTGAACAGCGCTTCTCCTCGTGGATTTTGTCCCTTGATGATCATTTCGATGAATGACACCAAACTTTTTGACTACTTGAGTGAGCTCAACGATGAACTCATGCTAGGAGGTGTCGCCGCCTCCACTCTTGAGATTCGAAGGGATATTGGATGATGCCGAGTTCCTCACCTTCGATGGCCATTCCGGACATTCCGCTGAAAAGGTTTCAGCGCGGCGGTCTCCGCCGAATTGTCCGCATCCACCTGGGCGGTGGCGATGGTCCGGCCGGTGCGTTGTTTGACCTCCGCGGCGATGGCATCGCACTTGGAAACGGTGCGCGAGGCCAGGGTGATTTCGCCGAAGACTTCGGGCACCATGGCGCACTTGTGGGCAACGACATTGCCGACTCCGCCGGCTCCGATGATGAGGACTTTGTTCATGAGATTTGGACGCGACAAGGGGTGGGGGAAACGGGGCAAGCTGGCAAGTCGGAAGCAATCCGGAATTTCCCGACAACTTTTGCATCGCACGGCGTTTCCTTCCTTGCAAGGCTGTCGCCGCGCCCAATATTCCGAGATTCTTCCATGAAAATCCACCATCCTACCGTAAAAATCCGCCGCCGCGGCGGTTTCACCCTTCTTGAAATGGTCATCGTGCTTGGCATCATCGCCATGATCCTCGGTGGAGCCATCTTCGCAATGCGCGGCATTGGCGATGCCGCCAAACTCCGCCAAGTGGAGTCCGACTTCAAGAGCTTCCAGAGCGCCTTCGCGATGTATAAACTCAACGCAGGCAACTACCCCACCTCCCAGCAAGGCTTCAAGGCCCTCGTGGAAAAGCCTTCCAGCACTCCCGTTCCGCGCCGTTGGGTGCAGGTGATGAGCAAGATCCCGCTCGATCCTTGGGATCAGGACTACATTTATCGTTTCCCCGGCAAGAAGCGCGCGAACGAGTTTGAAATGATCTCCAAAGGCCCGGACGGCCAGGAAAACACCGGTGATGATCTCAGCAGCCAAGACGAGTAATCCCAGGCACCGCCGCGCGGGCTTCACGCTCATCGAGATTGTCATGGTGCTCGGCATTGCCGCCATCGTGATGGGCGGAGCGGTGGGCATGATGATCTATTCCTCGGACGAGCGCGTGCTCCGCGATGCCTCCGGCGAGATCGAAATGCTCGCCAAGCGCGCCCGCACCACCTCCATCCTGCAACAAACGCCCTACGCACTGGAATTCCGTGAAGGCATCGTTCGCCTCATGCCGCTCGCCCAAGCCGGGCGGGATGAAAAAAAGACCGCCCTCGGCAACAACGTCGGCGGCACCGAGGTGGACAGCGAAGGCGGCGAGAAATGGGAATTCGCCCTCGAACAGGGCATGGAACTCTTCATCCGCCGCTGGAACTCCACCGAATGGCTGCCCGCCGCAAAAAACTCCATCCACATCTGGCGCTTCGATCCCTCCGGCCTCAGTGAACCCGTTTCCATCCGCCTCCAACTCGGCCAAAGCTGGGCGGAGGATACCTACCATCCTTTGACTGCGACCATCAGCGAGAGCTTCCTTGAGGCACGATAATTGAACCCATGCGTCTTCCCGCCCATCCCATCCACCGCCGCCGCGGCTTCCTTCTCCTGGAGATGGTGCTCGCGCTGGCGGTGTTTGGCATCGCCGCCACCGGATTCGCCGTGGCGCTCCACCGCATGGCGGACACGGCGGCGCTCGCGCAGAGCGAAATGCGCATCACCCGCATCCTGGAAAGCGCGCTGGACGAGACGCTCTCGCTCCCGGTCCTCGAAGAAGGCGAAACCGAGTCGGAAATGGGCGAACCCGGCAGCGAAATCAAATTTCTCACCACCGTGGAACTCCTCGATGAAATGGAAAACGAGGAAGGACAACTCCTCCAGGAAATGTACCGCATCGAGGTGAAGGCGAATTGGTATGCCAACGGCGAGTGGCAGGAACGCATCGTGGAAACCTGGCGCTACGGCCGCCTCTATCAACCGTGAAAACCTCATTTCCCAGATCCCGGAATCGTGGTTTCACGCTGCTAGAGCTCGTGATCGCCATGCTTTTGCTCACCATCATCATCGGCATGGTGTTTGGCATCGCCCGCACTTCGCTGGCCCTCGGCAACACGATTGTGGAGACGCAAAACGAGGAAATGAAGCACCAGGCCTTCATGGAGCTCCTCAGCCAGCGCTTCGCCTCCATGCCCGGCAACACCCGCTTCGACCTCAAGGTGGACGATTCCGGTTCG
>JBBARN010000073.1:0-32154 GCA_040399845.1 Luteolibacter sp. | reverse complement strand
CATCAACTCCGAGTGGGAACGGGTGAGCGTCATCGAAACCAATCCTCCAACAAGCACCAGCAGTAGCTTCGCGCGGGTGCGGGTGACGATTCCGTAAACCTGCCATTTCCGCGCATTCTCTCGAACTTCCACCTCCTGCCAACCAGCGGCTTATAGATCACGCCAAACTCCCAACCGTATTCTTCATCATCCAAGAATCCATCGCCTATTTTACTGAACCATGAAAACATTCCTGTCCTTCATCCTGCCGATTTTGATCGGGTCGCTGCTCCGCGCTGCGCCAACCAACGACGCATTCAGCGCCCCCACGCCACTCAGCGGTCTGCCAGTCAGCACCGCAGCCTCCAATGTCTCTGCCACACTGGAGGCTGGGGAACCGGTCGCCTCTTCGTCCGCCACTGGGTCGGTGTGGTTCAGCTGGACAGCGCCAGCGACGGGGCAGGTTCAGGTCAATACCAATGGCAGTAACTTTGATACCATGCTCGCGATTTGGACTGGAAATGCATTGGCCACGCTGACCTTGATTGGTGATGACGACGACAGTGGCGCTGGTTCACGAAGCTTGCTGACATTCGATGCCACAGCCGGAATCAACTACCGAATTGCCGTCTATGGCTACGGGAGCGATTCCGGCTCGATCACATTGAACTTGCTGCCTACCAGCACCATCAATGGCACGATCACGGGTCCAGACGGCAGCTTGCCGCTCCAAAATATCTTGGTGAGTGCTTATCAGTGGGACAGCGGTGGTTACTGGAGTACTATTGCATCTACCTATACCAGTTCAACCGGAACCTACTCACTCAGTGGGTTGGCGCAAGGAAACTACCGGCTTGGGTTCTACGATCCCCAAGGGAATCATGTCGCCGAGTATCACAACAATGCTTCAATGGTGGAAGCCGCCAACGAGATCGCCGTAGCAGCTTCGACGACCGTCAGCGGCATCAATGCTTCACTTGCTGCAGCTGGTCACATTACGGGCATCGTCACCGGTCCCGACGGCAGCTCGCCACTTGAAGACATCTACGTGACCGTCTATCATTGGTACGACGATGGTGAAGGGAGCGGATTCTGGAGATCACTGGCCTCTACTTACACCAACTCCAACGGAGGCTATTCACTTGGCGGTATAGCTGCAGGAACCTATCGGGTGGGATTCCAAGATTACGATAACAATTACCTCACCGAGTATTACAACAATGCCTCGACCGTGACATCCGCGAACGACATCACCGTTGCGGCTTCGGTGACCGTCAGCGGAATCCATGCTTCGCTTGCAGCAGCTGGTCGCATCACAGGCACTGTTACTGGCCCCGATGGCAGCTCGCCGCTTGAAGGCATCCAAGTGCGCGCTTACCAGTGGTATGACTATGGCGGCGGCAGTGGTTACTGGGACTACTCGATCACATCCTATACCGGCACAGACGGCAGCTATTCACTTTCCGGCCTGGACGCAGGCAGCTACCGATTGCGTTTCTCCGATAGCAATGCTAACTACATCACCGAATACTACAACAATGCCTCGACGGTGGGATCTGCCGACGACATCACCGTTGCAGCTTCGGCGACCGTCAACGGCATTCATGCTTCGCTAGCAGCATTTGGCCGCATCACAGGCACTGTTACTGGCCCCGACGGCAGCTCGCCGCTTGAAGGCATTCAGGTGCGTGCTTACCAATGGTATGACGATGGTGACGGCAGTGGTTACTGGGACTACTCGATCACATCCTATACCGGCACAGACGGCAGCTACTCGCTTTCCGGCCTGATAGCAGGCAGCTACCGATTGCGTTTCTCCGATAGCAATGCCAACTACGTCACCGAATACTACAACAATGCCTCGACGGTGGGATCTGCCAACGACATCACCGTTGCAGCTTCGGCGACCGTCAGCGACATTCACGCTTCGCTTGCAGCATTTGGCCGCATCACAGGCACCGTCACTGGCCCCGACGGCAGCTCGCCGCTTGAAGGCATCCAGGTGCGCGTTTACCAATGGGATGAAGGCTATGGGTGGGATTGGATCAATTCAAGCTCCACTGATTCGGAAGGAAACTATTCACTCTCTGGTTTGGAGGCTGGAATCTACCGGTTGCGCTTCTTCGATCCGGGTGGCAACTATATCACGGAATACTATAGCAATGCAACGACGGTGGGATCTGCCAACGACATCACCGTTGCGGCTGCGGCGACCGTCAGCGGCATCCATGCTTCCCTTGCAGCAGCCGGTCGCATCACAGGCACCGTCACGGGTCCGGACGGAATCTCGCCGCTTGAATATATACGGGTTCGCGCTTATCAATGGTATGACGATGGGGGCAGCAATGGATACTGGGATCATTTTTCAACAACTTATACCAATTCATCAGGAACCTACTTACTCGGCGGTCTGGCCGCAGGCAGTTATCGGTTGCATTTCTACGATGGCAACGAGAGTAATTACGCAAGCGAGTATTACAGCAATGCCTCGACTGTGGAGTCCGCTGCCGACATTGTTGTGCTAGCCTCGGAAACGGTCATCGGGATCGATACATCTCTTGATGAAAGGGGCAGCATCAACGGCATCGTCACCGGCCCGGACGGCATTTCGCCGCTCGAAGCCATTCAGGTGCGCGCTTTCCAATGGTATGATGGCTATGGGTGGGATTGGAGCGCTTCAACCTCCACCAATCCGGAAGGAAACTATTCACTCACTGGATTGGAGGCTGGAAGCTACCGATTACGCTTCTACGATCCCGGCGGCACATACCTCACCGAGTATTACCACAATGCCTCGACGGTCGAATCCGCCAGCGAAGTCGCTGTTGCAACTTCGGCGACAGTCGGCGGCATCAATGCTTCGCTCCAAGAGTTCGTTGTTCTGGACACAGTCCCGAAGACCGCCGATCTTTCTCTGACCCCGGCGACCGCGACAAGCAATGCAAAGTTCAGCGCCACAGTGATCGGGACGCCTGGTGCTTCAGTTGTGGTGGAGGCCTCACCCGACATGGGCACAAGCAGCCCATGGGTGGTGGTGCATCGGTTCAATCTGGATTCCAGTGGAGAATCCGCTCTTTTCAACGTGGAGGTTCCAGATAGCCAAGGCGCGGGGCGGTGGTTTTTCCGATTGGGTTATGAATAAGTTCGGAGGAGCTCGACGTCATCAGTCTCATCAAACTGTGGTCACTTCGTCATCGGTGTGCCTCTGGTGAATTGTAACAATTCAATAGTTGTCGATGACGGCAGGGGAATGTCACGTTTTCGTCACAGCAAAAGTCTGTTGCGCCCCGGATTCGTGATTTCCGGAACAGATTTTTCACCCTGAAGCATCCTCATGAACGAAACACAAGACACCTCACCCATCGCCGCCGAAGTTGAAGTCGAATGCCCGAAAGAAGATCCGCGCGCCCTTGTTAGTGCGGCGAAGGCCAATCTCAAGCAAGCGAAGTCAGCGGTAAAAACAGCGAAGAAGGCTGCAAGCATAGCAAAAAAAGAAGTGAAGGCGCTCAAAAAGTCCCTTTCCAAGAAGCGGTAAGGTCTGCTTCAGCTCTGGTTGTGATCATCGGATTCGTCCAAAACGTTCCAATCGCCCTTCGCCTCGGCCACACCCACGAGCATCAGAGCAACCAAGCGCTTTGTCACCGCAATGGAAATGCTCAGTTTTCCAGCAAGCCAGAGACTCAAATCTGAGTGCAGCATGGCCGAAATCGACTTCGAAGCCAGGACGCGGTTGCGAATGTAGGAATGTTCAGGCTGATTGCCGGTGATCGCTTCATGGACCGTAAATTTTGCCCGGTCCCAGAGGGGGGCAGGAGCGTTCGGTTTTCCCCAGCCGTCCTGTTCCATCTGAGAAGCGATTTTTTTGCCGAACAAGTTCCAGCCTCCCGGGCGTTTTCGCACAGCATCGAGTTCGGGCATTACAGGTAGCAGAAACTCCGTTTCACTGAGAACTTGAGCTGTTTGGGCGCTGGGCTGGCCTGAAGGTCCGGAAGACATGCTCACAGGATTCCACAGCCAACATCCAGTGCCAGAAGCATTCAGCGAAGCTTTCGACACTTTGTTACCTCAACACGGGTGATCCAGGCGTTGAGGTAACGGGGGCCATTGGGGCGGGCTGGGTAATAAAAAAGCACAGCCGCCCAGAAGGACGGCTGTGCTGATTTTTTTAGAGAATTTTCTTACTCGCCGAGAATGGAATCGAAGCGGAAGAATTGTTTGCCGGGGAAATCGCTTTGGTTGAGTTCGAGGAACAACTCACCGGCTGAGTTCCAGCTACCGAGGTTGTCGGATTTTTCCACAGGGAGTGTGAGGGTGACTTTGTTATCGACGGCCTTGATGAGGAGGTTTCCGGTGCCGCGGAGGTCTTGGATGCTGGTGGCGGTATAGAGGTCGAACGAGGATGGATTCGCAACTACGGCGTCCTTTCCGCGTTGTTCGGTAGCGGTGAGGACGGCTTGGAGGTCGTTGGGTATCCTTGGATCGAGGCCGAAGAGCACGTTGGCGAACTCGGTGCTATCGTTCACACCGTCGGCATCGCTATCGGCGATGGTGGCGGAGGTGCCGGAAACGAATTCGCGCCAATCGTTGAGGCCATCAAGATCGGTATCCAGTTCGATGGTATTGCTGGGTGCGCCGATGGTGAGGGCTTTGGCATCGGTGGAGGTGATGGGCTGAATCTTCCACTCGTTGCCGGTGCGTTCTCTGAAGTAGAACTTCGCATCGACGCTGCTGGGGCTGAAGGTAACGTCGAGGTAGCCGCGATTGGAGAGGTTGGCAAACTTCAGACCAGGGCTGTAGCCAAGGAAAAGATCGCGCAATATGTCATCTTGGCCGGGGAAGTACTTCTCAATGCCAGGGGAGGAAACGCCGGGGGTGGCGAGTTCGATCCCTGCGACGGTGCCTTGTGGGGCGACTCCGGGGCCTGTGGGTGAGAGAGTTTTGAGTTGGTTGGCCCAAGCGTTGTGGGTATCTCCAGAGAACACGACGAGTTTTTTATTCAGTCCCAAGGCGGTCTGGAGGATGGTTTCTCGTTCTTTGCCATAGCCGTCCCATGCATCAGAGTTGTAGGGCAGCGGGGTGGCGTTGTCATAGACGGCTTGCTCGGTGGGGGTGAGCGGGATTCCGTTGGCGAGCTTGAAAACCGGTGTGGCGTATTTCGTCACGGTGGCAGGATTGACGGCATTGTTTGCCAGTTCGATCAGGAGTTCGGCAGGCATGGTCATGTTGCCCATGAGCACTTGCTGACCGAGGACTTGGTAGGTGGCAGACGATGCAGCCATTTGACCCTGAAGCCATCCGAGCTGAGTGGCACCGAGTAGGTTGCGATCTCCCGAATACATGGCCGTGACGTTGGCGAAGACCATTTCGTTGAAAACGATGGGGCCTAGCGCGCCGCTAAAGGCGTTGATTCCTGCCACGTCGCCAGGGCCGGTGGGTGGAGTGAGTGAATAGGTGGTGGCGTATTGCACGGTGAGTGCGGGACTGCTGAGGATTTCCGTGATGCGGGTGCCGACTTCTGCGTTGGTGGGGGCGAGTTCCAACTGCTTGTCGCGGGCAACAAGGCGGGTTTCCAAAATATGGAGAGCGAGCAAGTCACCGAAATTGTAGGTGGTGTAGGCTTGCTTGCGGTTGCCACTGAGCGGCTCGCGCACGGGGTTCCACTCGTAGTAGGCTTGGAGTGCGACGGCGACGCGGTCTTCCCATGTGCCTTCGGTGGCGGGGGTGTGGTTTTGTGCACCGGTCGCGTAGGCGTCGTTAGCAGTTTCATGGTCGTCCCAGATACAAATGAGCGGTGCAGAGGCGCGGGCAGTTTGCAGGCTGGGCTGGCGGTTGTATTGGGCGTGGCGCAGGCGATAGTCGCTGAGGGTGATGCATTCGTTCGGCGGCTCGAAGCCGAAGCGGGCGAAGTTTTCCTCAGCCTCTACAAAGCCGCCTTTGGCGTATTCGTAAATGTAGTCGCCGACGTGGATGAGTGCGTCATAATCGCCGACTTGTGCCGCTTTGGCGTAGGCATCGAAGTATTCAGCGGTGATGTTGGCGCAGCTAAAGACGGCGAATCTTGCTTCAGTGGTCGGTCCGGTGGGGAGGGTTTTGGTTTTTCCGATGGGAGAAACGATAGTGCCGCCATTTACGCTGAAGCGGAAGTAGTAAGTGGTGTCTGCAGTGAGGCCGCCCGGGATGACCTTGACGGTGTAGTCTTGGGCTGACTGGGCGCTGACGGTGCCACTTGCTTGGAGTGAAGAGAAAGTGGATGTGGTGGAGAGTTCCCAGCCTACGGAAACGGGACTCGCGTCCACAGGCGTGACGCGTGTCCAAAGCACTATGGAATCGGCCATCGGAGCGCCAGAGGCGACACCGTGAACGAAGGTGGGATCCGCCGCGAAGACGTAGGAACAAGTGGCAATCAATAGGGTGGAAGTGAGAAATTTCATTGCTCGAATACCTTCATCATGATCGCTGCGCCTACCGATTAAGTTATGGTTACAATTTCGTTGGTTTGTTTAAGAAATCGGCACGTTCGGGAATATCTGATGATTGGGGCAATTTCCCCAATCGGATCGATCAGAATGAGGGGGGAAAGTGAGGAGGGGATTTTTTAGGAGTGAATTTTCCGAGGAAGGTGAAGAAGAACATGGCAATCCGCACGACCTCGTAAAAATCATGGTTTTCAGTCCTTGGCATTTCCGTGGTGCTATGCTTCGTTCCCTTGGACAGATGGCCACCGGCCCTTGCGGACCGGTGGCTTGATTCAACCAACCGTCGTCTTGATCCGGATCTCTTGCCGGAGTGGATCAAGCGGCGGTTTCTTTTACTCCCGGGGCGTCACCGTCTGCGGATTTGCGGGTCAAGCCGCTGCGACGCTCGCTGAAGGGCACGAAGCCCATGGCGCGGTAGAGCGGGCTGTCGTCGCCGTGGTCCGGGTGGCCTTCCACGCCGCGCGCGATCACGCGGATGATTCCGGCCAGCTCCTTCTCTTTGGCGTCCCGCGTTCTGAGCGCCGCCGAGCGGGCTTGGTCGCGGATCTTCAGGTCCTCGCTGACTTGCTCGAATGCGGCGATGGCCGCTTCGAGATCGGTGATGGATTTGCCCGCGAACGCAGCTTCGGGACCCCGCCCGTGGGTTGAAACCCACGGCTACCATCATTCTGTCGCGCTGCGACAAAGAGCGATCCGATCCCAGCGGGACCATTGATTACAACCCTGCACAAGACGCCGGTTTTCTCATTCATCACAAGTTTTTCATATCCCGTGATTTGGCGGTCTCGGCATGCAAGAGGGGGACGGAGGCTTTGGACCGGTGTTCGTTGCGGTATTGGCTGGCGGTCTGGTCCATGTGGCGGCGGAACTGGCGGGCGAAGTCGGAGTGGTCGTAGAAGCCGCATTCGTGGGCGATGGTCGTGAGGGGCTGGTTGGTGCGGGCAAGCAATTCGCAGGCGGCGATGAGGCGCATGCGAATGAGATAGTCGCGCGGGGTCATCTGGAAGGTGGCGCGGAATTTGCGTTCGAACTGGCGGACGGACATTTTCGCCATTTTGGCGAGTGCCGGGAGGTCGAGTTTTTCCCGGAAGCAGGTTTTGAGGTGATCGGCCACGGCGGCGAGTTCGAGGTAGGGAAGCATGGCAGCCCGCTGGGCTTCGTAGCTACGGACGGTGCCGCAGAGACCGCAGACCGAGCCGTCGATGGCGATGAGCGGCAGTTTGTCGGTGATGAACCACTCGGGTTTGCCATCACGATTGGGAAACAATTCGATGAGGCCGAGCATGGGCTTCCCGGTGCTCATCACGCGCTCGTCGTCGCGGCTGTATTTTTCGGCGAGCTTGGACGGAAAAATCATGTGATCGGTGAGACCGGTGATTTGGTTTTCCGATTGGAACCCGCATCGTTTGACGAAGGCGGGATTGCCCGCCATGAGCCTGCCTTCGCGGTCTTTGGCGAAGAAGAGCGTGCCAGGGAGATGGTCGAAGAGGTGGCGAAACTGCCCGGGCATGAGCTGATTGGTCCATTGTCTGAGGTCGAAGTCCTGCGTCATCTGGCGGAATGATACACAAAGTGCCCGCAAATCTACAAGCGAAGCAATGGGGGATCGATCATGCTGAAAGAAGCTGCGATTGCAGACTGTTTTGTAATTCAAGGTCATCTCCCGCATGAAAAAAATCCTTCTTCTTCCATTGGCGCTGCTAGCTGCGGCGTTCGCATTTTCACAAACCCAGAAGCTGCCACGCAATGAGGCACGGCGGGTGGAGGTGTTGTTTTTTGGTGCCCCGACGCCGAACCACCCTGGGCACGATCCGGTGGAGCGTTACCGGATTCTGCGCAAGAGCCTTGGCACCGCAGGGATTGATTTCTCCTATACCGAGGATCTTGGCGATCTGCGACGTGAGGTGCTGGATCGTTATGATGCAGTGATGATGTATGCGAACTGGAAGCAGAATGAGGCCATGGATGCTTCGCAGGAAAAGGCATTGGTTGGTTACGTCGAGGATGGCGGAGCCTTTTTGCCAATCCATTGTGCGTCTGCATGTTTCGGAAAATCGGACGCTTTCATCAAGTTGGTGGGTGGTCGTTTCCAATCGCACGGAGCCGAGGTTTTCCGCACGACCATCACGGCACCGGATCATCCGGTGATGAAGGGGTTCGAGGGGTTTGAAACGTGGGATGAGACCTATGTGCATGACCGCCACGGGGATGACCGGACGATCCTCCAGCGCCGTGATCAGGAGCCTTGGACGTGGGTGCGCAAGCAGGGCAAGGGCAACGTGTTTTACACTGCCTACGGCCACGACATGCGGTGTTGGGGGCAGTCCTCGTTCCATGAATTGCTGCGCCGTGCGATCCTGTGGAGTGTGGGGGCAGATGTTCGGGCGAAGTTGACCGCACTGAAGCTGCCCGAGTTGGAAAGCGAGGAAGTGCTGCTTCCCGGATACAAATTGCGGAAGGCCATCACGACTGCTCAAAAACCACTCCCTGCTGCGGAGTCGATCAAGTTGGCCAACGTGCCAGTGGGCTTCGAAATCGCCTTGTTTGCCAGCGAACCGGACATCGTCAATCCGATCCACATCACCTGGGATCACCGGGGTCGCGCCTATGTGGTGGAAACAGTGGATTACCCGAATAATCTGCAGGCGGGCAATCTGGGACATGACCGGATTCGTATCTGTGATGACACCGACGGCGATGGCAAGGCGGACAAGTTCACCTTGTTTGCCGACAAGTTGTCCATCCCGACCGCCGCAGTTCTGGTCAATGGTGGGTTAATCTGCACCAACGGAACGCAGATGTTGTTTTTGAAAGATACCAATGGCGATGACGTTGCGGACGAGCGCCGGGTCTTGTTTGAAGGATTCAGCATGGGCGACACCCACGCCGGGCCTTCCAATCTGCTTTATGCTCCGGACAACTGGATCTATGCCACCGTGGGATATTCCGGCTTCAATGGCCAAGTCGGCGGGGAGAGCCACAAGTTCAGCCAGGGAGTTTTCCGTTTCCGCCCGGATGGCAGCAAGCAGGAATTCCTGCAAAGCACCACCAACAACACCTGGGGGCTGGGCTTCAACTCCGATTTCGATTTGATGGGATCCACAGCAAATGCCAATCCATCGTGGTATTTTACCTTTCCAAAATCGGTGTATCAAGCCGCTGGCATGGAGGCCCCGCGCACTCCGCGGGCTGACAACAATCCGAAATTTTTCCCCAGTTCCATGGATATCCGCCAAGTGGATGTGCACGATGGTTACACATCGGCGGCGGGCCACGGCTTTTATACATCCACGCGGTTCCCCGAGTCATGGCGGGAACATGTGGCGATGGTCACGGAGCCAACCGGAAAACTGGTGGGCTTGTTCGAGGTGAGCCGCGCGGGGGCAGGTTATAAATCACGGCATCTTCCCAACACCCTCTTCGACAGTGCGGACGCCTGGTCTTCGCCGGTATTTGCGGAAACCGGCCCGGATGGGGCTGTGTGGATCTGCGATTGGTATAACTTGATCATCCAGCACAACCCGACACCGAAGAAGGACTCGGCCGGCATGGACGCAGTCACCGGTCGCGGAAATGCCTATGAGTCCCCACTCCGGGATACGAATTTCGGGCGGATTTACCGGGTCTATCCGCAAAATACGAGCGATGACAAGAAGCCCGAGCTCGATGTGACAGATCCCGGCACCTTGGTGGCGGGGCTTTCCCACGAGAATCTTTTCTGGCGGCTTCAAGCCCAGCGCTTGTTGGTGGAAACCAAGGCGATCGGTGCAGCGAGCAAGCTCAAGGAACTGGTCAAGGGTGGCAATGTTGCGGCCATGCATGCCTTCGGAGCCCTGAGCGGTCTGGGAGCGCTTGATACGGAAACAGTCGCTACCGGGCTCAAGTCCAATCAGCGTGGATTGCGCCGCCAAGCCATCGCCGATCCCCTTGCAGAGCCTTTGCTGGTTGCAAACTTCTCGCGAGATGGAGCCCTTGCGGCGTTCGATGCCCGGGAGTTGGCGGAGGTTCTCGTCGCCTTGGCCAAGCTGTCTCCGTCGGATGATATTGGAGCCCTTCTGCATCGCACCTTCGCCACGAACCGGGAGGCCATGCAGGCGGATGTGACCCTGAGTGACGCCTGGCAAATCGCCGCCCGCCAGCATGCAAAAGGCGTGCTCCTTGCGGCCGCGGGCAACACGGCGGTGCCTGCTGCCGCAGAACATCCGAATCTTTTGCCAAACGCCGGTTTCGAGGAAAATGGCCCGGCGGGTTGGTCGCAGCGGAATTATGACGTGGAGGACGCTTCCAAGGTCAGCCTCCAAGTGGTTCCCGGCGGGCGCAGTGGCAATTGCCTGATGATCCGTGCCGATGCCCGTGCCGATGTGGGAGCGGGGGCTGAAGTCGAAGTGAAACCCAACACTCGCTATCGATTCGGCGCATGGGTCCGCACTGAGAACCTCACCAACCGGGGCGGCCAAGGTGCCATGCTCAACATCCATGGCACGGACTCGAAAACACTGGCCATTTCCGGCAACAACGACTGGAAGGAACTCACCGCCGAATTTGAAAGCGGCAACGAAAGCCGCATCCTCATCCATTGCCTCTTCGGCGGTTATGGCGGGTCCACGGGAACAGCATGGTGGGACGATGCCTATTTGCAGGAAATCTCTGCCGGAGATGGAAGCTCACAGTTGATGCCGCTCGCATCCCATTTCGGAGCAAAAGGATCTCCCGCAGATATCAAATCACTGGCCGATGCGCTCGGAGCGAGAACCGATGATTTTTCCAAGGAGGTTCTTTCCCGCATCCAGGCGACACCAGTGGTGAGCAAGCCGATGGAGCGCCGCCACAAGCCGGACCCGGCCGTGCATGCCCGTGGCCTTGCGGTTTACAACAAGACCTGCATTGCCTGCCATGGTCCGGAAGGAAAAGGAGTCCCAGGTGCGTTCCCACCGCTGGACGGTGCCCCATATCCCGTGGGAGATCCGTCCATTCCGATCCGCATTGTGATGCATGGACTGCAAGGGCCGCTGGAAGTTCTGGGACAAAAATACAATGTCCCCATGGCCGCTCTGGGTGAACTCAAGGATGCCGAAGTCGCCGATGTGCTCACTTATGTGCGCCAGTCATGGTCCAACGATGCAGCCCCGGTTTCCGCAGAGACGGTCAAACAAGTCCGCAGTAAATACGCGGATCGCAAGACGCCTTGGACCATTGGAGAGTTGAAGTAAGCATCAACCGGGTCGAAAAAGAAGCGTTTACCGCCCCGAGGGAAGACGCTTCAATGCCGCCACAATGATTGCGAAAATCCTAGTTATCTCCTCACTGGCAGTCTCCGTGCTTTTCGGCGCGGAGACCATGGCACCCATCGATCCCGGCACCTTCAAGGCCCCCGTCAAAGTCGCCTGCATTGGCGACAGCATCACCCAAGGCTCCGGCGCGGCGAAGGGCCAATCGTATCCGGCACAACTCCAAAAGTTGTTAGGTGCCTCTTGGGAGGTTGGAAACTTCGGTGTCAGTGGGCGCACCTTGTTGAAGAAAGGCGATTTTCCCTACTGGAAGGAGAAGGCCTATCAAAAGGCGCTGGCCTTCGAGCCGGATGTGGTCGTCATCATGCTGGGAACCAATGACACCAAGCCCCAGAATTGGAAACACGAGGCGGAATATCTGGCGGATTATACCAGTCTGATCGAATCTTTCCGCACCTTGAAAAGCAAACCGCGTGTCTATGTGTGCCGGCCCTGCCCGGTTCCGGGAGCCGGAAATTTCGGGATCAACGAGGCAGGCGTGCAGGAACAAATCAAGCGACTCGATGGATTGGCCGCAAAAATGAATCTCGGCATCATCGACATGCACGCCGCACTGGTGGACAAACCTGAAATGCTGCCGGACCGCGTCCACCCGAATACTGCGGGAGCGGGCGAAATGGCCAAAGCGGCCTTTGCCGTGCTCACCGGCAAGGCGGCACCTTGAGTTCTGATTGGGTTCATCAAATTGCCTAAACAAACCAAGACATCCACTTCGATGATGTAGTGGTTTCTTCTCGTTGCTCCCCTTCCCCATCCACATGTCTCCAAGCGTCCGCTCATTGGTTCCACTCGTCATCGGCCTTGTGATCGGAGGGGTGGGAGCGGTGATGTTCCAACAAAGCCTGCCCGGTGCGGAAGGTTCGGCGCAGGAACAGGTCATCCGTCTTGAGCGCGACTTGAAGCGGGCGGAAAACCAGATCGCCGCCCTCGAAGCCGCGGATCCCCGTGCCAAACGCAGGTCCGGCCGCACCTTGGCGGATGGAGCGCGCAGCATTGCGGAGGATTTCAAGGAAGGCCGCCCGGTCACGCCGGATGATATCTTCCGCGCCACCCAACCGATTCTCCGCGATCTTGCACCGATCTTCGACCGCATGCGGGTGGTCCAGCAGAAGGGCGATATCGAACGCATGACCGGCGAACTCGCACGCAAGTATGATCTAACCGCCCCGCAGCAGCAATCGCTCAAAAAGTGGTTCGAGGCCAAAGCAGAGGAAAACGCCAAGCGGTGGACAGATGCGATGACCCAAGAGGGCATGACTGCCGAGGACATGGTGCGCACCATGAAGGAATTGCGGCCGGACGACGGGCTCGATGCCTTCATGGAAAAAACCCTCAGCGGGGAAAAACTCGCCGCGTTTCAATCCCAACGCATGACCGAGCGCGTCGAGCGGGTGCAGCAGGATGCCGATGCCCGGACCCAACGATTGGACAACATCGTGCAGCTCGATGATTCGCAGCGGGATCAAATCTTCGGCATCATGGCCCGGAACTCCAATGACTACGATCCCGCGATGAAACTCGAAGGTGCCGACGGCGAGATCGCCACCACCACCGGCCGCACCCACCGTGAGGCCTTGCTTTCCGTTCTGCGCCCTGACCAACGCGAGAAGTGGGAGGCGGAACAAACCCAACGCCGCGAAGAGGCTGCCAAGGAACTTGGGGAAATGGGGCTTTCCCTGCCTCCGGATTGGGACCCCATGCAGGAGGAGTTCAACTGATTCATGAACACTACCCCCCATGCCATCGATATCCGTTCGCTGCGGGTGGATTACGGTGATTTCATCGCCGTCAACGATCTCACCCTGACCGTACCGCCGGGAGAGGTGTTTGGTCTGGTGGGGCCGAACGGAGCCGGAAAAACCAGCACCTTCCGCGTTCTCACCACCTTGATGGAGCCGACTTATGGCGAGGTGATTCTGGATGGCGTGGATGTTTTGGAAGATCTGGAAAGTGCCCGCCGCATCATCGGCTACATGCCGGATCTGGCACCGGTGCCCTCGGATCTCAAGGTGGGCGAGTTTCTGGAATTCCATGCCAATGCCTATGGCTTGGGAAACCGTTCCCAACGACTGGAGCGGGTGGCACAATGCTTGGAGGAAGTAGGCCTCACGGACAAGCGGGGCAGTTGGTGCAAGGAACTCTCGCGTGGTCAGACCCAGCGCGTGGTCCTTGCCAAAACACTGCTTCATTCGCCGCGGGTGATGATTCTGGACGAACCCGCCAGCGGTCTCGATCCCCTCGCCCGGCGTGACATGCGCAATGCCTTGCGGCGGATCGCCGCGACCGGGGCCACGGTGTTTGTGAGTTCCCATATCCTCAGCGAGCTGGCGGAAATGTGTTCCTCCCTCTGCGTGATGAACCGCGGCACCTTGCTGGCATCCGGCACGGTGGAGGAAGTCCGACATCAGCTCGGCAGCACCGAACGCACGCTCACCGCCACCGTGCTGAATCGGGCCGAGGACGCCGCCCATTGGATATCCAATCAGGCTTTTGTCCACGATCTGCATGTCGATGGCGGCCGGATTGTGTTTGGTTTCCATGGCGATGACGAGGCACAGGCCACCTTGATGGAAGGGCTCATCCACCTCGGCATCCGACTAAGATCCTTCGAGGAAAAACGCTCATCGTTCGAGGATATCCTCGTCGAAGTCGCGGAAAGCAACCGACTCCCGTGAAATGAAATCCTGATGAGCCCCGAGCCCCACAGTCCACAGATCGTCCGCCACTCCGCATGGAAGGTGGGATCCAATCCGATTTTCCTGCGCTATTGCCGCTCCCGCCTGCGCCCGCGGGGCGCGGGCATCGCTCTGTTGATCACGTTTCTGGTGGCGGCTTTCGCAGTCGCCTTGTCCACCTCCATCGGGGTGCGCGTCAACATGACTCCTTCCGACGCCGTTCGTCCTGCGGCCATCGCCTTGCTGGGACTCCAGTGCGTGATCCTTTTCGTGATCGGCACGGCACAAGTTGCAGGTGGCATGACAGCGGAGCGGGATGAGGGAGTGATCGACTATCAACGGCTCATTCCCATGTCGCCACTTGCCAAAGTGATGGGTTATCTTTTCGGGCTGCCGATCCGGGAATATGCGATGGTTCTCATCACCCTGCCATTTACCGCCTGGTGCCTCTGGCGCGGCGAGGTGGCCTTGCGGGATTGGGGTCCGCCTTATATCATTCTGTTCGTCACCGGATTGTTATATCATTTCACCGGGCTCGTCACGGGCACGGTCGTGCGCAACCGCCGCTGGGCCTTCCTCACCACCATCGCGCTGGTGTTTTCACTTTATACGGTGATTCCCCAGCTCGCGAAGTTCGGTTTGGTGTTCTTCAAATACCTCACCATCACCCCCGTCATCACGGAATGCCTGCCGGGACTCTTGCCCGAAAGCGCCGGGGCCGTCGCCCGCACCGCCAGCCGGCTTGCACCGACCGTGAAGTTTTTCGGGTTGGATTTTTCGGAAGCCGTGTTCACCGCGTTTTCCCAATGCGGCTTGATCCTCACTTTTGTGATCATGTTGTGCCGCAAGTGGCAGCGCAGCGAATCCCATCTGCTCGGAAAAACCTGGGCGACCGGATTCTTTATATGGATCCAGGTGCTTCTCTTGGGAAATGCCCTGCCACTCATCGATGTGGGGAGCTTGTTTCCATCGCGTGGATTCTCCAGAATGGTGCGCGTGCTGCCGGATTGGAAACCCGAGCCCTCCGAGGCCGTGTTGATGTCCGGCGTCTATGGCATCATGACCTTGGCTCTGCTTTTCATGCTCGCCACCATCATCACTCCCACCACTGACCATCAACTGCGCGGCTTGCGGCGGGCACGAAAACAAGGAAACTCCTCGCTGCCGCTCACCGCAGACGCCGCCACCTCCTTCGGCTTCGTGGTGGTCATGGCCCTCGCCGGGGCCGGCGGCTGGTTTTACTTCACTCGCGAGTTGGTGGAGTCCCGTTGGTTTCCAGGAGCGGAACTACCGCTCAGCACCCTCGCGTTTTTCATCGCCGTAATGGTCTCCGGCGGCATCTCGTTCCAAGCCCTGCTCGAAGCCCGTGGCGGCCGCGCCGTGGGCTTGGCAGCCATCTTCATCGGTGTGGTGCCGATCATGGTGGGGGCGGTCTTGAGCGTCATCAGCGATCGCCTCATGCCCGTTGCCTCGTGGCTCATCGGCATGTCACCCGCCAGCATGCCCTTCTACGCCGCCACCGCACTGATCCCGATTTCCGAAACTCCCCTGGAAGCCTCACGGGCGATTCCACGGGCATTTTACTTCTGGTTGATGGTCGGCTGCATCACCGGGGTTTGGCTGGTGATCCAATTGTTCGCCAAGAGGCGTGCCATGGCGGCTTTGGTTTTCGGAGATCGGGATGAATCGACTTCGTCCTGAGTCGATTGTCCGCCCATGACATTGCAAACCCGGACCATCGGCCATGATAGCTGCCGCTCGAATGCGGATCAGGCAAAAGTCGTTGCATTTCTGATGTGAAATTGCCTTGCACCTGAACGGTGGAAGCATGGAATGGCTGCTCTTCCCGGCGAGATTCCCATCATGTCTGATTCCACCGAGTCCCGAACTCCCGATGCGGACTTTTTCATGGCTGCATTGTGGGATGCCGCACGCCCGGCGGGGGTGGAGATTCCGGGTTATGAAATTCTCGGTGAAATCTCCCGCGGCGGAATGGGGGTGGTGTATCACGCGCGGCAGGAACGCCCGGACCGTGAAGTGGCGTTGAAGGTGCTTCTGCCCCAATTCGCGGAAGAGCCCGAGATGTTGGCGCGGTTCCAACTCGAAGCGCGGGCCATGGCGGCGCTGGATCATCCCGGAATCCTCCCGGTCTATGAAGTCGGAGAATCGGATGGCATGCCGTATTTCTCCATGCGCTTGGCCGATGGCGGAACTTTGGCGGAGCGCCTTCGCAAAGGACAGCTGCCAGTCCGCGATGCGGCCGCATTGATGATCCAACTTGCAAGAGCCGTGCACCATGCGCACCAGCACGGGGTGCTGCATCGCGATTTGAAGCCTGGGAATTTCCTCTTCATGGAAGACGGCCGTGCCTGCGTCAGTGATTTCGGTTTGGCAAAACTGACACTCTCCGATCAAAGCCCCTTGACCCGGACGGAATCGTTTTTTGGCACTCCCCATTACATGCCTCCGGAAGTGGCCACAGGTTCTGTGGCGGATGCCACGGTCGCTGGGGATTTATATAGCATGGGTGCCGTGTTGTATGAATGCCTGACAGGCAGAAGGCCTCACGATGGAAAGGAAAACGTCACCGCATTGCTGCGCGCCATCGCCGATGAAGCCGTGCAAAGGCCGGAGGAAATCAGCAAGTCGATCCCGCGCGATCTGTCGGTGATTTGTATGAAGGCATTGGAGCGGTCCCCTCGGGATCGATATGCCACACTGGAAGAATTCGCGTCAGACATCGAACGCTGGTTGCAGGGGCGTCCCATTCTTGCGCGGCCTGTGGGTGCGATGGAATCCGCATGGCGCTGGGCCTGCCGCCATCCACTGCCCGCTACCCTTGTCGGGGCCTTGGTGCTGGTTTCCACCGTAGGGGGCATTCTGTTATCCATCAGTCATGCCCAACGCGGAGCGGCATTGCGGGATGCACGAGCGCAGCTTCACAGATCCCTGATCGAACAAGCGCGCTCCGAGCGATTGTTAGGCAATCCGGGCCACAGTCAACGGGCGATGAGTCGGCTCAGGAAGGCGGCAGATATTTCGAAAACCGATGAAATCCGGAATGAAGTGGCGGCCTTGGTTTCCCGCCCGGACTTGCTTCCACGACCGGAGATTGTGCATGCGCCCAAGGTCCCGGCTGAACCGCTCCCGGACGACCCGGTGATGGAGTGGAAACCCTCCGCCGATCACCAATCGTGGCTGGCATGGCATGAATCCGGAGCAGTTCGCTGGTGGAGGGACGGCCATGCCATCACCAATCTCGATCCCACGGAAGGACGTGAGATCGAAGCGGGCATCTCCCGCGACGGAAGCCGCGCGGTCTTCGCGGAAACCACGGCTGGCGTGGTCATGGTGGATGCATCGGGTGCGACGCGGGTGTTGTCGAACGAGGCCGGGCAGGCGGTCATCCGGTTCGTGGATATCGATCCCACGAGTCGGCGGGTTGCTCTAACAGGACCTAACGGATTGCAGGTTCTCGGCATGGCGGGTGATGCCGGCTCCTGGGAGCGCGTGGGGGAGCCGGCCCGCTGTGCGGTCGCGTGGTCTGGCGATGGTTCCCGGCTTGCGGTGGCGCTGGGTGACCAGCGCGAGGTGCTGGTGCTGGGTGCTGATGAGGGCCATGAATGCGCGAAAATCCCAACAAGTGCGATATCGGAGCACCTTGCTCTGGATGCCAGCGGCGGGCTGCTTGCGGCGGCGACCGCTGACGGCATGATGGCCATCCATGATGCGACGGATGGCATGGTTTTTTCTTCACTACACCATCGTTCGCAGGGGCTCTGGTTCGAGTCACCCGGCGTTCTCCGTTCCCGCTTGGATGAGGATCGTGGAGTGTGGATGGATTGGTTTCTGGAGCGCCCGTTCGAGGTGTTTCAATCGTGGTGGGAGAAACCGCGGGCCAAATCCAATGAATTGGCTTCTTGTGCGAAGCTTTCACCGGATGGCAGGCACTTGCTCACGGTCAGTGCAGGCAGTGCCGCGCTCTGGTCGGTAGCGGGACGGCGGCAAACCGCGTTGATCCCATTGGAAAGCCAAAGGGTGGACGACGAGGCGTCCGGATGGTGGTTGGGCAATGATGCCATTCTGCTGCAAGTCCCGGGAGGACTTGAACGCGTCCCGGTGGATGCGGTTGGCAGCCCGGGGAAAGTGGAGGGTTTGGACCGGGTGCCGGGTGCGAAGGTGCTCGAAGTCTCGGCAAAGGGTGACTGGTTTGTCCAGGTGATGGATGAGGAGGGTGGCACGTCCCGCCAAGTCTGGCTTGGAGGGGATCCCTCGAAATCGGAAACGGCCGACCTATCCCCTCCCCCATCTCCGGACTTGATCGAGGTGAGGGACAACCAAGTGCATGTTTCCGGAAACAAAGGACGTGCGCTTTGTCTAACCATTCCGAACTCCACAGGACTCGCCGCCGCGTGCATGAGCGCCGATGGCTCTCATGTGATGGCTGTCACCAAGGATCACCGGGTGATATCATGGAGGGTCGATGCATTGAGCGATACCCTTGACGCCGCGGGTTTCTGATTTGACCCGCAAGATGCAAGTGCCAAGCTGCGGCATGAAGAGTGATGATCGAACAGCGGCAGGGCAGTTTCCCAACACAAGTTGGACGATCGTCCAGCGGGCCCGGGGTGACGAGGCGACGGCCGATACGAAGCGTGCGCTGGAAGATATCTGCACCGGATATTGGTTGCCGATTTATGCATTCATCCGCCGCACCGGCGTGCGCCCGGCCGAGGCGGAGGAACTCACGCAGGAGTTTCTCATGCGCATGATCGAGGGCGAATACCTGGCCAACGCTGAAAAAGAGCGCGGCAAGTTGAGATCGTTCCTGCTGGCTTGTGTGAAGCACTTCCTGAGCAGTCACCGGCGCACGGCCAACCGCATCAAGCGGGGTGGAGGGCAGGCACCCATTTCGATGGATCAAGCGATTGCAGAGCACGGTTATGCGGCGGAACCTGCGGATGACTTGACGCCGGATGCCTTGTTTGAACGGCGCTGGGCGAAGAGTCTGATGCATCAGGTGATGGAGCGGCTTGCCATCCAGATGGAGAAGGAAGGCAAGCGCGATCTCTATGATGCCCTGCTCCCCTTCACGCATCTGGAGGCGAAACCGACGTCCATTGCAGAGGCAGCAGACAAGTTGGGGATGAATGAGGCGGCCGTCAAAATGGCCATCAGCCGCCTGCGGCACCGACTGCGCGACCGCCTGCGGGAGGCGGTCGCGGAAACTCTCGGACCGGATGATGATTTGGAGGAGGAAATGCTTCATCTGCGCTCGTTGCTGGCGGGGGGATGAATGGGAGTGTGCGAAGTTATGGGTTTTCAAAGGTGATCGCATCTTCCGGAAACACCTTGGCGAGTCCTTCGGAATACCATTCTTCCAATTGTACTTCTGCCATCGCCCGCTGCGTTTCGTCGGCCACGGTCACCACTTGATCGAGTCTTGCCTGGCGCTCGCGGTCGAGTTTCAGAAGGGCAAGGCGGGATGCCGGATCGGGCGCGGTTTCCGCATATTGAATCTCGGCGGCCACGATATCCAATGCCTGGGCGGCCGTCGCCACATGACGTCCCCCCGGCAGGCCGAGGGTCTCGAAAATGGCCGCCGCTCCTTCGCTGACAGATTGGGAAATCATGTCCAGCTTGTCATAACGCTCGGCAGGTGGAAGCTTGGCAATGGGTTGGATTTCATCGGAAACCCAGCTGCTCATCGATGCATCGATTTCCGACCGGAGTTGATCGACGGCTTTTTGGTGGTCGACGGTTTCCGCATTCAAGGCATCGAAGCGTTGTTTCCATTTTGTTAGATGAGCGGCTTCCTCATCCACCGACGGCAGTTGAAGAATCGAGTCCACCGGAGCAACCTCTTCGACAGGCTCGTCGATGATGGATACGGATGGTTTCGGCTGGATGGGGCGGGCGGACTTGGTGATGGCGGGTTTGGATTCCGACTGAGGAGCGGGTTGCTGGGAACTGAGGGCAAGGTGGGCGACGAGAGCGGCGGAAAGGATGCTGCCGACAAGAAGGATGGAGGATTTGGTTTTCATGGCGAATAGGATGGATGGTGGATTCAAATGGATTGCTGATTCTCGAAAAACCGGCGCGCCCTCGGAGATGAGGCCGCGCCGGCGGAAGGTGATGCATGGATCAACGGGTGCGGCGGATGGTGACGCGGACGGAACCGCTGTTATCAACGTAACCGAGTGGCAGGGTGTCGTTGGCGAACATCGAGAGGAAACCTCTGCGATTCGGTGTGGATTCGATGCCCGTGCCGATGCGGAATTTACTGTTAGACACGTTGGTCAGGATGTTGCGGTTGCGATCGAAGGTTTCACCACAGAGAGTCATCATGTTGGCACCGGAGAAGCGGCGGCTGCGATCATTCGGTCCGGGACGGTGGCCGTTGGCATTGACTTGTGGGGCGAACAAGGCGCTGCTCCAGGTGCCAGTGGCACTCATGCTGTAGCGGTCGCCGCGGGCTATGAAGAGATCCGCAAAGTTATGGATATCCGCTCCTTTGACCGTGACGGTCTTCGATGAGCCAACCCGGAGTTGGAATTGGTCGTTGAAGATCAAGTTAGTAACTCCTGCCACACGCTGCTGGGTTTCGTTGAGCTTGTTGACTCCTTTTTCGGGATCCACGATGTTATAACCGGCCACATTGCGCCACAGTCTGCGGCTCTCTGACAGCGATAGCTCCATGGCTTCTTGCACCGTCAGGTCATCGGAGAGGAACTTGTCCCAGAAGACATCGATCATCGGAACGGGCATCCAGTTGATGCCGGGAGCTCCGACCGAGGTTTTGGCACCGACAGCGCGCCAGTCGTCATTGAGTGTCGCTCCGAAGCAATTGCACATGTGAACGAGCCGGAGGTTGAAATTGAAATTGTTGTTCCGTTCACGCTGGCGGGCTTCTGTGAGAAGGGCGCGGATGGTTCCCGGATTCTCTTGGCGCACGACCCGCCGGGTGCCATCCGACGAAGTGACCGTATTGAAAGTGAAGGTTTGGCCAGTGAGTGTCTCACCGGCGAAGAGGCGCAGGCTGTTATCCGAGCCATGCCCGAGGATGGCGAGATCGATGGTGCGGCCCGCCTTGGTTTCGGAGATCAGAGCGTTGAGAAGATTCGAGCGGGTGCAGTTGCGGTCGGTCAGGTTGATGAAGCGGTTGCCATAGTGGAACAAGGCACGGCGGCCGAATCCAATGGACTGGCTGAGCTCTGCGGTGAAATCGATGGCATTGTCCGCAAAGGTGGTGTCGGTCTCATACTCGCTGAGGTAAGATGTGCCCGAGCTGTTCTCCTGGAGCAGGATGAGCGTGCGCTCTGCGGCTGCGCTGATACCGGCGGCGAGGGTGGTTGCTGCTGCGATGATGGAGGCGATGGTGGTGGTTTTGGTTTTCATGGTCTTGGTTCTTTCGGATTTGGTTTGGTTGATGGAATCTTTGGTTTGGTTGGCCGAGCTTCAGTAGGATCGGCTCTGACATCCCATTCTTGGTCCATTCGTTTCCGGAGGTAACACAACCGGTGAATCTTTTTTCGTCTGGTGATTCAAATTTCATCTGGCCCGGATTCTGCACGCCCGGCTCGCCAATCCGGCGAGTGGCCGGATTGGAATCTGCATGCGGAAAAGCCCTGAATTCTTGACTTCCCATTCGATCTCAACATCCTTCATGCCGAAAGAGCTTGTGGCGGTTCTTTGATGCTTCCGGTCATTTCATCCGTGCATCTGTTACTCGGAATCGCTCCCCCTTGAATCCACAACATCCTCATTTCCAATGTCGAAACATCCATCTACTTCATCGCGTGGCAGTTTGCTCGTCCACGTTTTCAGTTGTTTGTTCGCCCTGATGCCCGTTTGGGCTGGCACACTTGTCCCCACCGGAAATCTGCAAATCGCCCGGGATTTTCATTCGGCCACGCTTCTGGCGGATGGCAGGGTCTTGGTAGCGGGCGGTGCAGGGGCAGGCGGAAACTTGGCGAGTGCGGAAGTTTATAATCCCGCTACCGGGCAGTGGGCGCTCACCGGAACAATGAGCCAAGCGCGCAGCGGCCACACCGCGACGAGGCTGGCAAATGGCCGGGTACTGGTGGCGGGTGGAGGCGCAACGAATTCCGCCGCAGCCGAACTTTATGATCCCGCCACTGGCACATGGTCACCCACCGGAGTCATGGCTCACGGGCGGAGTTCCCATACGGCGACCATGCTGTCCGATGGCAGGGTGTTGGTGGTAGGGGGATTCAACGGAGTATCAGCAGCCGAGCTCTATCATCCGGCGTCGGGCACATGGGCAAGCGCTGGCAGCCTTGCCACCGGTCGGCGCTACCATACGGCGACGCTAATGGCGGATGGTAGTGTTTTGGTGGTCGGAGGGGAGACGACGGGAAATGCAATTCTTTCAACGACCGAACGATACGATCCGGCATCGAACACTTGGAGTGTTTCCACACCTTTGCCGGCGGGTCGGAGACTGGGGGCGGCGGCGCGCCTTTCCGACGGGCGCTTGCTTTTTTCAGGCGGACAACAACCGGGACCATCGGCGGTTGGAACCTGTTTTCTATTCAATCCGGTGACTGCCACTTGGACATCGACAGCGTCCCTATCTTCCACGCGCTTTTTTCACCAACTCAATCCATTGCCGGATGGCAGGGTTCTGGCATCTGGGGGCACCAGTTCCATCTCCTTGGAAACCCGCATTCAGATCTATGATCCGGCTACCGGAACATGGATCTCCAATGGTGAAGTCACGCCGAGGAGGCAGTTTGCCAGTTATGCTTTTCTGAATGACGGTCGATTGTTGGTCGCCGGAGGAAACAACTCCATCAGCTATGAGAAGTCGGCCGCTGCCGAAGTTCTTTCGCCTTCTGGAACTGCCCCTGTCGATACGGCTGCCCCGGTGTTGGTCAGTGCAAGCGTCGAACCGACGAGCGTGGATCTGAATGCAAGCGCGGGAGGTGCCACCGTGCGGGTGTTGCTTCATGTCACCGATGCGAGCGGAGTCTTCGGTGGACGGGTGGAATTGATGCCGTGGTCCGGAATTCCTTACATGAATTTCACTGAAGATCAGCGGATATCCGGAACGCCTCAGGATGGAGTGTATGAGTTGTATTTATCGATTCCCCGTACGTCAGGATCGTTCGGACCTGGGGGCACGGGCACTCTCTTTCTAAGCGTCAGTGCATTGGAAGATACGCGATTCAACGTCGATTACTCGTCCTCGATGCCTGCCACACTTGAGGTCACCGGAGAATTCATACCACCATCCATCACAGGTTGGACGCTCTCGCCGGACTCCCTAGAAGTCTACAATCAGAATGCCACAGCAACCATGGATATCCGCATCATCAATGCTGCGGATGGCTTAAGCAGCGGGGCGGTGGTTTGGCGCAGCCCCGATGGGATGCAGGATATTACATCCTATTTCGGGCAAACCGAGCGGATTTCAGGAAATGGGCTGGATGGCGTCTATCGGACCCAAATTGCGATCCCGCAAGGCAGCCTTCCTGGCAATTGGAATTTGGTTACGGTATCCGTCACGGAAATGGGGTTCCCCATGTCATCGACAACCACGCTCCAAGTTGGAGAATTTCCCTCGGGTAGCCCTGTAACCTTGGAAGTGACCAGCACGCCACCACCGCCGGAAATCGGAGTGGAACAACCACTGGCTCAGAATCTGGTGGCAGGATCATCATCCGTCGCCTTCGGTTCGGTGAAGTTGGGAGATAGTAATTCTCCGAAGGTCTTCACGATCCGCAATTCCGGCCCTGGAACCTTGAATGATTTGAGCGTTTCGGTCCTTGGGGCCCATGCAGGTGATTTCCAGATCCTGTCGGCGGTTCCGGGAAGCATTCCGAGTGGGGAAACCGCAAGCTTTTCACTTCGATTCACCCCGGCTTCTGCCGGTCCGCGCTCTGCGACCTTGCGGATTGCCAGCAATGATCCGGATGAAAATCCGTTCGATGTTGCCCTCCAGGGCAGTGCGACTGTGATCAACTCTCCCTCGCAACTGGTGAAAGACATATTTGCGGGAACCGGATCCTCAATGCCCTATTTGCTCACCCGGGTAGGCCAGGACGTCTATTTTGTCGCCAATGATGGAGTTCATGGGTATGAGCTGTGGAAAAGCGACGGCACAACGGAAGGCACCTATCTGGTGGAAGACATCCTGCCCGGATCGGGATCTTCCTCGCCACAGAATCTGGTTGCGGTGGATGGCTTGTTGTTTTTCACGGCCTCCAGCAGCGAGTATGCATTGGGGCAGCTTTGGCGGAGTGATGGCACCCCCGGCGGGACCTTTCCGTTGACGGATTTTAGCGGAGGCAGTTTGGGTCAGTCCTTGGCCATGGGAGGCTTCCTGTATTTCACCCGCAGCACCCAGACTTCCGAAAGTCCACCGTGGGGAGGTTCTCCGGTGACCACGGCCACGGCCGAACTCTGGCGGAGCAATGGCACATCGGTGGGGACCATCTTGGTGACTCAGGATTCTTTGACTCCGTATTCCTTCAATCCCTATTCGTCACCGATGGTGAATGCCACATTTTCAAATCTCACCGCAGTGGATGGTGTCCTCTATTTCACCGGCATCAAGACGGAGTCGAACATGAGTTTCGGTTCCTCCAACTCACAGAATGAAAGCTTGTGGAAGTATTCCCCCACATCAGGGATTCCACCTTCCTCGATCTGGAGCCATTCGGTGATGTCGAGTTCGTCGGGTTTTGGCGGTCCGATGATGCCGACGCTTGGGAATCTCGCCGGCATGGGGCAGGCTTTGTATTTCCATGCTCCACCTTCTTCGTATTCATCCGGAAGCACTTCGTCTGCCGCCTTGTGGCGGGTCACCAATGCTGGCGGGGTTCCGGAGATTGTCCTGGGAACTTCGAATGGATACCCCGGTGGTTCCATGGTTTCGGTGGGCTCGAAGCTGTATTTTTCGGGCAGCCAGGGAGATGTCTGGTCACCCAAAGCGCTTTGGCAATCGGATGGTTCTCCCTCGGGAACCACCGCCGTCCCAGCCTGGCCGTCGGCTGGCACTCCGAGCGATCCCTTTGCTCTGGCGACTGCTGGGGATCACTTATATTTCATCTCCCATGGCGGAAGTGGCAGCGACCATGAGCCTTGGGTGGCCGACCCTTCGACGGGGACGGCCCGCAAGATCAAGGACATCCGCCCAGGTGGCAGCGGGAGTTATGTTTCCGGTTTCGCCCCGCTTGGCGATGCGGTGTTCTTCCTCGCCGATGATGGGGTGAATGGCGTCGAGATTTGGAAAAGTGCCGCAGGGGGAAATAATGCATTCCGTCTTAGTGATCTCGGAGGCGGCGGGGGATTTCAATCGTTTGGGGAGCTGCTTGGAGTTGGCAATAAACTTTTTTTCGCGGCCACAACCGCCAGCGGTGGTCGTGAATTGTTTGTTTATCATACAGAGACCAACCAACCTGATATCATGATCGAATCGCCGTCAGGCAGTGAATTGGCCAGTGGTGCCTCGTTCGCGATGGCGGCTGTCGCGGTCGATGCCTCACAACCCCGGACATTTACGATTCGGAACATCGGCACTGCGCCGTTGAGCGGGCTACTTGCCTCCATGAGTGGCACGGATGCTGAATTCTTCGAGCTCGGTCAATCCGAATGGCTCACACCCATCGCCCCGGGAGCAGCAGTGACCTTTACCGTTAATTTTCTTCCAACAGACATCGCGGTGAGAAACGCAACATTGGTTGTGGCGAGCAACGATCCGGATGAAAGCCCTTATGAGATCCATCTGTCCGGCCAAGGCACCAGTGCGGCGAATTTGCTCGAAACCGTATTTGCCGGGGCCTCACTCGTGGGGCCGGCAGCGGAGCCGGATGCTACGCCCTTCGGTGATGGAACAAGCAATTTGCTGAAATATGCTTTCAACATGAATCTTTCCGGTCCCGATTACTCACGCATGGATAGCTCGGGAGCTTCCGGCCTGCCATCCGGTGGCTTGGCAGAGGTCGGCGGCGAAACAGTGTGGCAGGTTCAGTTTGTCCGTCGCAAGGGAAGTGGACTGAACTATGTTCCCAAAAAATCATCGACTCTTACGCCAGGCTCCTTTGTCCCCATGACGGGTGCTGTGGTCGTTGAGACGATCAACGATCAGTGGGAGCGTGTGACAGTCAACGAAGCATGTGATCCGGTCGTCGAAACATCCTGTTTCAGCACTGTAGAGGTGGTTCTGCCACCATGATTCAAATCGTGATCATGGAGTGGAAACCCGGAGTCGCGCGAACTTGCCTTGTGGTGAACCCGCCGGGACAGTCACAGTGACGGTTTCAGCGGTGCCATGATCAACGATCTGCACCATTTCCGGAGGGGCGGCGGACCAATTGCCAAGATTCTGATCGGCAAGTTCGACAACCGATGAGAATCCCGCCTCCCCAGCTGCTTTCACCCGATCAAACTGGAAGGTGATGTGAGTTCCATGGTGGGTTGCATTGAGAACACCTCCATTGGGCAAGGAAGGATTGGAGCCGACTACAAACTCTATTGAATTCGCCAAGCCATCTTGATCCGGATCGGCTCCCGGAACTTGGTCTGCCGGTTCAGTGATGGAGGGGAATGAAGCCATCCAGCCTGCGTAGGGTTCCATGGCGAAACTGGCGGTGACACTCAGGTTGGCCTGGATGTTGGTGTCGGTGCGTTCGGCTGTTAGTCCGCCATCACTCCATGAAACGAAGTGATAACCGGTGGCGGGTACGGCGGTGACGCTGGTCGCGTTTGCGCCATGGTCGATGGTTTGTGCAGTGTTTCCGGTGATCGATCCGTTTGCAGCGGCGGTATAGTTTACTGCATATTGATTGATGGCGAAGTTGGCGGTGACGCTCAAGTTGCCCTGGATGTTCGTATCGGTGCGCTGTGCAGTGAGGATGCCATCACTCCATGAAACGAAGTGATATCCGGTGGCGGGTGCGGCGGTGACGCTGGTTGCATTGGATCCATGATTGATGGTTTGTGCGGTATTTCCAGTGATGGATCCGTTTGCTCCAGCTGTATAGTTCACCGCATATTGATTTATGGCAAAGGTTGCGGTGACGCTCAAGTTGGCCTGAATGTTGGTGTCGGTGCGCTCAGCGGTGAGAACGCCATCGCTCCATGAAACGAATCGATATCCGTTTGCGGGCACGGCGGTGACATTACTTGCCGTGCCACCTTGGACAATCGTTTGAGGTGTGGTGCCTGAAATCGAACCATTTGCTCCGGCAATATAACTCAGAGTGAATTCAGGTGGAGCTACGGCTTCGACCGTGAGTCGCAGCCCGGGAGTTCCACTGTCATTGTAAGCTGTTGCCCAGGCTCGGTCGGAGGGGAGCGAAGGGAGATTGATGGTTCCAAAGGTGCCAGATCGTGAAGCACAGGTAATGATATCAAACGTGTTGCCAGTTTCCGGGATAAACCCTGGAGCCAAGGTCACGGTCAGGACGCCAGCCAGATTGGCCGTGCCTGAAACGGCCACTTGGTCGTGGCCGCTCCCGGGGTTCACTCCAGCAAGTGTGATTCTTGTAGTGGCACCTGCGGATTGATTGAGCGCACCGACTTGAATGACCGCGATGCCATCGATGCCAGGAGATAGGAATCCGTTTTGGGTGACTGTTCCCTGCACATTGCCGGTGCCCGAGAGTGTGGCGGCGGATTGGATGGTGACGTTGCTTCCGGCGGCCAAGCTACCGGTGAGCGCCAATTCTCCGGCAGTCACAGCGAAGGTTCCCGTATGAGTGCTGGTTGAAGTCACGAGCATCCGACCCTCACCGCTTTTGGTGATTGCTCCGCCGCTACCGAAAGGGGCGTTGATCACGAGGTCATTCGTTGCAGCACCGTTTGCTACTGCAAAATTCCACGAGCCCAATGCATTGAGCAGGCAGCCGATGACAGTGGGTTCGCTATCGGCATTGATGGTGAAGATGCTGTTGTTGCCCGTGCGGGAACGCAGATCCCCACTGCCTCCGAAGGTCCCGGCAGTGGACCATACGTCATCGGCATAGGTCTCGGCTTGGAGCAGGAAAGTGCCGCCGTTGACCGTGATATCGCGGTTGGGATTTTCGCTGCTTCCGAAGCTGTGAGAGTTCACATTGATGGCCGTGGCTCCTTGGTTGACCGTGAGCATTCCGGTGCCGCCGACATTGCCACCATACCAACCGCCGCCGCTGATTTCGACAATGCCTTCGTTGACCACGATGCCCCCCGATAGGGTTCCAGCACTTGAAAACCGAAGAGTGCCGGGCCCGGTTTTGGTGAGTGCCGATGCGCCCGACAGGGAGCCGCTTGCAAGCAGCGTGCGTCCGGTCCCCACCGACCACTCCTGAGCGCTTGAAAGGGCAACGGCAGAGGAAATAGTGAGATTGGCGTCGGCGCTCAGCATCTCGATGCCACCTGACAATGTGAGGGTGTTGTTGGCAACGGATACCGGGCCAGCCGGATCGAGAACGACCAAGCGGGAAACCGTGCGATTGCCATTGAGTGATGTGGCCAGATTGGCAAGCGAATCACCGTTGAAAACAATGGCGTCATTCGAATCTGGAAGCACGCCCGGAGTCCAGTTTCCTACGGTGTCCCAGAGGGTATCAGTGAAACCATTCCAAACCTTGATGTCGCCGCTGCTTTCGGGGATCAGCGAGAAGGTGACGGTAGCTGGTTCCGAATTGAGCGAGCCATCATTGGCAATGAACGTCAAGTGATCAATGCCGGAGGCTCCCGGAAGAGGAGAGTAAACAAGGTTGGGCGCGGTGCCGCTGAGGGTTCCCTTGGTGGGACTGTCGATGACTGTGTAGGTCAGGGTGGATTGTTCGAAATCCTCAGCGGTGAGCTCGATATCAGTGAAGGATCCACCGAAGACAATGAAGGTTTGCGGATGGACGATCGGGGCGTAGTTGGCGGGTGGATGCGCCAGTCCATCGAGAGTGCCGCCTTCCTGGTATTCGAGGACGGCTCCCGGGAGCGGAGCGGAGCCGACCGTTGGTGTGGCCCGTACGCCTGGTGACCGCCAATTCCATGTGATGGCCGCATTGTCACCACCTCCGCCTTCTTTATGGAGAAGTTCGATATAGTAGCGTTGACCAGCGACCATTGAGATTTGGGCGGATGTGCTTTCATCGGTATTGCTCGTGGGCCAATTGCGGGAGGCTCTCCATCCGGTTTCCACTGCCCGCAGCGCGCGGTTGTCCCGCCGATCATCTGTGGATATCCATAACTGGGCATTGTCATCACAAGCGATATAGAATCGGTAATTCCCGGTTTCCGGGGCTGTAATCCAACCGCTCCAGCGCTGTCCATAGTTGTCGGCATAACTCGATGCCGACTCGGCACTTGTAATCACACCACTTGCATTTGGGAATGTGGGATAGTTTGGAGAAGAGGTGAGATTGCTGACGGCGCTTCCGCTGATGCCGGTGAAAACGTCCCTCCAAAGGCCGCCCCAGCGGAAGGTTCCGACCCCGTTGACCGAGAGGGTGGCTGTGGCACTGGTAATGTTGCCTGCCGCATTGGTCACGACGCAATCGTATTCCCCGGCGGAACCGGAGGAAACGCTGCTGATTGTATAAGAAGCTTCAGTGGAGGGCGTTCCGACAGCAACTCCATTGCGCCGCCACTGATAGACCAGTGGTGCGGTTCCTTGGGCGGTGACACTCAGGGTAACAGAATCGCCTTGATTGACGGTTTTGTTTTCAGGGTTGGCGACAATGTAGGGGGAGATCTCAGTCGGGGGCGCGGTGTTGCTTACGACCAGATCATATGGTTCGTTGAGCACATAGGATCCGCTGGTCACTTGGAGGTTGACCCGATAGGTTCCAGCCTGGGTGAAGGTGACAGTCGTATCCGCTTGGCCGGGATTGCCGAACTGAGTTGCCGAAGGCCCGCTGACATGAGTCCAGACCGCGGTGTAGTCCGCAGGTGCGAGGATGGAGCCGTTCACATCGGTGACGTCCACGTCGAGCGAGTGGCTCAGCCCACCGCCAAGCACGGCACGGCGGGCTTCGATCGCTGGCCATGAATTGATGGGTGAGCGCATCCACGCATGAATGCGTGCCGGATTGGGAGTGGGAAACCCCGGGAGATTGCCTGTGCGAATGGCCACCGGAATCGCGGCGTTGATCAATGCCACGTTGTTATTGTCCAGATAGCTGTCACCGCCGTTGTTCTGGCGTCCGGGGAAATAGGAGATCGTGCCATCCGGCTTGCGTGCCAAGGCTGGGAAAAGCCGGGTGTTTTCCTGGAAGAATCGTTCGCGCCGATCATCAAGGAACGGCATGGCAAGCTGCGAAAGGGCCACACCACCAAGCGTGTAGGCATGGGCGTGTTGTTGGCGGAACCAGCGACGGGTGAAGTAGTCGGCCTGACGTGCGGACTTGTCGGTGTCATCCGCGTTGGCGGCCATGCCGTAGAGTTTCCATCCGGCAAAACACCCGGGGGTCCGGCCAGCGCTGTCCCACCCGCTTTGTCTGCCCACATAGCCGACGTTTCCATCATCTCCACCACTGGTTGTTGTTGCGGCTTTGACGTAGTCCCAGCAAATGCGGAATTTCTGCTCGATCGTCGGTTGGACGAGGCCTGGATTGTAAGTGAAGGCATTGATCGACAGGCCGAGATTGGTGTTCATGTCTGCCCCTGCATTCTTGAGCAAAGCAAGTGCGGGAAGTGCATGCGCGTTGATGATGTTGAGTGCTCCGGTGCCGTTGTAGTGGGAATAGTCGCCATGAACTCCGCCGTGCCCCATCCGGCCGATGCCGCCGCCGATGACGTGTGGAATGCCGGGGTCGTCGTATTGGGTCCAGTGTTGAATGCGGTGGGCGATGGCTTCCGCGGCGCGTTGAACTACGGGGTTTGCCGTAGTATCACCCGTCTTTGAACGATAGAGTGCGAGAAACATCGCGCTGCTGCAAACATCCCAGTTTTCCAGTCCCGGGCTGACATAGGAAGGGTTGGCGATCACGTCGCTGCCATTCCAGAAAAATGCCTCGGCAGGCTCCAGAACACGACCGTTGATATAGTTTTCACAGCGGGTGCGGAGCTTGTTGATCGAGTTGCGGAAGGGGTTGGCTCCGGTGGTTTGGTTCCAATCCGGGTGAGCCAACAGAATCATGCCGAACCAACCGCTATTGTATCCGAAGTCGGCGCTGGAACTGGCTTGGACCTTGGCGTGAATCTGGTCGCAGCTCCATTCATACATCCCCGCTGTTTTGCCCGTGTTGGCTGGCCATGCGGGGCCGAGCGATCCGGCGGCATTGAGGTTGAGATTGAGGTTGATGCCGCCCACGCCACTTCGAATCACCTTCAGGCTGAGGGTTCCGCCATTTCCTTCCGCCCGGTCCACTGCCATGGCGAGATCCTGAATGGCTCCGACAAATCCGGTGCCTTCGTCAGTGGCAGTGGTTGAAAACAAGACGCCGTCCGCTCCTTGAATCAAATCTCCCGCTTGTAGTCCTGCAGCGGCTCCGGGGCCTCCGGCGGTTACGGAGGACACGGAAACCAACCCGGTTCCGGGAATGAGATCCCCCACGCCACCGATGCCTCCGAGTGGAATCTCAAGGGCCCTTGCTGGACCTGTAACAAAAAACAAGGCAAGGGAAACTATGGTGAATGCACGACAGAAACAGTGGATTTTCATCAGAACAAAAAAATTACCTTTCGAAGATGCGCGGTTTCCGGTGGCTGGACAAGTTCAAATAATCCGACCCCAGGGCCACCTCATTTTGGTACCAATCAAGGCTTGTACGAAACGATCGTTTG
>JBBARN010000072.1:6190-32288 GCA_040399845.1 Luteolibacter sp. | reverse complement strand
CAGGCTTCGCCAATCGCTCGAAGGCTCACCGTTGTTGCAAACCGAATCGGGTTCATTCTGAACCCTGTTACCAGCGGACATGTTGTCCGTCGAATTGAGCCCGGCGGACAACATGTCCGCCAGAAACAGTCGTCACCATGACGACGCTCCACATTTCAAAAATGGATGATGCCGCGTTGGAGGGCGACGGTGACGGCTTCGGTGCGGTCGCGGGCGGGGAGTTTGGCGAGGATGTTTTTGAGGTGGGCCTTGACGGTGTGCTCGGTGATGTTGAGGACGGCGGCGATGTCCTTGTTGGAGCCGCCGCGGGCGAGTTCGTGGAGGACTTGGACTTCGCGGGGGCTGAGTTCTTCGCGCAGGGAGCGGTTGGCGAGGCTGCGGGCGACTTCGGCGGGGATCCATCTCTCGCCGCGCATGACGGCGTGGATGGCGGGGATGAGTTGCTCGCCGGGGGCGCTTTTAAGGATGTATCCGGCGGCACCGCCTTGGAGGGCGCGGTAAACGTCATCGTCCCCATCGCTGGTGCTGAGGATGAGGATGCGGGCGGTGGGAAAGGCGGCACGGATTTCCGCAGTGGCCTGGCTGCCAGATTTTTTGGGCATGAGCAGGTCCATAACCACGACGTCCGGGCGGAGTGTGCGGTATTGGATCACGGCTTCCTCGCCATCGGCCGCGTGGCCGACGACGGTGAGTCCGGGCTCGGTGGAGATGAGGGCTTCGAGGCCCATGCGGACGACGGAGTGGTCATCGGCAAGCAGGATGCGCACGTTGGCGGGCGGGGTCATGGTTTCAGGAAGGGGTGGGTGCTTGGAGCGGGAGCTTGGCCTCGATAAGGGTGCCTTGGCCAGGTTCGCTGTGAATGGTGAGGGTGCCGCCGATGCGCTGGGCGCGCTCGCCCATGCCGGAGAGGCCGAAGTGGCCTTGTTCGGGGCCGCGGGCGAGTTCGGTGCGGAAGCCGATGCCGCGATCCTGCACGCCGAGGCTGAGGACCTCGCCGGAAATGGCGAGGTGGATCTCGATGCGCTGGCTGCCGGAATGTTTGAGGGCGTTGGTAAGGGCTTCCTGGCCGATGCGCAGGAGATTTTCTTCCTGAAGCTCGGAAAGCGGCGGGATTTCCCCGGTCTGGCGCACTTCCACTTGCACGCCTGTGCCTTCGGTGAGGCGTTCGGCGGATTGGCGGAGGGCTTCGACGAGGCTGAAATCGTCCTGACTGCGCGAACGGAGGTTCCACACCGAGCTACGGAGGTCGGCATGAGTTTGGCGCATCAGGGTGCGGGCGAGTTCGAGGTGGTGCATCGATTGCTCAGGTGCGCGCTCGCGGAGGCGCGAGGCGGTATCGAGCTGGAGGGCCACACCGGTGAGGCCTTGCTGGAGGCCATCGTGGAGTTCCTGGGCGAGGCGGGTGCGCTCGCCGATGACAGCCTTGAAGCGGACTTCGGATTCCTTGCGGGCGCTGATTTCGAGGTTGAGTTCCTCGGTCCGTTCATCGACGCGGAGGGAGAGTTGTTTTTTCGCCTGTTCGAGTTCGGCGGTGAGTTTTTCCCGTTCGCGGATCTCTGCGCGGAGGCGGCGGTTTTTGCGGGATGAGGAGAAAATCCACAGGCCGGAGAAGGTCATCGCCGCGAGCGTGGAGGCAAGGGCGAGACCCATGCGGCGGCGGTTGAACCAAGGTGGCGGACGGACGATGGAAACGGCACCCGCTCCGGCGAGATGCATGCGGAAAGAATCGACCCGGCCGACGCGGTTCGCCTCAGCAAGGCAAAGGCCGGTGAGGGAAACCCGGCCGCCGGGCTCGAAGGGCAGGCTGTCTTTTTCGGAACCTGCGTCGGAGAAGCCCGCCTTGAAGGTGCGGCCATCCTGTTGGAGCGTCATGACGATTTCGCGCCCCTTGCCGGAGCCATCGGCGGGCGGGCGGCTGCTGATTTCCATGAGGTCCGCCTCCAGCCCGATGAGGCAGGCGTGGTGTTTTCCGAGGACGATGTTGTCCATCGTCGGACGCTGAATGGCAGGAAGGCCTTTGGGTTGGTCCAGTCCGGTGACCACCGAATCCTGAAGAACGGGCAGGAAGTTTTCCAACTCCTCGAAACCCACCGCTTCCACAGGATCGCCGGGAGCGAAGGCGGCGAGGTTTCCTCCCTTGATGATAAGGCCGCCGGTGTCGTCCTCGATGGCGATGCTTTCCTCGCCGAGGCGGGCGAGCACCACGCCGCGGACGCGGGTGCGCTGGCCGGGGGCTAGATCGCGGCGGTATTGGCCCACTCCGGAGAGCGGGATGAGAGCTTGCTGGTAGGGATCGATTTCCTCGGCCTGCTCGATGTGGACCTCGTCTGATGAGGCGACGAACAATCGCACCATGGCCAGCCCGCGGCGGTGGAGTTGGTAGTCCGCGCCGAGCACACCGCGCAGGCGGACCAGCGATCCGACCCATGAGAGCGGCGGCGGGGCATCGGGCTGGGTTGATATGACATTGACCTCGAATCGATGACCTGCGGAGGCGATGATGAGCCCCCACTGGCCGGGGGACTTGGCGAACACCCGGCGGATGCGGCCGCCCACTTCCACGCGCAGGCCGTCATCGATGCCGCTGGCGAAGCGCTCCATCGAGATGGCACGGGCTTCCGGCAAGGGTGCACGGCCGACGGCGGTCCAGCGCGGATCCTGGACGAAGGGCGCGTAGGCACCGGGGTGGCTGACTCCTTCGACTTCCACGACCTGGCCGACTTCCGGTGGGTTCTTGCCCGAGTAACCGACGAAGACGCCGCCGGATTCATCCTGCATGAAAAACTGCCCCGCCCATGAGGCGTCCGTGTAAGTCACCACGCCGCGGACACGGACGGGATGGGCGAGTTTGGCCTCGTCCGCAGACAGATCCAGCACGTCCCTGGCGCGGGTGAGGACTTTTTCCTCCGCATGCAGCGGCTGGGTTGTTAGAAAAACAATGCCCGCAAGGCAAAGAAAACGCGTGATGCGGTTGGCGGAGTGGCGTGGCATGGCGGGCTTGCGTTTCCATCCAACCGCCGCGCATCCGCTGTGTCGAGATCCGCCTTTCATGGGGTGGCTTGTCCCGCCTTGGCGCGGAGGAAACCTTTTGTCCCGCTGCCGTTCATGCGGAACGAGCGGTATTCGTATTCGGGGTCTGAGGAAAGATCGGGAAGTCCGGCAGTGAGTGGGGCGATTTCGTTGACGGCGGCACTGAAGTCGATGAGGTCCTGGCTTCCTTGGATGGTATAACTGATCCCGGCAACTGATAGCTGGAGCGGAGTGCCTGCGAAGGAGGCGTTGTTGCCTTTTCGGATGGCAAGGGTGAGAATGATGCCGCCATTGTTGCGGACTTGTTGGGTTCCGCGGGAGCTGGCTGAAAGGGGATCGCCACGGAATGCGAACTCGGCGAAATTGTTCACGCCATCCTGATCGGGATCGGCGCCCGGTGCGAAGTTGGCGCTGGGCTGGAGTGCGGTGATGCGGGCTTGCGCCCAATCGCTGTAGGCACTCGCCGGGCCGACGCGAAGGCTGCCAGTGCCGGTGATGAGGCCGTTGCTGTTTGAGGCATTGTAAGTGCCCGGCGACTGAAGCACTCCGCCGAGATAGAGCGTGCCGATGGCATCGACGGACGGGTGATTGAGATGAAGTGTGCCATCGATGCGGATGATGGAGTTATCATTGAGGCAGGGGAAATCGAGTTTTAGTGTGCCCGCAGAAATAGTAGTATCTCCGGTGTAGGTATTGTTTCCCTTCAAGTGCCAGATGCTGGTGTTCGACTTGATGAGATTGACTTTAGCGCCGGCGATGGAGTTTGCAGTATCGGCGATGATGCCGGTGATGATGTTATTGGCATGTGAGCCATCGAGGCGCAGGCGTTTGGGGAAACCGTTGTTGGTGATGGAAGCCGAGCCGATGGTGAACGCCACATTTCCTGCTACGGTGACGGGGTTGTTGTCATTTCCGCCGCTCATGCGGAGTTCGGAAAACGAGACGGTGGGTGTGCCGCTGGTGACGCGTGTGCCAACATTCGCAGTGAGCGTCACGCTGCTGAGGTCGAGCACGCCGAGGTTGTGATTCACGGCAGGGCCAGAGGTGGCGCGGTTGATGAGCAGCGTGCCGCCATTGCCGGTGCCGCTGATGAGTGAGATGGGTGCAAGCGCGCTGTCAGTGGCGATTTCCAACACACCCGAACCGCCGCCGCTGTAGCGCACAAACGCCGTGGCGGGCAGGGCGGATGGATGAGAGAGGATCACGCTGCCGGAGCCGGAACCCGAAAACGTGATGCTGTTGCCGCCACTGCCGGTGAAACTGTTGGAAGCGCTCAAGGTCAGTGCTCCGCCACCGGTTTTCACAATGCCGCCGCTGCTTGGTCCATTCTGGATGCTGCCGTGGAAGGCGAGTCGTCCGTTGGTGGCGACGTGAAAGGTTTGCTGGCCGGAAAGCATGATTCCCGTATCGATCCGGTGCGATGAAACTCCGCTGGAAGTGATGGGGCCTGCGAGGGTGAAGGGACTTCCGGAAATGATATTTTCTCCAGTGCCGACGGGCAGGATAAGTGAGAAGAGGGTAAGATTGTTGAGATCGTTGTTTGTGTTTCTCGAACCTGTTAGATTGAAAGTGAGATGGCTGCTACCCTGGCTGACAGGTGCCGAGCCGGACCAGTTTGTGGCAAGGCTCCAAAGCCCATTGTCCGGGCCGATCCAGATGGCATCGGATGGCGTGTCCGCCGTGATTTCCGCCGATGGGTTTGTCTGGCCGGCATCGTTGAATGCATGAACCCGATAGAAGTAACGGGTGGCGGCAATCACGGTGGTGTCCTGCCAGGTGGTGATGTCCCGGGCGGTGGTGCCGACGGTGGCATAGGTTCCGTTTTCCCCGGTTTTGCGCTGGATTGCGAAACCGGTTTCGTTGGCAGCATGGCTGGTCCAGGCAAGGGTGATCCCGCTGGTTCTTACAACTGCTGTTAGATTGAAAGGAGCGCTGGCAGTGACATCGAGCGACTCGGAAAGTGTCGTGGCAGTGACCGGTCCGGTATCGGCGGAATCGGTATCGGCATGAGTGGCGCGGATGCGGTATTGATAAGTGGTGGAACTGGCGAGCCGTGTGTCCTGCCAGGTGGTGGTGCCCGCAGCCAGCTTGGCGGCATAGCGGAAATGGGGGAAAGCCGGGGCTTTCCGCTCGATGATGAAGTGGGTTTCATTGTCCGAGACATCCGTCCACGACAGGTTGATGGCGCTGCCCGAGACAGGCGAGGCGCTGAGCCCGGTGGGTGCGGATGGCGGGCTGGGGAGCGGGCCGGGTGTTGAACTTCCTGTCACTTGGATCGTCACCGTGGCCCGGCGAGCGGAAACCATGCGGTGATAGAGATCGTAGGCCTTGTAGGTGAAGGAATCGGTCCCTGTGAAGCCGTTGTCTGCCTGATAGATCCAGCCATCGCCGAGCGGAGTGATGGTGCCGTTGGGAGGATCGGAGAGTTCCACGGCGTGAAGCACGGCACTGGCACCGAGGTGCTGATCGTTGCTTGTTAGGTTTGCCGCGCTGATGGCGAGCCGGCCATTGGAAGGAGCGGTGAGCGAATCGGCCACGGGAATGGGCGATGCCATCTGGTCGCGGCCTTGCACCCGGAACTGGGTGAACGGCGAGGGCGATCGCATGGCGACGAAGGCGGCGATGATTTCCTCCGGACTGTCGTTCCAGAGATCGAGTGCGTTGATTTGATCGATCTTGGATTGGGGAAGGTAGCTGAAGATATTGTTGATGGCCTGATTGCCATGATTGATGTCTTTCCAACTCCACATCGTCCACGTGGCACCGTGGACCTCGAAGGCTTCGATGGGCCGGTCGCCGGACATGTTGAACTCGCCGATCTGGATGGGAACGAAGCGCCCGCTGCCAGGGCCTGCCGAGCGGTTGGCGCGGAATTGCTGGGTGAACTCGTCCACCTGTTCAAGACGCTGCGCTGCGGTGGGTGAGAGGTTGTTGGGGAGATTCGGATAGAAATGGAGCGAACAGGCGACCTTGCTGAGCGAGTTGGTGGTGGTGTTGGGAAAGCGGAACCAGTCCCAGGATTGGATGAAGATGATATGATCCGGATCGATCGCACGGATGGTATCGTGGAAACTGCGGTAGATGTTGGTAGGTATGCCGTAAGGTTCGTTGACGAGATCATAACCGGCTACCCATGGGTTTCCGAGATAACGGGTGGCGACCCGTTGGAGGATGCGGCGTGCGTTTGCTTGCGAGGTCGTATTGACCAGCATGGAAAGCGGATTGGCAGGATCGCCGACTCCACCCTGGAAGTTATGGAAATCCAACATGCAATAAATGCCACGGGCGGCGGCTTCATTGACGATCCAATCGAGCCGTCGGAAGGCGTCGGCGTCGTTTTTCTCGATGGTATAGGTATAACCATCGGCATCGGGAGTGCTGCCGGTCTGGCCGATTTCGTAGAAGTTCTTATAGGAAAACGGCACACGGATGATGTTCATGCCGAGGGCGGCGATGGCATCCAGATCATCGGTGGTGATCCAATTGTCCAGATAGGCATCCATGATCTGGTTCTTCACAGCGACGCCGAAGCGGTTGGCGAGGATGCTGTCGATGCGGTTGTCCTTGGTGCCGCCGCCGCGCATGTGGAGCCATGCGGTATTGACACCGCGCAAGGGCACGACTTCGCCATTCTGATCGGTGATCGATGCACCCTCGATCTTAAGAAAATGATCGGGCAAGGCGAGCGCGTCTCCGGCCAGCACAAGCACAAACGCCACCTGGGTGATGAGCCGGGAGATCATGGAGTGTGAGGAGCTTCAGGCGCGTTTGCGGCGGAGCAAGGCAAGCAGGCCGAGTGAACCTAACAAGATCGATTGTGGCTCAGGCACCACGGTGAGCACGAGATTGGTGCCGCTCATGCCGAGGGTGGAGTTGAAGCCCAACACGCTGCCGGTGAGATCGGAGCCATTGAGCGATCCGGTGAAGAAGGATGCGCCATTGATGAGCGTGTAGGTGCCAACCCCGAAGCCACCGGCGTCGCTGAACGAGAAATCCGACAACCCAAGGGAGCCGGAACCAAGTGCAAGCGAGGCAGAGTTGATCAAATCGATGCGATCGCTGCTAAGTCCGAGTTCGAAGATGAAATCCGAGTTGCCATCGAAAGCCAGCGAGCCTCCGCTGAACGTGAGTGTGCCCACACCGTTGCCGGGAGAAATGGTGCCGGAAGAGGTGACCGAGTTTCCAGTCGCCGTCAGGGTGCCAATGCCGCTGAGCGTTTGGGAAGTGCCGAGTGCCATGCCTGCGGCGGTGGCATCGAGCACGGCTCCGGATGAACCGGCATCGCCCACGGTGATGGTTGAACTCGATGCGATGGCGGTGGAAGTATTGATCTTGAGGGTGCCGGCCTTGATGGTGGTGGTGCCCGTGTAGGTGTTGGTGGAGTTGAGCGTCCAGGTGCCGGAATTCGCTTTGATCACATTGACGACAGCGCCCGCGGTGGCGTTGTTGCTGTTTGAAATGACTCCCGTGACGACGTTGTTAGAGCTGGTGCCATCGAGTTGCAATCGCTTCGAGAAGCCGTTGGCAGTGATGGAGGCGGAGCCGAGGGTGATATCCGCGTTGCCGGCAAGCGTGACCGGGTTGAAATCGTTTCCACTAGTCATCCGGAGTTCGGTGAAGGATACGGCCGCGCTGACAGTGACATTGGAACCTTTATTGACCGTGAGCGTGACGCTGCTGAGATCGAGTGCGCCGAGGCTATGAGTGATGGTGGTTCCGGAGGTGGCGCGGTTGGCGATGATCGTGCCGCCATTGAAGCTGCCACTGGCGATGCCGTAGGTATTCACGCTGGTGTCTGTCTGGAGGTCCAGGACGCCAGAGCCGCCGCCGCTGAAGCGCACGACATTGCCGGCCGCACCGAGAGCAGCGGTGTTCGTAAGAGTAACGGTTCCGGAGTTGGAACCGGAAAACGTGAGCACATCTCGTGAGGATCCCGTGGCGAGATTGGCTCCGCTGAGGATGAGGTTGCCGGTGCCGGACTTCCGGAACGAACCGGTGCCGGAAACCGTGGAGGCGAAATCGGTTCCTTGTGTGACCGTGTTCGAGCGGTTGATGGCAAGAGTGGCGTTGTTGGTGATGGCGCTGGACGGGGCAAGCGTGCCCGTAGTGCCGCCGTTGCCAAGTTGCAGTGTGCCGCTATTGATCGAGGTGGTGCCGGTGTAAGTGTTATTTCCAGTCAGCGTCCAGGTGCTGTTGTTGGCCTTGATGAGATTGACCTTGGCCGCGCCGGCTGCTGCGCCAGGTGCGAGATCGGAGATCGTGCCGATGCTGTTGTCGGCGTTCGTGCCATCGAGCTGGAGGCGGCGGGTGGTTCCCGTGTTGTTGGTGATGCCTGCGCTGCCGATGCTGATGGCGGCGCTGCCTGTGAGGGTGACGGGATTGTTATCATTTCCGCCGGACATGCTAAGCGATGTGAAACTCACGCCTGCGGTGCCGCTGGTGACGTTGCTGCCGGTATTGACCGTCATCGTCACGCTGCTGAGATCGAGCACACCGAGGTTGTGGGTGATGCCCGCTCCGGCGGTGGCGCGACCGGCGTTGATGGTGCCGCCATTGCCGGATCCGCTGAAGACGGCCCAAGAGTTGACGCTGGTGTCGGTTTGGAGATCGAGCACACCGGATCCTCCACCACTGAAGCGGATGGAGTTGGAGGCGCTGCCGAGGGCGGCGGTGTTTTGGATCACCACATTGCCGGAACCGCCACCGCTGAAGAGCAGGCCTTGGCCGTAGTTGCCTGCTCCGGAAATGCTGCTGAGGACCGTGTTGGTGCCGTTGCCATTGAAGGTATTGGCATTGGTTAGATATAACTCTCCTCCGCCGGTTTTGGTAAGGCCGCCGCCGTTGCCGGAGAGGATGCCGCCGAGGTAGAGGCGACCGCTGTTGACCGCCATGGTCCGTGCGGCATTGCCGAGCGCCATGTTGATGTTGAACGTTTGCCAGTTTCCCGTGCTCACAGTGATGCCGCCTGCGAGGTTGATGGCATTGCCGGTGACGGTGTTGTCACGAGTGGGCAGGGTGTTCGGAATGGTGATGCCGTTGACCGTGAGTCCTGTTAGATCGTTGTTTGAAAAGCTGTTGCTCGCATTGGAAAACGTGAGCCCAATGATCGTAGAGCCATTGGTGGGTGCAGTGCCTGTCCAATTGAGGGTATCGCTCCATGCGACGGGCGTGCCGGAGGTTCCGGTGCCGACCCAGGTGGCCTGGGCGGAGAGGGGGGCTGTGGAGGAGAAGAGCAGGGCGGCGGTGCCTGAGAACCAAGTTTTTGATTTCATGAATCGGATGGATTAGGGGGTGTCAAGGGTTGGAGCTGACGGCGGATTTTCCGTCGATGCCGACAGTTTTCTTCAGAACTCGGTCGAGCATGGGATTGAGGGCATAAGACTCGGTTGTCCGCACGGCTTTCCACTTGGTGCGGATGACGGATTCGTCATCGGTGAGGAGATTGGGAGCGTCCTTTTTGATGGGATTGTAGAGGCCCCAGCTATCGGAACCGGTGCCGTGGTTGGCCTTGTAGCTCCAGAAGGTCCAATGCATGCCGGAGGCTGTGTATTGCTCGAGGGCGTGAACCCATGCCTCCTCGACACCCATGGGATTGAACTCACCCATGTAGGCTGGCACACCGAGTTTCATGTTCTTCTTCCACTCCGCGACCTGGAAATCCACACCGCGGATTTGTTTTTCCGGATGGTTCCAATCCCACTCGTAGTGGTGGACCTGATAGAGGACATTTCTCCAACCGAAGAATTCCGGATGAGGCAGCGCGTCCCAGCCCCAGTGGATGTGTTTGTCGCCTACCCTCGTATTTACACAACCTTCCACAGTGATGATATGGTCTGGGTCAACCGCGCGGATTTCCCGATAGAGATAATCATAAGAACTCCACAAGGCACCGAGCGATGGGGCATCGGCGGGTTCATTGAGGAGATCATAGGCGGCGACCGCGGGGTTGCCTTTGTAATGCTGTGCCACCTTTCGCCAGATGGCGGCGGTGCGGCGGAGATGGGCATCGTTGTTCCAGAATTCTGCTTTCTCTCGCTTGCGACCCACACTCACCCCGTTGGTTTGGCCACCGGGGGCACCGTGGAGATCGATGATCGAGTAAATGCCACGTTTCCATGCCTCTGACACAGCCCAGTCGAGACGTTCGAGGCCGCCGGGGATCCATGCGCCTTCTTCCGTCTGGATATTGCGATACCAGAAGGGAATGCGGATGGCGTTGAGTCCTTGGGCGGCGATGTTGTCGAAGTCCTTTTCCGTGATCCAGTTTTCCTGATAGACGCGGAGAAGTTCCTCGGCTTTGGCGGTGCCGAAGCGTTTGGCGAGCACTTCGCGTGCGGAGAAATCATCCTTCAGGGTGCCCGATGAATCCATCGGGCACATCCATGGTTCGAAGACCAGCCAGCCTCCGAGGTTCACCCCGCGCAGAAGGACTGTTTTGCCTTTGGCGTCCCGGATTTCGGTGCCGTGGGCTTTGAGGAAACGATCATCCGCAGCGCCGCGCATGAGGGTGGCGGCGAAGAGGATGGCGGCGAGGGCGAGCTTCGGGATCATGGCAGGAGCAGGGAGTTAGTTCCGGACTTTGGCGCGGAGGAAGCCCTTGCCGGGAAGTCCATTGGAGCCCCCGAGGCTGAAGCTGCGGTATTCGTAGTCCGGATTCGCATCAAGATCCGGAAGGCCGTTGGTGATCGGAGTGACTTCAGAGACGCTGGCATTGAAGCTGGAAAGATCCACGCTGCCTTCAATGGTGTAAGTGATGCCGGCGACGCTGAGTTCAAGCGGAGAACCCGAAAAGGCCGGCGCGGCGGGAGTTTCCTTTCTCACGGCGAGGGTGAGAATGAGTTCCTTGTCGGTGCCCACATCATCGCTATCTGCGGTGAAGACATGCACGGAGCCGGAGTCCGCACCGCTGAGGGGATCGCCGTTGAAGGCGAATTCAGCGAGATTGGAAACTCCATCGGCATCCGGATCACCACCGGCGCTGGCATCGGCTAGCGGTTCGATCGCCGTGATCGTTTGTGTGGCCCAGGTATCAAATGCATTCGCCCCGAGCACCTTGATGGTTCCACTGCCGGTGATGAAGCCATCGCTGTTGGCCTGATTGTATTCGCCAGGCCCCTTCAGATTTCCGCCAAGGGTCAGCGAGCCGACGGTATCAACGCTGGCATGGTTCAATTCGAGCACTCCATCCACACTGACGGCTGCGCTGTCATCCAGGCAGGGGAAATCAAGTTTCAGACGTCCGCCGGAAACAGTCGTGTCTCCGGTATAAGTGTTGTTTCCCTTGAGGTGCCAGGTGCCGGAGTTGGACTTGATCAGATTCACCTTGGCGCCGATGGTGGCGTTGTTGGTATCCGAGATCACGCCGTTCACGATATTGTTTGGGCTGGTGCCATCGAGGCGCAGGCGCTTGGGAAAGCCGTTGTTGGTGATGGATGCGGTGTCGAAACTGATATCCGCATCGCCAGCAAGGGTGACCGGGTTGTTATCATTTCCACCACTCATCTTCAACTCGGTGAAGGAAACGGAGGCGCTGTCGTTGACGTTGCTGCCGGTGTTGATGGTGAGGGTGACGCTGCTGAGTTCGATGGATCCGAGCGCGTGGGTGATGAAGTCACCGGAAGTGGCACGGTTGGCGACGATGGTGCCGCCGTTGAAGGCTCCGCTTGCAATGTTGTAGGCATTCACACTGGAGTCGGTCTGCAAATCCAGAATACCGGAACCACCACCGCTGAAGCGGACCGTGTTGCCGGCGGCTCCAAGGGCGGAGCTGTGAGTGAGGGTGACGGTGCCGGAACCGCCTCCGGAAAAGACAAGCACGTCGCGGGGCGTGCCAGCGGTTAGATTTTCTCCGCTGAGGATGAGATTTCCCGAACCGGATTTTCTAAGGGTGCCGGTGCCGGAGATGGTCGGGGCTAGGTCGATGCCCTGAGTGACCGTGTTGGAGCGGTTGACGGCGAGGGTGGCATTGTTGGTGATGGTGCTGGATGCAGACAAGGCCCCGGATGTGCCCCCGTTGCCGAGCTGGAGAACGCCGGAGTTAAGGGTGGTGGTGCCGGTATAGGTGTTGTCTCCAGTCAGCGTCCAGGTGCTGCTGTTTGCCTTGATGAGGTTCACTTTGCCCGTGCCAGCAGCCGCTCCCGGAGCGCGATCGGAGATGACGGCGATGGTGTTGCCGGCGTTGGTTCCATCGAGCTGCAGGCGGCGGGTGAGATTGGTGTTGTTGGTGATGCCGGCAGTGCCGATACTGATGGCTGCGCTGCCTGCAAGAGTGACGGGGTTGTTGTCATTTCCCCCTGACATGCTGAGTGAGGTGAAACTTACTCCTGCGGTGCCGCTGGTGATGTTGGCTCCGGTATTGAGGGTCATCGTCACGCTGCTGAGGTCGAGCACGCCGAGGGCATGGACGAAGCCTGCTCCGGCTGTGGCGCGGCCTGCGGTGATGGTGCCGCCATGCCCCGTGCCACTGAACACCGACCACGCATTCACGCTGGCATTGGTCTGGAGGTTGAGGTTTCCCGAGCCATTGCCTGTGAAGCGAATGGAATTGGAGGCGCTTCCGAGGGCAGCGGTGTTTTGGATGACCACATTGCCGGAACCCGCTCCGCTGAAGAGCAGTCCTTGGGCATAGGTTCCTGCCCCGGGTATGCTGCTATTGACGACATTGTTTCCACTGCCGGTGAAGGAGTTGGCGTTCAGAAGCCACAAGTCGCCGCCACCAGACTTGGTGAGTGCTCCGCCGGTCCCGGAAAGGACGCCGCCGAGGTAAAGCCGTCCGTTGCTGATGGCCATGGCCCGGGCGGCATTGCCAAGCGCGATGTCGAAGTTGAAGGTTTGCCAGTTGCCGGTTCCGACGGTAATGCCTCCGGTGAGGGAAATGGAATTTCCAGAAACGATATTGTCCTTGATATTGACTGCCGTCGGAATTCCCCCGTCGTTTGCAGGCACCGAAATGCTGGTGGCGGTCAGGCCGGTGAGATCGTTGGAGGAAACAGAGTTGGCGGCGGAATTGAGGAATATCAGTGCGGTGCTGCCACCATTGGTGGGTGCCGTGCCGGACCAGTTGAGGGAGTCGCTCCAGATGGCGGGAGCCTCGACCGAGCCAAGGCCGGTCCAAGTGGCTTGTGCGAACACCTGGGAATGGCCAATCAGTGGGGCAAGAATGGCCAAGATCGGGAATGGGGAGAACTTCATGGGTGGATGGATTTTGTGAGGAGGTTTTTCAGCGAAGAGGGGCAAGACGGTGGATCCTGCCATCGGGTTCATCCTCATCATGTGAAATCCTCAGCTCCTTGTCATCCCTATGAGGGAGTGGCACTTGATTACTCGATCGGGTAATCGGCCAGTATGGGGAGAATGCCAACCGCTCGCAATGACTCAATGGGCAACTGTCACTCCAATGGGAACGACGACCCGGTTTTTCGTGCCGGAATCATTCGGCAGATTCTGATACACTCAGGCTGATTTTCCTGCTGCTTCCACTTCTTCCTCGACACGCGCCGCGCGGCGGAGGCCTTGGGCGCTGGAGTGGCCGGTGATTTTGCGGACGAGCCAATCGAAGGTGAGATAGAAGACGGGCACAACGAACAAGGTGAGCACGGTGGCGATGGACATGCCGCCCACCACGACCACGCCGAGCGGGTTGCGGGATTCGGCGCCGGCACCGCTGGCAAGGGCGAGCGGCAGGGTGCCGCCGATGGTGGCGATGGAGGTCATCAAAATGGGGCGGAAACGCAGGGTTGTGGCTTCCCACACGGCGTCGAAACATTCCTTGCCTTCAAGCTGCAATTGGTTGGCGAACTCGACGATGAGAATGCCGTTTTTGGCAATGAGGCCGATGAGCAGGATCAAACCAAACTGCGCGAACAGGTTGTTAGTCATCGGGATGCCCCAGAAGCGGGAAGCATAGAGTGTGATGACTCCGCCGGTGAGCGCGAGGGCGACGCCGGTGAAGATGGTGACCGGGTGAATCCAGCTCTCGAACTGCGCGGCGAGAATCAGGAAGGTGAAGAGCAATCCGAGCGCGAACAACTGCAAGGTATCACTGGCGCTTTCCACATACTCGCGGGTTTCACCATCCCAGGTATAGTTATATCCTTCCGGCAGGATGTCCGACGCGACTCCATCGATGAAATCCACGCCATCGCCAATCGTTTTGCCAGGGGCGAGGCGGGCCTTGACGGTGATCGAGCGAAGGCGGTTGAAGTGGGGATATTCTTCCGGCGTGATGGTTTCTTTTTGCGTCACCACATTGGACAGCTGCACAAGTCCGCCACGGTCCGAACGCACATAGACTTTCCCGAGATCGGATGGAGTGAGGCGCGCGGCATCCTCGATCTGGACGATGACATCATACTGGCGGCTTTCCTGTTTGTATTGTGTCACCTGCCGGCCACCGAAGAGCGATTCCAGCGTGGCGGCAATGCGGGCGACAGGCACGCCGAGGTCGGCGGCGCGGGCGCGGTCGATGCTCACATCGAGTTGGGGTTTGTCGGTTTTCGGTTCCGAGCGCGCGCCTTCGAAGGTTCCGCTGGCGCGCATTTTGGTGAGGATTTCCTCACCGTAAGTTTGCAGTTTGTCGAAATCACTGCCTTGCAGCACCAACTGGAAACTTTCGCTGAAACTGCGGTTGCCGAGCGGATTGGGAATGATGGCGAATGAAAGTCCGCCGGTCACTTCCGCAGCATAAGTGCCATTGATTTCGGCGACGATGTCCTGCGTGGACTTGTCGCGATCTTCCCAGGGTTTGAGCGTGGAAAAGACCAAGCCCTGATTGCCGGAGCCGGGTCCACCACGGGCGAGGGCTGTGGCGGAGAAGTATCGTTCCAACTCAGGCTGGCGCTCGATCACGCCGGCCATCTTGTTGATATAATTGAAAGTATAATCCGGATGCGATCCCAGAGGACCGCTGAAGATGGAGATGAAACTTCCGCGGTCCTCCATGGGAGTGAGTTCCTTCTGAAGGCCTTTGTATGCCATCGGTGCGAGCGCGAGGAAACCGATTGTTAGAATGATCACCAGCGGCCATGCCTTCATGGTAACGCGGAGCACGGAACCGAAGACGCGGTTGACCAGGACAAAGAAAGGTTCCGTCACCCGATACAACCAACCATGTGGAAGATGCCCTGTTTCCGGATCCGCTCCCTTGAGCATGATGGAGGAAAGCATGGGTGTGACTGTGAGCGACACCACCATGGATACCATCACCGCGACGGCGAGGGAGAAACCGAACTCATAGAACAATCGACCGGTGGAGCCGGACTGGAAAGCCACCGGCAGGAACACGGCGGCAAGCGTGAGCGTGGTGGCAATGATGGCGAAAGCCACCTGTCTCGCACCGAGCACGGATGCTTGGATGCGCGTTTCGCCTTCCTCGATGCGGCGGTAGATGTTTTCCAACATCACGATGGCATCATCCACCACCAGGCCGATGGCGAGGACGAGGGCGAGCAGGGTGAGGATGTTGATGGAAAAGCCTAGCGCGGAAATGATCGCAAAGGTGCCGATGATGGAAATCGGAATGGCCGTGATGGGAATGAACACCGCACGCCAATCCCGCAGGAAGACGAAGATCACGATGATGACGATGATGAAGGCCTCGATGAAGGTTTTATAAACTTCATCCACCGAGCGCTGCACGAAGACCGAGCTGTCATAACCCACCTCTACCTTGATGCCATCCGGCAGTTCCGACTCGATGGTGGGAATGAGTTTTTTCACTCCATCTGCCACTTCGAGCAGGTTGGATTTCGATTGCCTGACAACACCCAGGCCGACGGTGGGCACGCCATTGAAATAGGTGCGGGTTCGGTAATCTTCCGAACCCAGCTCCGCGCGGCCGACGTCCTTGAGTTTGATTTGGCTATTGCCGCGGGTGGCGATAATCAGTTCCTCGAAGGCGGCGGCGTTGGCGAGTTCGCCCTGGGTTCTGACGGTGAACTCGCGGTTGTAGGATTCGATGCGTCCGCCGGGAACATCCACGTTTTGATCGGCAAGCGCGGTTTCCACATCGGTGGTGGTGAGTTGATAGGAAGCCAGCTTGTCCGGATCCAGCCACAGACGCATCGCAAAGCGGCGTTCACCGCCGATGAAGATGGTGCCCACGCCGGGGACGGTTTGGATGCGTTGTTTTGCAATGCGATCCACCACGTCGGTGAGTTCGGTGCGGGAGAAACGATCCGAGGTGAAGGTCAGCCACAACACCGGTTGGGCATCCGCTTCTTCCTTGGCGATGATGGGTTCGTCCACCTCATCCGGCAGGCGGTCGCGGGCCCGGCTCACGCGATCGCGAACATCGTTGGCCGCCTCGTCGGGATCGCGATCCAGATTGAACTCGATGGTGATGCGCGATGCCTGTTCCGCAGAAGAGGATTTCAGAACACGGATGCCATCGATGGCGGAGAGTTGTTCTTCCAGCGGCTCGGTAATGCGGCTTTCCACCACTTCCGCCGAGGCACCGCGATAGACGGTGGTGACGGAAACCGTGGGCACGTCCGTGTCCGGATACTCGCGCACCGGCAGGTTGCGGAAGGACAGAATGCCCAACAGCATGAGGATCAGCGCGCCCACGATGGTGAGCACGGGGCGTTTGATCGATGTATCGGAAACTATCATTCGAGCTTGCGGTCTGTGGCTTCGGGCATGCCGGGTTTGACGACGGGATCCACGGCTTTGAGTTTCACGCCGGGAAAGAGGATCAAGCCGCCGACGCCTGAGGAAACGATCTTGTCACCGGCCTTGATCGGCGGGCCGACCTGGCTGACCTGGACAAATCCCGGCACGCGCAAGCCGGTTTTGACAGGGACAAAGTCCGCGACGGTGGCTCCGTCCTTTTGCGCTGGTACGATGATCACCGTACCACGGGCAGTGGAGAGGATAGAGGTTTCCGGAACTACCAGCGCATCTTCCACGGTGCGGAGCACGAGGTTGATGTTGGCAAACATGCCGGGCTTGAGGAAGGGCGGAGGATCGGTGACATAACCTTTCACCAGCGTGGAGCGCGTGGCTTCATCGATGCGGGGTGAAACAAAATAGACTTTTCCGGCGGTTTCCCCGCCTGCTTCGGAGGTGGCGGCGCGGAGGGTGAAGGTGGTGCCGGGTTTGAGGTTGGGAAGATATCGTTCCGGCACGGACATTTCCACTTTCAATCGTGAAAGGTCATCGACGGTGGTGATGATCGATTGCGAGGTGACATAATCGCCGACGGATAAAGTGCGATCGCCGGCGACGCCATCGAAGGGTGCGATGATGGAGGATTTTGCGAGGCGAACTTCTAACAGATCGATGGCGGCCTTGAGTTTGGTATGATCGGCAACCGCGGCGTCCACTTCGAGTTTGGAAACGGCATCGTCTTCCAACAACGATTGGTTGCGCTTGAGGTTTTGTTCCGCGAGGAGGAATCCGGCGCGGGCTTCCGAGAGTTGGGCTTCGAGTTCGCGGGTATCGAGTTTGGCAAGCAGATCGCCTTTTTTCACTGCTGCGCCTTCCTCGAAGTTGATGGAGTTGATCACGCCAGGGATTTCCGGGCGGAGTTCGGCGCTTTCATTGGCGGCGATGCTGCCGACGAGGCCGACGCTTTCCTTCATGGGCATGACCGTGATGGTCATCATTTCCACCGCCTGCTCGCGGTCCATCATGTTGGGCGGGGCGCCACCGGCGGCGGCGTCTTTTTTTCCGCAGGAGGAAAGGGCGATCAGCGTGGCTGTTAGAATGAGCGGTCTCATGGGAAAAAGGAGAGTTGGGGCGGCGATCACCATTCGCCGCCGATGGCTTTGATGAGGGAAACGGAGAGGGCGAGGCGCTCGGCGCGGATGGCGTTGGCGGCGCGCTCGGCATCGAGGCGTGTGCGTTCGGCGTCCACCACATCGAGGAAGCTGACGAGGCCGGAGTTGAAGCGTTTCACCGAAAGATCGAAGGTCTTGCGGGCAGCGGCGAGGGCTTGATCCTGGGCGACTTCGCGGCGTTGGAGGATGGTGCTGCCTTGCAGCGCGTTTTCCACTTCGCCCATCGATTCGAGCACCGTCTGGCGATACTCCGCGCTGGCAGCATCGTGGGCGGCGACGGCGGCGGCTTTTTGCGCACGCAGGTATTTTTGCCCGGTGATCGGTGTGACGGCCCCTGCGCCGAGGGACCAGACGAGCGAGGAGGCTTGGAAAAGATCGGCCATGCGCGTGGCGTCGAATCCGCCCATTGAATTGAGAGTGAAGGACGGGTAAAACGCGGCGGCGGCGACTCCGATGTCCGCATTGGCGGCAGCGACGCGGCGTTCGGCGGCGCGGATGTCCGGGCGTTGGCGGAGGAGTTCGGAAGGCACGGTGCCCGGCACGGAAGGCGGCTGCGGAAGCTCGGGGCGATCGGGAACGCTGGAGCCGGTAGCGGCGGAGCCGGTGAGCACGGCGAGGGCGTTGACGAGCTGCACGCGATTCTGATCCAGCCGGATGCGGTCGGCCTCGGCGGTGGCAACTTCGGTTTCCGCCCGGGCGAAATCGAGCCCGCTGATGCTGCCAGCCTCGCGGCGGGCTCCGAGCAGGCCGAGGGCGCGACGGCGGATTTCCAGGGTCTTTGCCAGCATCGCGCGGTCGGCATCCACGGCGCGCAGGGCCCAGTAGGTTTGGGCGACTTCGCCGGCGATGCTGAGTTTCTGGGCGTTGAGGGTTTCCTGCGCAGCGGCTTCCGAGGCACTGGCGGATTCGACTTGGCGGCGGACTTTTCCCCAAACGTCGAGTTCGTAGCTGAAATCGACAGGCACGGTGAAGCTGCTTTCCAGATTCGAGCCACCGCCGGGACCGCGGAAACGGGTTTTCGAGCGCTCGGCATTGGTGCCGAGGGTGACGTTCGGGAAATAGAGCGAGCGGGCCTGATTGCTCAGTTCGCGGGCCTGCCGGACGCGGGCGGCGGAGGCGGCGAGGTTCTGGTTCATCGCCAGCGAGCGATCCACGAGCGAGGTCAATGTCGGATCACGGTAGAGTTTCCACCAAGCCCGGGGCACGGGGAGGGTCTCCGGCGATTGCCGTTTCCACTTCACTCCGCCTTGGGAAAACGAGGCGGGCAGCTCCATGGCGGGGGTCTCGTGATTCGGTCCGACGGACGCGCAGGCCCCCAGTGCCAGCACGGGAACGACGCTCAGGAATCGGCGGAGGAGGAATTCGCTTGGCATGGGTCGCCCGGGAATGGAGCCGAAATTTTGCTTGCATGCAAGTGATTACTTGCACGAAATTCCTCCCTGTGAGCGCGGATCTAACAAAAACCCCAGCAACCGAAGGCCTGAGCACCCGCCAGAAGCTGATCGATGCGGCGCGGGCGGAGTTTGGCGACAAGGGAATCGAGGCCGCGACGACGCGCGGGATCGCCGAGCGGGCCGGCTGCAATGAGGTCACGCTGTTCCGGCACTTTGAATCGAAGCAAAAACTGCTCGCGGCGGTGGTGCAGGAAACTTCGGTGGAGTTCAGCGCGCTTTGCGAATGCCCGGCGGCGCTCAGTGGAAATTTGCGGGAAGACCTGGAGCGTTTTGCGCGGGTTTACAACCAATCGCTCGAACGCTGCGAAGGCATGGCACGGGCAATGATCGGCGAGGGGCGGCGGCGGCCCACTTTGTGCAAGGAGCTCATCGGCGATGTGCTCGAACCTCTGCACCGCAGCATCGCGGCTTATCTGGAGCAGCGAAAAGGCGACGGCCTGGTGCGGGCGGATTTGAATGGAATGGCCTTCGCGGAGGTGTTCACGTCCTCGCTTTTCGGCGGACTGCTGCGGCGGACTTCGGGGCTTTCGGATCTCGATCGCGAGGGCTGGATCTCCGAGACGGTGGAAATTTTCGTCCGCGGTATCGAGCCTTGAGCTTCTGCACGGGCCTGCTTGAATCCGCTTCCCGACGCGCCTGTCGGGAGCCAAATCCAACCACTTTCAAACCATGGGAAGAGCCTTCGAATGCCGCCGCCGTGCCAAGGAATCACGCTGGGCCACAATGTCCAAAGTGTTTCCCAAGCTTGCCAAGTCCATCACGCTTGCCGCGAAAAACGGCGGGCCGGACCCTGAATCCAACGCCCCGCTGCGGGTGGCGATCAACAATGCGAAGGCGCAAAACCTCTCCCGCGAAAACATCGAGGCCGCGATCAAGCGCGCTGCCGGCAAGGACGCATCGGAAATTTCCGAAGTGAGCTACGAAGGCAAGGGCCCGCATGGTTCGCTGTTTTTCATCGAGTGCGCCACGGACAACTCGAACCGCTCGGTCACCAACATCAAAACCATCTTCAACAAAAACGGCGGCCAACTCGCCAACTCCGGCGCGCTGGATTTTATGTTCTCGCGCAAGACGGTGATCGAGTTTCCCGTGCCCGAAGGGAAAAACCTCGAGGAAATCGAACTGGAACTCATCGATGCCGGCCTGGAAGAACTCTCCGTGGATGATGACGTCGTCTCAGTGATCGGCGATTACACGTCCTTCGCGCAGCTCAGCCAAGCCGTCGAAGCCCTCGGCATCACCGCCACCAAGTCCGGCCTGCAACGTTTGCCCAACCAGCCCATCGAGCTGACCGAAGAGCAAATGGTGGACGTGGAAAACATCGTGGACAAACTCGAGGACGACGATGACGTGCAGGCGGTTTTCACCAACCTTGCTTGAGACGATCGGGGTGCCGTAGATGCAGTCGAGGCTGGCCTTTTCTTTGCCGCGCGGAAGGAGCCGCAGGAAGCAAACCCTTTGCAGCAGAGTAAACTTCATGTGCACCATCCGCACGCACTGGAACCAAGCTCTTCGCACGCTTCTAGCAGATATCCCAACGCCATGATTCCGTCCCCACACACCGTTTCCCGCATGATCCTCCTCTGCACTTTGATGGGTGCAAGCCATCTGCGGGCCGATGTAGCCTCCCTGCAAGCCTCGCTCAATGCCGCACAAGCCACGGTGATCCTCAGTGATGGTGCTGTCGCCCCCAAGGAAATCGTCCTGACCCGCAGCGTCAAATCCGGGGAAATGCATTGGACTCTCACCAACCGGGGCGGCGTATCTGTTAGGGTCAGCGAGGTGGTGTTGTTCGATGCGCCTCATACGCTGCCGGCCGAGACTCGTCTCTATGGTGAAGGTTTTACCAAGCTTTCGCAGACTGCGGGCACCTTCGCCAAGCCACAAGACCTCGGTGCCTACACGGACAGCAAGCATTACCGCATCCCTGCGCCGAAGGGGCTTTTCACCGTTTACAACATGCTCTCTCTGGCGCCGGAGGGCGACAAGCGCCTGCTCCTCGCATTCACTTCGTCGCACCGTTTTGCCGGACGTTTCAGCTTCGATTCCGAGCACCTGCGCGTTTCCCAGGATTTGGAAAATCTCGAACTCGCACCCGGCAAGTCCTTCAATTTGGAAAGCATGTCCGTCGATTCCGGCGAGGATCGGGAAGCCCTTCTCGATCAACTTGCACAACGCCTCAATCACCACCATCCCCCCCTCAAGCACAGCCCCATTCCCTGCGGATGGTCGTCGTGGATCTGTTTCGGCCCCGGCGTCACTTCGAAAGACGTCGCTTCCAACTCCGCGTGGATCAAACAGAACCTGCCCGCACTCAAGTATGTCCAGATCGATGATGGCTACCAACCGTGGATGGGCGATTGGCTCGATACCGGAAAGGCCTTTGGCGGGGGCGTGCAAAATGTCCTCAAGCAAATCCGAGCCGATGGCCTCGAACCCGCACTCTGGGTCGCGCCCTTCGTCGCAAGCCCCGAGTCCAAGCTTTTCCAAAAGCATCCGGAATGGTTCATGAAAGATGCCGATGGCAAGCCGCTGCCTTCGAATAAAGTCACCTTCGGCGGCTGGCGTCTTGGCCCCTGGTATGCGCTGGATGCCACCCACCCGGGTGCCCAGCAATGGCTTGAGGAAACCTTCCGGACCATGACTCGCGATTGGGGCGTCACCTATTTCAAACTCGATGCGAACTTTTGGGGAACCATGCACGGAGCCAAGCTTCACGATCCCACCGCCACCCGCATCGAGGCTTACCGCAGAGGGATGCAAGCCATCCTGCGCGGCTCTGAAAAAGGCTTCATCCTTGGCTGCAATCACCCGCTCTGGCCCTCACTCGGCCTCATCCACGGCTCCCGCAGCAGCATGGACATTTCCCGCAAGTGGAATTCCTTCACGTCAACCGGGCGGGAAAACCTTTACCGGACCTGGCAAAACGGCAAAATTTGGGCGATCGACCCGGATTCCTTGCTGCTCGGTGATGCCAGTTCCAAGGATATCATGGGCCCCGATGGCAAACCTGTCACCACCGGCAAGGTCACCTTCGACAACCTGCTTTTCCACGCCACTCTTCTGCGTTCCACGGGTGGCATGCTGCTCAGCGGCGATGATCTCCCCAAGCTCACACCCAACCTCGTTTCCATCCTGCGCAAAGCCGTGCCGCCGCCCCAAGGCGCGTTTCGTTTTGCCGACGAATCCTTCACCATCGGACGCCTCACGGATGGCAACACCGAGTGGATCGCCCTCCTCAATTGGGACGACGCGCCCGTCAAGCGGACGATCAGTTTCAAGGGTGAAAAACGCATCACGGAATACTGGACCGACAAAGACATGGGCAGCCATAACGGAAGCTTCGAAATCTCTGCAATGCCCCCGTGTTCCGGCATGTTGCTCAAGCTTGAATGATCTAACATAACAGAGGGAGGAGCCTTTCATCAGCGATTTTTCTCCATCGCCACCTGGTCTCCTTCCGCCCTTCTCTGGCTCATCCTGATCCCGCCTTTTGCTTTCAGGAATTCAGCTCTCAGCGTTTGACTCCGGCTAGACCGGCTCGGACTTTGTCAGGATTCTCCCCAGGTTCGTGCTCGCTAACCCCGCGTGCCGCTTTGTCTGCCGATTTCCGTCCTTGGAATTCCGCCAACCTCCGCCATTCTCTCTTCCGGAGTTTGCCATTGACGGATGCCTCATGCACTGTTCAAATGAGTTTGTGACTGCCCGCCCTCCAACCTTCGTCGATTTCTTCGCCGGTAGTGGCCTTGTTACCCAAGGAGCAAAACACGCCTGCACGCCCGTCTGGTCGAATGACATTTGCCCGAAGAAAGCTGCAATCTACATCGCCAACCATGGCCCCGGCCATTTCCACCTTGGCTCCATCGAGCAGGTCCGCGGCACGGAAATTCCCGAGGGCGAGATCGTCTGGGCCAGCTTTCCCTGCCAAGATCTCTCTCTAGCCGGGAAAATGGGTGGCCTTGCGGCTTCCCGCTGCGGGATATTCTGGGAATGGCTCCGCGCTCTCCCCCATATGCTTGTCAGCCAGAGGCTCTTGATCGGATGAAGACCTTCTCCCAACGCGAACGCTTAATGTTGGCGGGCCTATTTCTCTCCAAGTTTGATCGAGAGGGATTGAAGTGTCTGGGTTTCTCTAATTTCTCGGAAGCATACAATGCGATGGGCTATGCCCTTGGCGGCAAGCCGACATCGATCAAGAATTACATGCAGGAGTTTGACCCGCTCTTCCCGAATTCACGCCAAGGCTGGCACAAGCGCCCAATGCGTGACCACTGCCGGGAAGCCTACGAACGCTTCAGCCAACTAACCTTGCCAGAGTTCTACCGTCTTCTTTCGCCGCTTCTGCTCACTTCCGTCACACCACTCCCGGATGGCATGGAAGAGCTGGCCGCGCTCAACGAAGACAACTTGGAAAATGAAACTTTCTCCAAGCGCCTGATCACCGGCGCGGCCGCCGAGGGTTTTTTCGAATCATCATTCCCGAAACTTGTCGATTTCACTGGCCATATCCTCACCAACGTCACCCGCTTCGGTTGTGGGTTCGATTTTCGCGTCCAGCCCGCCTCGAGCGGGCTGTTTTTAGCGGTAGAGGTGAAAGGCATTGCCGGATCACAGGGTGAGATCCGGATGACCCAGAAGGAACACATGGTGGCCGATCTGCTGAGGGACCGCTACTACCTCTGTGTCGTCCGCAACTTCATAGAGCGCCCCGTACTGAGCCTTTTCCGCAATCCTTTGGAACATGGCCTTGAGTTCGTTTGCAGGGAACAACAGCGGACCACTCTCTCCTGGCACGCACGAATTTCCGCCTGAACTCAATCGCAAACAAATTTCATGGGATTCTCTCACTGCAAAACAAACAATGTCGCCGGACCTTTCCGGCTCAGGTTGACTGGCGTCGAGTCGATCCGAGCCACGATCACAAGTTTGCTCGACCAAGCAGTCCAGCGGAGATCATCAGCTCGAAATGGCAGCCAGATTGCCCGGGTCATGACCTATTTGGTAGAGGCAAGTTTAGTCATGCTTAAGGCGCACAAAGACACAGAATATCATTTGCACTTTCGCACTCCATTTGCCGAGGTCGGAGAAATCCGTATCGGCAACACGATTATTCACGTCACCAGTGCTCCCGAACCGAAATTGATCGACCGATGCCTGGCCAACCGAAGACGTGGCTTTCGCCCGCTGATCATTTCGACTCGAATCGGAGCTCTACATGCCGAAGACTTGGCTGATCAAATAGGAAAAAGCAAAGTGATCGAAGTCCTCGACATCACCCAGTTCCTCGTCGCCAACATGCTGGAATGGACGACGTTTGATGGAAGCAAGAGACGCAACACATTTGAAGAACTCATCGCCGGCTACAACGCAATCGTCGAAGCCTGCGAAACCGATCCGAGCCTGAAGATCGAAGTTGCCTAAACTCATGATCAAGCCCCGCATCCCGACAACGGGAGGAGCCTTTCATCATCACCATTTCCCCAATACGCTTGCTCGCTGCCGCCCTTTTTCTCCCGACGCTCCTTGCAGCTGAGTTGCCGGACATCCGAAGTGTGCCGCCGGATCTTGAAGTGCCCGCCTTGAGCGCAGGCGCGCCTGCGGCTGGAAAACGTGTCCGCCATGGACTGAGCGTGCTTTACCTGCCCGCCGATTGGAAAGCGGACGTGAAGTGGCCCGTGATCGTCGAACTCGCAGGAAACGGCGGCTACACCAACAAGTTCGGCGACGTGAGCACCGGCCAACCTGAAGGCAGCAATCTCGGCTACGGTCTCTCCGCCGGGCGTGGCTTCATCTGGCTCTGCGTGCCCTATTTGAACACCCGAGGCGATCAAATCGCCATCAAGTGGTGGGGTGATGCACCGGACCACGATCCTCAGCCGACTCTGAGAAATCTCCGTGAAGCCGTGACTGGCGTCTGTCGTGAATTCAGCGGAGACGAAACCCGAGTTGTACTCGCCGGATTTTCCCGCGGAGCCATCGCCTGCAACTACCTCGGCCTTCACGACGACGCAACGGCGAAGCTGTGGTGCGCTTTTTTTGCCTACAGCCACTACGACGGCATCAGGAAGTGGCCGTATCCGGGTTCTGATCGCGAATCAGCCCTTGCAAGGCTCAAGCGACTCGGAAATCGCCCGCAGTTGATTTGCGGCGAAGGTGCGAATGCCCGGGAAACCGGAACCTATCTCCGCCCACTCCTGCCAAACGCCGATCTGACTTTCCTCGGCACCGGCTTTCGCAATCACAACGACGCATGGTCACTCCGGCCTTGCGAAGCACGCGAAAAAGCTCGCGAGTGGCTGCGGCGGGTGACTCACAAGCAGCCGTGATGAGAAAGGCATGGAACGCAGTCGTCTAACAAAAGCAGTTTGATGTCTTCAAATTCGGGCGGCAGGGAAGGGGGGGGCCGTTCTCCCAGATCACCATGTCTAAAAACCTTCCATTTTTCCGCTGTAATCGTTTCGTCATTCCCATGTTTCCAAAGACGTTGCTCTCCCGCTGCTTGCCGCTTTTCACCGGCATGGTTGGCTGTGCGTGGGCGGAAACCATCAGCTTCAACCGCGAGATCCGCCCGATCCTTTCCGACAACTGCTACGCCTGCCATGGCTTCGACCCAAAGCATCGTGAGGCAGGCTTGCGGCTCGACACCCGTGAGGGAGCGACCGCCGACAACGATGGAGTGATCGCGATCGTGCCCGGCGATTTGAAAAAATCCGCTCTCTGGGAGCGCATCCACAGCACGGATGAAGACGAGGTAATGCCGCCGCCCAAGACGCACAAAACGATCACCAAAGAGCAGAAGGAAAAGCTGCGGCTTTGGATCGAACAAGGCGCACC
>JBBARN010000072.1:0-6090 GCA_040399845.1 Luteolibacter sp. | reverse complement strand
CAGCCTTCAATCGCAACCTGTCCTTCGACCAATTCACCATCGAACAACTCGCGGGCGACCTGTTGCCGAACCCAACGATGGAACAGCGCATCGCCACGGGCTTCAACCGCAACAGCATGATGAACGAGGAGGGAGGAGTGGATCCCGAGGAGTTCCTCAACGAATACGCCTCTGACCGCGCTGAGACCACTGCCTCCGTTTGGCTCGCTCAGACGTTTAACTGCAACCGCTGCCATGATCACAAATACGACCCGTTCACAGCGCGCGATTTTTACTCGATGAAGGCGTTCTTCAACAACGTCCCGGAGCTGGGTAACGGCAATTACAATGCATCAATCCGCGAGAACAGCCCACCGCAACTAAAGCTGCCGGCACCTGCCATCGAGGCGGAAATCGCGAAGCTCCGCGCCGAACTGGCAGAGGCGGAAAAGGCCAACGTCGCGGATCAAATCACAGCGCTGAAGAAAAAAATCCATGACAAAGAACTCAGCATTCCCACCACGCTCGTCATGGCGGAAATGCCAGAACCGCGGCCGACCTATATCCTCACACGCGGTGCTTTCGACCAACCTGCCGAACGGGTATATCCCGCCACGCCCGAAGTGCTGCCACCGATGGCTGCCGACCTTCCGCGTAATCGCCTCGGCCTCGCGAAGTGGCTCGTTTCTCCAGAAAATACCCTCACTGCACGCGTGACTGTGAACCGTTTCTGGCAACAGGTATTCGGATACGGCTTGGTGAAAACCAGCGAGGACTTCGGATCACAGGGCGAGCAGCCGACACATCCTGAGTTGCTCGACTGGCTCGCGCTGGATTTTTCCGGTAAGGGTTGGGACGTGAAGCGCCTCATGAAAATGATGGTTACCAGCGCCACCTATCGTCAGGGCGCGGCCTTCACTCCGGAACTGCGGGAGAACGATCCGGAAAACCGACTCCTTGCCCGCAGCGGGCGCAACCGACTGATGGCGGAATTCATCCGCGACCAGGCGCTCGCTGCAAGCGGCCTGCTCGTGCCGAAGCTCGGTGGACCATCGGTGAAGCCCTACCACCCGCCCGGCATCTACGAACAACTCACCGAGGGCAAAGGCACCAATTCCTATGTGCCCGACAAAGGCGAAAAACTTTTCCGTCGCAGCCTCTACACTTATTGGAAACGATCCGTCCCGCATCCGGCCATGCTTTCCTTCGGAGTCCCGTTCCGCGAGGTCTGCACGATCCAGCGCCCACGCAGCAACACCCCACTTCAGGCGCTGAACCTGATGAACGATCCCACCTATGTGGAGTCCGCCCGTTTCCTCGCCATCCGGATGATGGATATCTCCGCTGATCCCACGCAACGCTTGGCCTTCGGGTTCCGTGCCGTTCTCGCCCGCAGCCCGCGCACTCCCGAGACCGCCATCCTCACCCGCGCCCACCAGCGCGCGCTCGCCGATTTCAAATCCGATCCTGAAGCCGCGAAAGCTCTTCTCGCCGTGGGCACAAAACCCGTCGATCCGAAATACGACCCCGTTGAACTCGCCGCCCTCGCCAGTGTGGCGGGCACGATTCTCTGCATGGATGAAACCATGACGAAACCCTGAAACAGATGCGCCCCTTCGATCCACTCCAAGTCACCCGCCGGCAGTTCCTCGGAAGGGCCAGCCTCGGCATCGGCTCAGCAGCGCTTGCGTCATTGCTCAATCCGCGCCTGTTTGCAGCAAGTTCCCCCTTCGGCTCGCCGCTGCCGCATTTCGCACCGAAGGCGAAACGCGTGATCTGGCTCACCCAAGCAGGCGCGCCCTCGCAGTTGGAAACCTTCGACTACAAGCCAGGCCTCGCCACGATGTTCGACAAGGATCTGCCGGATTCCGTCCGCGGCGGCCAGCGCCTAACAGGCATGTCCTCCGGGCAGGCGAGGCTTCCGATTGCTCCATCGGTTTATAAATTTTCCCAACATGGACAAAGTGGCATGTGGCTCAGTGAGCTTTTGCCACACACGGCGAAACTCGCCGATGAAATCTGCGTGATCCGCTCCATGCACACGGAAGCGATCAATCATGATCCCGCGATGACGCTCATTCAGACCGGTCACACCATCGGCGGACGTCCCTCCTTCGGCGCGTGGGTTTCCTATGGTCTTGGTTCGATGAACGAAAACCTGCCCTCCTTCGTTGCGATGGTTTCCAGGCCAAGCGGAAAAACCAACGCCCAGCCGCTTCACGAACGCATGTGGGGTTCCGGCTTCCTCCCTGCGAAGTATCAGGGTGTCCGCTTCAACCCCGGCAAGAGTCCTGTCCTTTACCTCAGCGATCCTCCCGGAGTTACCACCGCGCGCCGCCGCGCCATGCTCGATGATCTCGGCGAGCTCAACCGCATCACGCTCGACGATTATCAGGATCCGGAAACGCAAAACCGCATCGATCAATTCGAGATGGCCTTCCGCATGCAGGTCAGCGTGCCGGAACTTTCTGATATCTCCCAAGAGCCGGAAAAGGTTTTCGAGGCTTACGGCCCGGAATCGAAAAAGCCCGGCACTTATGCGGCCAACTGCATCCTCGCCCGCCGCCTCGCCGAGCGTGGTGTGCGATTCATTCAACTCTATCATCGTGGTTGGGATCAGCACGACAATCTGCCCAGCGGCATCAAGAGCCAGTGTTATGACACGGACCAACCGACCGCTGCACTGCTTTGGGAACTCAAGGAGCGCGGCCTATTGGAAGACACTCTCGTCATCTGGGGAGGCGAGTTCGGCCGCACCGTCTATTCGCAGGGCAAACTCACCGCCGACAACTACGGCCGCGACCACCATCCCCGCTGCTTCAGCATCTGGATGGCCGGCGCTGGCATCAAACGCGGACACGTCCATGGAGAAACCGATGACTTCAGCTACAACATCACCAAAGATCCGGTCCACATCCACGATCTCAACGCCACCGCCCTCCACCTTCTGGGAATCGATCACACCCGCCTCACCCACCGCTTCCAAGGCCGCGATTACCGTCTAACAGATGTCCACGGGCATCTCATTGAGAAGATTCTGGTATGAGTGGATATCAGAGTCAGGGATTCTTATGCAACGGTGTCCAACATTGGGCGGAATTTTGCGTGGCTGAATGCCACGCCATGGCCACTGAAGCGCTTCTGTCGGCCCTGGTTTCACTAGATCGAAATCACTCTCCTGCGCGAGGAACATCAGAATAAACCCAGAACTGTTCGGCATCACGGCTGATTTGTCGAAACGATCAAATCGTTCATAACGAGTAGCTATCTGACGAAGGGACGGGCCTTACATCGTATTTCTGTCTCTCGTAATTTCACCCACCATTTCCACGCCACCGACCTCGTCCGCGAAAATGAAGCCGACGGAGTAGGCGGAGAGAACATCATCGTCCACCATGTACCGCTGGTTGGATTCCGCGCCTGGCTCGAAAAGCAGGAGGCAGCCGGAAAACTCATCGATTTCAAGATCCACTCAGCCCTCTGGCTCGCAGGGGTTTCTAACTAATCGACGTGGATTCATTCCGTGTCATCCACAAGGACATGAATCACGAACGGATGGGTTGGGGTTGAGGAAAAATACGGACCATCATAACTGTGGACCTGACAGTGATGTTAATATTTTTCAAATACGGCCACCAATTTCCGGTTGGCTTTCAACACGAAACTGTAGGGGCTTTTCTTGTTCACCCACTTGCCTTTCTCTTTCCATCCGAGGAAGCGGTATCTCTTTTTGGCATTTGCCTTGAGCACAACCTTTGTGCCTGCCGCATAGCCACCGGTGCCAGTGACGGTTCCCTTGGCTGCAAGGACGCGGGCGACGGTGACGGTGTGGTATTTTTTCGTCGTTGGCGGCGTATAGTCGCGGCCGTGGATACGGATCATGGTCTGAGAATCGAACACAACGATTTTTCCATCAGCCGGCTGGACTAGCAGCCCCGTAGGTTCGCGACCAAGACCTTCGGAAACTCCGAGGAAGACCATTCCTGTGCCATTGAAGGTGGGATCGAGAGTGCCGTTGGCGTTGTATCGCAGCACGGCGGTTTTCGGGATTTTGTCAGGATAATCACCAATGATGGCTCGTCCGGACACAAGAATCTTTCCATCCGGCTGGAGGGCCAGCTTGGTGACGGAACCAGTATGGTAGGTATATGATGATCCGCCAACCATTTTGTCTGTTCCGGTGCTGAACGAATCCACGACACGGCCGGTTCCGTTGAAGGAAAGGTCGGGGCTACCGTCGGAATTGTTGGAGCACAGAACAAAAAACTGCCTCCCGTTGAAGAAGTAGATGGTCCCGCCGGTTATGATTTTCCCATCGCTAGGACGGATCGCAAGACTCAGCAAACTGGGTGGTCTGGTGTCGGAATTGTAAGTGTAGCTTCCACCTAAGAATTTTCCCGGTTCCGGGCCGCCGGGGTTGAAAGTGGTATCCGTCGTGCCGTTGGCATTTATGCGCGAGAGGGTGTAGCCTGATAACGAACTGGGGCCTGCCACCACTATTTTCCCGTCCGAAGGTTGGATGGCGATATATTGACCGCCGCCCGGAACGCTGACACTTCCCGTCCCATTAAAAGTGGTGTCGAGCTGTCCAGTGTTGAGGTAGCGGAAGATCACGGTTTCTCCCGTATTCTTGGAATTTGTGATTCCCCCAAGCACCACGATCTTTCCATCATTCGGTTGAATGGCGACACTGGAGATATACAAAGCGCTTCCGCTGACACCGGTGAGAACCTTGCCAGTTGAATTGAACGTGGTGTCAAATAATCCAGAGGTCGTGACCCGGGATAAAGTGCCGTCGACGATTGGGTAGAAACTATTGCCGTCATCGTAAGCTGTGCCAGCCACGATCATCTGGTCGGTTCGGGGATCGACCGCAATGCTTCTGACTTCTTCGTAATTCCTCCCGAATTCAATGAGCCGGGTACCGGTTTGATTAAAGGTCTTATCCACCGTGCCGCCGATGTCGTAGCGGGTCAGGAAGGAGCGGTAGTGACCTGTAGCGTCCGCGTGTTTGCTCGCCACGAGGATTTTGCCGTCGCCGGGCTGGATCGCGCCTGCCACGGCACCGTCGGAGCCTGGTCGCCCTGCGTGCGTAATAAACGGGACGATGCCGGTCTCGTTGAATGTAGTATCCAAAGTACCGGGGCCGACGGAATTTCCTTCAGTTAAGCTGGCTGCCTGAGCGTAGGTGTAGGCCTCGTAGGCCCAGAGCTTGTTGGTGGTACCAGTGAGCGTGTAAGGCTCGCTGTAAGACTTCGCCGGGTTCACGGGCTCGTCGTAGTTGTAAGGACCGTTGCCTGTGGCAGTCTGCCGACTGACCTTGTAAGTGAAGATGTTCTTTGCCGCATTGGTGGTCCAGGTGAAGTAGGAGGTGAGGACGAAGCCCGGATAAGGAGGCCCGAAATCGGTTTCATGGGTTCCGGTGCCGTTCGCAGAAAGGTTCCACCGCTTGGCGGGCACGCCTTCATTCGTCCGGATCCAGAAGCCGTGCAGCCGCTGGTCCGAGGCGGATACTTGGAGGCAAAGTAGGATGTTGATCGCAAAAATTAAGAGTGAGCGGAATGAGATTTTCGAATCCATTGTTACTGAGAACCTCTATCCGAACGAAAACCCGTCAAGGGTAAAGTCGCCACGGCGGATTTGTCGAAACGATCAAATCGTTCACTATGACGAAGGGGCGAGCCTTTCATCGTGTTGAGCTGCTGCTTTGTAGCCAGATGCCCACTCACCAGCTCATGACAGAGGCATGCAACGGTGTCCAACATTGGGGTTACAAGCGGGCATAGACTTCGTTGAGACGGGCGATGGCGCGGTCCCAGTCGCGCTGGAGGTCCAAATGGTTTTTCAACCAGCGGATGAACTTGACGGTGCGCTGGGATAACCGCTCGACGGCGTGATGGATGTGGCGAGCGTCGGGATGACTTGGACCTGGTTTGAAGGCATCTTTGGCGGCGCGGGTTTTGGCTTTGCGGTTGAATTCGGCTTGGTTGATCACGCCGTTGCGCTGGCGGATTTGCTCTTCCATGAGGGTCATGAGATTGTGGGTCAGACAGAGCAGGCGGGCTTGCTGGGTTTTGGCGGTCGCGCTGCTCGCCCAGGCTTTGGTTTCAC
>JBBARN010000071.1:0-32320 GCA_040399845.1 Luteolibacter sp. | reverse complement strand
GTTTGAGGTTCGCGGGAAGTTCTTTTTCGGTGATCTCGGGCATGGCGTGGAAACGAGGTGCGGATTTTTTGAATGCCTCCGTATCAAGCTGGCGGCAAGCCGGAACTTGGAGGTTGGCAGGCTCCTTGGCAAGCGCTGGTGACGGAGAATCGAAAGGAAAGAAAAAGGAATGGCTGGAATTCCATTTTTTGGGATTGCTGGAGGGGAGTCGATGCGCTAACCCAAGCCCGCGAAGGGGCACTTGTTCCGTGCCCCCGCTCTATCCCAAGCCATTATGCCTCCGCGCCCACAGAACCAGGGACGTCGTCCCTCCAGCAGCCGAAACCGCAACCGTTACGGTCCGCCCAAGCGGTCCACGAAGGACGAAGAGGAGAAAGCAGTGGAAGTGGATGGGGAGATCTCCTCTGTGCTTGCCGGAACCATGTTCCGCGTCAAGTTGGAGAGTGGCCACGAAGTGCTCGCCCACATTTCCGGGAAAATGCGCAAGCGTTTCATCCGTTTGGTGGTGGGGGACAAGGTCAAGATGGAGATGTCTCCCTACGACCTTACCAAGGCCCGGATTGTTTTCCGGGTCGGCTGATTCGCATTCGTCCTCGTGAGAGTTGAGTCGTGATTGCGCGTTTCGGATGACAATCAGGGCAGCGCCTTGCTTCTGCTCATGGTTTGCGGCAGCGGCGGGGTGGCTTTCGTCAGGGCGCAGGATGTGTGCAGTGAATGCGTCTCGTTGGTGCCTGAGTTGGCCGGTGAAGCATCCCGGCTTGCACCAGTGGGGGCGATGGTGTGAGCTGCGGCGTGTTCGCGACTTACGTCCATGATCTCAATCCCGTCCTTCTGCGCATTACCGATGCGATCCAGCTCCGTTGGTATGGGCTCGCTTATTTGATGGGGTTTGTCGCGGGTTTCTTCCTTCTCCGCAATCTGGCGCGGCGCGGATTGTGGGTGCTCAAACCGGAAATGACCGGCGATTTCATTGCGGCATCCGCGTTGTTTGGCGTGTTCCTCGGCGGCAGGCTCGGCTATATGTTTTTATATCATCTTCCCAAGGTGGGGTGGGGGAAATTGGCGGAAGACCCGCTGATGGTGCTGAGGGTGTGGGAAGGGGGGATGGCGAGCCATGGCGGAATTCTCGGTTTGGTGATCTTCACTTGGTTCTACGCCAAAAAACACAAGGTCACCTGGACCGGCCTCGGCGATGGCCTTTGTGTGGTGGCTCCGCTCGGATTGTTTTTTGGCCGGGCAGCGAATTTCATCAATGGCGAACTCTATGGCCGGGTTGCCAACGGGGTGGCATGGGCCGTCAAATTTCCGCTCTCGCTTGCCGAGGAGCCGATGGAAGTGCAAAGCGCTGCGTGGCAGGCCTGCACCCGGGTGGATCCCGGACTCGCCAATGCGGAAAGAATCGACGAGTTGATCGCCTCTGCCCGAATGAATCCGGAAGTTTCAAAGACACTCGGTGAATTCCTTGAACCCCGACATCCGTCCCAAGTGTATGAGGGACTCCTGGAGGGCGCCGTCCTGTTTTCCATCCTTTGGATCGTGCGCGTTCGTTTTCCCAAGGCGCCGGATGGCTTGCTCACGGGCTTGTTCTTCGCGCTCTATGCTGGCTTCCGGATCATCGGCGAACAGTTCCGGGAACCCGATGCGAAAATGGTGGGCTTTTTGACGATGGGCCAGTTCCTCTCGCTTTTCATGTTCCTGTTTGCAGGCGCGTTCCTGTTCCATGCATGGCGCGGTTGGCGTGCCCGCTCCGGGGCATCGCTCTGATCCCGACGATTTCGGTTTTCGCTTCGATGGATTCCTGCATGATGACTCCGTGAATCGTCGTCATTTTCTTGCCTCCGTCTCCGCTGCCTCCGCCGCCACTTGTCTTCCGCTCCACGGCCAAGGGGAAACCAAAACTCCGCCCGCCAAAGCCCGACCCAACCGGATTGGAATTTCGTCGTATTCGTTCTGGGGCTTCAATCGCGAGGACCTTCGACCCATCGATGTCTGCCTCGAACATGCCGCAGCGATGGGCTTCGATGGTTTCGAAATCCTGCAAAAACAACTCACGTCCACCGAAACTGCCGAGTTGATGAAAATCAAACGCCGGGCATTTCTGTTAGGCATGGATCTCATGGGGTATTCCACGCATCAAGGGTTCCTCTCGCCAGATGAAGCCAAGCGCAAGGGCAACCTTGACCACACGATCGCCTGCCTCGAACAAGCCTATCAGCTCGGCATTCCCACCATGCGGGTCAACTCCGGCACCTGGGGCACGTCGAAGTCGTTTGATGACCTCATGGCAAACCGCGGGCAGGAAAAACCATTGGAGGGCTTCGATGAAGAGGATGCCTATGGCTGGGTGATCGAAGCCTATCAGAAACTCGCCGCCGAGGCCGGCAAACGCGGAGTTGTCATGGGATTGGAAAACCATTGGGGCCTCGGCCGCACGCCGGAAGGGGTCAAGCGGGTGATCGATGCGGTGGATTCACCGTGGTTGAAGGCAACGCTCGATACCGGGAATTTCCTCGAAGATCCCTACGATCGGCTCCGCCAACTTGCGCCCGATTGCGTGCTGCTCCAGGCCAAGACTTATCACGGCGGCGGCGTATGGTACACCTTGGAACTCGATTATCCCCGCATCGCCAAGATCATGAAGGAGGCTGGCTTCAGTGGCTATGTCTCCTTGGAATTCGAGGGCAAGGAGGATCCTCTCACCGCGATTCCGAAAAGCCTTGCGACCTTGCGCGCCGCCTTTGCGTGAAATGCCGTACACAATCCGCTTTTGATTTTTCCCAATCGCCGGATAGGGTCGCCCCCATGATTCCACGCCGAACTTTCCTCCAGATTTCCCTCGGGCTGCCGATGCTGCTGGTTTCCAGTTGCAAGAGCAGCGGCGGTGCGGCCTCGCCATCGGTGCTGCGGGTGGGAATGGATCTGAGTTATCCGCCGTTTGAAATGCAGGATCCATCCGGCAAGCCAGACGGCGTGGGCGTGCGGTTGGCGGAAGCTCTCGCGGCCCATCTCGGACGCCCGCTGAAGATCGTGCCGATGGAGTTTTCCGGACTTATCCCCGCCCTGAAGACCGGCAATATCGATTTGATCCTGTCATCGATGACCGCGACGGATGAGCGCCGGAAATCGATCGATTTCTCCAATCCCTACGCGTTTACCGGACTGGCCTTGCTGGTCCGGAAGGATTCGGAGATTCAATCCATCGAGGATCTCAAAAAGTCCGGCCGGGTGATCACAGCGAAAGCGGCTACCACCGGAGAGACCTGGGCCATTCAGAACATGCCGGATGCCAAGCGCGTGGTGTTCGAGGATCAATCCGCCTGTGTGATGGAGGTTGCCCAGGGGCGTGCGGACGCATTCATCTATGATCAACTCAGCATTTATAAATATGCCGAACAAAACAAGGATACCACCCGCGGCCTGCTGAAACCATTCGCCGAGGAATCATGGGCGCTCGGGATCGCCAAGGGGAAGGATGCTCTCAGGGAACAGGTGAATGGTTTCCTCGATGATTTCCGGAAAAAAGACGGATTTGCCAAACTCGGAGACCGCTATCTGAGTGAAGAGAAAAAGTTCCTGGAATCCCAAGGCATCCCCTTCATCATCCGCTAGTGGGATAGCCGTTAGATTGTTTTTCATGAACTCCCCGGAATGAAGCGCCACCTCCTCGCCAACATCCTTGTGGCTCTCGGGCTTGTTGCGGTTGTGGCATGGTTGAGCACCACGGTGTTCGCGATGTTGGGGACGCAGACGGATTGGACCAAGGCCTGGGAATACCGGGAAACCTTGTGGCGTGGGTGGTTGGTGACCTTGGGGATTTCGGTGGCGGCATTTTTTGGCAGCATTGTGTTTGGCCTGTTGTTCATGCTCGGCCAACGTTCGCCGCTGGTGGTGGTGCGTTGGACCTGCCGGGCCTTTCTGGAATTTGTTAGGGACACGCCGCTACTGGTGCATTTGCTTTTCGGTTACTTCGTGATCTTCGCGCCTCTCATTTCCCGCCCGCTTGGAGAGCAGGGCTGGGATGATAAGCTGATCATCGGTGTGCTCCTGCTTTCCGTATTCGAGGGTGCCTATCTCGGTGAAATCCTGCGGGGCGGGGTGGACAGCATCCCGCGAACCCAGTGGGAATCGGCAAAGGCAGTGGGATTCAGCCGCTTCCAGATCTATCGATATGTGATCTTTCCCCAGGCGCTGCGCCGTGTGCTGCCCGCCATGGCCGGCTTGTTTGTCTCGCTGATCAAGGATTCCTCGCTGCTCAACGTGATCGGTGTGACCGAATACTTTTATAATACAAAAAACTTCATCTCCCGCTCTTACGCAGGCCTCGAAGGTTATCTGCCGCTGGCCTTGGGATATCTGGTCCTTACCCTGCCTGTGGCATGGTTGTCGCATTGGTTGGAAAAACGGTTCCGTCATGAAACTTGAAGCCGCATCCCTCGTGAAAACCTATGGCCGGACGCGCGCCCTCAATGGACTCTCGCTTTCCATCCGGGACTCTCGCGTCCTCGTCCTGATCGGCCCTTCCGGCGGTGGCAAGAGCACTTTGCTTCGCGTCCTCGGCGGCCTGGAAATGGCGGATGAAGGCCAGGTGGCGGTCAATGATTTCACGCTGATTTCCGATCCCGCCGCTTTGCAGGCTTATCGCAGGAAAAACGGATTCCTGTTCCAACAGTTCAATCTGTTTCCCCATCTCACCGCCTTGCGCAACATCTCGCTGCCTTTGGAAAAAGTGCATGGTCACCCACCACTGGAAGCGCGGAGCATGGCCGAGCAGGCGCTTGAGCGCTTTTGCCTGCGGGATCACAGCCACAAACTTCCCGCCCAACTTTCCGGAGGACAACAACAACGAGTCGGCATCGCCCGTGCTGTGGCGAGAAAGCCCGATGTGCTGTTCCTCGACGAACCTACCAGCGCACTCGATCCGGAAATGACCGCCGAGGTGCTCGAATTGATTCAGGAACTGGCGGAGGCCGGACAAGATATCATTCTAAGCACCCACGAAATGGGCTTCGCCAAAGCCGTCGCGGACCAAGTTGCCTTCGTTTCCTCCGGACGCATCGAAGAAGCCTGCTCTCCCGCCGAATTGTTTGGTGCCCCACGTTCATCCGTGTGCCAACGCTTTCTCTCGAAAGTCATGCGGTATTGAGTTCTACCGAGCCGAGTGCATCTATCAGAGGTTCTTCTGGGAATGCCACTCATGAGGATCACCTGATTTGCAACCGTTCCCTTTGGGTGGGATCGCCAGCGGCGGATCTCTGAGGCTATGCAGACGGATCGCTTTGTAGATGGGCGAGCGCCTTGGCGAAGCTGGCGTTGCCGAGATAGTGTCGCAGTCGGGCATCGCATTGGCTGCCGTGCTGTTCCATCCAGGCGGTGATTTCTCCAGACACGTGCTTGAGCGCCTCCAGGTGGTCCGCAGCATCCCGGTCCCGCCAGGAATGATCTGCGATGATGGATTCGCGGCGTTGGAGATGTTGGATCAGGTCGAGTTTCATGTTTGCCGGGAAAACAAACCACAGGTTCGCCCTCCGCGCCAGCCGGGCTGCTTCTAAGTTCAGGTTTCAAGTAAATCCCGCTCCGCTCTTGCGGTATTCGAGCGCTTTGATACGAATCCGGTGTGGCGCAGGCAGGCGATGTCCGGGAGGTTCTCCAGTATATTCCCCAATTCCGGGGGAAGGTGTTTTTCGTGCTCATCGAGGCCGGGCTCCTTCCCGAACCTGCGGTGGCGGAAACTTTGCTGGATTTGGCGGTTCTTGAAGATCTTGGCGTGAAACTTGTGCTCGGAGTCCTTGGTGGTGACCTCAAGGATTTGTTCGATTGGACTCTCGAGTGCGAAATCATGGCCGCCCGCGTCTCACGCCCGCTCCAGGATCCGGCCGCCGTGAGGGAAACACTCGAAATCCTCGCCCGCGGTCAGTCGGCAGTGGTCGATGCCTCATCCACCGGTCCGCTCGATGCAGCGGTGGTCGATTTCGCCCTTGGCATTGGCGTCGCGAAAATCATCACGCTGCTCGAAGAGGCCATCCTCATCCATGGCGCACCCGCCCATGCCATCCGTGCTGCCGATGCCGAAAGCCTGGCTTCCAACTCCGATGGCGAGGGAGCGGCTCTTTTGCTTTCCGCCGCCATCGCCTGCCGCCGTGGCGTGCCGCGTGTCCACGTCCTGAATGGCCGCCGCCAGGGGGTGCTGGTGGATGAATTGTTTTCCAACGAAGGCGTCGGCACCATGGTCCACGCGGACAGCTACCGCATGATCCGTCCGCTGCGCGAGGAGGATATCCCGGAGTTGCTAGGCATGATCGGCCGTTCGGTGCGCCGCACGAAACTCGTCGAACGCAGCTACGAGGACATCCAATCACGGATCGGTGATTTCCACGTGATGACCATCGATGACAACGTCGTCGGCTGCGTGGCGTTGCATGAATATCCGGAGGAACACACGGCGGAGGTTGCCTGTCTCTATGTCAAACAAGCCCACGAGGGCAGGGGATATGGTGCGGATCTCGTCCGACATGCGGAAGGCATCGCCCAGGAACGGGGCATTCCGCGCGTTTTCGCCCTCAGCAACCGCGCGGCGGATTTTTTCACGGATCGCATGAAATACAGTCCTGCAACCGTAGAAGCCCTGCCATCCCGCCGCCGCAAGCAATACGAGGACAGCGGGCGTGATTCGCTGGTTTTCTCCAAGGACCTGCGTGCGCATTCCTGATTCTTTATCTAACAAAATCCCATGAAACTCAAATTCTGCGGTGCCGCCGGCACCACCACCGGTTCGCAGCATCTTCTCGAGATCAATGGCAAGCGCATCCTGCTTGATTGCGGTCTCTATCAAGGCTCCCGCAAGCATGCTTATGAGGTGAATTGCTCATTCCCGCACTTCGATCCCAAGTCGCTCGATGCGGTCATCCTTTCACACGCCCACATCGACCATAGTGGAAATCTCCCCAATCTCACCAAGAGCGGTTTCACCGGCAACATCTACGCTACCCATGCCACCCGCGATCTTTGCCAGATCATGCTTGCTGATTCCGCACGCATTCAGGAAAGCGATATCGATTGGCTGAACAAACATCGCAAAAAGGAGGGCTTGGAGCCAGTGGAGCCGATCTACAGCGAGCAGGATGCGGAGCGCTGTTTGCGGCAGTTTGTCACCATCGCTTACGAACGGCCGATGATGGTTTGCGATGGTGTAACCGTGACCTTCATCGATGCTGGCCACATCCTCGGCAGTGCGCAGGTCCTCTTGGACATCCACGATCGGGCGGATGGAACCAAGAAGCGTTTCCTGTTTTCCGGCGATGTCGGACGCGGTGGCAACGAGGTGCTGCGCGATCCCGTGGCGGTGAAGGATGTGGACTTCCTTCTGATGGAAAGCACCTACGGCGGCCGCGAGCACGAGGCTCCTCCCGGCATGGGCGACCACTTCGGCGAGATCATCCGCAAAGCGGCCATGCGCGGGGGGAAAATTCTCATTCCTTCTTTCGCCGTCGAGCGCACGCAGCAGGTGCTCTATGTGCTCAACGAGTTGTTTGAAAACGGCTCGATCCCCGAAATTCCCGTCTATGTGGACAGCCCGCTCGCCGTGAGCGCCACTGAGATTTATCGACTCCATCCGGATGCTTTCAACGAAGAGGTCTATCAATCCTTGTTCGAAAAACAGAATCCGTTCGGTTTCGAAAATCTAACACTCGTCCGTTCCATCACCGGTTCCAAAGCCCTCAACGATCTCGAAGGTGCCTGCATCATCATTTCCGCCTCCGGGATGTGCGAGGCCGGACGCATCTTGCACCATCTCAAGAACCACATCGGCGATCCCAAGACCACCGTTCTTTTCGTCGGCTTCTGCGCGGAAAATACCCTCGGCCGGCGCATCCGCGATGGCGAACGCGAAGTCCCCATCCTCGGTGGTCGCTACAAGGTCCGCGCCCACATTGAAATCGTCGATTCCTTCTCCGGCCACGCCGACCACTCGGAGCTTCTCGATTACTTCGATCGCACCACCGGCCCCAAAAAACGAGTCTGGCTCGTTCACGGCGAATCCGACAAATCCGCCATCCTCCAGGAAGCCCTGCAATCCCGCCACAACGCCCCCGTTGAGGTTGCGGTACTAGGGACAGAGGTGGAGTTTTGATGGATTCAGGTCGGCGTTTTCTCCAGATTGGTGATCCATCGAAATGGTCCCAACAGGATTCCTGCAAAGAAGCGGCGATTTCCACTTGATGAAACCGCGAATCGCATCGCACTTTTCGCGCGCATGGATTCTTCGAAGCAAATGTCACCCAACCCTACGGAATTGATCGACTGGATGAACGGCGAGGGACTCTTGGAGCTGGATTGGGATTTCCCGGAAGACGGGGATCTGTTCGCGGCAGGTTTGGACTCGATGGCGGTGATGCAATTGGTCGTCGCCGTGGAGGATGAATACGGTGTAGAGCTGGGGCCGGATGACCTCACTCGCGAAAACCTCGCGACGCCGACAAGCTTGGCGACCTTGATCTCTCGGAAGATCTCATGACCGCCGCGGTCCGGCGCTTCGATGTGGCGGTGGTCGGTGGCGGAAGCGCCGGCCTCGCCGCTGCGGTCACCGCAGCACGAAGAGGGGCACGGACCTTGTTGGTTGAGCGGCATGGTTTTACCGGAGGCATGGGCACCGCCTCGCTGGTGCACAGTTTTTGCGGTCTCTACCTGCTGCGGGATGAGCCGGGGGCGGTCCTCGCCAATCAGGGCTTTGCCGCCGAAATCGCCGGCAAAATGATCGCCGCCACGGGTATCGGCCCGCTGCGGATTGGTCGCGTGGACGTGTTGCCGCAGCATCCGGTGGATTTCGTGAGAATCGCCGATGCGATGATTGCCGCAGAGCCTTCCTTGGAACTCATGTTGCACGCGGAAGCATCCGCTGTGGTGCGTGATGCGGATGGATGGGGCTTGCGGATCGCGAGTCGGTCCGGATCGACGGAAATTTTCGCCAGCGTCTTGGTGGATGCCTCCGGCGATGCGATGGTCGCAGCGTGGTTGGGCGAAGGTTTCACGATGGCACCTGCCACCCAATTGCAGCGCCCTGCCTATGTTTTCGGGGTTCACAATCCATCTGTGATGGGGGATGCCATGCGCTTGAGGACCTCGGGCTTGCTGGTCGAAGGCGTGCGCTCCGGAGTCATTCCTCCCGAGGCGCTCGGGCTTTCGTTCCGGGAATCCGGCAGACTGGGGGAAATCTTCGGAACGATCGATCTCACCGGTGGCATTACGCCGGATGCCTTCAATCCTCTCGACCCCGTATGCCTTGGCAAACTGGAGGTGGAGGGGCGCCGGATCGCAGCCATCACCGTCGATTGGCTTGCAGGGCGGGATGCTTCGTGGAAGGGGAGTTATATCAGTCATTGGCCGGTGCGTGCCGGCATCCGGGAGAGTCGCCGCTGGCTCGGTGAGGCGGAATTGACCGGCGCGGACGTGCTTACCGGACGTCGATTCGAAGACGAGATCGCCCTCGCCACCTGGCCAATGGAGTTCCGGGAAAATTCCAAGGGGCCCAAACTCCGGTTTCCTGAGAATAATCGGCCCTGCGGCATACCCGCGGGCTGTCTCAAGCCGCGCGGCATGGATCGATTGTTTGTGGGCGGTCGTTGCATTTCAGCGGATCATGAGGCACAGGCATCGATCCGTGTGATGGGCACCTGCTTTGCGACAGGAGAAGCTGCTGGAAAAATGGCTGTCGATGCCCTCGATGGGGGCTCGTGAAATGGCTTGGTTGGGCGTTCCGGTTGCCACGTCCTTGATTGGGTCGCCGGATTCTGAGGGGGGAGTGGGTTCAGTCGTTTGGGTGTTTTCAGGGTGTTTGTGGGGCTGTGGTTGTCTAATTTCATCCATGGAGATCAAATAATGCATAAGCATTCCGCCTCATGAATTCGATGGCCAAGGCAGGTATCATGGTATAGTCACCCTCTAACCAAACGGTCTGACCGTTCTGGAAACCCAACGATGAAAAAACTCCAATCGATTCTAGCTATCATTTCTGTCGTCGTGCTGATGGCATTTCCCGCAGCTTCGCAGACGGTCGTCACCGATGGATTCGAGTCCGGAGTGTTTGCCGGGACATGGAGCGCGACCACGGGATGCAGCATTCAGGCTGGCGTCGGTGCGCAAGGATCGCAGCGTTTTGCCAATCTGCCAGCTTCCACGGCGACCCGTTTGGGAGGACGTTTTGACTTGGTTCAATCCGGCGGCACGGCCAATTTCACCATCGAATCCTACTTGCGGGTGCAGGCGAGCAGCACCCGACAGTTGCAGTTTCAAATCTCCACCAACAGCGGAGCGATTGCCAGCAATGCTCCTGCGCTGAACCTCCGATATCACAATGGCAGTTGGGCGGCTTATGATGGCCAATCCTGGATTCCGATTGCCGGATTGAATACGCTGCAAGCTGGCACCTGGCACCGCATGCGATTCACAGGCCGGAATTGGGGAAGCAGCCAGGCGAGTTATGATCTTGAGATTTCCAGCGCCGGGGGAACCTCGTATACCAGTTCGGTCTCACAGCTCCGGGTTTATCATAACTCGAACTCGAACTCCTTGACCCAACTCGCGCGGTATTTCGTATTCACCACGGAATTTGAGAATACGGTGGGACTTGCAGTGGACTCGGTGACCGCTTCCATCGGGGCTCCGCATGCTATGCCAGCTCCGGTTTTGGATCCATCCGCGATCGTGGGAGTGACGCAATCCGGCGGGACTTCGGCCAACTCCGCAATCGATGGAAACCCGGCGACAATTTCCGAAACTGCCAATGTGGCAGGAAGCTTCTGGCAAATCGAACTGAACCGTGCCGCACCGCTTTCCCAGGTGCAAATCGTCGCGCCGACCGGACCGGGCTATGAAAACATCCTCAACCAGGTTGTGTTGAAGATTTTCGGCATGGACGATCAACTCCTCTATTCCACCGTGATCTCCGGAGCAGTGGCTGGAGAGGTATGGAATGTCACTTTGCCTTCCAACTTGCTGGGGCGTGTCCTCAGGCTGGAGCTTCCACCGGGTCAAAACAATGGGGCCGGTGATCAGCGGATTGCCCTGGGCGAGTTCCGTATCCTCTCATCGCCACTGGTGCTTTCGGGGGTGAATTACGCGCTGAACCAACCCAGCTACATGGTGCGGCTGACTGATGGCTTGAATCCGCCCGGAAATGGCAACGACGGCAACCTCAATACCACGGTCGAGACCACCGACAAAACCGTCGATGCCTATTGGGAAACGGATCTAGGGCAGCAGCGCGCGCTTCATCATGTGCGTGTGGTTGGCTTGTCGGGCGGACTGGATCAATATCGGCTTTCCCGCGCCACACTGAGTCTTTATGATGAAAATCATGATTCGGTTTACTCACAGCGATTGACCAACACGGGAAGCAATGTTTTTGACATTGTTCTACCTGGGCCGGTTCGGGCGCGCTATGTGCGGGTCGGATTTGAAAATAAAATCCGCTCATCCCCCACCAACGGGATCGAATGGTATCTTCGCCTTCGCGAAGTAGAGGCCTATGGGATTCCTGCCAACGAAGTTGGAATTACGAGTTTCACGAGCACGGCGGAAAATGTCAGCTCCGGGCAAGCAGTGACGCTGGCCTGGCAAAGCAGTGGTTTGGAAAGTCTGCGCATTTACCCGGACGTGGGTTCTGCGGCGGCCGCGACCGCTTCGGATGGAAGTGGCCAGCTGGTGGTCCATCCATTGGAGACGACTTGTTATGTATTGGAGGGGCGGACCGGCACGGAGCACGTGGTCAGATCGCTGACAGTGAGGGTGAATGGAACTTCGCTTCCACCCCGGATCAGCGAAGTCATGGCATCGAATCGCCTGACATTTCGGGATGGTTTCAAGGAGGCTTCAGACTGGATTGAAATCCGCAATCCCAACGCAAGTCCTTTGGATATCTCCGGTTATGGTTTGAGCGATACAGCAGCAAACCTCGTGAAGTGGACCTTCCCTGCGGGTACGACAATTCCTGCTCATGGTTATATCGTTGTTTGCGCTTCCAATCGCAATTTGGCCGGTGTCGATGCATCTGGTTATCTTCATGCCGGATTTGCCCTCAGCGCGGCTGGAGAGGCGGTCATTCTATCCAGTCCCGGCGGGGCGGCGGTGCTTGATGCGATTTCATTCCCGGCGCAAGACGAGGATCTGGCCTATGGTCGGTCGCTTGCAGGTTCGTGGACGTTCATGGAGCCAAGTCCGGGAGAGCCCAACCTTGGCATTCCTTATCAAGGATGGTTGCTGCCGCCGGTCTTTAGCGAAACCCGTGGTGTGCGGACCAGTTCTTTTAGTCTGACTCTCACCAATCCCAATCCGGATTCGCAACTGTTGTATTCACTGGATGGCAGCGAGCCGTCGTTGGTCTATTCACTGCCCATCTCGGTAAGCAATTCGCGCACGGTGAGAGCGAAGGTGCGGCGGGACGCTTATCGCTCCCCGCGCACGGTGACCCATTCCTATCTGTTTCCCTCACAGGTCCCGACAGGAAATGGCATGAATGCAACCTATGCGTCCGGCACCTATCTCTCGAGACAGCAGCAAGGATTTCTTGACCTGCCGCTGGTTTCGTTGAGCGTGCCGAATCTTCCTGACGACTACGTTGAAATCGATGGTTCGGCGGAGTTTTTCCTGCCAGGGTCCGCCACTCCGGTGCAGATCAATTGCGGTGTCGAGCGCTTCGGTGGTGCATGGACGGAGTTTTCCAAAAAAAGCTACAAACTCGCCTTTAGCGCCTCCAATGGGGCGCGGAAGCTGGAGGCACCTTTATTCAATGGATTTGACCAAGGATTCCCGGTAAGGGAGGCATTCGACTCCCTTGAATTGCGGGCTGGAAATCACGACATGGTGGACCGGGGCTTCTATATGGGTAGCCGTTTCATCGAGGATTCCACACTTGCCATGGGAAGTCTCAATCCGCATGGGCGTTTCGCCCATTTGTTTGTCAATGGCACCTACTGGGGCATGTATGACATGCGTGAGCGCATGGTGGATGCCTTCCTCGCGGAATATCTTGGTGGGGCAAAAGAGGACTATGTGAACGTTCGGGGCAATGACAATGTGGGTGATACCTTCATCCCTGGCACTCCGGAACCTCCGAACCGAGAGTTATGGGAGACCGTGAGGGCAAACCGCTCTTCCTATGCCGTGATCAAAGACAAGGTGGATGTATCTCATCTGATCGACTTCATGTTGATCTGGTTTTATGGCAATAACGAGAGCGAATACCGCTGCGCCGGGCCCATCGCACCGGGCACAGGCTTCAAGTTTTGGTTGGCGGATCCCGATGGCTACCTGCGAACCTCCGCCCTGAATCTTGATCGGACTGCGAACGCCGGTCCAGGCGGCATCTTCGGAGCTTTGGTCAGCGAGGGACATCCGGACTTCCGGACTTTGCTGGCCGACCGGATCCAAAAGCACTTCTTTAATAACGGAGCACTCACCCCTGCCAGCAATCTTGCCCGCTTGAATGCACGGATGAATGAAGTTCAGAATGCAATGGTATCGGAATGCGCGCGATGGGGATTCCGCACCCCGGAGAATTGGGCGAGTGCCGCGGAGAGTATTCGAACTGGGCTGTTTCCCCAACGCACAAACAATCTGCTCACTTTCCTTCGCAATCGCGGGCTGTTTCCAACTCTTGCCGCTCCGGTGCTCGCACAGCACGGAGGAAGTGTGAGCCAGGGTTATCCGCTGACATTCAGCGGGACGACGGGGACCGTCTATTTCACCTTGGATGGCAGCGATCCCCGACTGCCCGGCGGGGCCATTTCACCAAGCGCCCAATCGTGGAATGGCAGCTCTCAAACCTTGATCGCGATGAGATCGAACTGGAAGTACTGGGATCGGGGTTCGCTGCCGGCAAGCAATTGGTTCGCCTCCGGTTTCAATGATGCCACTTGGTCGAGCGGGCCAGCCCAGCTTGGTTACGGCGATGGTGATGAGGCCACCGTTGTTGGTTTCGGCCCTAATTCGAACAACAAGTATCCGGCGACTTATTTCCGTCACTCATTCCAGGTCGCCAATCCTGCGCAAATCAGCCAACTCTCTCTCGGGCTTGTTCGTGATGACGGTGCCGTGGTTTACCTCAACGGGGTAGAGGTCGCGAGGAGCAACATGCCGACAGGAACAATCGGCTATTCCACCTTGGCCAGCTCAGCCATTGGGGGTGCGGATGAAAGTGCGGTGTATACATTCAACGTTCCTGCGAATCTGCTGGTGGCAGGCAACAATGTGGTTGCTGTGGAAATGCATCAAAATCAAGCGAACAGCAGCGACTTGAGCTTCGATCTATCACTTACAGGGACAGCATCCGGCACGGCCGCCTTGTTGAACAACAACACGCGGGTGAAGGCAAGGGTGCTGGCTGGCACCTCATGGAGCGCGTTGACGGATGCGAGCTTCCAGGTTTCCTATCCTCTAACCGCGAATGGGACTTATATCATCGGCTCTTGGCCTGCCATGTCAGCCGCCGGATCCAGCCCTCCGAACATGAAGTTTTACCAAACATCCACAGCGGTCGCCGATCCAGGGCTATCGGTGGAAATGGATAAGGAGTGGAACCTGCCCTTCAATCGCGGTTCGCGGAGCCGGATCAATGGGTTGGAGGCGGATGGATTCTCGTTCATCAATACCAGTGATCCCCAGGCCGAATCGGGCGCCGGATTTGTAGGCTCTGCCGTTCTTTCCTTGAGCACGACCGGGGCGCAGGACATCCGGGTGATGTGGACGGGAGGCACGGTGGCACCGGGCGTTCGGGACTATGGCATCCGCATGCAATACCGGATTGGGGATAGCGGAACCTTTGTTGATGTCACTCAAGATGGAGCTCCGGTGGAATACCTGCGCAATGCCACAGCAGGGCACTCCCAGGTCCTCGGGCCCGTCGTTTTACCATCCAATGCCAATAACCAGCCACTGCTACAACTTCGGTGGAAATACTATTTCCGAAGTGGCATTGCCGGAGCGCGGTCCCAACTTCGGGTAGATGATATCCAAGTGAGCGCTGGCCACCCGTCTCCCGCCTATCTGTCCATTGATCAAACTCCGCTAGCGGGTCAAACTGGGCGAACCTTGGGGCCCGTCACCGTCCGGGCACGGAGTAGCAATGGCGCTGTTGCTACTGGTTTTACCGGAGCAGTTCAGATCTCGTCGATTCCTCCGACGCTGATTTCAGGGACCTTTCTGCGCAACGCAGTGGATGGCACGGTGATCTTTGATGACTTGGCCATTCCGGATTCCGGAACCTTTGTGCTGCGGGCGGTGACGCTGGGACTGGCAGATGGCGATGCGGATTATGCAACCCGGGTGGTGGGCATGACGGGTGAGTTGGTGCCTCGAACTATTCAGGGGCGGCCCCCCGTCAACGACGCGAGAGTGCCATGGGCCGCACGGTTTTCGCTGGCAGGCTTGCGACCGAATGCGACCTATCGTTATGCCAATCGCTTTCGTGTCCCGGGTGATACCGCCACCAGCGATGGTGCGGGCAACATGATCTTTGCCTATCCAAGTGGGTTCGTGCGAAGTGCGGCAGGCGTTGCTTTCGACTCCGCCAACTTGGATATAGGTCATGGTCAGTTCACTACCGATGGAGCAGGAAAATTCAGCGGATGGTTCGTGACCGAGCCGACTGGCAATGAACGCTTCACTCCGGGCAATGTGTTAACTCCCGTGATTCTGCTCAACGACGGGGAAGGCGGAGAGAGCGGGTTCCATTTGCTCAGTGCCGATGAAACGGTCCAAGTGATGGATTTTGGTACTGCTGCCGGACAGGGTGCCGGAGTGTTCGGTGACTCCGGAGTTACAGGTCGTTCGTTCATCGTGCTGCATGATGATGTGAACGGATCGGGCCGTCCATTGGCCGCGACTCCGGTCGAAGCGACAGGGGCGGGTATCGATTCGACTTATGCTGGCTTCTATCAAACGCATGTCGCCGGGCAGGCCGGGCGTTGGGGGACGATTCTTCCAAATGGCCTGGTGAATGGAGTTCGCAGAGTTGAAACGAGAAATGGTGTCAGCGGTGCAATCATGGCGACTTTGTCCGCGTCGGATGGGATTCGTGGCACCCGCAATCTAGCTGGTGGCTTGGCACCAGTCGCAATTCATGTGCCTGCACCGGGTGCCTCTGGATTCGCTCATTGGCAAGCCAAGAACTTTGTGTTGGATGATTTGATGCTAGGCGGTTCTGGTCTTCCAGATGCTTCGGCGACTGGCGACGGGGTGGCGAATTTGTTGAAGTATGCATTTGCAATCGATCCATTCGCCATCGACCGGAGCGGTTTGCCGACTTCGTCGCTGGTGGATGTGGGCGGAGAAAAGCGCCTGCGCTTTCAGTTCCGCCGCCTCACCGGGGCGCATGGATTGAATTATCGCCTGCTCGTTTCCGACCAGATCGGAATTTGGACGGACGCGGAAGCCTCGTTGCTGCCTGGTGAACAAGTCATGCCATCGGAATCACCCAACGTGGAAATCGTCACGCGTGAATTGCCCTTGCCGTCCGGGGAGTCCAAACGATTCCTCAAGTTGGAAGTGACGAAGCCATGAGGGATTGAACCGGGTCTTCGTCGAGGTAAGTGCGGTGGACGGATCACCCCATCCACCTATCGGGCATCGTTTTGTTACTTCAGGTCACATGATGCGCCGATTTCCTGTGGCGTGCGATACACTCCATCCTCGACGCGGACCGGGTTGATGAAATGCCCGCGGAGGTGGGGAATGTGTTCGAGAAACACGGCGGGCAGATCGAGACCGATGTGATTGAAAAGCACGAGGTGCTGGTGAAGTTGACCCATATCTCCGACGTGCGGAACCACTGGAACACCGAACTTCTTGCAGAGGATGCTCACAGCGAGAAACTCGCTTACCCCAGCGACGCGCACGGCATCCACCTGGATGAAACCGGCGCATTCGACTTGGAGATAGTTTTTGAAGATGATCCGGTTGGGGACATGCTCACCAAGTGCTAGCTTCACCGGAGCGATGGCATCCGCCAATGTCTTATGGCCGATGATGTCGTCCGGGTGGGTCGGCTCTTCAATCCAGAAGGGATCGATTTCCTTGAGGCGGGAGCAGATGTCGAGCGCCTGCGGGAGCGTCCACTGCTGGTTGGCATCCACCATGATGCGAGCATCGGGTCCGGCGACTTCGCGGACGATGCGGGCGCGGCGGAGGTCGCGTTCCGGGTCTTTGGAGCCGACCTTGAGTTTCATGGCGGTGAATCCGGCATCCATGGCGCGCTTGCAGTTCTCACGGACCTGTTCGTCGCTGTAGTTGAACCATCCGACCGAAGTGTCATATCCGGGATAGCCCGTTGTTAGAACTCCCTCGCGAGATGAACGGCTGGCGGTCGGTGCTGTCAGGAAACCGATGGCTTGTTCCTGAGTGAGCACATCTTCGAGATAGGACAGATCGAGCGTGGCGGCAACTTGGGCGGGACTGAGGTCGAGCAACAGTTTCCACAAGGGCAAACCCCTTGTTTTCGCCCAGAGGTCCCAGCAGGCATTGGTCACCGACGCGAGCGCGAGTTGCACCACCCCTTTGTGAGGGCCGAGCCAGCGGAATTGTTGTTCATCTGCCATTTCCTTATGGAGGGCTCCAAAGTCGGCCATGATCTCCTCGATGTCCCGGCCTTGCAATCGGGCTGCATAAAACTCAGCCGCTTTGCAAACGAGGTCATTGCCCTCGCCGAGCGTGAAGGCGAGCCCACTGCCGGTGCGTCCCATGTCGTCTGTTAGAAGCATGACGGCATAGGAATAAATCGGGTCCTTGTGAATCGCGTCCGAGCCGTGACCGGAGCCAATCGGGTAGCGGACGTCGCGTGTGGAAATACGGGTGATCATGGTGTCTGGATGAGGATTTCGGAAAGGGTTGGGCCGTCCGAGGCATCGAGAATGTTGAGTCGGATGGCCTTGGTGGTGACGGATGGAAATGTGGTCTTGAAATGGGCACCGAGTGCGGTGCCGCTATGGATGGTGGTCCATGATGAACCTTCTTGTTTCTGGAGTTCGAATTTTTTGACGCGGCTGGAATGGCCAGAGAGGGCTTCTTCGATCTGGATCCCGCTGAAGGTGGTCTCCTTGGCGAAATCGATTTTCAACCAGGATTCCTTGGTGCCTTCCGGAGTGGCCCAGCGGGATTCGACATCACCATCGAGGACCATTTCCGCGCCATACTGGGGATCATTCTGATAGATAACCGATGCGGTGGCCTTTGCGCCGGGGATGTTGGTTTGGCTTGTCGCTTTGATGGGGGCGATGTCCATGGCATCTCCCTTGATGCTCAGCTCAACGATGGTATCGATTTCATCCCACGATGCGTCCGGGATTTCCAAGCTCAGCGTATCATTTTTGGTGATGACTGCAATTTCAGGCCCATTGAGGAGCCGTGCGGAATGGATCGCGACAGGCGGAGCCGTCATTGTGATGGGGCCGCTCATCTTCTTGAGAAAATGCAGATAGATCTTGTTGCCTTTGCGGGTGCTGACCATTTGGGAAGAGGGCTTCCAAGGGCCGCCGCGGGTGCCGTAGATGGCATCGGAGTTTTTGGAAATCCATGCTCCCATTTCCTTGAGGCGTTCGACCTGGCGTTCCTCGATCAAACCATCCGGTTGCGGACCAACGTTGAAGAGCAGGTTGCCATCGCCGCCATTGGTGCGGATGAGGGTCTGGATGCAATCCTTGAGCGACTTCATCTTGTCGTTCGGTTTCCATGCCCATTGATTGCAGATGGTCATGCAGGTTTCCCACGGGCGGTCGATCTGAAAGCCACCGATGCGTTGCTCGGGGGTGTCGTAGTCACCCTTGTGGCCGGTGCGGTTGTTGATGACAATATCAGGCTGGATGGCGCGGGCCATGTTGATGATGCCAGCGCCACGCTTGGCGTCGAACTGTTGGGGGACATCATACCAGAGGGTGAAGAGCGGGCCATAGGAAAGCAGTTCCTTGGTCTGCGCCTTGAGGTATTCCGTATAACGATCAAGGTTGTGGGTCTCGCGTTTGGTTTTGCCTCCGGGGCTGGTCAGTGGGAAATCCGGGTGATGCCAATCGCAGGTGGAGTAATAGGTTCCGAATGCGATGCCACCCTTTTTGCAGGCAGCGGCGAGCTCCTTGACCACGTCCCGCTTGAAGGGCGTGTTCATGATATTGTGTTCGGTTTCCTTGGTATCCCAAAGGCAGAATCCGTCGTGATGTTTGGTCGTCAGTACCATGTATTTCATTCCGGCGGCCTTGGCGACGGCGACCCATTCATCGGCATTGAACTTGGTGGGATTGAACTGCTTGTAAAGATTGTCATATTCCTCGATTGGAATCTGTGCGCCGCGGGACCAGCCGATCTCCGTGCCCTTGAGCGAAACCGGGCCCCAGTGGATGAACATTCCGAAACGGGCATCCCGCCAGTTTTTGATGGCGGCGGGTGAGGCGGGAGCGGCATCCTGCGCGGCAAGCGTGCCGACGAGGGCAGACATGGTTAGAAAATGGAGGATCGGTTTCATGGCATGGATTCTGGTTCAGGAGTGGCGGCGATATCCGATTTCGGCACCGCCGGAGACGTGCATGATGTGCCCGGTCACAAAACGGGCTTTCGATGAGATCAGGAAAACACAGGCGTCGGCAATGACATCTCCCTCCGGGCAGTAGCCTAGCGGGTGGATTTCATCGAGGTATTGGGAGATGCCCGCCGGATCCGGTTGCTCTGCGGCCCAGGTGCGGAGCATGGGAGTCCAGGTGCCTGCCGGACAAACCGCGTTCACACGGATGCCCTCCTTGGCATAATCGAGTGCCATGGACTTGGTGAGTGTATTCATGCCTCCCTTGGTCGCAGTGTAGGCGGCGTGAATCTCCTGTCCGATGACGCCGACGAGCGATGAGGTGTTGAGAATACAACCTTTGCTCTCGCGAAGCGCCTGAATGCCGTGGCGTGTGGTGTGGAGGATGCTCTTCAGATTGATATCAAAAAGGGCATTCCATTCCTCATCGGTGGTTTCGTGGAGCGGCTTGCTCGGTGTGGCGATACCGGCGTTGTTGTGGATGGCATCGATCCGACCATAACGGGCAAGCACCCGCTCGATGGCGGACTTGACGTCGGCATCCTTTGAAACATCGCATGAGAATCCAAGATGGTCGGGGCCGAGATCATTGGCCGCTTGTTCGGCTAGCGCCTCGTTTCTCGCAACAAGAGCGACTTTTGCTCCTTCGGACGCATACGCTTTTGCGCAATCGAGTCCAATGCCCGTGGAGCCTCCAGTGAGGAAGATGATTTTGTCTTTGAGGAGCATGATGGTGTTGGGTTGGGGGCCGGGTTGATGGAATGGGTTAGATCCGGTTGATCGATTGAAGCGCCTTGTCGTTGGGGGTCATGCCGGCGCCGGGGGCCTCGGGTGCAATGTAATGGCCATCGACGATTTCAGCGGGATGTTCCATCCAATCCTTCAGCCAGGGAATCGTCTCAAGAAGATCGCAGGCGGGATGGGCGAAGCAAAGGTGCTGGTGGACCTGACACATATCTCCCACATGGGGAACGACAGGCAGGTGATAACAACGCGCCATGTCAGCCACCTGCCAGAACTCGGTGATGCCAGCGAGGCGGACGACATCCGGTTGGACATAATGCACGGCTCCGGCATGGATGAAATCGCGGAATTGTTCGGCGGTATAGAGTTGCTCGCCAAGCGCGATGGGGGTGCTGATGGACTCGGCCAAGCGGCGGTGCCCTTCGACATCATCGAAATAGATGGGCTCTTCAATCCAAGCGATGTCGAAATCCGCGAGGCGGCCAGCGGTTTGAATGGCTTGGGGAAGAGACCAACGACCGTTGGCGTCCGTCATGATGCGGATATCCGGCCCGAGGACGTTTCGCACCGCTTCGACGCGCCGCAGGTCCTCCCGCGGGCTCGGCCCGCCGACCTTCAGTTTGACCGCACGGTATCCCTCTTCTTCGACGAGGCGTTTGCAGTCGGATACCATGGTTTCCAGAGACCAATTCAGCCATCCACCGTCGGTGTTGTAGGCTTCAACTTTTTTGGAGGCCGTTCCACCTAACAGCTTCCACAAGGGTTGTCCGGCATCCTTGGCCTTGAGGTCCCAAAGCGCGATGTCGATCGCTCCCAGAGCGAGATGGGTGATGCCTGCGCGTCCGACCCAGTAGATTTCGGATTGCTTGTGGAGTTTTTCCCACAGTGCCCGCACCTCGCGTGGGTCCTGACCGATGAGCAGGGGGCCAAAGCTGTGGAGGATGCAATCGACAATCAGGCGATCGGTGGGCAGATGGGCGTGGGTCCCCGAGAATCCATAGCCAATGTGGCCGGTGTCCGTGTGGATGGCGACGCCGGGCGCTCCCCAGTGAGTGAGCGTGTGGGTGCTGTCCGCAATCCCGCCGCGTGTCACTGGTGCGTGCAGGATGATGGCTTCGAGGCGGGTGATTTTCATATCATGGACAGTCGTCGAAATCGATCATGGCTTTGACCAATCCGGGTTCGAGATGGAGCGAAGGGAGGCGTTCGGCGGTATCGGAAAAGGCGAAGCGATGGGTAATAAGCGGGAGCACGTCCACTTTCTTGGTTTCCATCAGGCGGATCACTTCGCGGAAGGTGCCGGTGAGCCCTGCACGGCTGGCGAGCAGGGTGAGCTCGCGGCGGTGGAAATTCGGGTCATCAAATGACAGTTCGCCGATGAAGAGGCCGAGGAAAACAATGCGTCCTCCATGTTCGGCGAGTTGAAAGGTGGATGCCATCGAGCCGCTGTTTCCACTGGCATCGATGACGACGTTCGGAAACTGGCCGAAATGAGCTAACAGGCGTTCGGTTAGGTCTGCTCCCGCAGGGATGGCGACACCTAGATTCATGTGGTCCGTCGCGAAGGCGAGGCGATCTGCGTTGACATCGACGCACACAAGGTTTGCTCCGGCGGCCTTGGCGAAAATGGCCGCCGCGAGGCCAATGGGCCCCATTCCGATAATCACGGTTGGTTCGCCGGGCTTCAGTTGGGCACGTTCAACCCCATGGGCACCGATGACGAGGGGTTCGACGAGCGCGATCTCATCTGGCGAGAGGGCGGTCGCCCGGTGGAGTTTGTCGACAGGCAGAACCATGAGCGGCGCATGACCACCATCGGTGTGCACACCGAGGACGCGAAGCTGTTTGCAACAATTGGTTTTCCCCGCCCGACATGGCGGGCAATCGCCACAGAAATCGTAGGCCTCCACAGCGCACAAGTCACCGGGTTGGAGCTGGCTTCCATCTGCGGAAATCACCTCCACACAGAGTTCGTGTCCCAGCCGGCGCGGGTAGCTGAAAAAGGGTTGGCGACCTGCGAACGCGTGAATGTCCGTCCCGCAAACGCCGCATCGGCGCACTCTCACGAGGGCTTCTGCTTTGCCTGGAACTGGCTCGGGATTTTCGATCCATTCAAGCGTTCCGGGCTTTTCCAGCACCAGGGTTTTCATTCCAAATGATAGAGTTCCCGTGTGTCTGACCAGATCTTTCCAGCCTTGAGTGCCTCGGGGAGAGGGGATTGGCAGGGATCGGTTTCTTTCCACCAGCGCTGGGTTTCCGGATCGTCAGCCATTTTTTTCATATCGGCATCGAAGTCCTTGCCGGTGTATTCTAGATAGGCGAAGAGATAGGTTTTGCCACCGATCTCCCGTTCATAGATGGAGAAGTTACGGATGTTGCATTCCTTCAGCTTGGCATTGACGGATGGCCATGGGTTGGCGTGGAGCTGTCTGTAGTAGGCTGCCTTTTCAGGTTTCAGCCCGGTGACCCATGCATGGCGCTGAACCTGGGTCGGGGCGCAACTGGTTGCGATGGCGGCGAGAACGAGAAGCGACAGGGTTTTCATGGGATCAGCGGAAAATGGTATAAAGAATGAGCATCGAAATGATCACGATACTGGCGAGAACCTTGTAGTTCAGAATGCCCGTCCATCCCGGGGCCTTCAGGGCATCAAGGGGATGCGGCCAATAGAGTGACTGGGCATCCTCGCCGGCGAGCTTGGGTTGAAGCATCGTAAACACAATCTGGAGCGCAAGGCAGGCGACGAACATATAGAATGCCATCATCATGAAGGGCGTCTTGATAAAGAAGACCGGCACCCAGCCGAAGGTAGATGGGAAACCCTCATTGAGTGCTTTGAGCGCATAAATGCCCACGCCGAGAACCGAGCCGAGCCACATCGTCCACTTCGCGCCACGGGCGGATGCGGCGGGCCAGAAGACACCTAACAGAAAGACGCAGGTAATGGGAGGCGCCATGTGGGCAATGATTTCATTGAGTGCATTGAAGATGCTCGCTTTGCGGTCCAGCAAGGGCACGAGGGCAATGCCCAGGGCGATCGATGAAATGGTGGCAATCCGGCCGATGCGGACGAGTTGCTTGTCGCTGGTGGCCGGTCGGAAGCGTTTGACGATGTCATAACTAACCATCGTGGCGATCGAGTTGGAGGCGCTGGAAAGATTCCCCATGAGAGCCGCCATCAGGGCGGCGGCCAGCAGGCCGAGCACGCCCATCGGCAGAAGCTTTTTGATCATGACGGCATAGACTTCCTTGGAGCGGTAGGGGCGGATGCCTGCGGGGGCGGGGATGGTCTCACCCGTTGCGGTCTTGACCGTTTTGACCGGGATATCCGGGCCAATGATGAGGGCGGCGTCCTTGCCCTTGGGGGTGATGGGAAGGGTGGAAAGGTCGAGAGTCTCGCCCTCCTTGAGGCGGATGAGGCCGATTTTTTCACCTCCGACATCTCCGGTAACGGAGATGATCTTTTCCTGATTCACCGTTTGGATGAGGCGAACCTGAGTGACACCTTCGATATTTCCCTGTTTGACGGCGGTGTAAAGCATCAGGCCGGGAACAATGAAGATGAACACGGGCAGGATCTTGATGAGACCGCAGAAGATCGAGCCAACACGGGCATCATTTTCGGATTTGGCTCCGAGCACCCGCTGGACGATGGTTTGGTCCGCACACCAATACCAGATGCCCAGCACCGGATAGCCTAACAGAATCGAATACCACGGCATTCCGCTGTCATCCCCATGGGGGCGGAGCATGCTCATGAGCTTGCCATCGGTAATGCCTTGGGCGGCGGCATTGGCGGTATCCAAGGTGGTGGTCATGCCTTCCCATCCGCCGGTCTTGTGCCAGGCGAACCACGTGATGACAAAGGCTCCGACGAGAAGCACGACCGTTTGAATCGTCTCGGTAATGGCGACGGCGGCAAGACCGCCCACGACGGTGTAAACGGCAGTGAGGGCGCACATCAGGAAGATGCAGGTCCATTTTTCGATGCCGAAGATGTCATGCAATATCAGCCATCCGGTAGCGAGCGGGAAGGCGATGTGGAAGATGATGGCGGCGACGATTGAAACAACCGCGAGAAGGTCGCGGCATTCGCGGCAGTAGCGTTTTTCAAGGAAGTCCGGCAGGGTGGCGACCTTGGATTTCAGATAGAAGGGTGCGAAAAAGAATCCTAACAGAATCAGCGTGAAGGCGGCCATCCACTCGAAGTTGCCATTCAGCAATCCGGTGTCATAACCGGATTGGGCCAATGAAACCAAGTGCACACAGGAGATGTTGGTCGCAAAGAGTGCCAGACCGATGACTGGCCACTTGAGGGTGTGGGCGGCCATGAAGTATTCACCTGCCTCGGAGTCGCCTTGGTGGGCGCCTTTTTTCTTGGCATTGATGCCTGCCCAGCACCCCAGCCCGACGACTCCGGCGAGGTAAAGGATGACGATGGTCCAGTCGAGGATACTGATGTTCATGGATTGGGGTTTTTGTGAGAACACCCGAAGCTAGTCTTGCCTCATGATGCCGTCTTGCATGATCCTTCGGCGAAGAATATTGAACAAAGCATGAAATCCAGATTGCCTCTGCCGATCTATCAAAGTGGGGTGAATCATGCTGAAATTGACAGCTGCAAGCCTCAAATCCAGGCGATGCGTGAGGGCAAGATCCAGTTGCATGCGCTTTCGAAAGGCCATTACCCCGGAAAGCGAATGAATTCGAACATCCTCCCCGGCTTGTCGAATGTCGGGTTCTGGAATTGTCGGTCCAATCAGGACTGGGGCCTTGAGTTCCATCGCAACGAGGGGGTGGAGATTGTGTTTCTCGAAACCGGTGGCATGGGCTTCGAGGTCGATGGCCGTCACCACTCGCTCCATGCAGGAAATCTCACCCTCACCCGGCCCTGGCAGTTGCACCGCTTGGGCGATCCGAACATCGGGCGCGGGCGGCTCTTTTGGCTCATCCTGGACGTCGGCGTGAGACGGCCGAATCAGGAGTGGAAGTGGCCCTCGTGGGTGGTTCTGGCACCGAAGGATCTTTTGGAACTCACCCGGAAACTGCGACAGGGTGAACAGGCTGTGTGGATGGCAACATCCAGGATCCGTGAGGTTTTCAAGGATTTGGCCGAATGCATCCTCAAGTGGGAGGACGCGGGAGCGGTCTCGCGGCTCGCCGTCGGGGTCAACCGTTTGCTGGTCGAATTGCTCGATGTGACTGCCGACCAGCAGGTGGAGGAATCCCCGGAACTGGTGACCCGGCGGCGCACCGTCGAGTTGTTTCTCAAGGATCTGGCGGACAATCCGGCAAGCAGCGCGGAGCCCTGGACGCTGGAATCCATGGCAAGGCAATGTGGCATGGGTGTCACGGCCATGGCGAAATACTGTGGCGAACTGGTCAACAGCGGGCCCATGGCCTTCTTGGTCCGCAGCCGGCTCGAACATGCGGCACGCCTGCTGAAGGAGCAGCCGGAATTGTCGGTGACGGACATCGCGATGCGGGTGGGTTTCAATTCCAGCCAGTATTTCGCCACTTCGTTTCGAAAGGGCTATCAGATGACTCCCTTGGAGTTCCGGGCCCGGTTTCGTCGCTGAGGTCCGATTGATGGTCGTGGAATGCAAGAATCCGCGAGTTCGCCGCCGGATGAAGTTTTCCATTGCCTCCACAGCCACCCCGGCGAAGTCTTTGCGGCGATTGCGCGGCGGGTGATCCCTTTACCTATGGGCTCATGTCACGGCGTTGGAAATGATACAGAATTACCCCGATTGATGGAATTTTCAGGCAAGTGGAATTACCCGGCGGAGCTGCCCGTGGTGGAGCATCGTGAGGAGATTCTTGCGGCGGTGAGGGCAAATCAGGTCGTCGTCGTGGTCAGCGATACGGGTTCGGGAAAAACCACCCAGCTCCCGAAGATGGTTGCGGAAGCGATGGGGAGCGAGGGCGGGCGCATCGGTTGCACCCAGCCACGGCGCATTGCAGCGGCCAGTGTGGCCAAGCGGGTGGCTGAGGAGCTCGCCGTGCCTCTGGGCGGATACGTGGGCTATCAGGTCCGCTTCGAAGATCGAACTTCGCGGGACACACGGATCAAATTCATGACTGATGGCATCCTGCTCGCCGAGACGCAGGGGGATCCGGATCTGCGTCAGTATGAAGTGCTCATTCTCGATGAGGCACACGAGCGCTCTCTGAATATCGATTTCCTGCTGGGCTTGCTCAAGCGCTTGTTGGAACGGCGCCGCGATCTCAAACTGGTGATCTCATCTGCCACCTTGGATGCCGGATCGTTTGCCGCATTTTTCGCAGGGGAGGGGACTTCCGTTCCGGTGATCGAGGCACCCGGCCGGATGTTCCCGGTGGCGGAGTTTTTCCTGCCGCCGCAGGAAGATGAGGATCTTGCCCAGCACGTGGCGAGGGCGGTGGATTGGCTTGGAAATGTCGAACCCCGTGGCGATGTGCTGGTGTTTCTGCCGGGCGAACGCGAGATCCGGGAATGCGCCGAAATGCTGGAAGGTCGCCGTTTCCAGGGCACCGAGGTGCTGCCTCTCTTCGCACGGCTCGGTCTCGCCGATCAGCAACGCGTCTTCAATCCGGGCCCGCGGCGTCGTTTGATTCTCGCAACGAATGTCGCGGAAACCTCCCTGACCATTCCGCGCATCGCGTGTGTCATCGATTCCGGCGTGGCCCGCGTGAACCGATGGAGCCCGGGAAAAGGGGTGCAGCGGTTGCAAGTGGAACCTGTCAGCAAGGCCAGTGCCCGCCAACGGAAAGGACGCTGCGGCCGGGTGCGGGATGGCGTCTGCGTCCGTCTCTATGAGGAGATCGAATTGGAAGAACGCCCGGATTTCACCGACCCGGAAATCCGCCGCAGTTCGCTTGCCGGGGTGATTCTCCGCATGAAGGCTCTCGCCTTGCCGGACATCGAGGAGTTTCCGTTTCTCGACCCGCCAGCGCCGAAATCGATTTCCGAAGGATACCGGACCTTGCGCGAGGTGGGTGCGCTGGATCGCCAGCGGGATCTAACCGAATATGGCCGACGCATGGCAGGCCTGCCGGTGGACCCGCGCTTGGGACGCATGTTGATCGAGGCCCGGCACGAGCATTGCCTCGCCGAGATGCTCCCGATCATCGCCGCCCTTGAATCCAATGATCCCCGGGAGCGGCCTGCGGAAAAAGTTCGCGAGGCGGATGCTGCCCATGCCCAGTGGAAGGACGCGGAAAGCGATTTCATCGGCATTCTCCGGCTTTGGCGCGATGTCTCGAAATTCCGTGATGAGCGGGGACGCTGGAAACGCAACGCACTGCGCAAGTATGCCACCACCAACTTCCTCAATGCCCGCCGCGTGATCGAATGGGCAAACGTGGCGGATGAACTGTCGGATCTGTTAGAGCGGGAATGGAAGTTGAAATCCGGCGCAAAACCATCAGCTCCCGGTGAGTCCGGGGCCTTTCCCTATGCCGCCATCCATCGCTCGCTGCTCGCCGGGGTGCCGCGCCAGTTCGGATTGTGGGATCGGGAAAACAAAGCCTATCGCAGTGCGAACGGTGGTTTCTTCGCGGTGTTTCCCGGCTCCGGACTGTTCGGCGCATCCAAGCGCTGGGAATGGGTGGTGGGCATGGAGTTGGTGGAGACCTCGCGCTTGTGGGCAAGGCGGGTGGCCCGTATCGATCCGGAATGGGTGGAGCAGGTCGCGCCGCACCTTTGCCGCAGCAAGTTTGGCGATGCGCATTGGGATGAAGCACAGGGCGCGGTCTATGGCAAGGAAGCGGTGGTTTGCGGGGGCTTGCAAATCATCAGCGGCCGCCGCGTGCACTATGGCCGGGTGGATGCGAAGGTGGCCCACTCGGTGTTTCTCCGCGAAGGATTGCTCGGTGGCGGCATTCGGAGAAAATGCAGGTTTCTCGATCATCTAACCGAAATGCGCGGGGAAATCGAAGCCGTCGAACAAAAGCTGCGTCGCCCGGGCGGCCTCTGGAGCGATGAAGCGGTGTTGCGGTTTTTTGATCAAAAGATCCCGGCAGATATTCACACGGCCGCAGCGTTTCACAAGTGGCTCGCCCATCATGAAGACACTCTCATGTTATGTCTTGCCGATGTGCTCGACGAGGATCTCGATGACCTGAATCTCAGTTATTTCCCCGATGCGCTTCACCATGGCGGAGATGAGTATCAACTCTACTATCATGCCAAACAAGGTGAGCGCGATGACGGCGTGACGATCGGGGTCCATGTGGATCAACTTCCCAAGTTTCCAGCATGGCTGCCCCTGTGGGGTGTTGATGGCCATCTCCGCGAGCGCGCCGAGATCCTGTTGCGCTCGCTGCCCAAGGACTACCGCCGGATTTGCCAACCCATCGGCCCGGTGGCGGATGGATTCGCCGAACTCTGGTGCCTTGCTCCCAAGGACATGTCGATGCTTCAGGCGCTCTCCGAACACGTGAAGGATCGCACCGGGGCCGTGGTCCCTGTCGATGCCTACGACTCCTCGAAGCTGCCTCCTCACCTTGTGACCAAGGTCTGGGTTTGCGATGACGATGGCGAGGAACTCGCGATGGGCGATGATGTCGCGGTGTTGAAACTTCAGCTCTGCGACCGAATGCGGGCCCGCTTCGAAGCGGTGGCCAACGCGGATTTGGAGCGCTCGGGCATCAGTTCCTGGGATGGCGAGGAACTCCCGGAACGCGTGGAAACTCCCGGCGGCCCGGCATTTCCTGCCCTGGTGGATGAGGGAAAAAGCGTGGGCATCCGCGCCTTCTCCAATGCGGCGGAGGCAGTGGAATCCCACCGGGCAGGGGGTGCCCGGCTCCTGATGTTCGCCCAAGCGGCGCAGGTGGATCATTTGAAGAAGAAGTATCCACTGGGAATGATGGCGAAAGTAGAACTTCCACGGCTCGGCACCGGCGGCACTTCTCTGGATGACCTGATTCTCCTCGCTGCCGAGGGCGCGGTGGGCGGGGTCTTCCCGAATTCGCCCGATGCCTTCCGCTTTCTCGGCGAATCGTCCCGCGGAAATTGGTTTGCCGCAGCAACGCAGGTTGGCCGCAGCTTGGACGAGATCCTCGAAATCCTGCCCGAAATCCGCACATGGATCGCCGCCCGGCGGGGCGATCGCAATCTCGGGGAAATCGCCGAAGATCTCGATGAGCAACTCACCTGGTTGTTCCGCCAGCGCTTCGCATGGCGTGCGGGCCATTCCGCATTGCGGGACTACCCGCGCCGCCTCAAAGCCATCCGTTCACGCCTGGGGCGTATTGGTTCGCTGCCCATCGTCAAGGACCTGGAAAAAATGGAACGCCTCCGCAATTACTGGATTCCCTGGTTCCGCCAATGGACTGCCCATCCAGGAAACCCGGCGCTCTGGCCAATCGGCTGGGCCTTGGAGGAATTCCGCGTTTCATTGTTCGCACCGGATGTCCCCTGCACCTCGAAGGTCTCCGAAAAACGCATCGCCGAAATGGTTCAAGCCATCTCCAAGTGATCATCTAACAAAACATCTCTCCTCCCCACCACAAACGATGGTGAGTCTCCTGCCCGGCAAATAGATCCAAGACCCACCCACCCTGTAGCGCCGCGTCTATTACCGCCACCAAATCTTTGTCACGGAGTGACGCCCGAAAGTAGCCGTGGGTTTCAACCCACGGATCAGGATCAGCCAAACCTTGCGTCGCGGAGCGACGCTTGAGAATAGCGCGACGCGCGGGGGCAATCTCACCACCCTCCAATGCCCGGACTCGTCCGGGCCGTGCCCGGAGACGCCCGATGCAAAGTCGGTTCGTGAGAAACTCGGACTCAGCCGGAATCAGTTTGCCGCTCTCATGGGCATCAGCCCCCGCATTGACCCATCGTGGGAATCCAATACAAGAAGGCAGGGAACCACGGAATACACTGAGGACACGGAAAATGAAGGGGATGAAGACATGTGTTCCGAATTTTTTGACTCAGATCAGAAATTCCTGTTCGTCCATCTCCGCCATGCTTCGATTGTGGTTCTCATCTCGGAATCGAGGATTAGAGTTTACGCTTCACGTCGCTTGGTGATAAGCAAAGTCTGTTCGAGTCATTGTTTCCCTGTGCTATGGGGCTCATGGTTCTGTCTTTTACTCCATTCGTTTGCTATGATGAAATGCATCTCTGTTTTCCGTGCCACACTTGGGATTTTCTGGGGACTGCAGTTTGGTGCTGTGGCTGCTTTGGAAAACCGACTCGATTCGCTCGGTCCGCTCATTCGCCACAATCCCTATGCAGAAGTCCCTCAATTCCTGGTGGGAACCCATGGCAATCCGCACCTCGGATTGCCATCTCCCGAAGGCAATCGGGTCCAGAGGGTGTCCGATGGATGCTGGTATCTCGAAATTGGAAATGGTATCGCGCGGATGGAGCCGGATTACCTATCCGGCGAGGTCAGGGTCAAAGATATCATCAACGCTGGAGGGCAATGGTGTGTTTCTTCCAGTGGAGAACTCATGTTTTCGAGTCGGAGAACCAAAAGCTATCAACTCGTCAACGTCAGTCTGCGACCATCGCAAATTTTCCTATTGACGAAACTCCGTCATTGACGGATGTTTCATCGCGTGCGACTCACCTTCAAGGAAACCTCGTTCTTCACCCGGCAAATCATCGGGCTGCTCACGGATGAAGAACTCAACGCCTTGCAGTGGGTGCTCATGGCCAACCCTGAAAGCGGCGATCTGATCCGTGGCTCAGGCGGGCTTCGCAAGCTCCGCTGGGCGGGATCCGGTCGCGGCAAGCGCAGCGGCCTGCGCGTCATTTACTATTGGCATGTTCCGGGAAGCGTCATTCTCCTGCTGCTGGCCTATCCGAAAAACGAACAGGAAAATCTCACGCCAGATCAACTCAAAGTCCTCAAATCCATCATCCAAAACGAATATCCATGAAAGACGAACTCTTCCAACAACTCGCCGCCAGCCTCAAGGAAGGTGGTGCCATTCTTCGTGGGAAAAAGAAGCCCGCGCGCAGCACCACCCTCCAATGGCCGGACTCGGCCAGGCCGCGCCCGGAGACGCCCGATGCAAAGTCGGTTCGTGAGAAACTCGGACTCAGCCAGAATCAATTTGCCGCCCTCATGGGCATCAGCCCCCGCACCCTCCAAAACTGGGAACAAGGCCACCGACGCCCCGAAGGCAGCGCCCGCGCCCTCCTCCGCGTCGCGGAATCCCACCCGCAAGCGGTGCTGGAGGCGCTGCATCGCTGAGCGTATGCGAATGTGTGTGATCTGACGCCATTGATGCTTTTGTTTTGATGCGCGGACTGGACCCCGGAGACTGATCCTTTTACAAAAATCGACAGGAGCTCTGCGACGAAGGAGGCTATCCGGTCGCGGAGCGACCATTGATGGTAGCCGGGCGTTTCAACGCCCGGGACAAGTCACGCATTTTCTTCCGTCGCGGCGCGACGGTTGAACGTGTTGGATGAGGTGGGGTTGCATCCGTTTTCAAGCGTCGTTCCGCAGCGTCGCTCCGCGACGCGCAAAATGGTTCGGCCCCGCCCGTGGGTTGAAACCGACGGCTACCGTCATTCTGTCGCGTTGCGACGAAGTGAGCTATCGGGTCCCAGCGGGACCATTCATTAGAACTCTGCACAGGACACCGGTTTTCCCCGGGGATGCTGGCGCCGGAATCCCACTCTCAAGTGGTGCTGGAGGCGCTGCATCGCTGAGCCGAAGTGGATCTGTGTGTTCTGACCCAAGGATGCTTTTGTTGGAATGCGCGGACCCAAAAGCTGCCGCCGGATCTTTGTCACGGAGTGACGACCGAAAGTAGCCGTGGGTTTCAACCCACGGATCAGGATCAGCCAAGCCTTGCGTCGCGGAGCGACGCTTGAGAATAGCGCGACGCGCGGGGTCAATCGCACCACCCTCCAATGGCCGGACCCGTCCGGGCCGCACCCGGTGACGCCCGATGCAAAGTCGGTTCGTGAGAAACTCGGCCTCAGAAAGAATCAGAGACGATGTTCCAGATTGCGCCAACAGGGCCACCTCATTTTGGTACCAATCAAGGCTTGTACGAAACGATCGTTTGAAT
>JBBARN010000070.1:27464-32842 GCA_040399845.1 Luteolibacter sp. | reverse complement strand
CAAGCCCAGCGCGACTTCTTCGGTGCCCACACCTACGAGCGCACCGACAAGCCACGCGGCGAGATGTTCCACACCGATTGGCCGGAAGTCATCGGCTAAGCCACTGGACCGCAGATTCGTTCCGCCAGAAAACAATCTAACAAAAACGGCCGGGAGCGATCCCTGCCGTTTCTTTTTGCGATCAATGACCAACCCACCGAGGCCATCCGGCCTCAACGCAACTTTCGCATCAACGTTTCCGCCTGCAAAGCACCAGACCAAGACTGGCAAGCGCAAGAAAACAGCCACTTGGCTCGGGGATCGCCACCGCGCGCCAGGCAAGCCCGAATTCCTCGCTGTTCACCAGCCCGGTGGCATCATAAATCATGCTGTCGAATATCACCCGCAATCCGTAGCGGCCAGCATTCAGTGAATCAAAGCGCAGAAATTCGGAGTTGTTATAATCACTCATGGACTCTCCCACCTTGGCGAGAAATTGCCCGGAGCCATCCACCGACCAGACTTGCAGGTCGAGATTGGAAAGGGCGATATCAGTTCCCGTTTGGGAAAGATCATCATAACTCCTCACGGAAAACCAATTGAGTGCCACCGTGAGACTCATGCTTTGGGTGAAGGCAGCATTGAATACATAACTGAACGTATCGCCCATATCAACCGTCGCCGAATCCCATCCCGCATTGGCAATCGTTTCTCCTTCGATCTGCACATCCGTCGTTCCAAAATAATACACTTCGGCCGAAGCCACCAAATCCATGGCACCAGCCCCGGTAACGGGATCGAGTCCCTGGGTGGTTACGTTCATCGAATTCTGGCCATTGTTCCAGCCCACGGTTTCGCGAGCACCCGCCATCAGAACGGATTTCACGACCAGCGTGTCCTTCGCATGGGCTTCGGTGGAGAGGAGTGTGTTTGCCGCGTCCTTCAGCAGTGCAATTCCGCCTGCAACCATGGGAGAGGCAAAACTGGTTCCATCCAGTTCGTTGAAATACAGGTTGGTGGGTGATGGCTCCTGAACAAAGCCTGGGAGCCCCGCACCAATCGAACCGCTATCCCCAAGGTAAGCCGCCAGGAACATCCGCTCACCAGGAGCGGCGATATCCACCGAAGAACGGACTCCTGTGAGAGTGACGTCGGTGACCGGATTGTAGAAATCCGACAAACCGCGCGATGAAAATGCGGACGGCTCCAAAAATGTCGTCCCACCGACCGATCCCACGGCGATGTTGTTGTATCCAGAAGCTGGCGAACCGACGACTGCATTGCCGCCATTCCCGGCGGCCACCACAAATGCCGAGGTGGGATTCTCCCGCGCAAGGCCATCGATCGCCAGGGCAATCGATCCAGCTCCTGCGGGATCTCCCCCGCCCCAACTGCTGTTGATCACATCCGCCTTGGCTGCCCCATTCCCCTGAAACAACGCGGCATAGGCATTCATGGCAGACTGCTGGCTGATCGAAAATGACCCGACATCTTCAGACGAAAAACCTGTAGCGATGGCAGCTGACACCACCGTGGCTTCCGGAGCCATCCCCACGCCGACGAAGGTGTATTGGTTCTCCGCGCCGACGGGAATATTTCCGCTACCTGTCAACACATGCCCCACCGCCGTCGCATGATAATCGAGCTCATTCCCGGCTCCCGGTGCGGTATTCTGAAAAAGAGAGATTCCGTTGGTTACACCTGGCAAGCGATTAAAGGCCTCGTGTCCCGCCCAGATATGGCCGCCCTCGACATTTCCAATCACGGTGCTCGACCCCAGAAAGTCTGGAAAGAACAGGTTCCAACCAACCACCGAATTCACAAATGTCCGATCGTTTGCGTCCTGCACGTTGCCGGAAAACACAAGACTCCCAGGCCCCTCTGATGCGGTCACAGCGATGGTCCCGAGCAAAAAAAACGAGCCGATTGATCGTGAGAGTTCCATGGTTTTCCAGGCTTTCTAGCGGTCGCCCCCGGAGAAGCAAGACAGAATCCTTCCGCGACCGGATCGCTGACGGAGCGTGAAAATCGCAGGATCGGCCCCTGTCGATCCAATCATCCCTGCCACCATGGGCAGAGCAAGGCTCGAGGAACGATGGGATGACCCTGGCCAAAAGTCGAACCCCTCTGGAAGAATCCCCAGATTTCGGCAAAAAACCTCATGATAACAATTCTTTTTGCATATCATAGATATACAAAACTTGTGACCTTTTTGTCATAATTTACCGATCCTTCCGATTGCATTGTGAGCGTTTCGTAACACGAAATCCATCGGTCGAAAATCTTTCAAAGATATCAATTCGCCGGATCTCGAACTCATCATCAATCATGAAACCACGCATACTAAAACATACCTTCATCAGCGCCGCGCTTCTCGCTACGACCCAGGCCCAGATCACTGGCTTGCGCCAACATCAAGTGATCCCCATGTCCGTTGGATCCGGAGAAGTGGTGTCATTCTCGCCAACACAACACACCCTTGCCGTCACCGACAACTCTGCCGGCGGAGTTCGTCTTTACCGGCACAATGGCACATCTTTCACCGGACACGCTACCGTTGATATGGCTGCTTGGTTCACCGCCAACCCGGTCGCAGGTTTTGTTTACAGCGATGCCACCAGCGTGGCCCTTGCAACCGATGGTTCGGGTATCGGCGTTGCCACCGCGATCAATGGCTCCACCGTCAATGTCGGAGGCACCGACTATACCACATCCTTACCACAACTCGGTCGTCTGGTTTTCTTCAATTTGGAAACAGGTGCTGTCATCGGCTCCGTCGCCGCTGGATACCATCCGGACATGGTCGCCATCAAGAATGGCAAGGTCGCCGTTTCCAACGAAGCGCAGCACGCCTGGGCCGGCTCCGGCACCGTGAACATCGCCGCCTTCGACACTGTCCAACAGCCCGGTTCCGTCACTGTCGCCGACCTGACCGGTCTGGATAAGGACACCCTCGCCGCCGCCCTCGCCACCCTCACGGTGACCACCACCGATTTCAGCGGCGTCTCCGGCCTTATCAGCGGCCTGCGCGACCACACCTCGTTCGACCCCGCCAACACCAAGGCCAAGCACTTCCACATCGAGCCGGAATACATCGCCTTCAGCCCGGACAATACCCAGCTCTTCGTCGGCCTTCAGGAAAACAATGCCATCGCCGTGCTCAATCTTGCTGACAACACCTGGGCGAACATCACCGGCCTCGGCCAGCAAGCGATCACTATCGACGCCTCCGATGACGACGACCTCTTCGACGTGACCAACGGCTGCATTGGTCTCCCCATGCCGGACGCCCTTGCCACTTGGACCGCTGCTGGAAACACCTACATCATCACCGCCAATGAGGGCGATGCCCGCGTCGATGACGGAGATATCCAACGCTTATCAGCCGCCAACACCATGTATGGCTTGGCTGCCGGTTTCACTCCGTCTCCGTCCGTCGCTAACACCGACTTCGGACGCCTGAACATCCTCAGGGACCAGTCGCTCAACGGCCCGGTCTTCCCGACCGCCTCGCCGAACTCTGACATCGACAAGCTCGTCAGCATGGGCACCCGCGGACTTTCACTTTGGAAAAAGGAAGCCGATAACTCAGTCAGCTTTGTTTCCCACCTTCCGCTGGAGTCCGAGCTCTTCGCGCGTGACCCACAGCGCCACAACGCGAACAACGGCGGCCTGAAGACCGCCTTCGACAGCCGTTCGGATGACAAAGGCCCAGAGCCGGAAGCCGTTGCCGTCACCACCCTTGCCGGTGGCACCGTGATTGCCGTCGCCGGGATGGAACGCCAGAACGGCGTGGTCGTGGTAGACATCACCAACCCCGCCTCACCGCAGGTTCTCCGTTACATCAATGACAGCGGCCAAGGCCTCATCTCGCCGGAAACCGTCACCATCATCGACGCTCCCGACAGCCCTACCAATACCGTGCTCGCAGTAGTCGGCTATGAAGGCATCATCGATAGCAACGTGGCTGGAGGCGTAGGCGTGTATGAAATCAACCCCGCCTCCTTCCGCCTGCAAGTCCTCCACGCTTCCGATATGGAAGCCGACACTTCCTCCATCGTATCCGCGCCGCAATTCGCCGCGCTAGTGGACAAGATCGAAGATGCTGCCGGAATAAACGCATCGATCACCATCGGTGCGGGCGATTGCTTCATCCCCGGTGCCTTCCTTTCGGCTGGAAATGACATTTCTACTCGAACCGCGCTGAAGACCGCCCTTGGATTCAACTTCGGTTACAATGCCAGCGGCGTCGATCTCCGCGAAAACTCAGGCCGCCCGGACATCGCGATCATGAACTCCATCGGCTTTGATGCCACTTGCATCGGCAACCACGAGTGGGACCTCGGCGCGACCGAGTTCGCCAACATCGTGCTGCCCGATCCACGGACGAGCAAGACCACCATGCGCCACTATGGCGCGGCATTCCCCTTCCTCAGCGCAAACCTCAGCTTCAGTGCTGACTCCACGTTGAACGCACGCTATACGAGTTCGATTCGCAACACCGGAGCCTTCGCCCCGCACCCGAACGAAAACTACCCCGGCATCAGCACCTCGCCCACCAACGCCAAACTCGCCAAGTCCGCCATCATCGAGCGCGGTGGTGAAAAAATCGGCGTCCTCGGCGTGACCCCACCGGACCTTGCTAGCATCTCCTCGCCCGGTCTCGTCACCGTTACCGGACCGACAGGCGCCGTCGTCGTTTCCCCACGCACCTACGACATCGATGCCCTCGCCGCCCACCTCCAACCGACCATCGACGCCCTCGTCGCCGCCGGTTGCAATAAAATCGTTATGGCCACCCAGCTTCAGCAGATCGATAACGAGAAGCTGCTCGCCACCAAGCTCCGCCATGTCGACATCATCGTCGCAGGCGGTTCCGGCACGATTTACAGCAACTCCGGCATCCTTCAGCCGGGCGATTCATCCGCCGGTGCGTATCCCTTCAGCACCACTGACCTCGACGGCCGCACGGTCGCCGTCGTCAGCGGAGACGGCCAGTATCAATACCTCGGTCGCCTTGTGGTGGACTTCAACGCCGCTGGTCACATCACTGCCGTGAACAGCGCCAGCGACAACATCGCCGTCACCTCCGCCGCCGTCACGGCCCAGTGGGGTGTTGCCGATCCCTACGCCGTCGGCACCCGCGGTGGCACGGTGAAAGCAGTGACCGATGCCGTCAGCGCCGTCATCAACGCCAAGGACGGACTCATCCTCGGTAAATCTTCGGTCTATCTCGAAGGTCGCCGCACCAATGTCCGCCAGCAGGAAACCAACTTCGGCAACCTCTCCGCCGATGCCAACCTCTGGTATGCAAAACAAGTTGATTCCACCGTGGAGGTCTCTCTGAAAAATGGCGGTGGCATTCGCAATTCCATCGGTGCCGTCAGCCCCCTCGGCGT
>JBBARN010000070.1:3488-27364 GCA_040399845.1 Luteolibacter sp. | reverse complement strand
GAGCTCAAGCTTCTCCTTGAGCACGCAGTCGCCGGTAGCAACGGCACGGGCGCGGCAAACGCCACGGCTGGACAATTCTGCCAGCTTGGCGGTATCCAGGTCGTGGCCGACCTTGCCGAAACCCCGGTGAGCTATACTTCCGCTGGTTCCCCACCGGTCATCAGCGCGGTCAACGGAGGAAATCGCATTCGCTATGCTGCGCTGCTTGACACTGCCGGCGCAGTCACCGAGGTCCTCATCTCCAACGGTATCGTCCTCAACCCGGCCCGCACGGTCCGGATGGTCACGCTGAACTTCCTTGTGAACTCCTCGCCGACCAATTCCGATTTCGGCGGAGACAGCTATCCGTTCCCCTACATCGGTCGCCTTAGCACCATTGAAAACCGCCTCGACCTCACCACGGATGGCAGCGCAAACGGCTACACCCTCGCCACCAGCACCTTGACCCCCACTCCGCCAGTGGAAGGCCGCGGCAGCGAGCAGGACGCCTTTGCTGAATACATGCTCGCCTTCCACGCCAGCACCCCATTCAACAAGGCAGATACCGTAGTCGGACTCGACCGCCGCATCATCCAAGGCACCACCGACAGCGATGCAGACGGCTTCAGCAACGCGATTGAAGTCGCCTCGCTCGGCCTCAACCCGGACGTCGCTAACACCTCGACCCAAGTCAATGCCGCACTCGCAGGCATTCGCACCGCCGGTCGCACTGACGTCACCACTAGCCCAGGCCTCTACAGCCTCTACACCGCCAGCTCCATCCAGGACCTGCGCGGAGCAGGAAACATGCTGGTTCAAGCAAGTGGAGCCAACGTGAGCCTGATATTGCCGCTCGAGAAAAGCACCAACCTTGGCACTTGGGAGCCAAACTCGGTGAACCTCCAAGCGACGTTCCCGAAAATCGAGAACAAGGAGTTTTATCGCATCGTTCTCCCTGATTGATCGTTTGAGTTCGTTTGACTAAAAATTGCAACCCCGTTCGGCTCTCCGGACGGGGTTGTTCTTTTATCCCATCTCCGCTTTCGTCGAGGGCTCCCATTTCAATCCCCAGTCACGCATGGCTTCGATTACAGGCCTGAGTGCACTGCCTTTTTCGGTCAGTTGATAGCCTAGGCGAAGGGACCCATCTTCAGCAGGCACCTGCACGACGATTCCATGCCGAAGCAACCGGTTAAGGCGATCTGCCAGAATGTTGGTCGGGATGCCTTCGGGCGATGCGGTAAAATCCTTGAAACGTGAGCGCCCGAAAAACAGGTCGCGGATGATCAACAAAGTCCAGCGATCCCCACAAACATCAAGCATGCAGGCCAAGGGGCACGGAGAACGCAAAAGATCGCCAGCTTGATTCTTCAGCGGCTTGGGAACTCTGGGTTTGTCCTTGGGCATGCAAACATGCTAACAGGAAATTACTTGCAATCCACAAGTCTTTTTGCTTGCATTTTGAAAGCATTTCGGAAAACTTCCCATGCATCATGACTGACCACTCCACCCCGCAACTCGCTCCTCCCGGTGCTGGACTTCCATTTCCGGAAAATCTCATCGCCCGTTCCTTGTTGGGTATGAAGCGCAAATTCGGAACACCCGGCGATTTCACTGCAAAATTCATTGCCGAACGGAAACGCATTCACGACCTGATTTCTGGGCAAACAGAAGACCGAATGTCCAAACGCGTGTTGATCGCCCGACCGCCCGGCTTGGAGGACAGCAGTCGGTATTGGTCGGTGTGGATGACGCTCGATCACCTCCGGATCGTCCATCACGCCTTCATCGGCATCCTCGAGTCACTTGCCAACGAGCGCATCCCTGAGGGCGAGGCGAGCACTGCTGCGGTCAAACCGGACGAACAAACGACGGGAGCAGTCATCGCGGAATATGAAACTTCATGTGATGCGTTACTAGCCACCATCAACGGCATCCGGAATTTCCGGACCCAGGCAAAATTTCCCCATCCATGGTTCGGGCCAATGGATGCTCATGGTTGGCTGGCGCTGAGCGGCGGCCACATGGCCATCCACCGCACGCAGATCCAACGGATATTGAAAGGCCGTGAACGATGAGCCGCCCGCTTTCGTTCACCACCGATCCGATTCCCCAACTCACCTGGCGCATCGCACTCCCGGCAAGCATCGGGATGTTTTTCAATACGATGTTTAACTTCGTGGACACCTATTGTGCCGGGCTTTTGGGAACGGATGCACTTGCCGCACTCTCGGTTTCATTCCCCCTGTTTTTCATGATGATCGCGGTGGGAAGCGGCCTTAGCCAGGGAGCCACCGCCATGATTGCGAATGCCCTTGGAAGCTCTGATCATCCTCAAGCAAAACATATCTTCGCCCAGTCCATCGTGTTTGCAGTCTGCGCGGGAATCCTGGTCAGTGTCTTGGGACTCTGGCTCGCACCGGCACTTTTCAACATGCTCGGCGCAGACGGCAGTTACCTCGCACAAACGCTGCGCTACATGAATGTGATCTTTGCAGGAGCCACTTTTTTCGTGCTCTCGATGGCCATCAATGCAGGACTGAATTCCCAGGGCGAAAACCGTCCCTATCGCAACTTTCTCATTGTGGGATTCATTGCCAACTGCGCGCTCAACCCGTTGTTCATGTGGGGCACTCCACTGTTCCCCCCCATGGGTGTCGCGGGCATCGCACTCGCCACTGTGATGATTCAGATTGCCGGTTGTCTGATGTTGTGGAAACACGTGCGCTCAACTCCTCTCGCGGAAAACCTGCCTCTGCGGGATTTCATTCCGGACCCAAAAGTCATCCGCGAAATCGCAGGCCAGTCAGTTCCCGCCGCCCTGAATATGATGACGATCGCCATCGGTGTTTTCGTGATGATTTCTTATGTCAAACACTATGGACAAGCCTCGGTGGCAGCACTCGGAATTGCGACACGAATCGAGCAGGTTGTCCTGATGCCCGCGATTGGTTTGGGATCTGCCATGTTGAGCATCGTCGGGCAGAATCATGGCGCCGGATTGCACCTCCGCGTTCAGGAGGCATGGAGCACCAATATCCGCCATGGGGCAGGAATGATGGTCATTGGAGGAATCGTGGTATGGTTTTCGGGGGAACTGCTCATGAAGGTTTTCACCAAAGATCCGGAGATCATTCGCACGGGTGGCGAATACCTGAGAGTCGCGGCCATCACCCTTGCGGCCTATCCGATCCTCTTCGTCACGGTGTTTATGATGCAGGGGCTCAAGCGGCCAGGCTATGGCCTGTGGATCGGAATCTATCGTCAGATTGCCGCACCCATCGCCGTTTATCATACTCTCGCATTCACCCTCGGCTGGGGACTTGCAGGCATTTGGTGGGGCATGGCGATGGTCACTTGGAGTGCTGCCATTTTCGCCTTGTGGTGGGGATGGAGAGTGTGTCGCTTGACCTCTTGAGAACCGGCTCGATCTGGCTTGAAAATCCCTGTTAGATAATGATATAAGCCAAGAAATCCACCTTCAAATCACCAACCTTTTCTCTCATTCGGGCCGAAGCAAATAACCAGCGACCCAGCCTTCAGAACCGACTTCATTTCGGCACCAATGCCAACCATGGATTTGGCGTAAGGATTCCAGTCGATCTCCCCTCCGGATGGTGAGCACAGCCGGATCGAATGCCTCGAGCGCCTCAAATCTACCGTCGCCAAGGGTGGTGAGGATTGCCTCAGGGACGTAACCGTCGCGCCCCTTCCCGTCCTTTGCCCAGACCCAACCGGGCCATGTCCTATCAGCGGGACCGGCTTCGATGGTGTCGCCGGGATTCAAATGAAGGGGATCGCTGTCTTTTTCCTCGTAGTCGGAATTCGCAGTGAAAGTGGCCATGGCTGGAAAAAGAAAAACCGAGCACATCGAGAAAGGCGATACCGGAATTCGGGAATCGGTTTGAGTTTTGCGCCCGGCAGGACAGCATTGTCCCAGAACCATGTCGTCCGCTCCGAATCCACCCCAGTTTCCGCCCCGCCCCACTTCGCTGGCCTGGAGTCTCTTGCGTGAAGTCATCCGCAAAGGAGACACCGTGATCGATGCAACGGCGGGAAACGGGCATGACACGGTGTTTCTCGCAGAGTGCGTGGGCCCGTCCGGCAAAGTTTTAGCCTTTGATGTCCAGGCGGCCGCCATTCTTGCCTCATCCAAACGGGTTGCAGAACAGGGCCATGAGAAGGTGGTCCACTTTCATCTATGCAGCCACGATCGGATGGGGGAATTCGCCGCCCCTTCCAGCATTTCAGCCATCATGTTCAACCTCGGCTACCTGCCGGGTGAGGATCACCAAATCACCACCCGAACCAGCGAAACCCTAAAAGCCTTGGAGGCGGCCGAATTCCTTCTCACCAAGGGAGGCTGCCTTTCCATCGTCTGTTACCCAGGGCACGAAGCTGGCGCTGAGGAGGCACAAGGGGTTGGACATTGGCTATCTAACAAAACCAACAATGGATGGAGAGTCGCAAACTACTCCATGCTTGGAACTCTGCGACCGGCCCCCTTCCTTTTGATGGCAAGGAAAGAATGATCCAAACGCGCAGTTAACGCCGGAAGGCGGAATTACTTCTTGTGAGTCGCCAGCGCCGCCTCCGACTGGCTCTTGAACCAGCCGTCGTATTCCTCCTGATTGATCACTTCCATGCTCCCGATCATGTTGGCATGGCCCTCACCGCAAAGCTGTCCGCAAACCACATAGGTTTCCAGCGTCTTCACAGGGGTGAACCACATCGGAATCTCACGGCCCGGGATGGCATCCTGCTGAATGCGCATCGGAACGATGGAGTAGTTGTGAATCACATCCTTGGTGCCGATGTTAAGGACGGCAGCGCGGTTGACGGGCAACTTAAGAATGGGACTCGTAAAATCATCCAGAGCGTTCGGATCCTGATAGTCGATGCCCAGATCATTGGTCCCGTCGATCAGATTGGGATCCACGCGCCCAAATTTGCCATCCGCACCAGCGTAATGGTAAGTCCATCCGAATTGCCATCCGACCGTCCGAACACGGACAGGATTGAGACTCTGCACCTCTTTCCAGGAATCCACGCGCTCTGCCCAAAGCGGGAACGCGAAACCAAGAAGAAGCACTGCCTCCACAATGATCACTCCAACTTCCAAATGACTGGAAAGATGGCTGCGCACCCCTTCATAAGATGCCTTTGGGTTGTTGCGATGCCAGAAGCGGAAAATGCAGTAGAAGAAAAAGATCGTCCACCCCACGAACAAAGCAATCATGAACCAATGCACCACATCGATCATGTGATCGACCTGACCGCCGTGAGCGGAGAAATTTTCTGGGATTCCGAGGAACTTGGAAGGACTCATGGAGATAATTGCTGGAGAACTGGACGAATGAGGAAAAGGAAGACCGGAAACGAAAAAACAATCAGGGAGCCTGCTTTGCGGGGACATAGTCGTCGTTCAGACTCGGGTCCAGATGCTCACGCTCCCGGCGAGCGATGCGAACCATGCAAAATGTGACACCACAAAGCATGGTCACAATAACGACCAGAAGGAAGAAGATCGACCAACCGGCCGCATCCCCCCCGCCCTCGATCATGGACACCCGACAGGTGGAACAAGCGATGAGATTCAGTGCATTCATGGTGGATTCCCTTTCAAGTATTGGATCGAATTCAAATCTGGATGGAGCGGGCTTTGCGGTGGAAGTAAAAGCCGTAGATCACTGTGAGCACCATCCCAGCGACTCCCACATAACCCATCAAACTGGTGATTCCCGACGCCTCCTCGGCGAGGGCGAACGACCATAGGATCAGGAACGCAAACAACAGCGAACAGATGCTGACGAAGACCAGATGGAAGCTCTTGAGTGACATGGAAGTGTGGTTTGTGAACTACTGGAACTCGCTCTCAGCTCCCTTGGCCGGATGCCTCGAGGGAGGGAGACGTGACTTCACCATCATAAAAAAGCGGGTCGTGGATGGGATCATACTTCGCGAGGGCCGTGAGCGCAAACAGGGCAATCACAAAAACGATCCCAGAACCGAAAATCCAGTAAATAGCCTTCTTCTCATGATTCAAGTGCATGAAAATGGCAGCCACCAACGATGCCTTGGTGGTTGCGATCGCCAATCCGAGAATGGCGTCCCAAACATCAAATCCATGGTGACCCACGTCCAACCATGGGACAGTGGCCACCAACACGGTGACCACCGTGCCGATGAATAGAACGGCGCCCACGAACTTGTAAGTGCGGAGGGACTTGCGAATTGCTTCAGGGGTATCGGCCATGAGAATCGTTGAAGTTGAGAATAATTAAAAGCCAATGGGGTGATGACCCGCATCACATGAGGTAAAAGATCGGGAATGCGAAGATCCAGACGAGGTCCACGAAGTGCCAGAAAAGTCCGCCCACCTCGACCCGATTGGCAAGCCACTCCGGATTGGTCTCATACATCTTCCGGCCAAAGAAAAGATAGTAGGCAAGTACTAATGCGCCACCGATCACGTGCAGACCGTGCAGGCCAGTGATTGTGAAATAGATGGCGTAATAGGTGTTCCAAGCGGGCACGAACTTCGACGCAAACCCGACTTGTTCCCGAGGGAGCGAAAGTGATGGGAAAGTTTCCTCACCGCGGGCTTTGTAGTTAGGCCCTTTGAACTCCTCAATGATCTTGTCCATGCGAGCGAGCTTCACCTTGCCCTCCGACTCGGCCTTGCGGGCAAGATCCTTCCAGCCGATGCGATAGCGCTCCTTGGCAGTTGGCTCACGCTTCGGTTTGCCATTCTTATCAGTTCCGTAGTCCTGCAGAAGCTGCTTCTCCAGCTTGGCAACCTCAGCCTTGTTCCATTCCCAAGCCTCGCGGGCAAATGCATGATTTTTGACCAACCATGAGTTATCGATCGCAACCACCGGATCCAATCCCTTTTCTACCGCTTTCATTGCAAAATGACGGAAATCGATGGCATCCACATTCTGGAAACCCATCGGACTGTCCAGCAACTTGCCTGCTACGACCGTGTCATCCCGCAGACGTGATTGACCGTCGGCTTCGCGGATATCGCGGGGTTTGAAATCAAACCGGGCCGCAGGTTCAACCTTGAACGCCACAGTGCTAATCTCAGTGAGAAGTTTGGGAGCGAGTGCCGCCACGTCGATATTGACCGACGAAGAAAGCTCCCATCCCCTTTTGCCTGGGTTGGCCTCTTTGGCAGTCTTCCATTCCTGGCGAAGGGCAGCAGTCCGAAGGGATCCGTTGTGAGCGCGTGCATCGAGATGGACGCCCTTGATGCGTTCCAACAAAACATTGGAAAGTTCGTCGCCGGCCTTTGCTATGGTTTCGGCTGGTTTGCCCTCGCCGGTGACTGCCACAACATCAGCGGCAAGAAGAATCTTAGAACCTCGATGTTCGGCCTGGGTAAGGAGTTCATCCACCCATGGCTTGTGAAAACGCACGGTATTGAAAGTCAAACCTGTGGTTTCGATCAGGATGCGGTCTTCCTCGATGGGCTTGCCATGGTGGTCGAGCACTTCCTTGCCGTTCTCCTTTTCATATCCCAAGTGCCCTTCAATCACCGTGAAATCCTTGAGGCGCACGCCTTGGTGATGGAACTTCACGTTGTATTCAAGCCCCTTAAGGACCATGAAAACTGCGGCACATGCCACAGTAATGGACATGTAAATCTGGAACTTTCTCCACTCCCCCGTCTTGAGCGCGGCCCATGCAAAAACCACAGTGACCGAGGAACCGATCAGAATGAACGTGTTGATCAAGCCGGGGAGCACCGGGAGGGTGCGCTCTGGCCATGGATAATCCGCACCCAGGCGCAGAAACACATAGGCTGAGAAAAACCCGCCGAAGAGCATGACTTCAGAGGCGAGGAACAACCAGATGGCGATCTTCGAGTTGAAGAGGCCTGTGTCCTTGCGGGGAGTGACAACGTATGGGATTTCCATGGAAAAAGTATGGCTGGTATTCAGTATGATGGCATCGGTTGAAGACAGGACTCAGTGGTCGGTGGTCTGCTTCTTCGGCTCTTCCCACTGAGGGGTGAAGTCCTCTTCCCGGTCCGGACGGCTGTATTCATACGGCCCCCTGTAAACTGCGGGATCAAAAGTGAAGTTGCCATGACCTGGAGGTGTTGGGGTAGCCCACTCCAAGGTGGTGGCATTCCATGGATTGTCGCTCTCGACCTTCTTCCCGATTTTCCAGGCAGTGAACAAATTGATGATGAATGGAATCTGAGAAAGTGCGAGGGTCCATGCTCCCATGGACATGAAGATGTTCATGTCAATGTGACCTGCCACCGTATTTCCGAAAACGTTCGCACTATCAGCCGCCTTCGAAAGGTAAGCATCACCGCCATTATACCAGCGGCGATGGAAACCTGCCATCCCTTGCAACAGCATCGGGAAGAAAATGATGTTCATGCAAACCAAGCTGGGCCAGAAGTGCAGGTGGTTGAGCGTGTTGCTCATATAACGCCCGGTGATTTTCGGATACCAATGAAGGATACCCGCAAAGAATCCGAAGAGAATACCTGGAGCCACGACATAGTGGAAGTGGCCAATCACATAGTAGGTGTCATGGAGGTGAAGATCCGCCAAGTTAAAAGCGAGAGGAAGACCGGTGAGACCACCGATTCCGAACATTGGAATGAACGCGCACGCCCACAGCATGGGAGCCGTGAAGCGGATAGAACCACCCCAGAGGGAAATCAACATCGCCGTGATGATAACCACGGAAGGGACTGAAATCAGCACGGTCGTGGTCTGGAAGAAGGTCGATACAGCGGCCCCCATGCCCGTCATGTACATGTGGTGAGCCCATACGATGAAGGAGAGGAAACCCAACACGAGCACCGAGTAAACCATCGACTTGTAACCCCACAACGGCTTGCGGGTATTGGCCGGAATGATCTCTGCAACACAGGCGAAAGAAGGCAGCAGAAGCACATACACCTCGGGGTGCCCAAGGAACCAGAAAAGGTGCTGGAACAGGAGTGGCGAGCCACCACCGGAAAGATCAGCAAGACCCTCGCTCTTGGTAAAGAGTCCGGACGGCATGAAGAAGGAGGAATGAGCCACCCGGTCCATCAACTGCATGATGCCAGCAGCCTCCAGTGGAGGGAAAGCGAGAAGAAGAAGGAAGCCGGTCACCAACATGGCCCAAACGAAGAATGGCATCCGCATCCAAGTCAGTCCCCTCGCACGAAGGTTGATGATCGTTGTAATGAAGTTCACCGATCCCAACAACGAAGAAGTGATCAACAACACCAACCCGAGCAACCACTGAGTCTGGCCGGCCAGCCACTGGTTTACGATCTGACCGTCGGCAAAACCGGCGAGCGGCGAGTAATTTGTCCAACCGGACTTGGCAGCACCGCTCTCCATGAAGAAGGAAGCGCACATTACGAGGCCACCGAGAAGGTAGATCCAGTAACTCGCCATATTGAGGCGAGGAAAGGCCATGTCAGGGGCACCGATCTGCAAGGGAGTAACGTAGTTGCCGAAAGCACCGAATCCGAGAGGAACAATCCCAAGGAAAACCATGATCGTCCCGTGCATGGCACCGAACATGTTATAGGTCTCACCCGTCACTTTTCCATCCTGAAGCCAGCGGGCCTTCCAACCGTCTGTGAAGATCCAGCTCATCCACTCAGGAAGCGGCTGATGCGGGTAGGCGATACTCCAACGCATCACCATCATGAGATAAAAGCCAAACGCCAAGAACAGCATCGCCGTGATACCATACTGAATCCCGATCATTTTGTGATCCGTCGAAAAGACGTACTTCCGGATGAATCCGGGATCGTGATGGTGATCGTCGTGGTGGGCATCGTGCCCGGCGTGGGTGTTGGCGTGAGAGCTCATGGTTCCGTCTGGCGGCGTTGGTTAATCCAGAAGATGGGAGGTGAATAGCAAAAAATGCGTGGTCAATTCACAAAATCTGAATCATGCTGGAGAATTGGAGTAGAATATCGGGAAAAAGAAAAAGGGAGTCAGCGTTTTCGGAGTGGAAAATACATCTTTACTCGTGAGCCAAACTTAGGGCTTGGCTGCTGCTGCCGGCGCAAGAGTAATGGGATCGACGAGTGTCTTTGGATCGAGCGGCGCCCCCGGAAGAGCCTTCACATGATCGGCGGTCAGTTCCGCACCGGTTACCATCTTGCCTGTATTCTTGCGGGCTGCGGACACTTCAATGGCTGCCTTGGCCATCTCGGCCGTCACCACATCACCCGTGCTGTTGCCGAAGTTGTTGCGGACGTAGGTCATGATTCCGGCAAGATCTTCCGGACTCATGCCGATTCCCTGCGGGGGCATCACACCATAGGTCGTCCCGTTGCTCACCGGACCTTCGAGTCCGTTGAGAATAATCATCGCAAAGCGCTCGGTCTCCGAGGTCACCCAAGGAGAGCCAACCAAGGAAGGATAGGTGGAACCGTTGCCTTTGGCATCCGGGCCATGGCAACCATTGCACTTTGCAGAATAGATCTTGGCACCTTTGGCCATATAGGCGGCAAGTGCTTCCTTTGGCTGGGGCCCCTGATCGGCCGCTCCTGGTGCCGCCGAGCGCACATATCCCTCACGGAAAGTGCTGCCATAGGCGAACAAGTTCCCACCGCTGCCGAGGATACCGCCGGCAACCACAGCAACAATACCGCATGCTGCAAGCACACTTAGCGAAATGGGCTCCGAACCGTTGTTCGCAATCCTCTTCTCGCGGGCGCAGGCCGCCGCTTCGCGAACCACACGTCCATGGGCCTCGGTCACATTGATCGAGTCCTCAAGGTCAGGTTTCTGGTTTTGGGAAGACATGATGGAAAGTGGATGGTAAGTGGAAAAATTCAACCGGGCCCCGCTTATTTCGCAGGCGAGAAATTCATGGATGCCGGAACAGGCTGATCCTTCTTCATATTCAACAGATAAGAAGCGAGAGCTTTGGCGTCGGAGCTAGGAACCCACTCGTGATCGGGACCGGCATCTATTTTGAGAGCATCTGCGGAACGAGCACCTTTGATTTCACGCTTTTCATAAAGGAATGGATGCGGTGGGCAGACCGAGTTCCAGCGCGTAGGGATGTTCCGAGGATTGTGGATGAAAGTATGCAGCCATACAGCGGGATCCATCCCCTTGGCATATTCGGCTTCAATCCGATGCCCCAAATTCGAGAAATCAGGTCCCATACGCGTTACGCCGATTTGGGCAAACTTTTCACCCACAAAATCAAAGGCGTTGGTCTCGCGACGGGTATCACCCCGATCAGGATCGGCCTTCATGCCACCCCAATTCGAGCGATACAGATCGTTACCGGCGTATGTTGGGCGGACGACTTGAGTATGGCAGAGATAACATCCGTTTTCCGAATACACGCGTGCACCATCGGCGACACGTCCAGTCCGCTTCGGATAAAACACACCGGTCGCCCCGTCCTTGGCTTCATCAAGCATGACGGGAGCGAGGTCCCGCATCTTGAAGTAGGGGACCACAATGATCGCTAGCCATGCGACGCCGAAACTGGCGGACAGACCGAGAATGAAGGTGCGGAGGCTCATGGGAAGTATCGGAAAAATGGAGTCAGAATTGCGTCTTCAGTGGGCATGGGCATGGCCCGGACCGGCGTTGTCGATGTCGCCTTCCTCACCGTGCGGACTCACGCTGTGGGAACCATGCGATGATGCCAAGAGCGTCGGGTGCGAGCTGCGGCGGCCGAGGCGCATCCACATCAAGGCCAGATGCAGGAAGAAGAAGATGTTGGAGAATAAGATCAAGGACCAGGCAAAGGTAATTGTGACCGCGTAAGGACGGGAAGCGACCGGACTCCAAGAGCTTTGCCAATCCTCCTGCCCATATCCCTGCATGAGACCACCGAACAACGCGACGAGAGCCACGAAAATAGTCCCATAGACCGAGAAAAGGAAATGCATCTTGATCAAGCGGCGGGAGAGCCATTCACGACGGGTGACACGTGGGACAATGAAGTAGGTGGCTCCAAACATCACGAACGTGAAGAAGCCATAAAGTGCCAACATTTCGAAACCGTAGCCCGAAAGCGAGAACTGGGTCATCGGAAGCGTCGAATCGGGTAGGTTCAGCAGAACCGCTGCAATTCCCGTGATTACGAGACCAACCATGCCCGCGATGGTGAAGCGCAGGGATGGGCTTTCGGCAAGGGTGTCTTTGCAATAGAGCATGGTCTTGATCGTGTTCACCGAAGCAGCAGCCGCAGGGATGAACAACAAGGCCGTGGCAGCAGCGCCAAGATAAGGGAGGAAATAGGGAACCGGAGCGCCAGCCAACTTTTGCATCCCGGCCCACGGGGCGATGATGGCCAGAGACCAAAAGCCGAGCTTCGCCAGCGAATAACTGTAAACCGGACGCCCCGTCACTTTCGGAGCGAGATAATAGGCAGCACCGAGAGCCACTGGTGTGAAGAACAGGAACAACAAGCCCGACTTGAACCAAGCATTGATCCCAGCCCCCATCACAGGATGTCCGGGCATGCAATGGAGAAGTGTGTTGGCGGTAATGTAGATCCATGGGAACCAGATCATCGCTGCTAAAAGATACCACTGGGATATATACACATGGCCATCAGGGCGGACGCGAAACTGAATGAACGACCAAACGAGGATCACCATGTAACTGACAAGCAGCACAGGCCAGGCAAAGGCAGGGAACTCCATCCATGGCATGCCCGTGCCATCACCCTTCAGAATACCGAAAATTCCAAGAGCCACTCCGAGGTTCCACACATGTCCGGCCGTCAGAATGATTCCGGAAGCCGTGCACTCTTTGCGGGAAAGTCGCGCCATCAACCAAATGATCACGCCAAAGGCAGCCTGCATGCCCCATCCGTAAACCAAGGCATTCACATGGGCAGGGAAAACGCGACCGTAGCTGGTCCATGCGCAGGAGGATAGAAACCCAGGGATGTGAGATTGGGCAGAAGCGATCACCCCGAGGAAAATAGAAACCGCAAGCCATGCGGCTCCACTGGTGAGGAAGAACATCACCGGATGGCGCAAGGAACGGTCAATGCCGGCACGGAGAAGCGCGTCCTGATCGGTAGTGGTGGGGATGGCAGATGACATCGGGTTGAAAGGAAAGAATGAAAAGTGGGTCAAGGCTTAATGAGATCCGCCTGAGTAAGTGGAGGCTTGCCGACTTCAGTGCGAAGTGCTTTGACCTGCTCAGGTTTTACTGCCGGAGCCTTATTGCCGAAGTTGTTGCGAACGTAGGTGAGAACCGCAGCGATTTGATCGTCTGTCTGGTAGGCAAGCGCTGCCATGCCAGCCGGGAAGTTGTATTCCTTGCCAGCCACCGTGATGGGGCCTTGAAGACCACGTAATTGAATACGAACCAAGTTTGAAACCGGACCGGTGACCCACTCGGAGCCTGCAAGAGGTGGACCCGCGGGTCCACCTTCTCCATTTTGACCGTGGCAGGCGCCACAGACGAGGAATGAGGCTTTGCCCATTTCCATAACAGCTGGATCGATCGGTGCGTCGGCCTCGGCCGCGGTTGGTGCAGCATCCACTGCGGCAGTGTCCACAGCTGGAGCAGCAGCGAGCTTTTTGGCGGTAGCTGAACCAGGAACCACTTGATCGGGCTTTTCGACCGCAACCGGCTTGCTGGAGGCTAACTTACCGGCCACTGCGGGGATCGCGGCATCGATCGCCTCCTTTGACAGAGCTTCTACTTGGGCCTGATCCACCTTGGCCTTGGTTTCATAACGGACCTTGGCAACCACATCCTCCAATGTTTCGGGACTCTTGCGGTTGAAGAGGGAAATCACTGCAAGTAGCAGGGCGAAAACCAAAAAGGAACCGATGGCCCACCAGAATGTGGTGAAGCGAATGATCGGATTGTCTCGAGTGGGGTCCATGGGTGCGGATAGAAGGAATCAGTTGGAAAGATTGGCGGACTCAAGAATACGCGGGTCGCGATTCGGATAGAGGGAGTGCTGACCGATGGCACGAAGGAGGAAAAACACGAATGCTGCACCGATCGTCACAAAGGCAAGGATATCTCCCCAGAAAGCTCCAGGGATCGACACTTGAATGGGGCCGAGACCCGTGAATGCTTCCACTGCCTTGGGATAAGCACTCGCGGCGTTCATGTGATGCCCCCCCAAGGAGATGCCACGCTCGGGAATGGTAATAAGGTAATGATCCAACACGTGCATGCAGAGCGTGTAAGCTGCGACAATCGAAAGAGCCTTCGGATTTTTCTTCAGCCATGCCTGAAGGAGGACGACGAAGGGAACCACAAAGTGACCGAACACCAGAACGATGTTCGCGACGTTCCAATTGCCCGTGTTGCGAATCAGGAAATACGAAGTTTCCTCGGTGATTCCAGCATACCAGATGAGGAAGAACTGGGAGAAGGTGATGTAGGCCCAGAAGGTGGTGAAGGCGAAAAGCAACTTGCCCATGATGTGGAAGTGCTCACCGGTGGTTACATGCTTGAGGTGTCCCATGCTTTTCAACCAGGCGCAGACCAAAATGATCACCGCCATCGAGTTGAGTGCGGAGCCTGCAAACAGATAGACACCCCACATGGTGGAGAACCACTTGTAATCGAGAGCCATCGCAAAATCAAAACCGGTGAAGGTGATCGTCAGAGCGAAGATGATGAGCGTGTAGGTGGAGTGGAAACGGGCTTGGAACAGCCGCTTGGTGCCTGGATTGGGGTCTGTGTCCTGGGCGATCGAGAGCTTCCGGAGACCGATAATCACCAAGCTCAATCCCACTCCCCAGAAAATCACCCGGGCATACCAGAACGGAAGGTTCATGAACCAATACTTGTTATACAACAAGTGGTCTGCGTGATGAAGGTGCTCCTTCACGTCGCCAGGGGCGCTGCGATGGATGTTCATCCACTCGTAGAGATACTGCTGCACTTGCGGGCAGAGCAGCGGGAGTCCGAAAAGAAACATCCACGGATAGGTAGAACCGAGATTCTCAAAAGTGCGCCGAACGGAAGTCCCCCAACCGGAGTTGGAAACGTTGTGAAGCAGGGTCCAGAAACACCCGCCTATGGATAAAGTTAGGAAAAAGTAAAACGCGAACAACCAAGAGTAGGCGAACGAGCCCTTGGTGGCGTTGGAGGCGAAGAAAAGCAGATAGATGCTGGCGACCGTCCCAAGGGCGGCGATGCCCATGGCGGCGGTCTTCACCTTGGCGATCTTCGAAGTATCGAGGTGATCACCATTGATGGCGATGTCTGCGGATGTGACTTGGTGGTGTGCCATTGCGATGGGAAATTATTTGGAAGATGCTTTGGCGGCTTGCAGCGTGTGGATGTAGGCCACGATGGCCCAGCGGTCCCGCACCGGAATGTTATAACCGTAGCCGCTCATCAGGCCCTTGCCGTTGGTAATGACTTCGTAGAGGCGACCATCCGGATAGGTCTCCGCTGAAATGGCGTTGAGTTTCGCGTTCGGGTTGTTGGCAACCGGCACTCCATACTGGGCGGTGATGCCGTTGCCATCGCCGGAAGCCCCGTGGCATACCGCGCAGTAGATTCCATAGCGCTCCTTGCCGCGGCGGATTAACTCACCCGCGCTCTCGTTGGTGAGCTGGAGTTCTTCCGGCATTCCGTTGCCATAATAATCTCCGACATGGCCGGTCGCGTAATAACCGGTCTGGCCACCGAATTCATACTCGGGAATCCCGCCAATCACCTTTTCTCCCTCGGGATTGAATCCGCGAGGCTGGGTCTGGGCGATGGGAAGACGGCCGCCATGACCGTCCGCAAAGAATGGATCCGGACTCTGGGCCTTCACTTTGTCTTGCTCATCCATGTCCGGGAAGATCCGGACCGGCGGCTTGGAAAACTTCTGGCCGCGCAGGCCGAAGATGCCGACGACGAGCAACGCGATGAGGGCGTAGGCGAGGAAAAAGTAGCGCATCTGGGGTGGAATTTCAGTGTTTCAGCGTGTCAGCATCTGCCTTCAGGACTCTTCTTCTTCGACGAGTTCGATGTTGGACCCACCGATCTCGGCAAGAAGCTCCTTGGTTTTGTTCGGGCTGAACTTCACGTCACGGGCCTCGATGGCGATGAAGAAGCCATCATCCGTGGCGCGGTGGAATTGCTTGCTGGCGAAAAGCGGGTGGTTGAGGCGTGGCAACTGAATCAGTGCGAGCAAACCGAACAACACGGTGAAACCGGAAAACAGAATGGTCAGCTCGAACATCACCGGGAAGAAGGCCGGAACCGAGAAGATATTCACCGGCTTGGCCTGGACGATCGTGGGATAGATCACCACCTGGGTGGAGTAAGCGAGGGCAAAGGCGGTGGCCGTGCCAGTCATGCCGCCGAAGAATACGAACCAAGGAAGAATGGAACGCTTCATCCCCATCGCGCCATCCAATCCGTGGATGGGATAGGGGGAATAACAATCCCACTTCTTGAAACCGGCGTCCCGGACCTTCTCCGCAGCCTTGTAAAGGGCGGAAGCGCTCTGGAACTCGGCAAGATAACCGTAAACTCGTTTGCGGGTGGTGCTCACGTTTGGAAAGGAAATTGGAAATTAGAAGTTTGGGTGATTAGGACTTCGCGTCGGCAAACTCCTTCTGATAAGCAGCTTCCGTCACGACCCCGTGGTCGGGATGATGCTCTTTGTCGTCGAAATGCGGATCGGACTCCGGCAGGGTCCACTTGACCTCGGCAATGTTGATGCAAGGCAGGAAGCGGAGGAAGAGCATGAACAAGGCGAGGAACATTCCAATGGTTCCCACGAAAGTCATGAGTTCGACACCGCTGGGCGAATAGGTCTTCCAATCACCGGGAAGCCACATCCGGGCAAGGGTGGTGACGATGATGACGAAGCGTTCAAACCACATGCCGACGTTCACACACATGGCAACGAACATGATCACCCAGAGATTTTCACGGCAGGCCTTGAACCAGAACAATTGCGGAGAGAGAACGTTGAGCGACATCATCGCCGCGTAGGCCCACCAGTAAGGACCGGCGATCCGGAACTTGAAGGCATCCATTTCATAAATCGCGCCGGAGTAGAAGGCGACGAACAGTTCCATCAGGTAAGCATAACCGACGATCGTGCCCGTGAGCAGGATGATCTTGGCCATGTTGTCGATGTGCTTCATCGTGATGAGATCCTGCAAGCCGTAAATGAAACGGGCGGGAACCATGATCGTGAGCACCATCGCGAAGCCACCGAAGATGGCACCTGCGACGAAGTAAGGTGGGAAAATCGTGGTGTGCCAACCGGGCACCACCGAGGTTGCGAAGTCGAAAGACACGACCGAGTGCACGGAGAGAACGAGTGGTGTGGAAAGCGCGGCGAGAAGGAGATAAGCCATTTCGTAGTGGCTCCACTGACGGTTGCCGCCACGCCAGCCGAGGGCAAACAAACCGTAGAGGAACTTCCGCAAGCCGGGCTTCGCGCGGTCACGGATGGTGGCGAGGTCCGGCACCATGCCGAGATACCAGAAAATCAGGGAAACCGTGAAGTAGGTGGAAACCGCAAACACGTCCCACAGCAGTGGCGATTTGAAGTTTTGCCAGATCGCATTGGCATTGGGAACCGGTGCAAGGAACCAGGCAAACCAGACACGGCCGACGTGGAAAGCCGGGAAGATGCCGGCGCACATCACGGCGAAGATGGTCATGGCTTCCGCCGCCCGGTTGATGGACGTTCGCCAATTCTGCCGGGTCAGGAAAAGCACCGCCGAAATGAGCGTTCCAGCGTGACCGATACCGATCCAGAACACGAAGTTAGTAATATCAAATCCCCAGAAAACCCGGTTGGTCATACCCCAAACACCCACACCCGTTGATACGAGGTAAGTGAGGCCGCCACCGACGCCGATGAGGGCAATCAGAGCGGAAGGAATGAACAACAACCACCAGAGCAGCGGCTGTTTGTTTTCAACAACTCCGCAGATGCGCTCGGTGATCCAGTGGTAGGAACGCCCGCTGAGGATGAGCTTTTCACGCTCGAGCACCGGGAGCTTGACTCCCTTGTGGGTCTCCGGAGCGGTATGGGTGGTGGATGCCATGGTGGATAAATGCTGAAAGCTGAGATGCTGAAAAACTGAGAATCAAACCATGTGAATGGTGGCTTTGCCGATGAAGGGAGCGTCCGGCATCTTTTCGTTCGGGTTCTTGACCCGGGCGAGGTAACTGGTGCGTGGACGGGTCCCGATGTAATTGAGGAGGTCGTAGTTCCGCTCGATGCGCTTGCTGCGGCCGACTGCGGATTTTTCCTTATCGAGCTGATTGCCGAAGGTGATCGCATTGGCGGGGCAGGCTTCCTGACAGGCGACTTTGACGGAATCCACCGGAATGCGGAGGGTGGCGGTGGTGACTTCCATTTCCGTGGAAAGCTTGCCTGCGACGAGCGCCTCCTGCTTTTGGCCGCGCTTCTGACGGATGACGGCATCCTTGAGACGCTGCACACAGTAAGTGCACTTTTCCATAACGCCGCGCATGCGGACTGTAACGTTCGGATTCTTTTGAAGGTGGTCCGGATCGCCAACCGCTTTGACACCGAGCGGTCCCTTGTAGAGGTTGTGGGCGATGAGTGGGTTGCGCTTGTTGTAATCGAAGTAATTGAAACGGCGTGCCTTGTAAGGACAGTTGTTCGCGCAGTAGCGGGTGCCGATGCAGCGATTGTAGGCCATCGCGTTGAGACCGTCCTCGGTGTGGATCGTCGCATTGACCGGACAAACCGTTTCGCAAGGGGCGGATTCGCACTGCACACAAGCAACCGGCTGTGGGACCAAGGCTGGATTGTCAGAATCGAAGGTATTGTCCTTTTGGACGGCATAATAGCGGTCCATGCGGATCCAGTGCATTTCACGGCCGCGTGCCATCTGTTCCTTGCCGACGATGGGAATGTTGTTTTCCGCTTGGCAAGCGACAAGACAGGCGGTGCAGCCCATGCAGGAAGAGAGATCAATCGACATTTCCCACTGGTGGAGCGGGTCGTTGATCAGCGGCTGGCCATTGCGGTCCTCCGGCTTGTAGAGATAAACGTTGGGTGGAGCGTGAGAGTCGTTACCCTGCTTCTTGACGTTGGCAAGCTGGGCCGCGAAATCGCCCTTGTGGTCATCTGACTCGATGGTCGAAACCTCGCGGGCAAGGGCACGGCCATACATCGAACTGTGCTCTTGGGTAAGGGCGAGCGAATACCGCTTGTCCTTGATGAGTTCCAATTTGGCACCTGTGGCAAAGTAAGATGTAGCTGCCGTGCGGAGCGGGTAGGCATTGAAACCGCGGTTGATGCCGACAAGGCCGACATGGCCTTCATTCGCCGGCCCGCGCTCCAATTCATCTTCCTTGTCGAAGGCTTGGCCATAACCCAGCGGGATGATGAGCGTGTATTCCGCTTGGCCGAAGGAAATGACGACCGGGATTTCCAAAGTCTTTCCGTTCACGGTAACGGCGATCATCCGCTGCTTGCGGTTTTCACCTTCTCCATCCGGGCCGACCTTGGCGAATTTTCCTTCAACCGGAACGACCACGGGAACAGCCTCGGACAAGGGCTCGGGCTCGACGATCTGATCGTAAATCCCCAGTTCCTTGGCGGTTTTGGGAGCGATGAGGGCGGCGTTGTCCCAGGTGATTTTGGAAATCGGATCGGGAGCTTCCTGCAGCCAGGCATTGTCGATCCAGCGGCCGTCGTAAACCGAGGCGCTGGTAGCGAAAATCACTTCCAGCGATTGCGCACTGGGAGCAGTTGGGGCGGAAGCCGAAGCGCCCGCCGCAGGTGCCGGAGTGGCGGCGGCATAGGAGGAACCGGCGAAGAAACCATCGCGCAGCAGCTTTTTCCAAGAGGCATCCCCTTCCCCACCGAGGGCGGCAAAGGTGGCGCGGACGGCGGTGTAGGCTGGGGACGGAGCGGCTTTTTCGCCTTCTCCGTTGAGGAGTTTTCCATCCGCGGAAACCAGAGCGAGCAGGAGTTCCAACTCGGAAACGCAATCCTGATAGAGCGGCAGGATCATCGGCTGGACCACCGTGTAAGTGCCGCGGGCGCTGCGGGCGTCCGACCAGGATTCGAGGAAATGAGCACCCGGAATATGCCAGGTGGAAGCATGAGCTGTGGCATCCGTGCGCTCGCCGAGGTGGATGCTGGTTTTCAGCTTGGCGTAGGCTTCGCCGAAATTGAGATCGGCCGGAGCGTCGTAGATGGGATTGGACGGCGTGAGAACGATCAGGGTCTCGACCGCGGCCGAGTTGATGTCGGCGATCAGGTTTTCAAGGCTGCCGAGGCTGGCGGTTTCCGTTTGGAGGACGAGCAGGGGTTTTCCTTCGCCGATGCTGCCGAGCGCCTGATTGATGGCGAAGGCGAGCTGTTGCACAGCGGCCGATTGACGGGAGCCTGCGAGCACCAGCGACTTGCTGCCGGAGGCCTTGAGGTCGGCAGCCATCACTTTGACCCATTCGAGATGCTTGGGATCGGTGACCGATCCGGCCGCAGCCGAAGAAGACGCCACCCCAAGTTCGCGGGCAACCAATGCGGCGATGCCTTCGACTTGGCTCGGGGAAACGCGCAGGCGGTGATCCGCCATGCCGCCGGTGAGAGTGTAGGCAGCTTCCACCGCGTAGAGGCGGTTCATGGAAGCGGCGTCAGGCTTGTTGGTGTAGCCTTTGCCTTCCGGTTTGCGGCGATCAAAGAATGCCGTCACCGGACCTTGAGGATCCACACCGGTAAAATCGCAATCGAGCGAGAGAATCCGATCCGCGTTGCTGAAATCCGCCGCCACTTTCACACCCTTGCCAAGCGCTTGGGTAGAAGCACCGGTCAGCGCTTCGTATTGATAAAACTTCGCGGCACTGAACTTGGCAGCCAGCTCTTTCGTCAGGCGGGCACGGGTCGGGCTGTCATCGGCACCGAAGAGGAAACCGATTTTTGCAGCCTTGTCCGCGGCGAGAGTGGCGATCGTGGCATCGAGGTCGGCGCGCTTGGCAGGCTGACCGGATTTGAGAACCTTCCTCGAGCGGGAAGGAGAATAAAGATCGAGAATCGAGGCTTGGGCGAAAGCATCCGTGCCACCGGCATCCGGGTGGAGATTGTTGGGAGCCAGCTTCGTCGGGCGGCCTTCAAAGGTGGTCACCACCAGCGGCGTGGCACCGGCCGAGCGCGGCATGGCGGAAGCATAATAAGTCGCCTTGCCAGGAATCACCCATTCCGGAGCCTTGGTGTAGGGGACAAGGTAAGTCTCCGGGCGGCGGCAGGCTGCCATCCCGAATCCGGCGAGTGCCGTGGAGGCTCCCATCAATTTCAGGAACGAACGCCGGCTGGTCTCCGCCTCGGCCTCATCGGCCATGAATCCCGCACCTTGCGGAAACTCGCGGTCGAGCCATTGCCGGAAGGCAGGGCTATCTTCCAGCTGACCCGCACTGCGCCAGGAAACGGTGGTTTCGCCGGCGGGGACTTCGGGGTGATGCCAAATGCGCTTGCTCATGTTCGACTGCGGAGATTGGGGAAATGGAAATTCTGAAAATATCAGGCGGGGCGGATCAATGGTGGCAGGTGGCGCAAGTTTGCTTGGGCTTCACCTTGAACTGTTCCTTGAGCTTCAAGCCGAGTTCTTCGGTGGTCTTGACCCCCATGGCGGCACCGTGTTTGGCGACGTAGTCCTCTGCGTTGTAGTTGAAATTGTAAACCTCCTCGAGCGGGCGGAGGTTCTTCTCCGGTGCGCGGTGACACTCCAGACACCAGCCCATCGAGTGGCTCTGATCCTGATAGACGACTTCCATCTTGTTCACGTCGCCGTGGCAGGATTGGCAGGAAATGCCGCGGTTCACGTGCGCGGAGTGATTGAAATACACGTAGTCCGGAGACTTGTGGATGCGCACCCACTCGATCGGTTTGCCGTCGTAGCCCGGGAAGGCAGGGTCCATCGAGCGATGGAGCGGAGCCAGCTTCGGACTCTCGCGCTGGACGTGCTGGTGGCAATTCCAGCAAGTATTGCCAGTCGGCACGTTGGAATGGCCGGAAACGTCCACGAACGAATGGCAGTAGCGGCAATCCAACCCAAGCTGATCCACGTGGATCTTGTGCGAAAACGGAATCGGTTGGGCCGGTTGGTAACCTACCGTGAGCGTCTTGGGCGTCGCGTAGTAAGTGAAGGCGAGTGCCACCCCCGCAACCGCGGATCCGGCGCAGACAGCGATTTTCAGTGGCAGCAGATTGGACCAGCGGGGAAAAATGTTTGCCATGGCAAGGGCGATGCAGTGCGGAGAGGGTGGTGCAGGTGATTTCAATCACCGGTTGGCACCGGCTGACAGATGAAGGCCTTTCGGTGCGCGGGGAGGATGCAAACGAAAGCACCCCTTGCAACGGAAAAAAGAATTTTTGCGGGAAATTGTAAGACATTGAGACCGGTTCTCAACGCTGTCACGAATTCGTCCAATTCAGGCCGTTTTCCTGACGCCATTTGCGGTATTCGGCGAACTGCTCCGCCTTGCTAAGCTTCCGCCGTGCCGGGTCCTCGCTCAAAAAAGTCTCAAACGCCCCACCAGCAGAGGTTTCTGCAGACGACGGCGGCAGCTCAGCTCCCCTTAATGGTATCGGATTCTCGGCCAAACGCCGCTCGATCCGAAGCAGACTCCGCGAAATTCCCACCAAGCTCAGCAGGACCATCAAGGCCATCCCTAATAGTGAGGCGAGCAAAATCACGACCGTGGATGAGGTGAACTCCGGCATGACTGCGAGTCTGATGAACCGGATTGGATTGGAAAGTCGAAAAAAGGCGGATCAGGCCGCGAATACAACGCAGCTACCAACTGCATCTCCCGAAGCCCGGGCAAGTATCCCCCAATCGCCACCTTTCGCCGAAACTCCGGTCGAATGGATTTCCCAACCGATTCGTCCCACCACCCGCAATCGCCCATGATCCGGATGAATCCCCAACTGCTGATTCTCTCAATCGTTTGTCTGATGCTTCCCGGCAATCTGCGGGCTTCTGATTTTCTGCCCTCCATTCCCCGATCGGACCGGGTGATCACCGTGCAGGAGGTCAGGAATTTCTGGATCAACCAACTGCTGCGACTTCCCATTCCAACCAAACCCAGCGGTCTCTATCCACAGGAACAAGCTGCATGGCGCTGTCGCCTGAATGCCCGCAAATCCACCCTGACTGCAATCGAAGCAGGTCACTATGGCACCGAGGCAAAGATCGCCCAACTCACCCACAACGCCCACGCCTGGCGACTCAAGGGCAATGAAAAAGAAGCGAAGAAGGCCGATTCCGAACTCCGGGACATTGAACTCCACCTCGCCAAATTGGCGACTCTCCAGCTCCAACGCGAAGCCGCCCGAGCCCAGATCGATTCCGCAGAAAGAATCCGCGCCCTCGAAGCTGAGGTGGCGTCGTGGAGACAGTGAGCGGGAGATTCGACCTCGGCGGATGCTTGGGACATATTGATAGCAGCAGAGCCTGTTCGCCCGCGCAGGCATCACCGACAGACATTTTGGCACCATTCGCGAATTCGTGTGCCACCATCTTCCCCCTTCATCATTTTAAAAAAGGCCCACCCATCTCAACCCTCAATCCGGTGAGGAAAAAACCGGCTCAGATTTCCGGTGATCGGTGAAGCATCCCCTCTAACAGAAAGCCCGCGGCATTCATCGCCGATCATCCACAGGCCCCAGACGAAGTGGTTTCCGCCATCGGCAAACAGGTTCGCCTGTTTCTGATAGACCATCGGCCCCTGCTGGGACACTTCGGCTCCCTTGGCGATCGGTTTGCCGCGATCCATCAGTGTGACTCCGCCGCCTTCGCGGCCGAAGAAGGGTTTCTCCACCCACTTGGAAGCACTCAGCGCCAGGATGCCCTCTTTGGTCGTGGCGGCGGGCAGCAGCAAGGGATGCCCCGGATGCAGTTCCCACAGGATGGGCAGGATGCCTTTGTTGGACCACATCATCTTCCAGGCCGGCTCGATGAAACG
>JBBARN010000070.1:0-3388 GCA_040399845.1 Luteolibacter sp. | reverse complement strand
TCGGGAATCATCTTCCATCTCTCGATCAATGCCTCGTGCAGCGAGTTGAGCTGATCGCTTTCAGGAAACTGATGCTCCAGCCATTGCCATTGGATCACCGCCGCCTCCAACAAGGACGTCGGCGTGTCCGCATTGTATTCCAGCAACTTCGGAGTCCCCTGGCCATCCCATGCGAGATCGAATCTTCCATAGACGGAAAAATCGTGGACCATCCAGGAAGTTTGCACATGGCCGATGGCGGCGTCCGGAATCGCTAGCCGATCCCACCAGCCACGACGGCTGATTTCATCGCAGGCATTCCGGCACATGGCATGCAATTCGTTGGCAGCATCCTCCAGCACCTCCGCCGCGCGCAGATTGAGCACCAGATGCTGGTCCTCCGTCCAATACGGCTGGCTGCCCGCGCCATGCCATACCAGCCCGGCCTGCTCCACCTGCTCCCGCCAATCGGCGCGCGGGACATTCCTCTCCAGTCGGATCGTGTTTCTCATCCGGTCGGGCGATCAGGAACCAAAGGACGAACCGCCACCCATCCGGCTGGGCGAGGAACCGAAGCCACCCCGCACCGACTGGCCGGGCCGCACGGGAACTCCGCTGGCACGGCTTTGCTCGACCATCCGCTGATATCCCGGATTGGCCGTGGCGTAGCGGCTCACATTGCTCCGCTGCGTCTCCACGCCGCGCTGCCAATTCTGAACCTGCCCGCCCGCCTTCTGGAAACCCGCACCGGGAGAAAACATCCCGCGATTTCCGGAAAGCAGCCAATACATCATCAGCATGTTGCCCATCCCGAAGCCACCACCGTGGCCTTGATTGGCGCCATTGGAATTCCCGTTGTTTCCCGCCGTGGCCTGTTCCTCCTCCAGCACCTTCTGCACATGCTCCAAGGCCTCCGCCGTCGGTCGGCTAGTGGCTGCGATGGCGGGCACAGCCTGATCCTTCCACTCGCCATTGATGAAAAATTTCCCGTCCTGCTCATAACCATACGGATGCGGGAAAAAACGTCGCGCATCCGCATGATAGTAGCCCACCCGTGGTATATGGAAATTCTGCGAAACCTCACCGCGCAGCAGTTTCTCCTTCTCCGTATCCAGCTTCTCAATCTGCAACTGCGACTCCGCCATCTCCGCATCCTTCTCCGTCACCACCTGGCTCCGGCGCTCGCAACTGCTCAGACTTCCCGCAAGAATGCAGGCAGTGGACCAACGGAGAATGCCCCCGGGACGGATCAAGGATTGAAAAAAGCGTTTCTTCATGCAGGCCCCCAAACTAAGCCCCACCCACCTCCCCGTCAACCCACCGGCATTCCAAAATCCAGCGGGAACCACATGGTACGGTCGGGCTGCCATCTGCCACCTCTTCCACTTCCGCGTATTCCGAGTTTTCCGTGGTTTCCCCAATAATCAAACCCGCCACCGCCGCCCCAACATCAACTAAGAGCCCCAGCAACCCAAGATTCGTTCGATTCGTCAGATTCGTGGTTCCCCCTCCCCTCTCCAAACAAGCCCGGAGCCCCATCTCCCACTTATTCCACTTCCGAGTTTTCCGTGGTTCCCCCCAGATGCGCTCGAAGTTGGCCAAAAATGGGAGCTTGACGAAAACCCGGAAAGGTATAGATTCTATACCTAGATGGAGATCGAATTCGACCCACAGAAGAGCGAACTGAACGAAACCAAGCACGGTATCGACTTCGTTCAGGCTCAGGAACTGTGGAAAGACCCGGATTGCATCGGATTTGCCGCAAGGTCTGAAGACGAAGACCGCTTCGCACTTCTTGCCATGTTCAAGGGAAAGTTATGGGTGGCATTTTACACATGCCGCAACGACAAGATACGGATCATCTCAACGCGCAGAGCAAGAACCAGGGAAAGGAACCTCTATGAAAGCTAAGGATTTGGATAAGATTTTCGATGATGGCGAAGTGGACATGAATGATTTTTTGGATCTCTCCAAGTCATTCAGGCCCGGTCAGGAACAAAAGCGTGTCAATGTGGATTTTCCTGTATGGATGATTGACCGCTTGGACCGGGAAGCCGGCCGCCTCGGCGTTCCCAGACAATCCCTCATCAAAGTATGGATTGGGGAACATCTTCAGCGCGCCACAAGCAAATCACAACAAAAGGACAAAGCCCAAAAATTGGGGTGATTGATCGTCCCAATCCTTTGGATCGTTGAACGGTCCCCACTAGCTCGATTTCCGATCGTGTGCGCAAATCCCTCTTCTCTTTCCACCTCTTCCACTTCCGCGTATTCCGAGTTTTCCGTGGTTCCCCCCGGAATCAATCCCGCCACCGCCGCCCCAACCTCCACCCAGCCACCAGCAACCCAAGATTCGTAAGATTCGTAAACCCTGGAAACACCATTTCCCAGATCCAACGCGTTAAAACCTTGCAAATTAATCCGAATAGGGATAAATTCTCACTACTTTGTGAGTGAGCTTTCTGAAAACACCTTGCATCAGGCACTGGCTCTCCTCGGCGCGTTGCTCGAGGAGGCCGGGACTTCCTATTCGCTCGTCGTCGCCGGTGGGAGCGCCCTGTTGGCTCAGAAAATCACCGCCCGCAATACCCACGATGTCGATGTGATCGCATTGGACGGTGGCGACACGCGCGCCCATCCCCTCCCACAGACACTCACGGATACCGCCGCCAAGGTGGCCAAGGAACCGAAACTGGAACACATTCTCAACCACCTTGGCCATGGCCATCTCCTTTCCAGATACCAAACGGCACCTTGACGAATTAGCCGTCCATTTCCTCTGGCGCCAGTGGTCCGCCATCGGCGTCGCGGGTGACAGGGACTCCGCCGATGCGTGGATGATCGATCCCGAGGCGCTGGTGCTCGCCACCTCGCGCTTCGGCCGCCACGACCCGCGCTTGATGGACGAATCGCTCGACTGGCTCGTCCGCAATGGCCGCCGGATCAACGTGCTTCGCCTGCGCTCACTCAATGAAGAATGGCCCGGTGTCGCCGATGGCCGGGTCCTGGCCGCCATCGCCGGAGTCCTCGGCAAACATTCCGTCCTTCGGAAATGGCAGGGACTTGGCCGCTCCGCGTCTGCGGATGCCGAGCCCGAACCGCTGTTTTTCTCCGCCAAGGGCGGCTACCTGCCAGTTCTCGGCGTTCCCGATCCCGATTTCCAAGCCGCCGGCCTGCTGCGCGGTCCCTTGGAGCATCGCGGCATGAGCAAGGCTCCGGATGGCCGGATGCCAGGCAACCTGATTTTCCTCCTCCGGGCCTTCTTCGGAGTCAACGCCCGCGCTGAAATCTTCGCCTGGCTCCTCGTCCATGGCAGCGGTAACCCCACCGCCATCGCGCGGGATACTGGCTATTTCTTCAAATCCGTGCAGCTCACCCTCAATGAAATGGAGGAGTCCTGCCAGATCCT
>JBBARN010000069.1:0-33100 GCA_040399845.1 Luteolibacter sp. | reverse complement strand
AGTAATCCACTTTTGCTCGATTTAATTCAGTCCACTTTTGCTCAGCCCGCTACAGGACAGCCCATCCGTCGGCACGGACACCATCACCCTAACCGTTCCGCAATCACCGGACGTCAAGAAGTTCGCCCGTCTCAAGGTGGAGATCACTCTTTGAGTTTCATCACAAGCCTCATTCTGCCATCACCAAAGTCCCCCGTGACCCGCTTCTTGAATATACTTCATTCGTCCGTTTTGGCGCAAAATAGCAAGAACAATACGCATGGGTTCATTGTCGAGTCTGGAGATTTGCTCCACGATTCGAAAACGGCCACGCAAACCAGGCTTGATGCGTCCTTCATCAACCCTTCAATCCATCTACTGAACCACACCATGAAAAACCCCACCAGATTCACGACCGCAGCCGTCACACTGGGTCTAACATTCCTCACCGCAGCCAGCGCGTCTGCGACCGTCATCATCACCGAAAACTTCGGTGGTTTATTAGCCAACAATCTCAATGCAACGGCGGCAGACACCTTTGATTCAGGCATCACCTCGGCTGGTGGATCGAGCACCTGGCTGGCGAAGACCACCGATTTCCGTGCAGATGGTTCGGTAGTCGGAACCGGATCTACAAACACAACCCGCTTGGGTAGTGCTTCCCTAAACCTCGGGACTTACATCAATGCTGCAAGAGGAACGGCCAACGGCGTCTTTGTGTTGTCCGCCACCATCTCTTCGGTGACTGGGGGTAGCTGGCTTTCGCTGGGTTTTTCCTCGGTAAACACTCCTTCGGTTAACTCCAATTTCACTACGACCAACACCGGCAGCGGCAGAGCCAACATGATCTATCGTGCAAATGGAGATATTGACCAGTATAGAGGAACGGGCAGTACTAATCAAGTCGCGGCAGATGATGTTCTTTTTACCGGCACCCACACGTTGACCATCACCTTGGACTTTTCCCCGGCTGCATACGATGGCGCAACCACCTTCGGCACTGCGAAATTCGGAGCCGACGTAGGTATCGGGAATGCTTATTTGGAGCTTGGCTCCAGCAATTTCGCCAGCGTCGCTGAAGCCACCATTGGATCGGTAATGCTGAGTTGGCTTGGCTCTGACGCACTTGGAAATGTGACGGGTGGCGGCTACGACAATCTCAGCCTCACCCAAATTCCTGAACCAGCCGCCGCCCTGCTCGGCGGTATCGGCCTGCTCTCCCTGCTGCGCCGCCGCCGTTGAACCATCGCGGATAACGCTATACCTTCAAGCTGCGCTCGTTCCCGGACGAGTGCAGTTTTTTTGCCGTAAATCCATCAACCCAACCAGCAACCAAAACTCCAACTCGGCGGAATGCATCGGCGTAAATCATAAGGGACTGGACGCGGATCGGAGTGAAGGCAGGTGGGTTGGTGCGCGGAACCTGGGTGACCTTCGGCGCACAGGGACTTGAAGAAGTAATAGCCACGCACTCCATTTCCCATTGCCACCCGAGGCATTGTCCCCATCACAGAGATACCAAACAAAACAGTCGGATCTTGAGGAGTCTGGCGCAATTTAATAATTATAATACGCATGGGCGCATTGTTCCCACAGCCACGCTTGTGTACTGTCCGGTCTTGTATCGTGGTTGCAGAATTGTTTATTCCCACCATGCGATAAACCCACCACTTGCAGTCATCCATGAATTCCGTTTTGTCCCCAACACGTCGCCGCGGCTTCGCATTGGTTGTGACTCTCTCTCTGATGATCTTGCTGACCGTCATCGCAGTTGCCTTGCTTTCGCTCTCCGCGATTTCGTTGCGCTCCAGCAGCCAGGGTTCCTCCCTCGCAACAGCCCGGTCGAACGCGCGGCTTGCGCTCATGCTGGCAATCGGTGAGCTGCAGAAACAAGCGGGTCCGGACCAGCGGGTGACCGCCACCGCGGGTATGACGGGAGCAACCGGGAATCCGAACTGGACCGGGGTTTGGCGCGCCGATCAAACGGATTCCCTACCGAACTGGCTGGTCAGTGGCGACAAGCCGGATCCGGCGGCAGCGCTCCCCCTCACCTCCTCCGTGTCTCTGCTTGCCGCCATGAAGGACAAACCCGACTCCAAAGAACTCCGGGTCCCCACGGTCAAGATCACCCAACCCAACTCCACCGGCGGCATGGGTTGGTGGGTCGGTGACGAGGGACTGAAAGCACGTGTTGACTTGGCCAAACCCAAAGAAGTGCCAACGAATAACAACTCCCGTCTGGTTCGCTCCCAATCCACACTCGAATCCGGCTTGTTAGCCCTTGGTGCCGGATTCGAACAACTCGGCCATGACTCCCCCGTTGACAAGAAATCGCTGGTTTCGATGGAGTCCATCGATTTCGCCACGGCGGAAAAAGACCTCCCGCGCACTTATTTCGACGACCTCACCTCGGGCGGCTACGGTCTTCCGGTCAACGTCGCCCAGGGTCGCTTGAAAACGGATCTGTCTCTGATTTTTGATCGCTCTCAAGAGGGCAAGAGTTATATCAATCAATATTTGGGAGCCATCGGCAACAAGGCGCTTCCCTCCCAGACTTATACAGTCAGTTCCCCCGAGAAATTCTACCTCAGCGATCCCATCCGCAGCGGAGTTGCGGCCGGTGTCGGTCCGAACTGGGGAATCCTCTGGAACTACGCGAGACTGTGGAAGAACCTGTCGAATCAAAAGATGCCGCTGATCCTCTCGTCTCCCGTCGTCGGGACGGATCCTCGTATCAATGATTGGCCACCCTATCAGAAACAAGGTGCGGGAACAAGGTTCGCCGAGGACGTCCAGCACAACAACAGCCCGGTCAGCCCGGTGATCTCCCTTATGCAAATCGGATTCCGCCTGAAAACACGCCTCATTGCGAACGACCGATACCAATTGCAGTTGCAGGTCAAGCCGGTTGTCGGAATTTGGAATCCTTACAACGTTCCGATCACTGCCAATAAATATATCTTTGACTGGGGCGTCTTTCCTTGGTTGAGGTATGGATCGGGGATATCGACGGGCGGGCAGGTGCCCCTACCTCCGGATACCGATCCTACAGGCGATACCTCTGCGGTCGTCGAAGTCTGGATGCGTGAGCAATGGAAGTTGGTGGAGGCTGCGGATGTCAAGGGGAAGACCCGGCTGACGATGGAGACCGAATTGGTGGACTTGCAGCCCGGTGAGTTCAGATTGTTCTCAGTGTCCGCATCCACCGATATGTCAGCGAGAAACAAACTCAAGTCGGCCTGGAACGAGGAAGGCGCCTATGTGACAGATTTGATCAAGTCAAACGGCAGCCCGGCCGTCCTCACCGGCAAATTGCCAGGTGGGGGGGCCCGGTATCTTTGGATCGGCGACATGTTTCTCGACGATCTGCAAAAAGAGACGACTCGTGCCCGTTTTCCGGATGTCTTGAAGCCCAACTCGACCCACAGTTTCATGACGTTCAAGGCCAACAATGACAATGGGTCGCTCGCCCGCTATTCCGACGTATGGAATACGGGAAGTGGCACCCCCTACACTGTGCCCGAGCGCATCCTGTCAGGTGCCATCAGTTCAACCGTGACCAAAAAAGCGAAATACAAAGTGACCGACCTCGCCCTGCCCGGCGGCTATGAACATCTTGCCACCTGGTCGTTCTTGCTCCGCCCCACCACTCAGGTTGAAGATGTGAACGGGAACCAGCGGGTGAGGGGTTGGATCGATACGAACCCGCGAGCCCTTTCCATCAATCCACGCTGGGAAGGGGCTGTCGCTGCTGACGGCAAGCGCCAGGGGTGGAACTTTACCGGCGCCCTGATCGGCGGCGCGCACGGCACTGGGTTGCCAGCTTCGATCGTGGGCGACGGAGGTTTCGGCAATCGGGGACTGGTGGCGGAAGCCAGCGAGGGAGGGGAAAACATCGAGCCCCAGATTGGCAATCTTCAACGTTATCAGGGACTCGGTGGAGCATCCAACACCCAGGTCGGTGGTCAGCCAAACGTCATGATTTACGATGTTCCGAGAAGTCCGCTGGTTTCCATCGGCCAATTCCAGCACGCCCAACTCAGCCGCTACAGCTTCGAACCCGGCTTCGTCGTGGGCAACTCATATGCCGACCTGAAAATTCCGCTCGATGCCACGGTCGCAAAGAATTTCAACGGCTTCAACAAACTCGACATTTCGGATATCTCTTATGATGTCAACAAGCGGCTGTGGGATGATTTCTATTTCTCCACCCTCGGACTCGATTATCAGGCGGCCTCGGGCGACTCGTTCGATTCTGCCTATAACTATTCCGGAAAGGCATTCCCTCTGGCCAATCCGCGGATGGTTTTTATTCCCGACTCCAACGATCAATCGATCGACAAACTCATCACGGACGCAGCTGACAAACTGCCCGAAGTGATTTCCTCGCGCATCCGGATTGGCGGGGCTTTCAATGTCAATTCCACCTCGAAAACCGCATGGAAAGCGGTGCTGGCATCGATGGGTGCCTCGGAGTTTCCCCGCATTGATCCGTCCAATCCCACGGCTGCTCCGGTTTGGGAAAACCCCAAGGGCATCCGCTTCAATCGTTTTGGCACCGTGGCGACGGCCGACGCCTTCACCAAAGGTAGCGATGGCACAGACCCTGCCTTCTGGCTGGGTTGGCGGGAGTTGGATGCCGATGAACTCGACAAACTCGCCAGTGCGATCGTCGATGAAGTCAAGGAGCGGGGCCCCTTCCGGTCCTTGGCGGAATTCATCAACCGCAATCCATCCGCTTCCAATGTTGAGCATCGCCGCAAAGGAGCACTGCAGGCTGCCATTGATAAAACCATCAACGCGGAGTTGCCGCCGAGCGTCAGTGACCAACCCGCGCAGAAGCCGAGCGGTCCGTTTTCGGATGCCATCAACGGAGAGAGCCAGGCCGTCGGGCAAGCCAGCTATCTGATGCAGGGTGACGTGCTTCAGAGTCTTGGGCCCATCCTCCAGGCGCGCTCCGACTACTTCAGAGTCCGTGCGTATGGTGAAGCGCGCGACGCCGGCGGCAAGGTCGTCGCCCGCGCCTGGTGCGAGGCATTCGTCCAGCGCAGAGCCAATTTCGTCGATCCTGTGGATCGTCCGGAGACACGCTTGGACGATGCGGCCATGAAGGACGTCAATAAAACTTTCGGTCGCCGCTTCGACCTTGTTTCCTTCCGCTGGCTTGCACCCGGTGAGATTCAATCTTTGTAAATCCATGAAACTTTCACTGTTCATTGCATTAGCCATTCTTATAACTCCGGCGCTCGGTCAGGCCCCGCCGTTCAAATCCAAAATTCTAACCGTGTCGCTCGACAAGCCGCTGGAAAACGTTTTTTTCCTGAACGCGGGCAAGGCCGAGCCATTCACCTCGGATCGCTCCGGTTTGGGGAGTCCTTTTGATTACGCGGGAACGCGGGAATTGGTCCTTCGTGCCAGTGTCGAGGAGTTCGCCGCGAAGCCACCGGTTCCTGCCCCTCTTGCTTCGGTGATGCTTCCCGAGCAGGCGAAACTGGTGTTGTTGGTTGCCGGGCACTCGCCGGATGACAAGATCAAGCTCACTGCTTATGATGTTTCTTCAGGATCTTTTCGCGCTGGCGATTACAGGGTGTTCAATTTCTCGCAGAAGACCGTTTCGCTGATTTTCGGAAGGACAAAATTCGCGCTCAATCCGGGCGAAGACAAGATTGTTTCGGACGTCGTCTTGCAGGACAAGGCACTCGACGTGGTGGTCCAGATCGCCCAAGTCGAAAATGGCGAACCGAAACGCGTTTACAACAGTGCCTGGGGCCACCAGCCGGTAAAACGCAGCTTCGTGTTTCTTTTCGATGGCAGCCATCCGACACGCCCGATCGCCATCCGACGATTCTCGGATCGCCCCGGGTGAATGGCGGCATGAGGATCGGCATCAGGTCCAACTTCTGATCCTGTTCGCGTGCACGCCCTTCATCTCTCGACAATGGATACCAAGCAATATCATCATCAAATTCTGAAGACACGAATGAAACCCATCGTCACGATCCTAAGCAGCCTTCTGCTCGCACTCCCGGTTACGCTGCAAGCCTCCGATATGGCCAAGCCCAACGTCGTCCTCATCCTCGCCGATGACCTGGGTGTGGAGTGCCTGTCCAGCTACGGCGGCACATCGCACCAGACGCCCAATCTCGACCGCCTCGCCAAGGAGGGCATGAGGTTCACCCATTGCTTTTCGAATCCATATTGCTCGCCTTCGCGGGCGCAGCTGCTGACCGGTCGTTATCCCTTTCAAAACGGGCTGAAAGTCGTGCTCCACAGCAAGCGACAGGAGAACATCTATCTGAAGCCCTCCCAACCGAGTTTCCCCCGCCAACTCAAGCAGCACGGCTACGCCACGCAAATCGTCGGCAAGTGGCATGTCTCCTTGGAGCACAAGCACAACACCATCCGGGACTTCGGCTTCGACCACTATCAGACATGGGGCATCTTTGATGAAAAGGGCGGAAAAACCACCCGCTTCTGGAACCCCTACCTCATGCGCGACGGTCGCATCATTGCCGATGAGATCAATGACCGCTACGGCCCGGATGTGGACCTCGAGGTGTATCTCGACTTCATCACGACCCGCACGAAAAGGAATCAACCTTTCCTCGCCTACTACTCGACCTGCCTGCCGCATTTTCCCTGGGAACCCACGCCGGACAGCAAGGACAAAACCTATCGCGCCCCCGACCCCGCTCATAAAGGCGACCCGAAGTATTTCCCGGACATGCTTGCCTACCTCGACAAACAAATCGGCAGCATGCTCCAGACCCTCGATGATCTCGGCATCGCAGAAAACACCATCGTCATCTTCCTTGCCGACAACGGCACCGACAGCGGCCTCATCAACTCGTGGGGCGATGGCAAGTCAATCGCTGGCGGCAAAGGTAGCATGACCGACCGCGGCACCCAAGTTCCGCTAATTGTCCGCTGGCCGGGCAAAATCAGAGCAGGTAGCGTATGCAGGGACCTTGTTGATCTAACCGACTTCCTGCCGACACTCTGCGAACTCACCGGATCAAGTCTGCCTGACGCGAAGATCCACGGCCGCTCCTTCGCACCGCAACTACTCGGGAAGCCTAGTAATTCCCGCGAGTGGATTCACATTCAGAATGCGAATGACCGGCAGGTTAGAAACAACGAATACATGCTCAACAACAAAGGCCAGCTCCGGCGGGTCGTCCAACTGTGGGAGGAGCCAGCCAGACCCAATGAAAACAAGGACCCGGAAAAGGAGGCCACCGCACGCAAGATGTTGCAGTCGGTTTTCGACATACTGGGCGATTGAGGCAGTGTCCGGGCAGTGGGCCGCGAACATGCCATTCAATGCACCGCAAAAATCCGACCACGCTCACGGGTTGAAATAGACCCGCTCCATCATTGACCATGACTTCTCACCGGGCAGCGGCAATTGCAATGGATCGCAAAGGCGCAGCCAATCCACATGACGCGGGTGCGCGTCAAGCCGGGCCATGTCGCCGGCATGATCAGTGCCGACATATTCATAATAGCCGAACTCGTAGAGTTTGCCGTCCGGCAGACGATGCAGGAAAATGTTGAAGTTGCGGATGTTCGCCTCGTGCAAGAGATCGCGCACACCGGGACCATCGTGGACACGGCGGTATTCCGCCTCGCACTCGTCGCGCAAGCCGATGACCATCCCATAGCGTCTCACCGGTGGTTCCAGCCCGTAGAATCGCTCACAGGTGCCGCCGAGGATCGCCGCCTGTTCCTCCGCGCTCAGGCTGCCCGCCCAGTCGATGGTAGTTTGCATCGTGCGCTGATAGCTCGCCGCGCAGGTGCACACCGGCCAATCCGAACCGATCATCAACCGCGAGGGACCGAATGCCTCTAACACCACGTCGAGATACGGCGCAAACTGCGTGGACGTCCACGTCGCCCAGTCCGCTGTCGTGACCATGCCGGAGACTTTACAAAAAACGTTAGGTCTGCGGGCCAGTTCACGGATGTCTTCCGCCCATGGCAAAATTTCACCGCTTGGGATGTCAGGTTTCGCAATGTGATCGACGACGAATTTCTGATTGGGAAACTGATCCACCAGCCGCATCGCCGGGCGGATGTGCGGCGGCTTGAGAAGCAAATCGTAGGTGAGACCGTAGCGCTCCAGCCAGCCGATGCCGCGCACGTGTTCGTGAGACACCGCGAACTCGGGATCGGGCCGGTCGTGAATCAGCAACCGCAGTCCCTTGAGCTTGGGATGCGCGGCGTATCGCTCGACCAATGGTTCGGCATCCTCTGCGCAAAGGTCGATCCAGCCGACGACGCCGAGCATCCACGGCGTGCGATCGGCCAGTTCTAACAGAAAGTCCGTTTCTGCCACCATCTCACGCGCCTGCACCGCGACGCTGCCGTGGAAGCCCATTTCGGTTAGTATTGGTTCGAGGTCGTGCGGCAGGGAATCGCGGCGGAGCGCGCCATATTCGTCACTCATCCAGACGTAGTCTTCGGCGTGGTCGGTGTAATTCCAAAAGTGCTGATGGGAGTCGATTTTCATTAGAACCAGTCGATGTGGGTGATGGTTTTCAGGATTTGCCGGACTTGTGCCACCAGCGTGGGATCGAAGGGCTCGGCGGCCCAGGCGACGTTGCGCTTCACGGATTCCGCGCTGGCGCTGCTGAACATCGTCGTCGGGATGTCCGGGTGTTGGCTGGAAAACTGCAGCGCGAGTTTCGAGATATTCGTGCCCTGTGCGGCGCAGAATTCCGCAGCCTGTTTGAAGATCGCACGCTGTTCCGCGTTCGCCGGATGCCAGTCCGCCGGTCCACGATCCGTGAGCAGGCCGCTGCCGAATGGGGAGGCGTTGATCAGGCCGATGCCCTTTTCCCGCGCGAACGGCAACAGGTCCAAGATCCGCGTGTCATGCAGGCTGTAGTGGTTGTGCACCAAGGCCGCATCCACGGGCAGGGTGGTGAAAATGCGATGCCACAAATCCATCGGATAGATTCCGAAGCTCACCGCGCCGATGCGACCTTCCCGTTTCAATTCCGAGACCGCCTCTAAGCCCTCGCTCAGCGCCCACTCGGTGTGCCGACGTTCCTCATACTCGATGTCGTGGATGTGGATGATGTCGAAATAATCCGTGCCGAGCCGGGCGGAGCTTTCATCAATCGAGCGCCGGGTGCGCTCGCGCGAGTAGTCGAGCGTGTCATCTCCATATTTCTCCGGGTTGGTGTATTTGCCGATTTTCGTGGAGAGGAAATAACGGTCCCGCGGGATGCCGCGCAGCGCCTTGCCTAACACTGTTTCCGAGCGAGTGCCGCCGTAAGCCGGGGCGACGTCGAAATAATTGATGCCGAGATCGAGAGCGGTGTGCACAGCGCGGATGGCATCCGTCTCGTCCACCGGGTGAAAGACTCCGCCCAGCGACGATGCGCCGAAACTGAGCGTGGAAACCTGAAGACCGGTGCGGCCGAGTGGACGGGTATTCATGATTCGATCTGGATTTTGATAACTCCTTCCTTGGCGACCGCCATCGCCATCGCCTGCGGGGTTTCGTCGAAGGGAAAGGTTCGCGAAATGAGTGGCTCGACATGGATTCGCCGGCTTGCCGCGAACTGCAGCGCCACCGGAAACACATGGGCGAAACGGAACGAACCGGTGACGGTGAGTTCCTTCGACATGATGAGGTTGGCCGGGATCGGCACTTCGGGTGGAAGCGTGCCGACTTGCACGATCGTGCCGCCCCGCCTCACGATTTTCAGCGCATGAATCAATGCATGCGTCGAACCCGCCGCCTCGAACACGACATCGAACCCACCATCGGAAATTTCCAATGCCTGCTTTTCCGAATCGGCATCGGCCGGATGGAGCGCCGAATCCGCACCCTGCGCGATGGCGAAGTGTCGTGGAAACTCCGCCAAATCCCCAAGCACGACCTGCCCCGCGCCGAAGGCCCGTGCGGCGAGGGCGATCAACTGCCCGATGGCCCCGCCACCTGCGACGAACACGGAAGCGCCTGCCAGATTTCCCGCACGTTGCGTGGCGTGAAGCGCGACCGACAAAGGCTCCAGCATCGCGGCTTCGCCCCAGGTCATCGCGTCCGGCATGCGGTGGCAGTTGCGCACTGGCACGGCCACAAATTCCGCAAAGCCGCCATCAAGATGCGGATCACAGCTCGCGGAGCCGAAATAGCGCATGTTCTCGCATAAATTGTAGCGCCCGCTCCGGCAGTGACGGCACTGCCCGCATGGCTGCGAAGGATCGATCACCACCCGATCGCCGATCGCGAACCCGCTCACACCTTCACCCGTCTGCACAACCTCGCCCGCGAACTCATGCCCAAGCGCGAACGGACGTTTCGGCACGAAATTTCCCACCCGCCCGTGGCTGAAGTAATGCACGTCCGAGCCGCAGATGCCGACACGCCGCACGTGGACAAGCACTTGGCCAGGTTGTGCGATGGGCGTGGGCAGCTCGCCGCGACGGAGGTCTTCTTTGCCATGGAGAATGAATGCGCGCATGGGATTTTTGCCGGGAAAGGATTGAAAGGGAACTTGCATCTCCCGCCGCCAGAATTGCGAACAGCTATCGCCGGTCAAGCGGGATGTCCCGTGCGACTCTGGCGGATCAGAAGCCAATCCGTGGCCGGATACACCATCGGGGAATGTGACAGATGTTCGGATTCCTGCTGTTTTTAAGGGAATTTTCACCTATCAGTTTCGTTTGATTCTTCGAGAAATTGCATCGCCCATATTCCCTGTGGCGCATTCCGGTAATTTTAATACGCATAGCCGTATTCCCTTCTGAAAAATCACGGTGTAGTTCAACGTTGTTCTCAAGCGGTTCTGAGATCGCTTCAATTTTTATTTGTTATGTCTCATTTATCGGCTTCATCCTATTTCAATCGTTGCAGCGCCATTCTGGCCGCACTGTTGCTCCTGCCTGCTGCCCTCTCCGCGGCGACTGAAATCCACGTTTCACCGGCGGGTAACGACGCCCACCCGGGCTCTGCGGCGCAACCGGTGGCCACTCCGCAGGGCGCGCAAGTCCGCGTCCGCTCACTGATCCAGTCTGGCCTGACCGGCGCGGTGGATGTGGTCTTCGCCGCCGGAACCTATGTCATGAAGGCGCCGCTGGAACTGCGCCCTGAAGACTCCGGCACCGCGGCCTTTCCCATCACTTGGAAAGCAGCGACCGGTGCCGAAGTCGTTCTCAGTGGTGGTAGGAAAATCACCAGCCCATGGACCAAAGGTGAGGGGGGCATCTGGCACACCGATCTATCAGATATTGGTTTGGCTGCCAATCAGTGGAATTTCCGCCAGTTGTTTGTCAACGGCAGCCGCGCAACCAGAGCCCGCTTTCCCAACATCACGGAGCCCAATCCGTTTCTCTACGCGACCAGTGGCGGTTTCGATCATCTGATCATCGATCCTTCCCTGATCAAGGAAAGCTGGGGCAGCGCCGCTGATGCGCAGATCAATGTCGTCCCCCAATCAAGGTTCTTCAACCAATGGAACACCATCACCAAGGTCGATCCCAAAACGGGCCGGATCGACATCGCCGACAGCGAGCGGCACCGCTTGATCGACAAGGGAAGCTGGTTCTGGATCGAAGGCGTGCAGGAGGAGTTGGACTCACCCGGCGAGTGGTTTCTCAATCCGAAAACCGGCCGTTTGTATTATATGCCTCAGTTCGGTGTGGATCCTAACAAGCTGGAAATCGTTGCACCGTTTCTGAACCGCATCGTGAATCTCAAAGGTGACGTGAACGCCGGCACCCATGTCGCCAATGTGCACTTCGACGGATTGAAATTCCGCCATACCGCCTTCACGCTCGGCCACATTGAAGCACGCGTGCACACCGACACCGTGATCATGTTCGAAAACACCAGCGACAGCTCGGTGAGGAATTGTCATTTCGAAAACATCGGGGGTTACGCCCTGTGGCTGCACCTCGACAGCCAGCGCAATATCTTCGATCACAACACGGTGCGCCAATCCGGCGGCGGCGGGGTTCTTCTAACAGGATCGCGCCTCGGCTACATGGATGACAGCAAGATCTACACGCCGGGCGAAGCCGCCGCCAAGGTCGCCCCGATCCTCAACCGCATGACCCGCAACACCGTCGAGCACTGCGGGAAAATCCGTTATTATGGTGGTGGAGTGCATCTCGACTCGCGTCCGTTCAACATGACCATGGCTCCGGGCAACTATATCGCCCACAACGATTTCAACGACCTCTCCCGCAACGGCATCTTTGCCTTCCGCAATCAGGGCGGCAATGTGGTGGAATACAATCGCATCCACAACGCGATGCAGACGACCATTGACGGCGCGGCGATCCACTTCGCCACCATGAACACCATCAACGCGCCAAACCACATCCTCAACAACTGGCTCTATGATGTCTGGGGTTTCGAGCAGAAGCCTGATGGCAAACCCGTTCGTCGCCTTGGCAACGGCGTATTCCTCGACTGGGAAAGCAGCAATACTACCGTCAAGGACAACTGGATTTACAATACCGTTAGTGGAGCGGTGAAGGTTATCTGGAAGGGGAATCGGAATGTCGTGAACACGGGAAACATGGACTCCGAGACTCCGATCACTCCGCCGTTTTTGAAGGACGTCGGTCCGGAAGGCAAGGCCACCCATGGCATTGACCTGGCAAATAGCAAATCCACGGGCAGCATCATCCATTACACGGATGCCGCCCGCTTCGCCAAGACCGGCACGTGGAAGCAGGAGAAAGCCGTCGGGATTGTGAATCTATTTGAATTCAAGTTCCTGACGGGCACAGCGGCGGTGCCATCCACGGCAGTTTACAAGCTGCCGGTCACCGAGGACGGCAATTATGAAATTTCGCTGCTCTACAAACCCGGTCCCGACCGCGCCTCGAATGCTCCGGTCTCCATCCTGCACGCCGACGGGACGGCAAGTGTCAGTTGGAACATGAAGAAAGGATCGAATCACGGCTTCGCGATTCCCGTGGGTATCTATCGCTTCAAGGCGGGCGGGAATCATACCGTCACTCTTGCCACCGCTGGCGCAAACGGCAAGGTCATCGCCGACTCGGTGGCCTTCGTGAAGGTCGCTGACGATGCAGCACTCGGCGCATCGAAGGCTCTACCAGAGGAAAAACCCGTCCGCACGCTCGAAGGCATCCTGATTGATGACCGCGAAGCCATGGCCACGGGCGACTGGCAGGAGGGAAACGAGAATCCACTGATCCCTCCCGGCTACCTCCATGATGAACGTAAAGCAAAGGGTCAAATGTCGCTGACATTCCAAGTCAAGGTCGATAAGCCCGGCGACTATGCCATCCGGCTGCTCTACACCGCCCACCCCAATCGCTCCGACAACACCCCCGTCCGTGTCACGATTGGAGGTCAATCCAAGGATTTCAAGGTCAACCAGAAGAAGAGTGACGGATCCGGCTTCCTGCTCGGAACCTTCGCTCTCAAAGAGTCCGTCACAGTCGAGGTATCTAACAAAAACACCGTCGGTTATGTATTGGTTGACGGGCTACAATTGCTCCCGCAGTAAGTTTCGGAACGTTTCGTTCACACCAACGCCTTCACATGCACCACGGCGGCGGAGGCGAGGCCGGCGGGGTTGTAGCCGCCTTCAAGCATGGAGACGATTTTTCCATCGCACCATTTCTCCGCGTGTGCCAGAGCCCAGCGGGTCATGGCGGCGAAGGTTTCGTCGCTCCAGCGGAGACCGCCGATGGGGTCGTCCACCCGTGCTTCGAATCCGGCTGAAATGAGGAGAAATTCCGGTTTGAAGGCATCGATGGCCGGGGTGATCTGGGCGTCCCATTCCTTCAGGGCCACGTCTCCTTCCGAGTTGGATGGCAGCGGGATGTTGAGCGTGGTGCCCTCCCCTGCCCCGTGGCCGCGCTCGGTGGCGGGGCCGGTAAAGGGATAGATGCCGTTTTCGTGGAGAGATATGTATAATACGCTCGGATCGTTGATAAAAATCGCCTCGGTGCCATTGCCGTGGTGGACGTCCCAATCGATGATGGCGATGCGTTTGAGTCCGTGTTTCTTCTGGAGATATTTGGCTGCGATGGCGACGTGGTTGAAGATACAAAATCCCATCCCGCGGGTGGCGGTGGCGTGATGGCCGGGCGGACGCACGGCGCAGAAAACCGAGGAAACCTCACCCCGCATCACCGCGTCAACGGCTTCGAGCATCGCGCCGCTGGCCTCCAGTGCGACATCATAACTTTCCTCGCAGATCGCCGTGTCCCCCGTGCGGAGTTGGTCGGCGAAGGCTTCGACGTCGTGATAGACGACATCATGATAATACGCCTCATGCGCTAACAGAATCTCAGAAACTGCCGCGCGCCTGCCAGGGCAGGGCGACGAGGAGTCGTGTTCTCTCGCGACAAGATCGACGGTTTCAATCCGCGCCCTCCGTGCGGAGGGCGACAGCGGTATCTTGGAACCGATTCCTCCCTAGGGAAAGAACAGACTGCTCCGCGAACCCGCGAAATTTCGATCACTCAAAATCCAATCTTATCAAATAGGGTATGTCAAAGAACGGAAAACCGGGGATTTGCGGGCTCCGCGAACCTTCCCGGGGTTTCCGGCATGCTTGGGGTTCGCGGAGGGCATTTCCAGCCGATGGGATGCCTTGCATCGCCCAAATCAATCAGAGGATCAGCGGGCCTTCAACATCGTATCCCTGCTTGGCCCCATGGTGCTCCACTTTGTGATGCCAGTTCGCGCCGAGGTGATAGAAGCGGACACTGTCAGACTTCTCATCAATGATGGCCATCAATCGGCTTTTCAGATCCACCAACTGCGCCGGATCCACCTTGCATTCAAACACGGAATTCTGCACCCGCTGCCCGAAATCCAGACAAGTCTTCGCCACCCTCCGTAGCCTCGACCTTCCGGCAGGCGTGGTGGTTGAAACATCGTAGGTGACGAGGACATACATGATTTGAAATTTGAAATTTGAAATTCCCGCATTTTAGCGGGCAAGGAATGCCGGATAGGCGTCGATGTCTCCACGGAGGTGTCTGGCCAGCAACCTGGCTTGGAGATGGGGCAGTAGACCGACCGTGGTTTTTTCGTCGAGAAACGGATGGTTGATCTCATCCTGTTTCCGCTCCTGCCATGCGGTGAGCACCTTCTTGCGGGAGTCGTCCTTGAGCAGCACCGCCCCGTTTTCCTTGATGTCGAAATCCTTGATCGTGATCTGTTGGCGGTTGAAGAGCGAGAGCGCGGTGCGATCTGCCAGAAAGGCCCGGAATTCTTCCATCAGATCCAGAGCAAGCGATGGACGGCCGGGGCGATCGCGATGGAGAAACCCGCACTGTGGATCCAGCCCGCAACTTTCCAGGGCACTGCGGCAATCGTGCATGAGCAGGACGTAGAGGAAGGAAAGCAGCGCGTTGACGGGATCGAGTGGTGGCCGTCGCGAACGCCCAGAAATGCGGATCTCCGGATCGTGGTTGGTGAGGAGATGGGGGAATGCTGCGAATTAGGCTGCCGCCGCATCACCCTCGATCCCGCGCAGCGAATCCAGCGAAGTGGCCCGCGCGACCAATCCGATCCGCACCGCGAAGAAATCCGCGGCCTGGGTTAGCGCATAGGCACGCTCCGCGCACTTCTCGCCATGATCCCGCGCCGCCCGCATCAGGACGTGGCGGGTGTTTGCCAGCTTGGCGGCGATCATGTTGGCAGCGATGGCCACTGCGGCGGGTTCGTGATCCGCACGCCGATACTGCTCCCGGCGCAAAAGGATGTTGCCGGAGGTAAAACCATTGGATGCTGCCAGGAATTTCCCGTGAGGCGTATGAAACGAGAGTGAAACCTTCGCTTCCGCGCATGCTGCCATGAGCGAGGCAGAACACGAAACATCCCAACCGAAACATGCGATGCCATCCAGATTGTGCAGCGGCACCCGGAGTTTGCTTTCGCCGCACCTCCACGGCCGCGCCATCCTTGCGCAGGTAGGCTCCCTCGAGCGTCACAAACAGCGTGTTCAGATGCTTCTTCATATCCAATTTCAAATTTCAAATTTGAGATTTCAAATCCTTGGCAGATCCCTAGAGCGGGCCGTTCTTGCGTTCCCATTCCAAGCGCATGGGGTGATCCGGAGGAAATGCCTTCATGGCTTCGCTCGTCATTTGCTCGAAGCGGGCCTTGGATTTTTTGGCTTCATTACCTTTTCTCCATTCTTCCTTGCTCCGTTCATTCAGGTGCCGTTGCCCGGCAATTTCCGAATTCTGCAAAGAGTCCGCCCAGCCTCTTAATTGCCGCGAGCAGCCTTCCGCAATGGATTTCAAATTTGAAATTTCAGATTTGAAATCCACCAGAGCGGGTCTCCTCTCGAAATAACATAACATCGACCTCACTTCACCCGCAGATCCGCGCGCGATGTAAAGAAATGCCAACAACTCATTCTTTGTGCCGCGCTCGAATCCCTCGGCAATGTTGTTGGATACCGAGAGCGAACACCGGTCCAACTGATCTCGTTTTGAAAATGTGATCTTCTCCTTCGCAGCGATCAGGAAATCCTCACAACCCTCTGCCAAGCGGATCGCCTGTTGCCAGACTGGTAAATCTTCGAATCGTTCGTATGTCATGGTAGTTATGGATTTGAGATTTCAAATTTGAGTTTTCAGATGGGTGGAAAAGCCACGCTGCGTCTCCCTTCTTGAACCGCAATGCCGTGGGCTGGCATTCGTCGATCAGGGAACACGCGTCGCAGCGCCGCGCGTTGTATTCTGCCAGCGGGGTTTTTCCGGAGGTGAAACACGCCCTCACTTCTTCCAAAGTCGTCTTCACCAGGTTCCGCAGGTGATCATCAAACTGCACATCCGTCCGCCGCCTTTTCTCACCGTAGAACAAGGCTCCGTTGTATATCACACAATCCAGCATCTCCTCCAGGCACATGGCCTGCGCACAAAGCTGTACTTCGTCCGCCCGATGCGCCTTCGGCTTTCCACGTTTGTATTCCACTGGGAGCACGCGGAGTGTGGATTTCAGATTTGAAATTTGAGATTTGAAATTGCCTTCGGACGGCTCATTGGCGGATGCATCAGCTCTTCTTTTCAAATCTGAAATCTGAAATTTCAAATCGCCGCCATCGTCTGCCCGGAACTCCACCACATCGCACTGGCCGGACATGCCAAGCGTCGGCGATGCCACCGACATCCCGCGCGTGATCCGCACCCGGCCCTTTGTTTCATCGGCACCTTCATGCGCATTCTCATGCAGCACCCGGCCTTCTGCCGTGAACCGGTTTTCCGCCCACACTTGCTCCAAATGGCTCAAGGCATACTGCCGCGGGCAATACAGCCAATGCTGAAGCGCGGAAATGGGGATGAACTGGTCCTCGGGGAACATGGGGGAAAGACGCAAGACTGGAAGACGCAAGAGAAGAGGGAGAGCGAAGGGCTATGGCTTTCGTTTGGAGAGCAACTTTTTCCACTCCGCGAGCGGCACGAACACCGGTGTCTCTCCCTCTTGCCCGACAAGCTCCGGCCAAACCCAGAAGCCTCCACCCAGCTTGATGAGATCGCGGAAATACTTCGCTGTCTCGCGGGTCACATCCTTGTCAGCAAACCGCGCCGGCACCACATGGGCCATGTCCCAAATATCGAATTCCAGATCCTCGACCCATTCGTGCCCGTAGAACAGGTCTGACAACATTTTCATTCGATAAAGCAAAACCTCCCGCGCCAGAGAGGAACGGGAAGGCATGCGATCAGATGGGTCCAAATCAGGATCTAAATCAGGGTCCATGGTGAGTTACGGTGGTTGGAGGTGGCTGCGTTGCCCCTTTTCAGTGACACGGTAGCGCTGGACAGGGCTGCGGGGTGAGGTCGGGTCGGTCATCTCGATCAGCCCGAGGGCCAGCGCCGGATTCAGGTGGTTTTTCCGGAAGGTGGGCCGGTGGCGGAGTTTCAGGCACTCCATCAAGCTCGTGGCCGTCATCTCCCGACCTCCTTTGAAGCAGCGGAGAAGGGAAATCACTTGATCGCTTGCTTGATCGCTTACTTGATCGCTTACTTGATCGCTTACTTGATCGCTTACTTGGTCGCTTACTTGGTCGCTTACTTGGTCGGTTGAAGGCGCTGAAACCAGCGTGTCCCGGATCGCAGCCAGCATGAATTCGACGAAAGGAGCGGAATCCGCGAGTCGGTCGGCCTCGCCGAGCGCCTCATAATATCCTGCCTGCCGCTCGCTGATCAGGCTTTCCACAGGCGACCACGCCAGTTCCGCGTGCCAAGCCCCGAGCGACAGCGATTGCCAGAGCCTACCCATCCGGCCGTTTCCATCGGCGAAGGGGTGAATGAACTCGATTTCGGAAACCATCCCAAATCCTCCGGCCTTCCAAGCTCCCACGAGTTCGCCGACCTCCGCCGCGAGCGTAATGATGCGCGGCGTGACGGTAATGGGGTGTTCGGGGCGTGACATGGCGGCATGAACTCCAGGCTCGTGGTTCAATCCTCCTCCGATTCGCAGTCCGGATACTGCACCGGCGGTTCGCCAGTGGTGGAGAGGAGCTTGGGGCGCTTGAAGGGCTTGGTCTCCGCTTCTCCCGTGCAAGTCAGCGGAAACATCCAGTCATCGCCGTAGTCGAAAAGGAAAAGCATCTTCTTCTTCGGCTTGAAAACATCGCTGATGCTGGTGCCCTGCACGCCTGTATCGCTGTCCTTGCACTCTTCCCCGATGTCCGCAAAAAGCGTGAATTCCTCGGTGCTGTCGAAATACCGCTTCAGGTCGTTGTAAAAGCCGTAGCAGTGATCCATGTCAAAACCGACGGCATCGATGATGGCATTGGCCAGCTCTTCCAGCGATTCATTGGCTGGCAACTGAAGCTCAGCGCTCCAGTCACCATGCTCGACTTTGAAAATGAGGGATTTCATGACAGGGAAATTCTGCTCCGTTCCGCGAGAACCTGCAACCAGCGTTCCATGGGGATGAAGACTGGGCCGCGCTCTCCAGGGCTCGTTTCATCCTCATAAACCCACCAACCACTGGCAAGCTCGCCCAACACGCGGCACTCGCGGCTAAGCGAAACCGTGCAATCCGTTTCGGGCGAAGGTGCGGCCAAGTCTGCCGCATTCCAAAGCTCGAATTCCAGATCCACCAGCCACGTCGCGCAGAAGTAATCCTGCGAATACTCCATCATCTTGTAACGGAGCAGTTCGCGGGCAAGTTCCTCGCGGGTGGGGGATGGTGGCTCGTGGGGCATGGAGTTAGATGCGGCGGATGAGGGTGACGCCGTTGCCGAGTTCCCTGGATTCACCAGGTTTCACCACTTGATCGAGCGGCTTTCCATCGAAGGTGATTCGGCTGGCGTAGTCGGCAAACTTGCGTGGTGGCTTACCGTCCTCGGCGGGTTTGTCGTCGAAGGATTCAATCTTGAGACGGTCAAAGAGACTGTGGCTGGGAGCCTTCCCATCTTGATGGGTCGTTAGGATGGTCCGGATGAGTATGCGCGTATGCGGTCACAAGGAATCAGGCTTTTAGGATTTCTATCAGTCAGAGCGAAGGGATCGGGAGAGTCAACGAACCAAATCGGCATTCTGGGGGGAGACGCAAGACTTGAAGACGCAAGACACAAGACGGCGGATTTGAAATTTGAGATTGGAGATTTGAAATCTCGGATTTCAGATAGCGATGCGGTCGAGGCGAAAGGTGCGTGGGGCTTTGCGGTGGAGGCAGTGGGCGAGCAGGTAGAGTGGCTCACGGGCGAGGTCCGGGTCGGTGAGGTTTGAGGGCACCGCATAGAGAAACATCGGCAGGACCTCGCGGAAAGTTCCGGGCTCGGAGCCGCCTTGGTAGGTGAAGGCGATCGGTTTCCCGGACGCGATGCGGGAGAGGGCGAGAGAAGAAAGGAACCACTCGTTCTGGCGATTCTGTCCGAGCAGGGGCAGTTGATCCCGCATCACGGGGAGTCGGGGCAGACGGAGCCATGCAGCCAGCCACTCTGGGTCGGTGAGAGGCGAATCTTCCAAGGAGAAATTGCCAGAATGAGGCTCCAAAGAAGAGTGCGGCGAGGCACTTGTGGGTAGGAAAGCTTGGGGTGCCTGGGCAGACTCGCATCCAGACTTCGTGATGGAATCGGAGCTGTCGTGAACAGGAACCGGGGGCACATCATTGCTTCCGGCCCGCCACGTTGGCAGAGCGACCAACCCTGTGAAGGCGGAAAGGAAGCCACGTCGCGTAGAATTCATATCTCGGACATAAAGACAAAATATTTTAACGAGTCAAACGTAAAATACGACCCACTTGAAAAAATCGTGACATTTGGAATCGAAAAGCTAGATAGTCATGAAAACCAAATCATTACGATTCCCATGGCCAACCTGACCAACGAAGAAAACTGGGCCGCTCGCGAAAGGCTGCGTCGGGTTGAGTTCCTTCTGTGGTGGCGTGGCTGGGTTGGACGGCAGGATTTGGTCGACATGTTCGGAATTTCCCCGGCGCAGGCATCGGGAGATCTTCAGCGATATGCGGAGATGAATGGTGGGGCGATGCTTTATCACACCAGCCGGAAGCGCTACGAGGCAGTCGAGGGAATGGTTTGTATGCTGCACGAACCTTCATTTGAGGAGGCGGTGAGGGTGTTCCTTGGAGATGCGGGAATTCTTGGGACAATATCGAACGCGGGAGAGGTGGCGGATCCGAGACTCTCAGTGATCGGGCTGCCGACGAGGCGCTTGGATGTGGGAATCGCGAGGCGGGTGCTGATGGCGCTGCTGGAAAAACGCTGCGTTCGCGTCCGCTATGTTTCCGTCAACTCGGGCAACGACGGCTGGCGTTGGCTCGTGCCCTCGGGTCTCGCGTGGGATGGCCGCCGCTGGCACGTGCGAGCCTGGTGCGGCACCCGAAACGAATGGCGGGACTTTGTGTTCGGTCGGATGATTTCCGCCGAATGGCCGTCCGAGCCTGCGAAGGAACTGCCCGAGGACAAAGGCTGGACGACTTTCGAGATCGTGAAACTTCGCGTCAACCCCGACCTGGATGCGGATCAGCGTGAAGCCTTGCGGATGGACTATGATCTGGCAGGGGACACATTGGAGCTGAGGGTTCGCTCTGCCATGAAGCCCTACCTGCTCGCCGCGATGTTCATCGATCACGAGAGCCACAGTGCCCTTCCGAGGCACTTTGTGCTGGAGTGAACGTCTGGGAAACGTGCGACGGAGCGAAGCCGGAGTTAGGTCAATCTGCACCCTCCCCCCACTCCGTCGGTGGCGGGTCGAGATATTCGGTTTTTGCGCCTTGATCGGTGACCTCGGGGCTGTGGGTGAAGGGGTCGTAGTAGCCGATGCCTTTGGATTTTAGCCAGGCGAGCTGGGGCTTGAGGCGGGATTGGAAGGAGGCGAAATCCTTCTTTTCGTGCGCCGTCCATGAGGCTTCGGCGAGGGCGATGAGCCGAGGCCAAGTAAGGAAGTCCCGGCGCGCCTGGGTGACCGTGGTTTCCGCCCAGAGGCTGCCTTGGATGCCGAGCACCTTTTTCTCCTGATCGGCCGTGAGTTTGAGATTGGCAGGAAACTGATAGACATTGTCCAAAGGATTGAAACCACCCCAGCGGCGGCCAGCCTTGTGATCCTCGTGTTGCACAAAATCGAGATAACAGGGTCGGCGCGGCGTGAGAATGACCGGGTAGCCATCGGCGAGGGCCTTGTGAAGCACGTCCGGTTTGTCATGACGCCACCACCAAATGACAGTCTTGTCCACTGGCAGTCCGCGAGCTGCGATTTCATCCCAGCCGCCGGTCTTGAAGCCGAGGCGGTTGATCGTTCCGGCCATGCGCCGGTTGAACCATGCTTCCACGCCGGCGAGCTCCTTGATGTTTTCCTGTTTCATCAAAGTCTGCACTTCCGGCAGCTTGGGCCACTTGTGCCAACCGAAGTGCACTTCATCCCCGCCGAAGTGAATGATGCCCGCTTCGGGAAACAGCGATGCCACTTCTGTTAGGATATCATCGAGGAAGTTAAGAGTTTCCTTTTTCGCGGGATTGAAGGTGAAGCGAGGCCACTTGTTGGGATCGGTCTTGCTTTCATATCCTCCGCCATCGTGTTGCGGATAGGCCATCACTGCCGCATCGGCATGGCCGGGCATGTCGATCTCGGGAATGATTTGGATGCCGCGCTGTTTGGCATAGCTCACGATTTCACGAACCTGTTTCTGGGAGTAATAGTTCGCGGGTGCATCCGGGCTTCGGTCGGTCTCGCTGCCGCGCGCGCCGATGCGGGTGAGTTCGGGATATTTCTTGATCTCGATGCGCCATGCCGGGGAGTCGGTGAGATGCCAGTGCAGCCGGTTCAGTTTGAAACGCGCCATCGCATCGAGCAAGCGCTTGAGTCCCTCCGGTCCGGTGAAATGGCGGGATTCATCGAGCATGTATCCGCGCCAGGCAAAGCGCGGGGAATCGACGACGTCGCGGCAGGCAAGGCGGATTTCACCATCCGCCGACTTGGTGGCGGATTCGATGAGTTGGCAGATCGTTTGCAGCCCGTAAAAATGCCCTGCCGGCGTGGCGGCATGGATGTTGATGACCTCGGGCGTGATGCGGACGACATAGCCCTCGCCCTCCGGGATCGGATAGCGGTCCGGCATCATGTTTTCCGAGAGGAACTGGATGGCGGCGGCAGCATCCGCAGGGGCGATTTGGATCTTGGCGCCGGATTGCTGGAGAAGCTGGAGGTAGAATCCGGCATCACCGACCGGACCCGCCACTTTCGCTTGCGGATACAACACGAACTCGCCTGATTGAGGACGCTCATCAAGTGGCAATGGAACCACCTTTGCGTGGGACTTGAGAACTAAGACAAAACCAATGATCAATAACAAACCTTTCACCCGTCCAAGGTGAGCCGTTTTCCCAAGCGATGCAAGTGATCTGGCACGTTCCGTCGGCGACTTTGCAATCCACAACCCATGATCCCCGTTTGGAATTTGCTTCCTTTGGGAAGATGTCGAACGATCATTCCGCACGAAATCAAAACCCAACATGAATCGCCTCATGAAATCCATGTTTCTAGTGCTATGCGCCGCCACGCTCCTCGGTGCGGCGGAAAAACCAAATGTCCTCTTTATTTTCTCCGACGACCAAAGCCACGAGACCATCAGGGCACTCGGACACACCGATATCGACACGCCGAATCTCGATCGCCTCGTCAATCGCGGCACGACATTCACCCACACCTACAACATGGGCTCTTACAGCGCTGCCGTCTGCGTTGCGAGCCGCGCGATGCTGATTTCCGGGCGAACGATCTGGCACACGAACGTCAGCGAAAAGGAACGCAAGGCTGGCCGTCTTTGGCCGCAACGCATGGCAGCAGCGGGTTACGAGACTTATTTCACCGGAAAATGGCACATTGAGGCTGATGCCGCAAAAGCCTTCGATCACAGCGCCGATATCCGCGCCGGCATGCCCTCCGCCACGCCCGAAGGCTATCAGCGCCCAATGCCCGGCAAACCCGATCCGTGGAGTCCCAGCGATCCGAAATTCGGCGGCTACTGGAAGGGCGGCAAACACTGGAGCGAGGTCGTGGGTGACAACAGCATCGGATTTCTTGAACAGGCGGCGAAATCAGAAAAACCCTTTTTCATGTATCTCGCATTCAACGCGCCTCATGACCCCCGCCAGTCACCAAAAGAATACGTGGAGCGCTACCCGCTCGACCGCATCAAAATGCCACAAAACTTCATGCCCGAGTATCCACAAAGAGAAATGATCGGTGCCGGCAAGGGACTTCGCGATGAAAAGCTCGCCCCCTTTCCGCGCGATGATCATGCCATCAAAGTCAACCGTCAGGAATACTATGCCATCATCACCCACATGGACGCGCAGGTCGGCCGCATCCTCGACGCTCTCGAAAAGTCGGGAAAAGCAGATAACACTTATATCATTTTCACCTCAGACCACGGTCTCGCCTGCGGGCATCACGGCCTCATGGGGAAACAGAACATGTATGATCACAGCCTGCGCGTGCCCTTCATTGTCAACGGCCCCGGCGTGAAGGCGGGATTGAAAATCGACGCTCCCATCCATCTTCAGGATGCCATGGCCACCGCCCTCGATCTCGCAGGTGCCAAGCGGGAGGATGTCGAGTTCCAGAGCCTTCGCCCGCTGCTCGCAGGCGAAAAGGGTGGCCTCGATGCCGTTTATGGAGCTTACATGGACCTCCAGCGGGCAGTGATTCACGATGGCTGGAAACTCATCCTCTACCCGAAGGCAAAAGTCGCCAAACTATACCATCTCACCGAAGACCCGCAGGAAATGAAAGACCTCGCAGCCGATCCAGCCATGGCTGGACGAACGAAAGCCCTCTTCAGGAAGTTTCAGGATTTGCAAAAGCAATACAACGACTCGTTGAATCTCGCCAAAGCGTTTCCGAACCTCAATTGACCAACGTGCAAATCCTCCGAAGAATCGTCAGATCTTCCACCACCGCCGCCATCGTGGCGGCCTTATCCACCTTCACACTTGCCGCAGAAAAATCCAACCAGCCCAACATCCTCTTCATCCTCGCTGACGACCTCGGCAAAGAATGATGATGTGATTCGCGACAAAACCTTCAAGGTTCATGTATCCACTGATAAAAAAATCGACGGTTTCCATAACCTCAAGCAAGACCCATGGGAGGAAAAGAACCTGCTGGATACCGAACTCGACGAAGCACAGAAGGCGGCACTGGCAAAATTCCAAGTCATCGTGAATTCACTTCCTGACAAGGATGCCCGACCACTTTATGAACCGCGAGCGCCAAACCGATGGGACAGAAAAGCCAATTCTGGCGGTAAAAAGAAACACTGAGTGAATCCAGCCAAGCCATCATGAAAGCCCTTCTCCTGCTTCTAACAACGTCGGCGCTCCTCGCTGCCGAAAAGCCGAATATCATCTTCATCATGACGGATGACCAGGGCTACGGCGACGCAGGTTCCTATAACCCCGAATCCAAAATTCCCACTCCTGGCATCGACAGGCTCGCCAGGGAAGGCATCCGTTTCACCGACGCGCACAGCGGCTCCGCCGTCTGCACTCCCACCCGCTACGGACTTCTAACAGGACGCTACTCATGGCGCAGTCGCCTGCAGTCGGGCGTCATGGTCACGGGAGATCAAGAAGGCAGCCTCATCCACTCATCCATCCTCACGGTTCCCGAGCTCCTCAAACAACACGGCTACCAGACCGCCTTGGTCGGCAAATGGCATCTCGGATATCATTATCAATTTCCTGCAGGCGCGAAGGGCCTCAAGCGAATCACCACCAAAAAACCCTACGGAACATTCAGCGCCCTCGCCGCACCCGTCGGCTCGAAAATCATCGATGGACCCACTGCCCACGGGTTTGATGAATTCCACGGCTTCCACCACGCCCGGGAAATGCATTCTTGGGCAAACAACGACAAAGTCGCGGAAACGATCCCTCTCGATCAAGTGATCTCCCGTTGCACCGATCAAAGCATTCGCTTCATCGAGGAGCAATCGAAGACACCGAAGCCCTTTTTCCTCTACCTCGCCTTGGGCTCCCCCCATACCCCGATCGTGCCGTCCGAGAAGTGGGTCGGCAAAAGCGGCATTGGCACTTATGGGGACTTTGTCATGGAGACCGATCACGTCACGGTCCGGATTCTCGAAACCCTCGACCGCCTCAAGCTCGCCGACAACACACTGGTCTTTTTCACCAGCGACAACGGCTGCTCGCCGGAGGCAAACATCAAGCAACTGCTCAAAAAAGGTCACGATCCGCACCATTCCCTGCGCGGCATGAAGTCCGACGTTTGGGATGGTGGCCACCGCGTGCCCTATGTGGTCCGCTGGCCTGGGGTCATCAAAGCCGGGCGCGTGTCCGACGAGCTCATTTGCCACAACCACCTCATGGCCACCTGCGCGGAAATTCTCGGAGCAAAGTTGCCTGCTGACGCTGGCGTGGACAGTTTTTCCATCCTTCCCGTGCTGAGGGGCCTGGAGCTCAAGGAACCGACCCACCCCTTCGTCATTCACCACTCGATCAAAGGCCGCTTCGCGATCCGCAGGGGCGATTGGAAATATCTCGCCTGCAAAGGATCGGGCGGATGGTCGAAAGGCGACGATGGCCAACCCAGCCAACTCTACAACATGGCAAACGATCGCAAGGAACAGAACAATCTCGTTGAGGAAAAACCGGACCTCGCCGCCCATCTCACCACCTTGCTAGAATCCGCCATCGCCAACGGTCGCACCACACCGGGCCCCAAGCAGAAGAATGACGCAAAAGTCGTCATCTGGAAAAGTCAGCCGCGGATTCCAGTTGGAGATTGATTTCAATTCCCGGACGAGCGTCAGAAAATAGCGATCTCGTGCCATTACGCGATTCCATATATCTCGATTTGGCGACGGCAACCTGAGATGTCACATCTGCACGAGAATGTTCCGCAACCGCTGGTAGAGGGCATCAGGAATGTCCCGCGAAAACGAAACCCTGCCATTTCCCGCCAACCAGATTTCGCCCCGTGCAATCCCCGCCTCCCCCAAACAATCCGCCAGATCCCGGAGGATCGAACCCGGCAGTTTGCCCTTCACCGCGACGCAGCGACCTTTTTCATAGGAAATGGCCGTGGTGGAGAAGAGGCGGGAGAGGAAGTGCATGGGGGTTAGAAATGTCGCGAGGCAGACGCCCGACCCGAATGACTCTTGAGATAGCGTTCGAATGCCAATGATTTTTCACGATCCCGAAAGGCCACGGACACTTCGATCCGCCACGGACGGTGGGTCGGTGCTGGGCACTTCGCCCCGATTGTGCATTGTGAGGCGCTCTCGGAGGTCCTGCGTCGAGCCAGTGCAACGGCGTTCCGGGAAATCGACGCTCATCAGCCGATAAGCGTAGTGAAACATCTCGGTTCCATTTGATTTTCAATGGCTTGCCTGAGCGTAGTCGGGAGCGCACCGCCAGACGTGCGGCCGTTCGTAGCTTCCGGAACGGAAGCGAAGAATGGCGGACAGGGAGGGATTCGAACCCTCGGTACTGTTACCAGCACACACGCTTTCCAAGCGTGCTCATTCGACCACTCTGACACCTGCCCTTGGAGGGCGGGAAGCTAGAAAGCGGATTGGGGCTTGGCAATCCATTTTTCACAAGTTTTGCGGATTCGGTCATAAAGCTGGCAAATCCCGTCTCGTGGCCATGGTCAAGAAGGTCACTCAAGGCTGATTTCACTTGGGAATCCCATCCATCTGCTCAAGACTGCGAGTGAAAAAATAATGCGAAAAACAATTCTTGCCAACACTCACGGAGATCTCTAGAGACGCTTCCGTTCATTCCGTAATTTCGCGGAAGGACGCGCTTCGTCTGGTCTCTAACGCCATGGTCTCAGGAAGTGTTGAATGTGATGGCGTGATTAGAATAGACAAAAATGGACATCTACGTGGGCAACCTGCCCTACACTGCTACTGAAGAAGACGTCACAGGCCTCTTCGCCGCTTACGGCCCCGTCGAACGGGTCAAAATCATCACCGACCGCGAAACCGGCAGATCCAAAGGATTCGCATTCGTGACCCTCGGCGACCAGAGCCAACTGAACGCGGCGATTGAAGCGCTCAACGGCTACGATTACCAAGGCCGCGCGCTCCGCGTGAATGCCTCGGAACCGAAAGAGTTCAAGCCCGGCGGTGGCGGCGGTGATCGTCGCGGCGGCGGTGGTGGCGGCTACGGCGGTGGTGGTGGCGGCGGTGGCTACGGCGGAGATCGCCGTGGTGGCGGTGGCGGCGGTGGCGGCGGTTACGGCGGAGATCGCCGTGGCGGTGGCGGCGGCTACAAAGGCGGTGGCGGCGGTGGTTACAAAGGCGGCGGCGGCTACAAAGGTGGCGGCGGCGGCGATTGGTAATACCCCACTCACTCATTGAATTTCAAAGCACCCGGTTTCCGAGATGGAGACCGGGTGTTTTTTATGCCCTCCATTCCTTTCAGGGATTATTCCTCTTCGCTGCGGCGGCCGTGTTCGGCGATGATTTTCGCTTCGCTCTCGCGCGGCACGTCCTCGTAGCGTTCGAACTTTTCCCGATGTCTCCCCCGCCCTGAGGTGATGGCGCGGAGTTGGCTGGAGTATTGATAGAGTTCCGCTTGCGGGACCTGGGCCACGACCACTTCGAAGCGGCCTTCCGATTCCATGCCGATGATGCGTCCGCGGCGACCTGATAGATCCGCGAGCACTGCGCCCACAGCATCGGATGGCACCTTGACGCGGAGTTCCATCACCGGTTCGAGGAGTTTTGGCTTCGCTGTTAGGAAGGCTTCGTAGAAGGCGGCTTTGCCTGCGATTTGGAAAGCAATGTCCTTGGAATCGACCGGATGTTGTTTGCCATCATAGAAATCGATCTTCACATCGGTGACCGGAAATCCGCCATAAGGACCGCTTGCGCAGGCAGTTTGCACGCCTTTTTCCACCGATGGCACGAAGACGCGGTCCACATTGCTGCCGACGAGCGATTGGGTAAACACCACACCGCTTTCCGCCGGGAGTGACTCGATGCGCATCCACACTTCCGCAAACTGTCCCGCGCCGCCGGTTTGTTTCTTGTGGCGGTGTTTCGATTCGCCACGGCCGGAAATGGTGGCGCGATAGGAAACTTTCGGGGCCACCAATTCCACCTCCACATTGAAGCGGCGCTTGAGCTCCTCCGCCATGATCTGGAGTTGCAGCCAGCCTTGGCCGGAGACGATGGTTTGGCCGACCTCGGGATCAAAATGATAATCAAATGTGGGATCTTCTTCGCGCAGAGCAGATAGGCCTTCGCCAAGTTTGTTCAGGTCTGCTTTCGACTTCGCCACGAGAGCACCACGCGTGTTGGGCGCAGGAAAATCCACCACCGGAAGCGTCACCTGCCGTGCGGCGGCGCAGAGCGTGTCGCCTGCGCGCGTGGCACGGAGTTTTACCACCGCGCCGATGTCGCCGGCGTGAAGCGAGTTGACTGGTTCGCGGGCCGGCCCATTCACCCGATACAATTGCCCGATGCGTTCGCTCTCGCCGCGGTTGGCATTGATCAGTTCCGAACCGGATATCACATCTCCGCTATAGACCCGGAAGAATGATAGATTGCCCACATGGGTTTCATGCATCGTTTTGAAAACAAAGGCTACCGTCTGGCCATCATCGAGGGCGACCTCCACATCCGCACCATCCAGCGTGCTGCCTGCCACTGTGGCACGATCCACCGGTGAGGAACCATACTTGGCGATGAAATCGAGGATCCGGGAAACTCCGATGTTTTTCACTCCGGATGCGGCGAAAACCGGCACGACAAGTCCCTTCTGCACCGCCTCATGCACATGGGCGCGGAGGTCCTCTTCGGTGAGAGTGCCTTCTTCAAAGAATTTCTCCAACAAGGCATCTTCCGATTCCGCCACCATGTCGATCAACTGCCGGTGAAGTTCCGTCACCCGCTCCTTGAGAGCGCCTTCCGCAGGTTTTTCCTCATATTTCCCGCTTCCATCCGCTGCGAAGGTGATGACTTCCGAACGCATCACATCGAGCACCGAACTGAAGCCCGGTCCAGCATCGACAGGCAAAGTCATAGGAAACACGCGGGCGCCATAATGATCGCGCGCTTCATCCAGGATCTCATCAAAGCGGGTCCGCTCGCGGTCGAGCATGTTGATTACCAGAAAGCGCGGGATATCATAATCTCCCGCCGCGGCCCAGACTTCATCGGCGCCGGTTTCCACTCCGTTGACGCCGCTGATGACGATCATCGCCGAGTCCGCGACACGCAGCGCGCTCAAGGGCTCGCTGATGAAATCCGGCGTGCCGGGGCAATCGATGATGTTGAGTTCGCGCCCCAGCCATTCCTCGGTCATGACCGTGGCGTGGATGGACTGGTGATGTTCCTTTTCATCCGGATGGAAATCGGAAACCGTGCTGCCCTGTTCGATGGTGCCAGCGCGGTTGATCTTGCCCGCACAAACGAGCATGGCCTCGCAGAGCAGGGTTTTGCCGGTGGATGCATGACCGGTCACAGCGAAATTGCGGATCTCAGGTGCGCGGAAGTCTTTCATGATGGGTTGATGGGTTGGTTTTTGAAATCAGGATCCGTTTGAATCCGGTAACATTAGGAATCGCCCATGGGCGGGCGTCAATCTCCGCAGGGGGTGTTGCAAATCGAAGCGCGGCTTTCGTCAAAATCCGGTCATCCGGAACTTGGTGACATTTCCGTCAGACATCCCGCCTCGCGATTGGAGCTGGAACCCGGTTGCCTGCGGGTGCGACAATCATGGAAATCTTCCTCATCGACGCCATCGGTCCCTTCTTCCGTGGCTACCAACGGAAACGGGTGAACTGGTCGAAGATTCCCTTCCTGCATCTGGACAGCGCCACGCCGGAACTGTGGGAAGCCATCGAGTCGGACCTGCGGATCTTCGCAGCGCAGGCGGTGGCGCAGGGCTACAATGCCGTGTCGCTGGACGATCTCGCCCACCTCGCACATCACCCGCTGCATGAACCCGAAGTGCGGGAACGGATCGGGCACTTGAGGGAGAAGTTCCGTCGTTTTTTCGATTTGTTGAAGCATGAATTCGGGCTGAAGATTTATCTAACAAGCGACGTGGTTCCGGTGACGCCTGCGGTGGAGGCGAAGATCGGCCATGACAAGAAGGCGCTCGATCATTTCTATCAGGAGCTGGTGGTCTCGCTGCTCGATGATTTCCCCCAAGTGGCAGGGCTGATTCTTCGCATCGGTGAAAGTGATGGAAACGATGTGAAGGATCCCATCCGCACGCGCCTTCATGTGAGGAATCCGCAGGAGACGAATCAACTCTTACGTGGCCTGTTGCCAGTGTTCGAGGTGCGGGGAAAAAATCTCATCTTCCGCACTTGGACCGTGGGCGCGCATCCGATCGGTGACTTGATGTGGCATAGGGATACTTTGGATCGGACGCTGGATGGTTTGGATTCCAAACATCTCATTGTTTCCATGAAACATGGCGAGAGCGACTTCTTCCGCTATCTGCCGCTCAACCGCGCTTTCTTCCGGGTGAAACAACGAAAACTGTTAGAAATGCAGGCCCGCCGCGAATATGAGGGAGCAGGCGAGTATCCTTCGTTCATCGGTTGGGACTGCGAGAAATTCGCCGCCGAACTGGCCGGCGTGAAAGGCATGGCGGGCATTTCCGTATGGTGTCAGACCGGTGGTTGGCATCGGTTCAAGAGGAGGGCATTTCTGGAGCAGAACGGCCGTGATGTCTGGATCCGCTTCAACACGCAAGTAGCGACGGCGGTTTTCAAACAAGGCATGACGGCGGATGCCTCGCTAGAATCCATGGTGGGGCCGGAGCGGGTGGCGGCGACCATTGAGTTGCTCGATCATGCGGATGTGGTGATTCGGGACTTGATGTATATTCCGGAGTTTGCCTCGCAGAAGCATTTCTTCCGGCGCGTGCGCATCCCGCCGCTGCTACATGTGTATTGGGACAGCCTCTTCATCAATCATGGTGTGCGGAAAGTGATGAGGCATTTTGTCAGTCGGCCCGAAGAGGCACTGCGTCAGGGAGAAGCCGCTGCGCGATTGTTTCCGCGCATGATCGAACTGGCGGGCACGGCGGAATTGCCGGTGGATGACATCGAGCATCTGCGGGATTTCCTTCAACTCGCATGGCTGGCGAGAAGATATTATTTTCAGCCATTTGATGAGAACCTGGTGGAGGAGATCCGCGCGGCCAAGAAAGCCTACAAACAAGGCTGGCCAGCGGAGGAACGGCAGCGCTATCGCATCAAGATTTCCTTCGCTCCCTTCCCCGTGAGACGCCGCACACTGGGCTGGGCGGCACGGGTTCTGATCCGCAAGCAGCGGGGCTATCGCTGGCTGGACAAGATTTTCATCCTGCGGCTGGCAGGCTTCGCTTACCGCACCTTGCGACCGAGGGATCCGGCAAAGATGCCGAAGTTCCTGCGCAAGTCGGCGATGGGAGTGGATGTGCTTTTCAAATAGAAGCGGAGCCGCTCCAATGGGCGGCATCGACCGCCTCATGGGAAAGGAAAGCACCATCCGCACCCGCTTCGCACCCAGCCCGACGGGCCGGCTGCACCTCGGACATGCGCTTGCCGCCAAGGTGGCTCATGATCTCGCGCGGCAATCACCGGGCGGGCAGTTTTTGCTGCGCCACGAAGACATCGATGGACCCCGGGTGCGGGAAGAGTTTTATCATGGGATCGAGGAGGACCTTGCCTGGCTGGGCCTGCAATGGGATGGCGGGCTGCTCCGCCAAACAAGCCGCACGGCAGAATACGATGCGGCGCTCTTGTCGCTGAAAGAGCGGGGATTGGTATATCCCTGTTTTTGCACCCGCAAGGAGATCGAGGCAGAACTCGCCCGCATGGCGTCCGCTCCGCAAGGGCCGATGGGGCCGGTGTATCCGGGGACCTGTCGGCATCTGGATCAGGGAGAAATTGATGTTAGAATTTCCGAGGGAAGATCGCACGCATGGCGGCTTGATGCCGAGAAGGCCGCTTCGCAAACCGGTCCTCTCACATTCACGGATCTCCGATGCGGAACCGTGGCCGTCGATCCATTTCTGTTAGGCGATGTGATCCTGGCGAGGAAAGATATTGGTTGTGCCTATCATCTTGCCGTGGTGGTTGATGATGCATGGCAGGAGATCACCCATGTCACACGCGGTGAGGATTTGCTGCCTTCCACGAATGTCCACCGTCTGCTTCAAGTTCTACTGGATCTCCCGGAGCCGGTTTATCTGCATCATGCGTTGATGCTGGACGATCAAGGCAAGCGATTGGCGAAACGCAACGATTCGCTTTCCATCGCCACCATGCGGGAAGCAGGCATGACCTCTGCGGAAGTGATGGAGAGGATCGAACTATAACATTTCCGAGCGCCGCTTGCGTTTTTCGAACAACTGCGTTTCACGATATCCGGCAGCCTTGGCCCACTCGATGGCTTTCGCGAAGTCGCGCCCGATTTCTTCGGGAGCGTGGGCATCCGATGAAATGATGAGTGGCACTCCGGCGGAACAGGCAAGTTCCAGAAATCCCGGTGCGGGGTAGGCTTCGGCACAGGGTTTGTGCCAGCCAGCGGTGTTGATTTCGATGACGCTGCCGGATGATGCGAGGGCATCGATGACGGGTTCGTAAAATCGGGTGAGATCACCAGCCGGGATGTGGCTGAATTTTTTCACGAGGTCTGGATGGCCCATGA
>JBBARN010000068.1:0-33359 GCA_040399845.1 Luteolibacter sp. | reverse complement strand
CAGCGGTTGAAGAGATCGGGTTCAATGATGGCGAAGATGTTGGAGAATGAGGCGAGGCAGGCGGGCAGACCACCGGACCAGTCGGATTTGTTAGGATTGCGAGGCATCTAGGCACGCTGCACCCACTAGATATAGCGTACAAATCTTATATGTCACGTTTTGCAAACTATTTCTGCTCTCTCCCTAGCTTGATTGCCGTGAGCAGCGACCTTACTTTTTCGCTCCGCAGGCGCAGATCCATTCGGGGTTGCTGCAGGGGGCGCAGATTTTCAGGTTGTAGTGCAAGCGGGCGGTGATGGCTTTGGCGGAGGCGCTTTCCTTGTATTGGAGAATGAGCCACTCGCCATCTTGAGGAGCGGTGAGGGTGAAGCCGGATTCGGTCTTGGTCGCTTCGAGTTTCACTGGCTTGTCACGGCTGCCGGCGGTGGCGGTGAGGGTCTGTGCCTCGACTTTCACGGGTTTCATGTCCTTGTCGAGCAGGGCGATATGGAGTTTGTCCTCCTTGGTGGTGACTTCGCCGTGCAGGGTCTCGTCGGTGCTGAATTCGAGGACGCGGCCTTTGTTGGGCCCGAGTTCGATGCCTTCATGGCCGAACGCAAAGCTGGCGGTGAGGGCGAGGAGCAGGGTGCTGAGTTTGGTTTTCATATCAGTTATCAGTTATGTATTTTATCGGGCGGCCGGGGCATCCAGCCGGAGAGCTTTTTCCGCCGCCTTCCTGCCGATGAGGAAGAAGACGGCGGGAGTGACGACGAGGTCGAGCAGGGTGGAGGAGATCAATCCGCCGACGATGGCGACGGCGACGGGATGGAGGATTTCCTTGCCGGGCTCGCCGGGTGCGAGCACCAGCGGGATCAGCGCGATGCCGGCGGCGAGTGCAGTCATGAGCACGGGCACGAGGCGTTCCTGGGTGCCGCGGGTGATGAGGGGAATGCCGAATTCCTCCCCTTCATGGCGCATGAGATGGAGGTAATGGGAAATCATCATGATCCCATTCCGCGCGGCCACACCGCCCACGGCGATGAAGCCGACGAGGGTGGCGATGCTGATGTTGTCGATCTTCCACCAGGTGAAGGCGAGCGCCCCGGCAAGGGCGAGCGGAAGATTGAGCATCACCTGAAGGGCGAGGGAGAAGCTACGGAAATATCCTGCTAGCAAAATGATGATCACACCGGTGACGAGGCTGAAGAGGATGAGGATGCGTTTGGAAGCTTCCTCGCGAGCCAGGTATTCGCCCTCGAAGCGGAGGCGGTATCCGGAGGGAAGCACGACCTTGGCGGCGACGGCTTTTTGCCAATTCTTCACCAACGATTCGAGGTCGCGCTCGCCGGTGTTCGCGCCAATCACGATGCGGCGCTGGCCGTTTTCGCGGTTGATGACATTGGGGCCGGAGACTTCATGGACATCAGCAACGAGGGAAAGCGGAAGGTGGCGGCCATTCGGTGCCTCGATCATGAGTTCGCCGATTTTTTCCGGCCAGGTGCGCCATGACTCGGGCAGGCGCATGACGAGTTCCACGGTGGCTTCGCCTTCGCGGAGTTCGCCAAGAATGCCGCCCCCTAACAATCGGGATACCTGTGCATTGATCTCACCGGGTGCGAGGCCCTCGCGGCGGGCGCGCTCGCGATCCACCTCGATGCGGATTTGCGGGATGGGAACCTGCGCTTCGAGGTTCACATCGGTGAGTCCGGGGATCGATTGTCCTGCTTCCTTCACCTGTGCGCCGAGGCGGCGGAGGGTGTCGAGGTCCGGTCCGTGGATTTTCACGGCGATCTTGGCGGAAACGCCGCTGAGCATGTGGCTGAGGCGGTGGCCGATGGGTTGGCCGACGTTGACGAAAGTGCCGGGGATGGTTTTGAGCTTTGCCCGGATCTCGGCGAAGACCTCATCGCGATGGCGGCCGTTTTCGTGGAACTCGACGTCGAACTCATTCACGGAGACAGGCATGACATGGTCATCGCGCTCAGCCCGTCCTGCACGGCGGCCGACGGTTTTGACTTCAGGAATCTCTAACAACAACTTCACCGCCTTTTCGCCAACGGCATTGGACTGTTGCAAGGAAGTGCCGGGTGCGCTGGCGAAGGAGATGGTGGCGCTGCCTTCATTGAAGGTGGGCAGGAACTCCTTGCCCATGCCCGGATAGAGCATGCCGGAAGCGACCACGATGAGAATGGCGAAGGCGACGACCACGAGTGGTGCCTTGAACGCGGCTTGGAGGAAGGTGACTCGGGTGATGGTTTTCAAACCGCGCACGAGTGGCCCATCACGGTGGGCGCGGCCTTCCTTGGGTCGCAACAAAAACGAGCACAGCACCGGAATGACGGTGAGGGAAACCACGAACGATGCGGCCATGCTGACGATGGTGGCAATGGCGATCGGGCGGAAAAGGCGGCCTTCCAAACCGGCAAGTCCTAACAAGGGCATGAACACCAACACGATGAGGATGGTGGCGTAAAGGATGCTGGAACGCACCTCGCTCGAAGCAGTGGCAATGACTTCGATGCGCGGTCGCGGCTCGGGCAGCGCGGCATTTTCCCGCAGGCGGCGGAAGACGTTTTCCACATCCACGATGGCATCATCCACCACCATGCCAATGGCCACAGCGATGCCACCAAGTGTCATGCTGTTCACTCCGGTGCCAAACCATTTGAAGGTGATGAGGGTGATGGCAAACGAAAGCGGGATGGCGGTGAGCGTGATGAAGGTGGTGCGCAGATTCAGAAGAAATACTAACAGAATGATGGTCACCATAATGGCTCCATCACGGATGGCTTCCTTGAGATTTCCCACGGCGTGCTCGATGAAATCTCCCTGACGGAAAAGGATGCCAGCCTCGACTCCGGGTGGCAGACCGGGGCGGAGTTCTTCGAGCGCGGCCTCGATGGCGGCAGAGAGCTTCAGGGTATCGAAGCCCGGGGCCTTATCGATGCTGAGGACGACACCGGCAGTTTCCTGTTTGTCATTTTCAAAGGCGATAGCTGCATCGCCGCGCATGGTGGCGACGCCGAATTTCACCTCCGCCACATCGGCGATGGTGATGATGCGTTCGCCGTCATGGCGCACCACGGAAGCAGCGATGTCCGCGGGATCGGCACTCATGGCGAGGTTTCTCACCATGATTTCGCGGGGACCGGATTGGAGATAACCGCTGGTGGCATTGCCGGCGGAGAGGGTGACGGCTCTTTCCAACTCTGCGAGTGTCACGCTTTCCGCCTGCATCCGGCGCAGGTCCGGCTCGACGTGGACTTGTTTCACACCGCCACCGATGGCGAGGACTTCCGCGACGCCGGGGATGCTTTGCAAACGGCGGGCGATGTTGAGTTCGGCATAACTCCGCAAGTCCATCGGCGCGATGGCTCCATCCTTGGATCGCAGGCCCACGAGCAGGATCTCGCCCATCAGCGAAGAAACAGGAGTCATGCCGGGATTGGCTTGGGCGGGCATGGATTCCGCTGCCATTTGCAAGCGTTCCTGGACGAGTTGGCGGGCGCGATAGATATCAGTGCCCCACCCGAACTCGACGAAAACGAGCGAAAGGCCGACGTCGGAATTCGAGCGCAAACGGTCGAGCCCACCGATGCCTAACAGCGAATTTTCCAGCGGGCGGGTGACGAGAATTTCCACCTCCTCGGGGGCCAGGCCGGGAGCTTCGGTGAGGACGGTGACGGTGGGCTTTGTCATGTCCGGCAGCACCTCCACCGGGAGATCGCTGCCGGTGCGGATGCCTAACAGAAGAACCAGCAGCGCCAGCGCGAGGACGAGCGCGCGGTTCTTCAGGGAGAAACGGATGAGATGATTGAGCATGGGAGCTTAGGCTTTGGCGCGGGCGCGGAACACGAAGGGTGAGGCCAAGAGCAGCAGGAACAGCACTCCGCAGGCGATGGACAGGAATAGAACCAGCGGACCGGAACTGGCATGGGCATGATCGCCCCCATGGTCGTGGCCGTTTGAGGTGCTGGCGGCGATTTCCTCCGCTGACATTTCCGTGCCGTCTTCCTTGTGGGGATGGCCGTGGGCGGCATCGAGCGCTTCCTTGAGTGAGGCGCTGCCTTTGCCGGCGAAGGAAAGCGAATAGGCACCTTGCCGCACGACTTCATCACCCGGCAGCAGGCCTGTTAGAATTTCGACCCGGTCGCCGGAGATTTCACCCACGGTCACCGGCACCTTCACAAATGCGTTTTCGAGTTCGTAATCCTTGATGAACACGAAACGGTTCGAGCGATCGCCCTGCAATGCATCGCGCGGAATGCTGGTGATGCCCTCGCGTTTGGAAGTCACCAACGACAGCTCGGCCCGCATGCCGGGGCGGATGCGGTTGCCGGGGTTGGGGATTTCGAAAACCGCTTCGACGTTCGATGGGTTCACCCCTTCGCCGACGCCGAGGCGCACGAATTTGGCGCTGAGGATATCATTTCCCGCAGCTGGAATCTTTACATTGGCGGTGAGGCCTTCCGCGAGGATGGCGGCTTGGTGCTGCGGCACTTTTGCGAGGACCCAGATGGTGGATAGATCGATGATTTCCATCAGCTCGTTTTCTGGCTCGACCGGTGCGCCGAGGTGCAGATCCGAGCGGGTGATGAGCCCGCTGCCGATGGCTTTGAGGTCGATGACGGGAGGGGGATCACCCGGTTGGCGGCTCTCAATGCGGCCGATGACCTGGCCTTTTTCCACGAACTCGCCCTTGTGTGCCAGCACCTCGATGGCGCGGCCGGCGATGCGGCTGGATAGAACGGAGTGGCTCTCGCAGGTGTGCTCGACTTCACCCAGCACGAAGATGGAGCGCTCGAAGTCAGCCTCTTCAATCTGGACGGTTTCGATTCCGAGGTTGGCAACGCCGCTGGCATTCAGGACGACGGTGTTCTCATTGCGGGGCGGGGCCTGTGCGCTGGCGGCGAGAGTGAGCAGCGCGAAAATGATGATAGGATAACTCATGGTTCAATTGAAGTTGGATGGATTGTTAGAAACCGCCACCAAGAGCGGTCTCGCGGCGGACGCGCGCGAGGTGGAACTCACGCAGGGCATCGAGTTTTGCGGCGCGGAGTTGCATGCGCTTTTCGCGGGAACGGAGGACGGACTGGATTTGACCTTGGGCCTTTTGGTAGGCTTCTTCGGCGATACGCGTTTGTTCGTCGGCGAGTGGGAGTAGGGTTTTATCGATTTCCGCGATCATTTGCGCCCATTCGCGCATTTCGGTGAGGGCGGCTTCGGCTTCCAATTGGATGTTGCGGCCGAGGGCCGTGGCTTCCATTTCCTTGCGCTGTTGTTTCGCCTCGGCTTCCTGGATCGATCCTTCGTTTTTGTTCCAGAACGGCAGTGCGATCTTGAAGCGCAGGCCGAGGATGGCCTCATTGTCGTAACCATTCGGCGCATCCTCGATTCGCTCTGCGGCGGCAAACAGGCCGCCTTCGACATCATCGAAACGGCGTGATTGTTCGAGAGTGACGCTTTGTTTCGCTGCAAGCGCCTCCAAGCGCGCCGCCTGAAGATCGGGACGGCGTGATCCATCCGAATTCGCAGCGGGCAGCGTGGGTTCCGGCAGTGCTCCGCTCACGGCAAGGCCTTCGCCGGGACGCATGCCGAGCAGTGGCTTGAGCTCACCGGCGAGAGCGGACTCCGCGGCATCGAGCTGGCGGATTTCCAATTGGAGACTGGCAGCTTCGAGTTTCGCCTGACCGGCATCGAGGATGGAACCTTCCCCTTTGGTGGCAACCTCGCCGAGCACTCTGGCGAAATCTTCCGACATGCCCGACTGCTCACGGAGCAATTCGCGGCGTTGGCGAGTGGCCAGGATTTTCACCACCGTTTCCCGGGCCTTGCCCGTGAGGCGGCGCTCGACTTCAAGCACCTCTGCCTCGGCAGCCTTGACCTCGGTGAGTGAGACCTGCTTTTCCAACAGAAGCCTTTCGGTCACGGGAAATCGCTGGGAAAAACCGACTTCGAATCTCCCTTCGCGGAATGCGGTATTGTGTTCAAAGGCGGTTTCCAGTTCCGGATTCGCGAGGCGACCGGACTGATTCATGCGGCCGATCGCTTCCTGGATGCGGAGACGGGCGGCAGCGAGATCGGGATTCTGGGCGCGGATGCGGTCACGGACACCGGAGAGGGTGATCACGACCGAGGTTTCGGCACACAAAGGCGACGCCATGAGCCCCAAAGCCATGAGCGCGCCCATTCGGATGAATGGCATAATTCAAGATGATATCTAACAAACACGGGAAGCCCCCGGAGGCATGGACAAGCGGATCCGTTGGAAAAACGGACAGGGCCACCAGACGTGGCGGCCGCAACATCACTGGCGGATGCTTAAATCAATGGGGGCTTGTCCAGGTCCGCAAAGGGACCTTCCGGTGGAGAATCATGCTCCAGGCGAACGGGCGAAAGCGAGAAACCAAAGGTGGATTTTCCATGGTCCAACAACTCATCCGCAAAAACCGGCATGCAATGGCCGCAGTTGCCATGATGGTGATGATCCTGCGGGCACTGATCATCATGCGAGGAATCCTGCGGGTCATCGGAATGATCATGATCGTGGTGTGAATGACCATGGTCGCCGCACTCGGCCTCATGCAGGGAAGCCAGCACCTTGCAAGGGTCTGATGCCAGCACACGACCCTGCAAGCCGACAAGAATGCCGAACAGTGCGAGCCATGTGAACAGAAACCTCATGAACGTGCGGACACTTCGTGCAAATTGGAATCCGATCAAGGAATTTGTTTTCACTCCGCTTTCGGTAGCGTGATTTTCACCGCGAACCCTCCGCTTTGCGGCAGTGAGGCGCTGGTTTCACCGCCGCATGCTTCGATGGCGGTGCGCACGATGGCAAGGCCCAGACCGCTGCCGCCAGTGTCACGGCTGCGGGAGCGATCAATGCGATAGAAGGGCTCGAAAATGCGTGCGAGTTCCTCGGGAGGCACGCCCGGGCCGTTGTCGCTCACGGTGATCTGGACGGCGCGCGCGTCCTCCTCCGCTGCGATGACCACCTTGGGCCGGGGGCCAGCATGGATGGATGCATTGCGGACCAAGTTCCCAATGGCGCGGCCTAACAGAGTGGGATCGCTCCACACACAAAGGCCATCCGGTATCTTCAACTCGGCTTCCACATCCGCCGACTCGCGGGTGAGGACTTGCTGCACGAGCGGCATGAGTTCGAAGGTCTGCCGCGCAGGAGTGCGATTCCCGGCCTTGGAAAACGCGAGAATTTCATTCACCAACGCAGCAAGTTCCGCAGTATCCGCCTCGATGGAATCGAGCGCATCGCTTTCCGCGCCTTGAAGTTTCATTTCCATGATGCCGAGTCCGGTGCGGATGCGGGCGAGTGGAGCACATAACTCATGGGCGGCATCACCGAGGAATCGCTTCTGTCCGGAAACCAGATGATCGAGTCGGTCGGCCATCGTTTCAATCGCGCGACCGAGTTTGCCGAGTTCATCATTTCCACGTGCCGGGATGCTCACTTGGAAACGGCCGGATGCGATATCATCGGTGGCACTGGTGAGGCGGCGCACATATCTCGTGATGCCCCAGACAAAGGGTGTCCAAAAGGCAAGGCTGAGCGACAGCACGGCAAGCCCCCCAAGCAGCCACGGCTTGTAATCGAAAAACATCCCGGAGCCATCCAGACGATCGGACTTCACCAACAGCATCACCGCCCGCCCAGGCGCTCCACGGCCAGGCGGCATATGAAGCAGCACGCCAGCCCAATATCCGCTGCCATCATCAGATCGCATCAGGAAAGCCGGCTTGCTCTTGGGGGAATACATGCGGTTTTCCCCGAAATCTTCTTCGTCCAATTCTTCCTCGAAAGGTGGCGGACCGAATTCCTCATCTTCTCCCCCGGGCCTTGGAGGCCGCCTTTCGCGCCCCATTCCCAATCCATCCCGTCCGCGTCCGCGCCCCGGCGGACCTGCCGGATTGCGGGCTGGCGGCATGGCTGCCCGTGCGCGTTCCATCACTTTCGGCGGCACCTCCATTTCCAAATCATCCTCGCCTGCCGCTTCCAGCACTCCCGCTGTGACCTTGCGGGTTGCCGCGATCGGCGCAATCACTTCCGCCCATTTGCGGGGCGGAACCTTGACCATTTCCAGCGACACTTCATCGCCGAAATCCATCAAGCGCTCTCCCGCCGATCCCACGATCAACGAATCCAGCCCCATCCCCAACTGCCATCTCACAAACAGGAAAAACGAAAATGCCAGGATGAGCAAATGAAGCATCAACCATGCGAGCACTTTGGCCAACAGCGGAAATGGCGGTCCGCTTTTCATGACTCGGGATGCGGGCTGTCCGGCTCGTGCAAAGTATAACCAATGCCGCGGATGGTGCGGATGAAACGTGGATTCTTCGCATCGTCGCCCAGCTTTTTGCGCAAGGATGAGACATGCACATCGATGGATCGATCAAACACATCGAAGCGTCGGTCGGACACTTCTTCGATCAGCCGCTCACGGCTTTTCACGCGGCCCTTGGCTTTGATCAATGAAGCGAGAATGGCAAACTCCAAGGTTGTTAGATCCAATGGCCGGTCATCGAGAACCACTGTGTGGGTTTCCTCGCAAAGCCGCAGCGGACCGGCCACGATTTCCTTGATCGATGGCGATGCCGTCTCATCGCGGGTGCGGCTCCGGCGGGTGACCGCCCGCAATCTGGCAAGCAACTCGCGCGAGGAAAATGTTTTCGGCAAATAATCATCCGCTCCAATCTCAAGCCCCACAATGCGATCCGCCTCATCGCCCAACGCGGTGAGCATCAGCACGGGGACGTCGGATTTCTTGCGCAGTTCCTTGAGCACGGCGAAGCCATCCATGCCCGGCATCATCACATCGAGAATCACCGCCTGATAGGGATTTGCCAGCGCCGCCTCCAATCCTTCCGGTCCCGTGTGGCGGAGCTCGACGTCATAGCCCATCGGCGTGAGGTAATCGCGGATCAGCCCGGCCAGCTTGCGGTCGTCATCCACGACGAGGAGTTTGGGTTTTCCTTGGGTTTCCATTCGACACCAGTTGCTTAGCAGGCTGGAACCCGCTTGGCCCACAGCTTTTACACAAACTTAACATTTTTGTGCCCGCCTCCAAACACGCCGCTCACAATTCCGTGTTTCCATTGCGTCGTTCCTGTTCCTTCCGAATCCATTATGAATGCCAAATCCCTGATCCTGCTCCTGCCGATCATTGCCACCGCCGCCGCCCAGCCACCTGATGCCGGTGGACCTCCACCGCACCGCCCGCCGCCGCCTTGGATGGCGCTGGATTCCGACAAGGATGGTGAAATTTCCGCAAGCGAAATCGAAGCCGCCGCCACCATCCTGAAATCGCTCGACCGCGATGCCGATGGTCGCTTGACCCGCGCCGAACTCGGCCCTCCACATCCTCCACATCCTCCACATCCGCCCATGGATGTAGAAACCGGTTTCATGCCGCCTCCGGGGCCACCACCATGCCCGCCCGTCATACGGGTGCTGGATTCGGATCGTGATGGCTCAATCTCCCGCGAGGAAATCGAAAAGGCCCCACAAGCCCTTGCGGAATTGGATACTGATGGCGATGGAGCCCTCACACCACGTGAACTCCATCCACATGGACCACCCCATGATGAACTCTTTCCTCCAGACGAGTAAGAAACCAATCACCAAGGCAATCAAGACTGACTGGCTTCAGGAATCTCCAGTAGGGGCCGGATCGAGTGTCATCAATTCCAGCCGAGCTTCTCACCCGAATGCGCTAGGATGATTGCCTCTACTCGCATCCTGCCAGATCTCCCGGCAGAATTGGTTTCCGCCGGTGACTTGACATTCCGGGATCACACGTAGTGCAACTCCTTGGCCTTGCTTTCGATGGCCTTTTCGTTGTCGAGAAGTTCCTGAATCGGATCCCAGCGACCGGAAATGAGGGCGTCGCGGGCGGAATCCGGCATGGTGACAGGGAAATCTAGCCCACCGGAAGTGGTGACTTTGAGCAGGTCCACATCGATGGTGACCTGTGTCTTGGGATCAGCTTCGATTGCGGCTTGCAGGGCCACGACATCGGCGGCGCTGGCAATCACACAGGGCATGGCAAGGGTGGTGGAGTTGCCAAAGAAGATCTCGGCAAACGACTCGGCGATGACGGCATTGAAACCATACTTGCGCAGCGATTGCGGGGCATGCTCGCGGGAAGATCCGCAACCGAAGTTCACTCCGGCGACAAGGATGGAGGCTCCATCGAAGCGTGGATCGTTGAGTGGGTGATTGGTTTTTTCTCCGGTCTCGGAATTGAAACGCACATCATAGAATGCGAATTCACCGAGCCCATCAAAGGTGACACATTTCATGAAACGCGCTGGAATGATGCGATCGGTATCGATGTCCGCGCCGGGGATGAAGACTGCGGTGCCGGTGACTTGTTTGACGGGTTCGAGGGCCATGTTGGGAAAAGAGATTTGGGAATTGGAGATTGGAGATTTGGAAATTCAGTCTTCGACCCGGTTCAGGTGATACCAAGGACGTTGCACGTCCTCGGGGAAGGGGTTGGATTGGTAGAAGGATGAAAGCGGTGCGGCGTAGCCGATGGAATCGAGACGGACGATGGTGTTGAACTGGGTATAAAGATTGCGCTTCCACTTTTCGGAGCGGCGGAAGACGAGAATCTCCGGCCAATCCTGTTCGATGAGAACGATTTCCTCAACGGTGGGGATGCGTTTGTAATTCGGCAGCTTGTCGTTGCGATCAATGCGGGCCGTCGAGTCCGATAGCACTTCGATGATCAACTTGGGATTGTTGACCACATGGGAATCATCATCCCCTGGCTCACATGCCACGAAAACATCGGGGTAGTAGTAAGCCTCGCCCGCATCATCGGCGATGCGGACTTTCACCGCTTCGATATAAGTCCTGCAAGGTCCGCCACGGAGGTGGCTTCGAAGTGCGGAGGCGAGATCCAGACATATCTCATTGTGCTTCCGACTTGCGCCAGACATTGCATAGACCCGCCCATCGATGAACTCATGACGCAGCTCCGCGCGGAGTTCTCCCTCGAGATACTCGGTAGTCGTGATCGGAAGCTTGTGGGCGGAGGTGCTCATGATGAGCGGAGAGTTTACGCCACGGCGGCGGATTTCTCAATGTGGAAGAGTTCGCGGGCGTCGGAGATGTGGCCGTTGATGGCGGCAGCGGCGACCATGACGGGGGACATCAGGACGGTGCGGCCGGTGGGCGAGCCCTGGCGACCTTTGAAGTTCCGGTTGGAGGACGAGGCGCAGAGTTGATCGCCGACGAGTTTGTCCGGATTCATCGCGAGGCACATCGAGCAACCGGCACCGCGCCACTCGAAGCCGGCGGCAGTGAAGATTTTGTCGAGGCCTTCCTGTTCGGCCTGGATGGCAACGATCTGGGAGCCGGGGACGACGATGGCTTTCACACCGGCAGCGACCTTGTGGCCTTGGATGTATTTCGCCACTTCGCGGAAATCGGAAATGCGGCCATTCGTGCAGGAGCCGATGAATGCGACGTCGATTTTCACGCCCTTGATCGGAGTGCCGGCGGGCAGTTTCATGTAGGCGAGCGCTTCCTCGATGGAGGCCTTGATGAGCGGCGTGGCGGCCTTGGCAGGGTCCGGGATGGTTTCGGAAATCGAGATACCGTGGTCCGGAGAAATGCCCCAGGTGACGGTGGGCTCGATGTCGGCGGCGTTGATTTTGACGATGTCGTCGAAATGCGCGTCCTTGTCGGATGCGAAGGACAACCAACGGGCAGCCGTGGCGTCGAAATCGCTCATGTCCACATAAGGGCGGCCGTGGAGGTAGGCGACGGTTTTGGCGTCCGGATTGACATAACCGCAGCGCGCGCCGCCTTCGATGGACATGTTGCAAACGGTCATGCGTTCTTCCATCGACATGCGATCGAAGACATCGCCTGCATATTCGTAGGCGAAACCGATGCCGCCATTTGCGCCGAGCAGGCGGATGATGTGGAGGATCACGTCCTTGGCATAAACGCCGGGGCGGAGGTCACCGTTGACTTCGATGCGGCGGACTTTGAGTGCTTCGAGAGCAAGCGTTTGCGAGGCGAGCACATCGCGAACCTGAGTGGTGCCGATGCCGAAGGCGATGGCTCCGAAGGCGCCGTGGGTGGCGGTGTGGGAATCGCCACAAGCGATGGTGGTGCCTGGCTGGGTGATGCCTTGCTCGGGTCCGACGACGTGGACGATGCCTTGTTTGCCGGATGCGAGGTCGAAGTAAGTCACGCCGAAATCATCCGCATTCTTGCGCAACGCCTGCATCATTTCCGCAGCCAGCGGGTCTTGCGGAGCGTCCTGATCGATGGTCGGGACGATGTGGTCCACGGTGGCGAAGGTGCGCTGCGGGAACTTCACCTTGAGCCCGAGATCACGGAGCATGCCGAAGGCTTGGGGCGAGGTCACCTCGTGGATGAGGTGCGTGCCGATGAAGAGTTGTGTGCGGCCATCCGCGAGGGTCCCGACGTGGTGGGCGTCCCAGACTTTTTGAAACAGGCTTTTTCCCATGGTAAAGATCGCGCCGTGGTTCGCGGCGGGCGGGAAAACTGCATGGGGCAGCGCGGATTGTCAAAGCCGCATGCGGGCACAGGAGGAGAAACCTGTGAATTTTCTCCGCACCCTTGCCGTCACCGGAGTTCGATATAGAGCCCGATCACCACGGCCACAAGAATGATCGATGCCAGGATAGTGACGACCATTTTCAGCCAGTAAGTCGCCGGTTTCCGTTGGACGACCCGCCCATCGATCCACTCTTCCCAGGTTCGGTTGTTTTGGTTGACCGCACGATGATAATGACGGAGGGACCCTCGGAAGCGGGATGACTCGTCGCGTTGAATCGGAGGTTTCATGACAAATTCAGAACGGGCTAGCGATTGGCAGATCCCCGGCGAAAAGGGAAGCATCATTTTCGAAAACTGCCAGCAGATGAAAACGAAAAGCGCCCCCCAGCAAGTTGCGGAGGGACGCTTTGAGATCTTCAGTGAACCGGGGAAATTCCGGAGATCACTTTTCGTAGTGCACTTCCGGTGCTGGTGCTCCCGCTGATTGGATTTCCTGGAACTGAGGAAGCGGGCGCAGACCTGGTGGTTTGGCTTCACCCGTGCAGCAGCAGGATGCGGAAATGAGCGCGAAGGCGGAAGCGACGATTGCGGAAAGAATGCGGATCATGGAGTCGGGATTCGGTAGGTTTTAAATGGAAAATCCAAGGATGGCCGGTGCGGGAGAAGAACGGCCTGGATGCACGGGGCAGGCCAGGCCTTGCACCTTATTTGCTGGGAGCGACGTAAGCCGGCTTGCTCGGGGCTGGTGCGGAACTCGGGCAGCAGGAAGCTGCGAGCAGAGCGGCGGCGGCGGCGATAAAGGCAATTTTCATCTTCAAAGAACGTGTTTTGGTTTTATATCCCGGCGAGCATCGCGCGCCAGCGTGGGTGTCAGACTAGCGGCGGGGCTCATCGCTGCAAGGCAAAATGCGCGGCAAAAGCGAGGAGCCTTCGCAGGCGGCGATTCCTCTCTGGCTTCATTGGCCGCGAGCGTCCGAGAATCGCTTCCAGAGCCGTTGGGCTCCCTGATTGGCGCCACTGCGCACGGCGGCCCAGGTGGTGGCGGCAGAGGCTTCGCGCTTGACACCCATCCGGTGGTCGCACAGCGCGCACAGGCGCTCGCCGCTCACGGAGTCGAGAATTTCTCCTTCAAACGAAACGTTGGAAATGAATGCGGCAACCTCTGCGGAACCCAGCGTTCCCGCCAGCGTCGCTTGCGGGTTTGTGTGCACGGTCTTAACGGGTTTCCCCAATTTCTGACCCTCGATCACATCGGTCAGTGCGGCGCGGATCCGCAGTGTGCCGGGGCCGGGCGATCCGACGATGTTGAGCCGACCGCCCGATTGACTGCGCAAGGACTCGCCCAGATAGGCCGCGAGTTGGCTACTGACTTCCGGGCTGATGCCGGGGGCCGACACCACCGTCGTCACCGGCTCGATCACCACGCTGTGATATTGTTTCAAGTCCACACCTGGCTTGACGAAAGCCGAAACCGCATCCGCCATGCCGTAGCCGGCATTCAGTTGCTGATAGTTCCCAAGAAAACCGGATGGCGAACGACCGCCGGTGGAACATGAGGAAATGGCGAGACTGGCTCCAGCCAGGGCGATGACACCAATGCGTTGAATGGATTTCATGAAATGGAATGGTTGATCTGGACGGAAGCAACGGCGGAACCGTGGGAAAAGCACCCAGCGCGCCCCGTTGCGCCACCTCCTCTGTCACGCTTCCGGCGACAGGTCAAGATCTCCACTCCGCCAAGCGGATCAAAATACGTCGGCCGCCTTTTCCAGAAGCGATTGCACACCAAACCTGTCAAATCCTTGGAATGGATTTCCCGGACTTGAAAATTTTTCTTGTGATCATATTGCATATTTGAAATATTCGATTCATGCCAGTTGCGAAGTTGGAAGTCTTTGAGAAGGACTGCGTTAGTCTTGCCGCATTTGCGAAGGCCTTGGCGCATCCGGCGCGGATCTGCATCCTGCGATTTTTGGCCGGCCGGGGCGAAGTTCCATGTATGGAGATTGTTGCCGCCCTGCCGCTTTCCCAGCCTGCCTGTTCGCGCCACGTGAATGAACTCCGCAAGGCGGGCCTGCTGAAATCTCGCGTCAGTGGCAGCAACGTGCTCTTCGAACTCGATGAATCCGCTTTGAACCACTTTTGCCAAGGCATGAACCAAGCCCTTCATCCGGGCACCCAACCCTAAATTTTCCCATGAAAACCACACCTGACACCATTGTCATCATCGGTGGCGTGGCAGGCGGTGCATCCGCCGCTGCCCGTGCCCGCCGTCACTCGGAATCCGCCCACATCATCCTGCTGGAGCGCGGACCGGACGTTTCATTTGCCAACTGCGGCCTGCCCTACCACATCGGGGGCGAGATCCCTGACCGCGCGGACCTCGCAGTCCAGACACCCGACAGCCTCCGCGCTCTTCTCAATCTCGATGTGCGCACTCTCACCGAGGCCATCTCCATCGATCGCCCCAACAAACAAGTCCTCGTCCGCTCGCTCGCCGATTCAAGCGAGTCGCTCATTTCCTACGACAAACTCATCCTCGCTCCCGGAGCCAGCCCGCTGCGGCCGCCGCTTCCGGGCATCGACAACCCTCTCATCCACACCCTGCGCAATCTCCAGGACATGGATCGCATCAAACAAGCTGCCGCCACTGCGGAGCACGTCGCCATCATCGGCGCGGGCTTCATCGGATTGGAAATGGCAGAGCAGCTTCATGAAATCGGCAGACAAGTCAGCGTGATCGAGCTCCAACCGCAGATCCTCCCGCAACTCGATGCGGAAATGGTGCGGCCGATGGAAGACACACTGCGCGACAAGGGAATCCAACTCATTCTCGGCGATGGCATCGATGGTTTTGAAATGATATCCGACAAGATTTCCGCCAGACTCAAATCAGGCAAGAACCTCAGCACCGATCTCGTCATCCTCTCCATCGGCGTGCGGCCAGAAAGCGGCCTTGCCAAATCCGCCGGACTCGAACTCGGCCCGCGCGGCCACATCGTGGTGGACAGTTATCAGTTAACTTCGGATCCTGATATCTATGCCGTCGGCGATGTGTGTGAAACCGAGGATCCCATTCTCGGCAAACGCACCGCCATCCCGCTCGGTGGCCCGGCCAACCGCCAGGGCCGTACTGCCGCCGATCATATATTCCTGGGCGAAAAAGCGCTTCGTTATCCCGGCAGCATCGGCACCGCCATCGTGCGGGTCTTCGATCACGCGGCGGGCATCACCGGTTATTCGGAGACCCGCCTCAAGCAGGAAGGCATCGCGTATCAGACCGTCACCGTGAATGGCTCGTCGCATGCGAGTTATTATCCCGGCTCGGAAACCATCACCCTCAAGCTCTTGTGGTCGCCGGAAGATGGTCGCGTGCTTGGCGCGCAAGCCTCCGGCAAGGATGGTGTGGACAAGCGCCTCGACGTCATCGCCACCGCCCTCCGGGGCCGCCTCGGCATCGACGACCTCGCCCACCTGGAACTCGCCTACGCTCCGCCCTTCGGCAGTGCCAAGGATGTGGTGAACGTCGCCGGTTTCGCCGCCGGCAACATGCGCGACGGCCTGCTCATCCCGGTGGCGGACCTCGCCAGCGCCGGTGCCCAGATCATCGATGTCCGCCCAGCCGCCAGCTCTGCCAAGCTTCCGGTGCCCGGCGCGAAAAACATCCCGCTGCCGCAGCTCCGCAGCCGCCTTGCGGAAATCGACCGCTCGCAACCGGTCTTCACCGTCTGCCAAATGGGAAAAACCAGCTATTTCGCCGCCCGCATCCTCGCCAACCACGGCTTCGACGCCCGCAGCATCCTCGGCGGCGCGCACCATCAGGTGAGGCGCTGATTTCCGATTTCACCCGCCCTTGCCGTCCGCCTGCAGGCTGTATAGCCTCGCTGCCGATGAGCTACGAAGCACCCGGGCCCGAACCCACCCGCCGCCAGTGGGTGGGCTTCTGGAGCATGATTGTCCAGCAGACGCAAAACGCGTTCAACGACAAGATGGCCCAATTCACCCTCATCCCCCTCGGCGGGGCGGTGGGCTATGCGGTAGAATCGCAGGCCGGTCTGATGATCGCGCTGCCCTTCGTGCTCTTCGCAGCGCTCGCCGGATGGCTTAGCGACCGCTATTCGAAACGCACGGTGATCTTCGGCTCGGCGGTGTTCCAATTGATCGTGCTGCTCTGGATCTGCGGCGCGGTTTATTTGAAAAACCTGCCGCTCGCCCTCGCAGGATTCTTCGGACTCGCGGTGCAGTCGGCATTTTTCAGCCCGGCAAAATTCGGCATCAACAAGGAACTCGTCGGTTCCAATCATCTCGGTTTCGCCTCCGGCATCCAGCAAATGACCGCGATGCTCGCCATTCTCGTCGGGCAAATCATCGCCGGCTGGATCTTCGATCACCGCTACCACGCTCTCGGCGCGAAACCGGACGCCGCTTGGCAAGCCGCCCTGTTTCCGCTGCTCATCCTCACCGTCCTCGCTGTCCCTGCGCTCTTCCTCGCTTGGATCATCCCCCGGGTGCCGGCCCAAGGCTCCGAGCAAAAATTTTCCGCCAAACTCGCCGTCAGCCATTTCACCAGCCTCACCGATCTCTGGCGGGATGCCCCTCTGCGGCGCGCCTCCTTCGGCGTGGCCTTCTTCTGGGGCTTCGCGGCATTCATCAATCTGTGGTCGGTGAAACTCGCCAAACTCATCACCGGCGGCGGCGATGGCTTCGGCACACTTTCGTCCACCTACATGGCCGCCGCCTCACTCGGCATGGCCGGCGGCTTCGGCTTCGCGTCGTTTCTGCTCCGCCGCCGCATCGAACTCGGCTGGGTGCCCGTTGCCGGAGTGGCAATGACCTTGTTTGCCACCCTCATCACTTTCATCCCGCTGCAAGGCGGGTTGTTTCTCACAACCCTCGGCCTGCTCGCCTTCGCCGGTGCCGTGTTCCTCGCCCCACTCAATGCCTGGATGCAGGACCGCTACCCGGCAGACAAACGCGGCGACCTTCAATCCGCCGTCAATCTTCAGGATTGCTTTGCCGGAATCATCGCCGTGGCATTGATCGCGGGATTTGAAATCAGTTGCCGCGTCCTCAGAGTGGATCCGCACTTCGGTTTCCGCGTCCAGATGGGCTTCATCGCCATCGCGTGTGCCGCCGCCACCTGCTTCATCATCCGCTTGTTGCCAGCCGATTTTGTCCGGGTGATCGGCATTTCGCTGGTTCGCACGATCTATAAAATCCGTGTCGTGCACTCTCAGCGCCTGCCGAAAAAAGGTGGCGCCCTCCTGTTGCCAAACCATGTCACTTATATCGATGCCTTCCTTATTTCCGCCGCCTGCGCCCGCCCCGTGCGCTTTGTGATGGACGAGGCCTTCATCGCCAACCGCAGCATCCGCATCTTCACTTCTCTGTTCGAGACCGTCACCATCCGCCGCGATCAACCGCTCGAAGCCATCCGCGAAATCATCCGATCGCTGAAAAATGGTGACTTGGTCTGTTTTTTCCCCGAAGGCCAACTCACCCGCACCGGCTCGCTCAGCACCCTGCAACGCGGCTTCGAACTCATCGCAAGAAAGGCCGGCCACCCGCTCATCCCGATGTGGTGCGATGGCTCATGGGGCTCGATCTTTTCGTTTGAGGGAAACCGCTTTTTCCGCAAGCGCCCGCATCGCATGCCCCACGGATTGACGTTTGCATTCGGCAAGGAAATCGAAGCATCCGGTGCCAGAATCGAAGGGGTTCGCCATGGCATTCATGTTGCCTCTTGCGATGCCATCGCTCGTATCTTCAGCAGGAAATCCTGGACGACCCGCAAGCCGCACGCCCGCAATCCCGCCACCCGGCATTTCGCTGCCCTCGATCCGGAATCCCGCCGCCGGATGTGGGTCAATGGCCACCAGATCGGCTTGGTAAATGGATTGCTCCGCCGCCAAGCGTTCCATGTGCTCGCCCACGATCCTCTCTTGTTGGAGCTGCCCGGGCTCTTTGCTGCATTTCCTGAGCTCGGCAAATCCCCCTTGCGGATCGAACAGGCCTTCAATGGCGATGCCAAGGGCCGCTGGGTGGGCAGCGACCTGCTTCGTACGGCAATCCAGACATCGCAGGTGACTGCGGAAATTTCCTTCTACGACTTCGGCTCCAAGCGCCTCAAACCCGTCGAACGCGCCGGGCTCGGCCACTACCCCTGCCTCGCCGTCGATGGCGTGGTCATCGCCATGTCCATGCCCCACCCGCAGGAACCCAAGGACAGCTTCGAGCCCCAGCACGGCCACAAACTCCACTCGCTCGGCAAACTCCTCCCCGGCTGGTACATCGCCCGGCCGGAGACGGAAGGCGCGCCCCTCCACGCCTATGGCCCCGCCGCCCCGCCGCAAGGGCTTGCCCTGCCTGACGATTGCGTCATCGATGCCGAAGCCTTCCTCATCTGCGAACCCAAAACCCGCGGCATCCCGCCCCGCCGTTTCTAACCATTTCAGCCATATCATATCTTCGGATCGGAAATGAAATTCCCGCCCTTCCTCCAACCCGGCGACACCGTGGCCCTCGTTTCCCCCTCGGGAAAACACCAGCGCGCCACCATCGAGCGCGGCGCCGCCATCCTGCGCGAGCAAGGCTACAAAGTCCGCATCGGCCGCCACGCCTTTGATGAAAAAGGCATCTTCGCCGGTACCGATCGCGCCCGCGCAGCAGACATGCAGAAAGCCCTCGATGACCCCACCGTCAAGGCCATCTTCTTCTCACGCGGTGGCTATGGCTGCCTGCGAACGCATCAACTTCTCGATTGGTCCAAGTTTCTAACAAATCCCAAATGGCTCGTCGGTTTCAGTGATATCACCGTCTTCCACGCCTATCTCGCCCGCCAAAAAATCGCCTCACTCCACGCCGTCATGAGCGGTTCCTTCGAGGCCGATGGAACCCTCACTCCCAGCTTCACGCAACTCTTGGAAATCCTCCGTGGCGATCTCACCAACTTCGCCCACCAGGAAATTGAAGCCCACCCGCTCAACCGCAAAGGCACCGCCAGCGGCGTTCTGACAGGTGGCAACCTTTCTATCCTCCAAAGCCTGCGCGGCACCCCGCTCGACATCCGGCCCAAGGGCAAGATTCTCTTCATCGAGGACCTCAACGAGTTATACTATCATCTCGATCGCATGCTGCGGAATCTCAAGGTCGGCGGCATCCTGGAAAACCTCTCGGGCCTCATCGTCGGCCACTTCACCGGCATGAAAGACGGCGCAGCCCCCTTCGGCCAGACCGCCGCCGAAATCATCCGCGAAGCTGTGGACGACTACGACTACCCGGTCCTTTTCAACTATCCCGCCGGTCACGAACTCCCCAACGACCCTCTCCTTCTGGGGGCCAAGGTGGAAATCAACATCACCCGCAGCCGAGCCTCCCTCACCCACCTGGGAGCCCCGTCATTTTGACGAAAGACTCTTCCCCAGCGCCTATTTCATCCTTGGTAAGCCATCGCGGTCGGCCCTAAAGTCCCCCAGACTCAATGGACCTGCCCCATCTCAGCGAAAAACTCCTCGCCTCCGTATCGAGGGACTTTTTCCGGCCGCTCACCCGGCCGTCATCGGCGATCTATGTCGATTGCGCGGAGCGTCTCGCCGATGTTGCCGGTGAAGCGGGGCGCATCCCCCACATCGAGGCCATCGCGCTGATCCGAGAGGTGCTCGCGGCCCATCCGGAGATCGTGCTGGAAGATGATGAAGGTGCGTCCATGCGCGATGCCCGCCAGCGTGCAGGGCAGATTTTCAATCGCCTCTGCGATGCAAAATGGCTCGAAGACCAACAACTCGGCCTTCACGAGCGCTGGGCGCTGGTTTCCCCCGGCCTCCGCCCGTTGCTACGCCTCCTGCGCGAACTCGCGGAAGATGAAATCGCCGAGCTGAAAACCTTCGCCGATACCGTGCGCGGCGTTTGCGAAACTCTCGAACGCCCCGGCATCCTCGACGCCCGCATCCAGGAGCCCGATGCCCTCCGCGCCACGGTCACTGATGTGAACGCCCGCCTCGAAAGCGCCATCATCCAGCTCCACGGCGTGGAAAAACTCATCTCGCTTTTCGATCGCCGCCAGCGCCTCAGCGATTCACCCGCCGAGACCCTTCGCTTGCTCTACGCCGAGTTCGGCGCGGGCCAGCACATGGTTTGCTACGATGCCCTTCGTAGAAACGGCCTGCTGCCCCGCCTGCAAGTACTGCGCTCACAAATCGCCGACCGCCGTGATGATCCGCTCGTCAAGGTGCGCCTCGCCGAAGGCCTTGCCGCCCACTATCATTGGGATGAAAACGAAGCCTACCATCGCGCCGAGAAAACCTTGCGCGAACTCGAACACCGCCTCGCCGCCATCCGCCTTGTTGCCGATGCCATCGATGCCCGCATGGCTTCATTCAACCAACTTTCCCAACAACGCTATCGTTACCAAACCGAACTCCGAGGCCGCCGACCGGAAATCGTGAAATCCTACTGCGATGCCATCAACGCCGCCCACGAAGGCAGCCGCCTCGGTGCCATGCGCGAGACCGCACCGGACTTCACCCCGCTCATCCCCGAAGTTCGTTTCTTCTTTGGCATCGAGTCACTCGCCCGCACCCGCCGCACCAAGCTCCCTGCCGACCTCACCTTCGGTGGCGATTCTGATGGCCGCGACGAATCCGCAGAAGACACCCTCGCCGCCTTGCGCGAACGCCAACGCCTCGCCCTCACTCCTCAACGTGCCGCGCGCCTCGTGGCATGCCTGCTTCCTGCCAAATCGAAAAAACTCAGCACCTCCGACTTCAATGCCGCCGACCTCGACGAGATGCTCGATCTGTTAGCCGTCGCCGCCTACGAAAGTGCCATCACTGCCGATGGCAAACGCCTCAAATGGACCGTCACCGGCCCCGGCCAATCCGCCGGCCTCACCCCCGAAACCATCCCCACCGACCCCCAAGCCGGCTGGAACCTCGACCGCTTCACCATAAGCCGCGTCTGATACCCAATTATCCCATCTCCAATTTCCAATCCCCCTTTTTCCCATGTCCGATCCCCACTGGCCCCGCTTCTGGCCTGACGTTCCTGAAGAAGACCGTCCCGCCATACGTGAAATTCTCGCGGAGTTGTTAGGTCGTGGCACTTTGCTGGGCACCAACGGATCCGGGCGCGATCATTTCATGCTGGCGCGCGATCACTACCGCGAGCATCTCAGCGATTACTTATCTCCGCTCGGACTTGAACTCATCATCGATGACGATTTCTCCATCATCCAGGCCCGCCCACGCCCGGAAGCCTGTCATTTGCTCTCCCAATTCACCAAAGATGAAACTCTCGTCCTGCTCGTGCTTTGGCGCGTTTGGGACGATCACCGCAGCAACGAGGCCTCCAGCTCCGTCATTCTAACAGTCGATGAACTCTGGACCCGTTTTCGCAACACCTTTGATAAAATCGATCCTCCGGAAAAAACCCATCTCGATTCCCTGTTGGGCCGCATGAAGCGCCATCGCCTCATCCGCACCCACAAACCCGAAGGTGCCCTCCAACTCGGCGAAACCCTCATCGAAGTCCTGCCGAGCCTGCCCCGCGTCATTCCCTTCGACAGCCTCGAAGCCTGGACCACCCGCAAAGACGCCTATCAACCCACGTCTTCTTCCTCGGAACCGATAACTGATAACTGATAACCGAAACCATGCGCGTCCACCTCAGCCGGATCCTTGCCATCAACTGGTATGGCTACCGCCGTTTCATCGATGTCTCCGGGCTCTCGCTCATCACCGGAGCCAATGGTTCGGGGAAAAGCGTGTTGTTGGATTTGATCCAGTTTGTCATGCTCGGCGAATCGCTCAGTCGCTTCAACAAAGCCGCTGCCGGTGCAGGCAGCGGGCGTTCGTTGCGCGGCTATTGTTTGTGCGATACCAACACCCAGGGCAACGATGGCCAGGAACGTTATCTCCGCCCTTCCGGTGTCACGCTCGCCGGACTCGAATTTGTCTGGCCGCTTGCCAAAGGCGAAGAAACCCCACGCCGCGAAACATGGGGCGCTCGCATTGAATTTGAAGGCCCCACCGCCAAGGCACGCACCTTGTGGTTCACCGTTCCCAAGCGCCTCGAACGCGAGGATTTCCTCAGCCGCGATCTCGATCCGGATGCCGTCGCTTTCATGTCGGAAGAAGAATTCCGAGTGCATGTGAAACGCGATCTCGGCGGTGAAGTCTTCGATCGCCAGGCATCCTATCTCGATGAAATGGGCTCGCGCAGCCATCTCGGATTCGATCGCGTGCAGATGAACAAAACCCTGCCGAACTCAATGGCGTTCCAGCCTGTTGAGTCGTTTGAAAAATTCATCCGCGAGTATCTGTTAGAGCCCGGCCTGCCTGATGTCAAAGCCGTGCGCGCCAGCGTGGACGCCCACCGTCGTGCGCAAGTGCGATTGGAAAAAATGCATGATCAACATGCCCGGCTCACCCGCATCAGCACCCGCCATCAGGAATACCGTGAAGCCCGCCGCGATGCCCGCATCCACGCCCACCTTCACGAAGCGCTTGCCCATGAGCAACGACTCGAATCCCTCACCGAAAAGCGCAATCAACTCGACGTCCTGCGCTCCCAAAACTCCGAGCAACGCGCCGACTACGAAGCCGCCATCAGCGAGCGGAACGAACTCGATTCTCAACTCGCCGCCATCCGCCTCGTCGCCGGCAATGATTTGCAAATCACCCGGCTTGCCGAAACACGCAGCCGCCGTGATGAAGTCGCACGCGATCTGGATGGACTGAAGGAAATTGAAAAATCTGCCCGCCAATTTCTCCACGACCGCATCCAGTATTGGAAACAATGGCTGCGACTTGGCAAGGAATTCGGCCTGCACGAACCGGACTCCGCCACCGAGTGGATCCGCCAAATGCAGGGCGCGGATGAAACCGTGGCACTCGATGCCGCCGCCCGCATGCCGCGCATCTATCAGTCGATGGTCAATGATGCCCGCGACCAACTCCGCCCGGTTGACGACAAGATCAAGGAACTCGAAAGCCGCGAATCCCGGCTCGCCCGCGAACTCGACGACCTCGATCACAAAGGCAGCGCCGCGCCATCGCCCTTGTTGGATGCGCTCAAATCCCGTGGCCAGAAAGCGGATGCGCTCGGCCGCGTGATCGAGGTGAAGGCCGAAGCCGAGCCGTGGTGGCCGCTGCTTGAAAGTCTGTTAGGAAACAAACGCAGCGCCGTGCTCGTCACCGATTTCAAGGCCGCATGGGAACAAGCCAAACGCATTGGCCATTGCGAGGAATTGCTCGTTCACCCGGACGAACTCGACGACGCACCCAAAACTCCCAAGCCCGGAACCGTATCCGCTTTGTTCGAGACAAAACACGATCTCGCAAAGTCATATCTCCATCATCTCTATGGTGACATGATTGCCGTGGACTCCGCCGCGCAACTCGAACGCCATCCCCGCGCGTTTTCCAAGGATGGTTGGCTCAAGGATCCGCCGCATCGCCAGCATCTCCAGCCCTCAAAAGAATTTACCATCGGCGAGGAAGGCATGCGACGTTTGCGCACCGCCAAGCAGGATGAACTCGCCGAAGTAAAAGAAGAACTCACGCGCCTCCATCGTTCGCGCGACGACTGGCGCACCTTCCTCCATCGCGGCGATCAATGGGCGCTCGACAAAGGCGAGCCACCGAGTGGCAGTTCCAAGCTCCGAGACCTGCCACGCTTGCGCAAGGAACTCGCCCAGCTCGATGAAACCATCCGCCTGCTCGCCACACCTGAGCGTGAGGAAACGGTGGAGAAACTCCGCGTTCTCGAAAAGACCTTCCAAGGTGTCATCGAACGCACCGGTCGCCTTGCCAACAGCATCGAGAAGTTTGCCCAGCAAGAACGCGTGTTGCTCGATGCCATTACCACGCTGGAAGACGAGGAACGCAGCGCCCTCATCAAACGCCATGCCAGCCGTGAGTCACTGGAAGGCGTCCGCGATTCCGAGATCGAGGAACTCATCGAAGCCGCACGCACCCAATTTCCCAAATGGCAGCAGCGCCTCGAAATCGCCGCGGAAACTGCCCGCATCCGCCAATACGAAGCCGACAAGGCCCGCAACGATCGCGACATCGAACGCCGCGCCCTTGCCGAAACGCATCCGGAAACCGCCGAAGCGTTCGACCCAGAGGACGACGACAACACCCGCTACGATGCGCGTCGTACTGAGCTTGAAACCCACGAACTCGAAAAATACACCGCCGCCGCCGAAGACGCGCGCAAGGAATGGGAAGACCGCCTGCAACACCAGGTGCTCGATGTGTTGAAGGAGAAACTGGATGAAGCCGAGCGCACCAAGCGCGAACTCAACCGCGCAATGGACCACGACATCGGCGGCTGGAGATATCAGTTATCCATGAAGTCCGACCGCAGCCACAGTGCTATCTGGACACTCGTGGACAAAGGCCTCAATCCCGGCCTCGAACTCTTCGCCGCTGGAGCGAAGGATGAAATCGAAAAGGCCAAACAAGCGCTCATGGCCGCCATTGAAAACTCCGAAGACCCGCGCCAACAGCGGGCATTGGATTATCGTTACTATCATCATTGGGACATCCAGGCCACGCCCACCGGCAAGGGCGAAGGCGCGGCCATCTCGCTCAACCGCAATGCCAAGAAACAAAGCGGCGGAGAAAACCAAGCACCGTTTTTCGTCGCCATGCTCGCCGCCTTCCAGCGCGTCTATGATCTCGGCCCCAAGGAAACCCGCAAGAACCTCGGCATCGTCATCATGGATGAGGCATTCTCCAAACTTTCCGGCGATCGCATCGACTCCTGTCTCGAACTTGCCAGAAACTTCGGCCTCCAACTCATCATGGCCTTCCCGGAAGACCGCCTGCCGACGATGATCCAACACGCCGAAACCGTCGTGCAATGCCGCGTGGAACGGAGTTATGATGAAAAGAGCGGTCAGATCACCAACATCGAAAACTGGGTCGTCAAAGTGGACCGCGACAAGCTGGTGGATGCGTTGTCATAGGATCTTCAAAGCTGGATCTCAACATGGGTCGACCTTCCCGTGGCGACGGATGTCAGTTGTTGCAAGTTGCGTGTGACATTGGCTTTTGACGCCTTGGTGATCGCCAGATATTCGAAAAGGTTCATTCCGCCCAAGAAGAGCCGTTCCGTCCCCACTTGGTCTCCCCGTTCTCATCTCTTTCGCCTGCGGAGACCCAGAAGGCAATGTGAGAAACCAGTGCGAGACTGGAGGTGGAGAATGAACGGCGTTTCATGGGTTTGGGATGGCCATGGGGTTCGGATGCAACGGCGAAGTGTGATTTCGTCAGAGGAAAGGGTGAGAAGCGCGTGGCACTTATCCCCCGCCGGAGGGATTTTGCGCGGGATTTGGAAAACGAAAACGCCCGTGACCATGGGTGTTTGGTCACGGGCGTTTGGGATGGTTTTCAGATCAGGGTTGCGTGGCCTTCAGTCGACCGAAGAGTTTGCCATCGGCGGCGAGGGTTTTCGGGACGGTCACCGTCACCTCATCGGCGGCGGCTCCTGCCTCACTGATCGTGACGCTCACGCCATTGAGGTCCGGCCCGGAATCCGCAGCCCCGACGGCCACGTCGGTCCAGCCAGCGAGGTTGGAACCGTATTGGAAGACCTGGGTGGAATCCAACTCCGAATCGTCGCGACGCTGGAAGCTGAATGTGAGATTGGGGCCCGTAGCATTCAGGTCCGGCAGATTTTCCGGATCGGAAACAGATGGATCGCCATCGACGACATATTCGAGGAGATTCTCAATCCCATCGTTATCGGGATCGGCCCCTGCGGTCGCATCCGCCACGGTAAAGGTGCTGATCCACGAGGCATAACCTCCGGCGGGTTTGATGTTGAGGGTAAGAATACCGGTGGATTCATCAAAAGTCCAGGTGTTGGCTCCATCGGTCTTGGTGTGAATGCCCGAGGTTCCCGCTTCCACAAAGCCCTGCAGGTTGAAACCGGTGCCAAAGGTCTCTGTGAGCGTTCCGACATCGACCATTGACCAACTCGTATCATCTGTTAGATCGGCAAAGGTGGTGTCCACGGTGAAGGTCCCGTCGAGAGTGACGGAACCAGCGCCCTTGATGCGATTGGCGGACAAACCATCGAGCACGAATGCCGTGGCGGAGGAGGAGCCGAGCACGAGGGTGTTGCCAGTAACGATGGTGGTATCTCCGGTGTAGGTATTCGTTCCAGTGAGGGTGAGCGAACCACCCGGGACTGAGGTTGCCAATTTCAATCCACCATCGAAGACGCCGGAAGCACCATGAAGGATCGGCGCGGCGAAGGTGACATTGAGTCCGTAGTTGTCGATGATCGCACCGCTATCCGCTGTGAACTCGTCGCCGAAGACACGGGCGGCGACTTTGGGTTTGCTATTGGCATTACCGATGGGCGCACTGAAAGAGGAACTGGTGATTTGCAGGATGCCTCCATTCAGATTGAGCACCCCGTTGCCCCCACCGGCCCCGCCGCCTGCTGCCTGCCATGCGATCCCGGCAAGTGATAGGGTGCCACCGGATAGATTCCACGTCATGAACTGATTACCTCCGGCAAAGTTCAAACGGCCCGTGCCACCACGTGTCGTCCCGCTGTTGCTATATTGCACAACCTCGCCGCCGGTCTGATTGATGGTGATGCTCCGGCCCCAGTAAACGCCCATGCGGATGTCGCCGTTGTTGCGCACATTCAGTTGGGCACTGTCGCTGATATTCATCACCGCAGGACCGTTGTTGCCACCACCGCTGAATGCGAACGAAAGGAAATTGGTATTCACCAACCCACCGGAGAAGTTATAGGTTCCCTGGCTGTTCTCGGCGATGCCGAAGGAACCCGCGACGAGCGTTCCTGATGTCTGGGTCAGCTCGGTAACGTCCTGAGTTCCCGTACTGGTATAGATCGATTCCGAATCCACGCCCATCACCGAACTTCCCACCGGACTGATGACGAGACGGCTGGGACTGGCAAAAGTGCCGTCTCTCACTTCAAGGGTCGGCGTTCCATAGGCACCGCGGAAGTTGAGTGTGCCGTTGAGGATCTGTTCACCATTCCCGCGCTTGAGCAATGGCACGCTGCCTTCCGCACCGGTGCCGTTGCCCCGGATGGTGCCCGAGAAGGTCCCGGATCCACCAGCCACTCCGAGTGTGAGTTTTCTCGGGCCGAACCATCCTCCCTGATAGATGCCAGCTCCAGTGAGGGCATCAATGTTCACATTTGACTGAAGCCCTTCGAAAGTCGCACCGGAACTGATATGGAGCGAGGACTGGTTGCCGGAAAAAGTGGAAACCGTGTTGTATTCACTCACTTTCAGCAAACCACCTTCCACCCGAATCTGGGCTCCACTGCCCAAGGACCAAACATAGGGAGTATCATCATCCTGAAAACGCGAGAATACAAGATTCCCCGGACCAGACTTGATGAAATTGCCAATGCCTGTGATCGTCAGATCCTTGATGTTGCGATCCTGCCCCGTGGCCCGATTGATCTCAAGCGACGCATTTGCATCAATGGTATAAAGCGGCGAAGCTGGCATCGCAGAGAACAACAGTTTCCCTTCGTCCACGGTGACCGAACCGCTGATCGAGTTTTCTCCCGTGAGAGACAACTGCCCGGGGCCCGCCTTGGTCAGTCCGCCACTGCTTGCCACGCCAGCGTTGATTTCGGCGGTCATGCCGGTGCCAAGAGCGTTGACGGTAATCGTGGAGGCACCGTCCAAGGTCAGCAGATTCAAGGGATCGGCATTGTTGTCCAAAAGCCAGCCACCCGCAGTGCCGATGTCTGAGTCGCCAAACACCAAGGACGAGAGCGTCCGCGGGGAATCAAGGCTGACGGCGAGGATGGACGCGGGATCAAGAGTTGAGAAATCCGCGCCAAAACCTGAGCCGTCAGCGATCGTGCCGGCGGACCAGTTGGTGGACTCACTCCAGTCACCGGCAGCGGGACTGGTCCAGACTCCGTTGTCCGCAGTTGCGAAACCAGAGGTCAGCGCAAGGGAAATGATGACCGGAAAACCGGAGGAAACGAGACCTTTGCCGCCTTGGCGGAAGGATAGAATGGGGTTTTTCATGGGATGGGTGTTTTGTTGGATGGCATTCACCAATTTGCTGGAGCCCCATGGTTCCTTGTCAGAGCCGGCAGGGGGCAATTCACCGATCCAAGCCGATGCAAATTACCATGGGTTTCCACTACTCAAACTGATGGGGGCGGAGATTGAATCGCAAACATGCCGCCGCCTACTGCCCGATCGGGTAGCCATGACAATTTCCCCATCCGGCCCAGATCTGAGCTGCCGATTAGCCTCACCTCATCTCTTCCTGCCCAGGCAAGCCCTCGAGATGCGATCTTTGGGATATGCGGATCAATTGATCACATCATCGGCGTCAACACATAACTGAGTCCCGGCACCGTGGAAAACTCGATCACGCCAGTCTCTTGGTCCATCCGTGAAGACACTTCGGTGCCTTCGGAGTTCGAAACCTTCCAGCCTTTGACATTCTTCATGCGGATCCGGCAGCTTTTTCCACCTTCCGATTCCACCAAAACACTGACGGGCATCCCATCTTTCCACACAAGTGAAACACTCAGGCCACCCCGGGCACGGATTCCGGAGAAGGAGCCTGTTTTCCACACCGAAGGAATGGCGGGCAGCAAATCGATGAAACCTTCGTGACTTTGCAGCAACATGTCAGCCATGCCGGAAGTGCCGCCAAAGTTTCCATCAATCTGGAACGGAGGATGAGTGTCCCACAGATTGGGAAGCGTGCCTTCTTTCAGTAGCGTCCGCAACAGGGAATGGCAGCGTTCGCCGTCCTTGATCCGCGTCCATGCATTGAGCCGATGGGCCATCGCCCAGCCCGTGCTTTGGTCACCCCGCAGATTCAGGCTGACCTTTGCGGCCTCCAGCCATTCCTTCTTCTCGGTCAACAAGGTGCCAGGATAGAGACCGATCAATTGGCTGATGTGACGATGGTTGTATTCGCCGAATTCACCATACGCGTTCTCCTGCCTGAACTCCTTGATCTGGCCGGAAGCCCCGATGAGAACAGGGGAAAGCTGCGGAAGTTGGCCCTCAAGAGTGGCGAGGATGGGATCGGATTTCCCTAACAACTTCGCCACTTGCAGCGTGATGCGATGATTTTCATAAACGAGTTGCTGGTCGTAAGCGGAGCCCGGCAAATTGACATGGGGATCATCCTTTTTCTTGTTTTCCGGCGACCAGGAAGGATCGCAGAGCAGGGTCCCATCGGGTTGCTCCTTGAGCACGGAGGAGAGAAAACGACTGGATCCCAGAAGAAACGGCCACATTTTTTCGAGGATGTCCTTCCTGCCTGTATAAAGATACCAATCCCACATGGGAAGGATCACAAAAGGGCCTGTGCCCGCACCGGACGTGCTTCCCGGCCCGCTGGCACCGTAAGGGCTGTTGCCGGTTCCGGCCGTCCAGGCGCCTTCCACCGGATTCCGTTTCCAATTCGACAAGGTGCCTTTGGCAATCGCCTGCTGCCGGGGAAACGCAGCGTGAAAATATTCATGATAGGGCTCGAATGTCTCTTCCAGCCCGGTTGAAAATGCAGGCCAGTAATTCATCTGCACGTTGATGTTTGCCCAGTAGCCTCCGGTCCACGGAGCACTTCGATGCATGTTCCAGGTGCCCTGCAAGTTGGCGGGAAGTGTCCCCTTTCGCGAAGAAGCCACCAGCAGATACCTGCCGAATTGGAAATAGAGTTCTTCAAGATAGCGGGCGGATTCCGGTGATGGTTTGGGATCCGCGAGGAGACGATTTGAGGCAATGGAGGACTCGCGTCCACCGAGGTCGATACGGGTGCGTTGCATCAATCGGGCGACATCCGTCTGATGACGTTGTTTGAGAACTTCCCATCCGGATTGCTTCGCGGAGGCGAGCCTTGAAGCGATTTCCGCTGTCGGCAAATCGATCCCGTTGAGCTTCTCCTCCGCCTTTCCTGTTAGAAACACTTTGGAATCGAGGCGATAGTTGGTTCCAAGAGTCACATATACAAAAGCCTCGTCGGCAGCCTCAATCGTGAATCCGCCCTCCGCGCCATTCGCATGGGCCCGGACCGTCCCCCCTTTGCTGGTCACCGCGATGCGGATTTCGTATTTCAGCCGATACGGCTTGGCCTCGCCACTGAGAACAAGTGTATCGCCATCCATCGCAGCAACTCCGCTGCGAAATTCGCCCAGATAAGGATGCAGGGCATTGAGACGGAACGAAATCTTGCCCGGGGCGGAAGCGCTGATTCTTGCCGCGAAACACCGATCCGGATAACTGGCAAAGGTTTCCCGGGAATGATCCACTCCATCAAGGTTGTAAGTGACACTTCCAAGCGCTTTGTCGAGGTCCAAGTCCCGGCGGTATCGAGTCACTTTTGATAGATCATGGTCCTGAATCAGGCGCAGCTCGCAGAGACTGGAAAGGCCCACGCGGTCCCAGGCATTTTCCGCTTTGGCGGGATCATTGACGAAGAGACTCTTTTCACAGAATTGCCATAACTCCTCCTCCACTCCGCCGAAGTAGCTGACACCGAAGTGACCGTTTCCAAGTGGGAACGAATGGGCCTCCCAGCCTTTGATGTCGAGCGGAGCTGGTTTGTCGTCGAAGATAACATAGCGTTTTTCCGCAGCATGCAATTGGCAAAGGCCTAAAAAAAACAGGAGGCTACCCAAAGCCAGCAATGCGAACACAAACGGACGGATCCGACTGCATGCAAAACAATTCCAAACCGAAAGGCCAGTTTCATTGATGGCTGCGTCTCCGGTTTTGGAGGAATGCGGCGGTTTCACTTTCTCAATGGTGGAATTGGGATTTGCTGACATGGGAGGGGTGGGGGCAATTATGGGGATTCCAAGGCCACACCCAAGCGGATAAATATTTCATCACCCGAGGGCTGCGCGGAGCGTCCTACTTTGACTTGTCCGCCGCCAGCCGATTCATCGGCATAACATCCGGGAAGTAGCGGCATGAAGGCAGCCCCATCCACGCTGCGGGCAGCCGGGAGCCAGTTTGTTAGATCGGTGCTGGTCCAGACGGTGATGGTGGTATCCGTGGCCGAGAGATTCCGGCGGAAGTGAATCGCAGGCGCAGATGAATCCGGGGAAAACAGGCTCGCATCTGCGGAGTCAGCAGTTCCAAACAACGCAAATTCGAGGCCATTCACAAAACCGTCGCCATCCGGATCAGCGAACCAAGCGGCGAGAGAATCGGATTTCCAATCGCGTTCGAAGTTAACCTGACGCCAGTTCTGATAAGCACCGGGGCTGCGTGTGCCATCCCGGAAATCCGGTGTGCCATCGGAGTTGCTGTCGATGGGATCATCCCAATACAATCCGAGTTCCACCGCGTCGGAAATGCTGTCATTGTCGCTATCTGTATCCAGATAATCGGGGGTGCCGTCGAGGTCCGTATCCACACCCGCCGAGACATTCTCTGCCAAATCGATCAGGCCATCGGCATCGCTGTCCGCGAGAGCATTCACGGCAGCACGGATGCGCGGCTCGGCGCTGGTGGGATTCTCGCCGCCCGAGGAGCGCTGCGCACTTTTCACATAGAACGATGCGGCACTGTTGGGATACGCGGTGGCAAGGCCGAGACAATCGGCCCATGCCTCATCGTGGCGGTCCAGCCATGACTTGAGTGCCACGGGATTGACGCCTTCGTTGGCTGCCATGTTTTTGACCGCCTGCCAGATACGCATCAGATGAAGTCCATAAAGGCTGGATGAAATCATGCATTCGCGGTCTTCCGGATTCGATGGCGTGAGGGTTCTTGCGATTTCCACGATGCGCTCGAATTTCGCAAGGGCCACGTCCTGATCCGAGAGCATTTGAGAGCGTGCGGCGGAGTTGGAGGGCATGGTGGGAAACAAATAGTATTGATCACGCGACCACCAGGGACTGAGTGAGTTGTTGGTTCCGCGCTTGGCACGCCATGCTGCTTCGGCGGAGAGTAGGGCGAGTTCACGAAATGCGGCCAACTGGGACGCAGGCAATCCGAGCCTTTCAGTAGCGAACCGATTGAATAACGATAACTCAGTGGCCGCCGGATTGAGCGCCCACTGCGCCATCACCCAGGCATTCAATTCACACCACAGCTCGTTCTTGATATAAGGACCTTCCCATCCGCCTCCGCGCGACCATGTCCACACACCACGCATCAAGGGCGAATTCTGCCAGAGGTGGCGCAGGCTTTGGGAGGGATTGGCGGCGTGTTCCTCGAAGCCCTCGATCACACCATGGGCGATGTAGTTGGGAAACGCGCCTTTGCCTTCGTATTCGCGTGCGCACTGGACCTCGACGATGAAAGGATGCCTTCCCTGCCCCAGTACCTTGCTGAAGGGATTGCCACGATGAAAGTCGCCCTCGCAGTGTTTCACAGACCATGTGAGATTCGGGTGGGGTTCCACGCCGTTGCTGGTAGCCAGAAAGGTGTTGAGATCGGTATCAAAGCTCGCCCAAGTGCGAAAATAGATCTTCTTGTTGAGTTTCACACATACCTCATCACGGAGGATGTTCATCAAGGGAATGATGGTGGAGTTGGCGCTGTTTTTGTTGTCTATTTTCCCCTGATGGTAGGGGGCATCGTTCAGATAGGTTTCACCGATGCGCACCATGATTCCGTCGAGTTGTGGAAACTGGGCGAACATCAGTTTCATCGTCCGCCTCAGCCAGAGTTCGGTATTGGCGTTGTTCACATCCCCCATGGTGCCGGACATGCCGTAGAGGCTGACGAGCCGTTTGGGAAAAAGAACGAGATCACTCATGGCAAAGACCTGGAGTCCCTCGGCCTTGGCGGCATCGTATTTGGCAGTGATCTCTGTGC
>JBBARN010000067.1:16635-34733 GCA_040399845.1 Luteolibacter sp. | reverse complement strand
ACCTATGAAACACAAGCAGCAACCATCGAGCGACGGTGCTTCGGACTACGCTTACATAGCATCGTCGGAGTTGCCTTCCTCAAGGCTCTCAACAAGCTCAATCCCGGACTGGACAACCTCCTCAGCTCCCTCAAGCAGGTCCGCCGCCGCAAAGCGACGCCGAAGACGCCGCCTGCATCCTGATCTGTCATGAGCAAAAAGGGCGGTCCCTCCGATTCCGGGAAATGGCAAAAACCTTCCCGGCAATCGGTGGAATCGCTCCATGGACCGCCGTTTTCGTTGGCAGCAATCGTACTTCAATCCCCTCCCGACAACGGTGGCTTATGAGAGTTGACCCCGGCGAGACAATGATTTGCAATAATGACAAATCACTCGAACATTCCAAACGGTTCCAATTGGGAGATTCTGAAAAAATCCGCAACAGCCAATCCTTTTATGTTCCCTATGTTTCCAATTAATTCATTAACTGTCTGGGGAATCTGGTGTGCGCTGACTTTAGGCGTTTTTGGTCAGAATGCCGCTCCGAATTCAGGTGATCGTGTGCAAGCGGAAAATGCACAGCGGCTTCGCGAGTTCGCAAAAAAAAAGATAATCAGTATACTTGCCGCCGTCTTCATCTCACCTCTGATATGCCAATCGCTTCATGCCGAAGATGCCGATAGGAAGCTGAAAGAGGCGATCAAAGTTATTTCAAATCCTGAAACTCACAGCCGTCCGAAACACGAGGCGATGGTCACCTTGCAGGAACTCAAGGATGTCCGTTCGATTGACGCGCTGTATGAACAGATTGATTTCGCATCCAATTGGGGCAACCCTCTTCAAAAGGGAACGACAAACACCTATCCCGCGACTAACGCACTAATTGTCATCGGTCTGCCCTCGATCAAGGGGGCAGAACGCTTTGTCTCGTCTGGAAGGTCATTGAATAAGGACCAATTGTGGCTGACAACTTATGTGGTTGGGACGATTTTTCAAATTTCGACAAAGGAGGAGCCGGGATCGCAATACCCAAAGGCGCGAGAAATGACGTTAGAATGGATCAAGAAGAACTTCACAGTTCCACAAATGAAAAAGGCGGCTGAACGGGATTCTCCTGATTTGGAAGCATACCTCGCAACTCTTCCTGATGACTGAGGCGACGATTCCAAGATGCCTCCACAAAATGGTGACTCCGAAAAAGATCCCAAGGTAACAATCATGGATCAGGAGCTGAGTTCAGAAAAAAATACGCCCGATCAGTCTTTGTCAACAGTTCCGTCTTCCAAACAAATTCCCGCAAAAACAACTCAAATTACCAATTCTAAAAGCATCTGGTGGCTAATTAACGGTGGAGTGCTTTTAGCCTTCATCGCCCTTCTTTGCAAAGTTTGGGAGAATATTTCAAGCGAGTGATCTATGGGTCAGTGCTTCATGGCCCTACAGCCTGCATCCTGATCTGTCATGAGTAAAAAAGGGCGGTCTCACCGATTCCGGGAAATAGGAAAAATCTTCCCGGCAAGCGGTGGGATCGCTCCACGGACAGCCGTTTTCGTTGGCCGCAATCCTCTAAGGCCTTCTTGCAAAAGCCCTGCGGCGTTCCTGCGAATGCCCTGGAGCCTTTACCCTGAAAGTTCCCCGACCTTCGCCTGAATGCCCATCATGCTTCCGAGGAACGCCTTCCACCGTTCCGGCGACTGCCTTCAAGCGTTCCCCGGAATGCTCTCCACCCTTCACACGAACGACCTCCACCATTCCCGCGAAGGCAACAGAGCATTCCCCGGAAGGCTTCCGAGCGTTCGACTGAACGGGGAGAGCCTTCCGCTGGAGCCGCCAAAGCTCCGTTGGGACGCCCCAGCACTTTCGCCAGTTCCGAAAAATCCCCTCGCTCCCGCTCCCCCTGTTTCCCTAGCTTCCTTCCATCCATGCTTTACCGGAACGAAATCCGCCACCGCGCCATCGGCTTCTCCCGCGATTGGAAAGGCACCACCTCCGAAAAGTCCGAGCGCCAGACCTTCTGGAACGAGTTTTTCAACGTCTCCGAGATGAATCGCCAGACCTCCTTCGAGGCGTCGGTGAAAAAGCTTTGGTGAGTTAGAAGATGAATCCACTTCGGGCATTTCTTTGGATGCTGCTGCTCATGCTGGGAGCCGGGTGTGGCGGGAATAACCATGACCATGCCCGCAATGGCCCGATGGATGCGCCGGCCTACTGGGTCTGGCATCGCAGTTCCCCTCTGACGGATGCGGAGTTGCAATCTCTCCGGGAAGCAGGGGTGAAGCGGCTTTATTGGCAAGCTTTCGAAACCGGCTGGGATGGCAAGGGCTGGAAATCGAATCGAATCTCCAGTCCGCAGAGGTATTATGAAGGAATTGAGGTGATTCCGGTTTTCCGGCTGAAACCGGAGTCCGCATTTCTCGGTTCGCCCGATGCCCCGGCCCTGCTAGCGCGACAAGTGCGATTGTGGTTGGAGGGCAAGGCGGAACCCGCAGAAATGCAGATCGACTTCGATTGTCCGGATCGTTTGTTGGGAAAGTATGCGGACTTTCTAACAGAGCTGGGCATGGTGTTGTCACCGGTGAAGATTTCCATCACCGCGCTGGCCTCATGGCCAGGGCGGGCTGACTTCAGGAAACTGGCTCGCTCGGTGGTTTCGCTGGCACCCATGTTTTATGATCTCGAAGCCGATGCCCCGGCAGATATACTGATGGGAAACTATCGGCCCATGGCGGATCCTTCCGCCGCGAAGTGGATCGCATCCTGGTCATCATGTTCCCGGAAGTGGGTGGCTGGTCTGGCAAACTTCGAGCGGGTTTCCTTTTTTGACGATCAGGGACGATTGATCGGTCACGCGAGGGGATGGACTCACGATGCATTGTTTTTTCGCCGTGGATTGCGGGTGGAGCATCCAGGAAATGGCATCACCGTCTTTCATGCCGACCAAGCCATCAGTGTGGCAGGCACCCGCATCCCCGCAGGGGGGCGAGTCGTGCATCGGATGCCGGAGATGGCATCGCTGCGAACCTTAGTGGAGGCTTCGGATCGCGCCGGAGCGAGTCATGTGATTTACTTCACCTTACCGGGACCCGGAATCGAAGGGGCATACACGCCCGGTCATTTGGCCCATGCCGAAACAGCTCCCACCTTGGTTGCGCAAGTGGATGCAGATGGATGCGTGCGACTGGAGAACAAAGGCCCGGCCGATGTTCCTGCGGGGATTTGGGAACTCGAACTTGAATCCAACTCTACGGCGGCATTCCGCTCCGCCTCGCCGGGAGAGTTTGCGGAAACGTTCATTGGGGATGGCCTTCCGGCCGAGCATGCCGGGCGCATTCGTTTGCGGTTTTCAAAACTCCCTGCAGCTCATTCACTTCGCTCCGGACGCTTGGTGGCGCGGGCGGCGGAGGTCCGATGGCGGGTTTCCGGGCTTACGGAAATGAGTCCCATCATTCCCGCAGATTCTTCTCGATAATTCCAACTCGCGGCATAGGAGAAGTTATGCGTTACGCATTCTCCGTCTTGTTGATCCTGCTGCTTGCCTGCGGCCCCTATTTTTATGAGGCACCGCCATCGTTGGGTCACTATCCGGAACGCATTGCCACCAAACGCTGGCCGCAGATTTTTGAGGAAGCGGCTCCGCTGGATGCAAGACTCCCATCCGGCATCCAGTTGGATGAAGCTTGCCGCGGCATTTCGGCATTGCTTGGTCCGCTTGCTCCGGGCAAGCGCATGGCGGAGATCGATCGCCTGCTCGAGGAAAACCGCAGTGGAAACTATTCATCACGACGGGCCAACCTGCTGCATGAACTCCGCGAATTGGCTTCAAACGATACCAATTTCAGCGAGGCGAAGTCCTACATCGAGTGGCGTGTTTCCCGAATGGGATTTGTGGCCCAAGTGCCGGTCTCCGTTCGTCTATGGAACGTCGAACCCGAGGAATTCGAAAAACAACGGAAGCGCGAGTTGGCGGCGGTTGAATTGGAGTTGACGCAGTTGGATGAAGCCATCCGCGCCTCAGCCCCTTCATTGCAACCCTATTGGAAGATACAACGCGCGGCCTATCAATTCGAGATCCAGCGATATGAAGATGCGGCGAGGGGGTTTCAGGCAGTGAGGGAAAGCTACCCGGAGCATCCCCGTGCCGAGGTGGCGGCGCTGATGGAGGCGCGCTGCCTGCTTGAACTTTCTCGGGTGCTGAAAGCTCAGAACGCAGAGTCTGCGGTGGTCGAAGCGCGGCTGGGTGAGTCCGGTCAATTGCTGGAGGCTTACCTTCAGAAGCATCCCAAAGGTCGTTTCGCGCCGGATGCGGAAGGCTGGCTTGGGGCGATTGCATTTGATCGCGGGCAATGGGGAACCGCAGTGAAACAACAACTTGCCCGACTTGATCGGCAACCCACCCGTGAGATCACCCGCACGGTGTTGAGGGAATGCGATCAAATCTTCGAGAAACTGTTGGGCGATGTCGAGGGTGGCGATGTCGATGATTGGGGCATGGATCCGGAGAATTTATTCGATGCCGCTGCCGTAGCGAAGCATCCCTTGGTGGCACGGCTTTTTGTCCAGCATTGCATCGATCCGGCCACTTCCATCGAGTTGCCCTTGTGGTTCGTGGATCGCGACACCAGCGGCCGGGAAACCATCGATTTCCTCAACAAGCGCATTCTCAAGCCGAGGCCGTTCGTTCGTTCGGCATTGCGTGAATTGGGCCGCGAGTTGATGGCCTCGAAATCCATGCCCGATGATACATCCCTGACCTTGCTCGCTTGGGCCGCGACCGAGGATGGCGAACATGAACAGGCGCTGGCATTGCTGGACCAGATCCAAACTCCCTCGGACGAGTCACTGCAGGCCAAGGCCATTGTCTTGCAACGACTGAAGCGCGACAAGGAGGCGGTTGACGTCTTCAATGAACTCGATGCAAAAGGGATCACATATCTCGCAGGAGATCTTCGTTATCGCAGGTCCCTTTCCTTGTTCCGGTCCGGGCAAGCCGGGCGGGCGATTGTGGAAATCATCCCGGCAGTCTATCCCATTCCTCCATCGCCGGAAGAATCGAATGTTTGGATCACGGATCCGCTCCGGCCCCATTCGCAGTTGTTGCAATGGTTGGATACCATGATCCAATTCTCACCATTGTCCGAATTGGAATCGGCCTTCGCGGCGCTGCCTGCTTCATCGCGGCAACGGGAGATCGTGGGTGAAGCCCTTCGTGGCAGAGCGCTGGCTTCCAGGGATTTCACGCTGGCTTCAAGATATCTAACCGAAGAGGTGCCCGCCACCCTTTCATACTGGGAGTGGCAGGGCACGGCGCTTGGGAAGGAGTTGCCGATGCCCCCTGCAATTTGGAATGAACGGATCGCTCCACTGATTGCGCTATATGGGCAGTTGACCGCAGCTCCCGAAAGCAAGGCAGCTGAAATCCACCTTGCCATCGCAAACCACTGGATGAACCAACGCGGGAAAATTTCCATGCCATCGCTGGCTGTCTGCTACTATGCCGCGAGCGAAACCGGGGAACAGGAGCTTCTGCGAAGGAGGAATGCGAAGGAACTCGGATTTGATTCGGACGGGATTCATCGCGAACTCGATCATCGGGATGAAGCCACCCACGCCTTGCAGCATGCGATGGAGGCGGCGAAGAGCGGAGACCCGAACATCGCCGCAGCGGCGCTGGAACTTGCCAATCAATGCATCTTCCGGCGGGCGGAGGTTTCGCTCTATCAGAAATCGCGGGCGCTTGAAACCTCGGCGAGCCGCTTGTCACGGGACATCTATCAACAACTCATCGAACGCTTTCCCGAAACCCCGGAAGCCAAACGCGCGGTCTATTATGCATTCGACCCGGCAGCCGGACCCTGGATGCCTGGGGATTATAACTCCTACAATGCGGCAGAAGCGCTGGTTTCCGCGATGCTTGGGAAGAGGAAGGAAATCGCTCGTGATCAAGGCGATGCGGCCTTGGAGAAGATGGGAGCTTTGCAGAAGAAATTCGATCCTTTCGATACCGCACCCTTCAAGGATCTGAAGGGTGTTCGCCAAGAGATCGAGAAGTCTCAGCATGAACTCTCGGAACTCCGAGCACACACGGATCCGGTGAATCAATTGGACGTGCTTCAATTCATCAATCGTCTCGACGACCTCCATGCCGCCGCCTCAGTCAAGGGAGCGTCCGTCGCGGATTTCAATGAATATGCGGCAGGCAACAGGGATAAGCTGCCACTTGGATTTGCAAGCTTGCTTGAGTTCCGAAAGAACCTGAGCCCTGTCATGTCGCCGGAGGGATTCGAGCAGGGGCCGAGAAATGACAGCATCGCCGGTTGGCGGGAATATCTCCTGAAATATCCTGATAGCCCGATGGCGGAGGCCGCCTCGTTCCGCATGACCCGGCTGATTGCCCGGCAGTTCCGCAGCAGCCGTCGCATCGCGGCAGTGCATTTTCCGGATTCGCCGATTCCTGAGGGTTACAAACATGTGCTCGTCGAGCGATCCAACCCGGCCAATGACCCAAAAGCTGTTCTGGCCGCGATCCGCGATCACGAAGATCGGTTTCCACAAGGCCGCTACCGGGACGATCTCAACTTGCTGCGTGCCGGTGCCCTGATGGATGACCGACAATATGCCCAAGCTTTGTTGCTGGTTGAAAACATCCTGGGAAATCCAAAGCAGAGTGACCTGCATGTGCTCGCCGCCTTGGAGTTTGCCGACATGGCGCAGCAATTGTTGGAACCACCGAAACGCACCGCCATCGCCATCGCCTTCCGCCGCACGCCCGGGGCGATGGCCCATCTGCAGGCGGTAGTGAAAGGCGACACTTTCCTATCAAGACTCCAGCCGCTCATGGCGTGGCTTGAGACTCGGAAGTGATGGGACTAATTGAGTGGCACTTCAGACAACATCGTCGAACCCGCAATCACCCGGATGCGGGCGTGCCGTTTGGGAGCGCTGAGGGTGGTTTCCGCATCCACCACTTTCACCCGTTCCCAGCGCGGATTGATGGCGGTGACGGATTCGGTTCCCACGGTTTCCCAAGTCACGAGGTCATCAGAAAACTGATGCACATAGGTCAATTCCGACCCGCTACCCGCAGTCCTCCGCACGAACTCGATCGTCAATCGCTTGTCGCCTCCATCTGGTTCCACCCTCACCAATGGGAGCCCGCGCAGGCCAGTGGCTGCGGTCATGGTGACGCGCTCGTTGAAATTGGGATCGAGGTGGAGGGCGAATTCCATGAGATTCAAAATTCCGTCCGCATCCGCATCGGCCGTCATGCCACTCACGGCAGGTGCTGCGATTTGCGCCGGAGAAAAATACAACTTGCTCCACGCGGTGTAGTTTTCCGGTGAGAGAGCTGTGGCAGAAGCGGTGGGCGCGATGCTTTGTATCCATGGGATGGATTCGGAAATCCGGGAACTGTAAAAACTGGAGGTGACATCTTCGGTGTCTTCCGGAATAGGTATCCAACTCGGGCCATCTTGATACTCGAGCCCGCCACAATCCACCAATGCACCATTGAACGAAGGGCCGGAGGGTGGTTCACGAAAGGGTCCATCCACCGCATAATGGATTCCCGCCAAACGCCACAATCCATCTTCCAACACAAACAATCCGCCGCCGGAATCGCCGACCGACAAGTGGCATTCATCGGCGATTCCGCTTCGGTTGAAATCACAATAGAGCAAAGTCCCCAGAGTCGCCCCGCCCGAAACAGTGCCCTCCACGATGTTCCGTCCCCAGCGTTTCACATCATCGCCGGGTCCCCATTTCCAGCCCTTGTCCTCGCCACCGACAGTGACCAGATCGCCACGCCGGGTTCCGCGGCCGAAGATGGCGGCATTCGCACCGATGTCCTGCGCTCCGCTCGAAAGCGGTGCCCAGGTGGGGAAGGGCTTGGCATGGTTGACCTCCCAGATCGCTAGGTCCGTGTTCGGGCTGTTGTGAACGGCGATGGTCGTGTAGAGGTCGCCGTGGAAATCAAACGTCGTGCCTACCGATCCGCCGAAGTGTTTGGCTGTGATGAAAAAGTGGGGCGCGATGGGCACACCGAGGAAGGTCATGAATTTGCCTTCATACTGCCAGCCCGAGTTGTCGCCGGGCGTGGTGGTGTTGTGGGCGATATCCGCCGTCTCGTAAAACATCACCGCATCCGTCTGCATGGAGCTGCATGCCAGCAGTAGCATGGGAAGAGGGATGGTTTTTGTAGAACGCATGACGGCATTCTAATGCAGGTCACTTGGATTCGTCCATGGATATGAACCATGGAGTTCAAAGGCTCTTCTGTGTGGGCAGCAGGGCGTTGGAAAACAGCAGCCCGGCAATCAGGGCGAGGAACACCATCAAAGCCTGGTTGCCGCTGGTGGCTCCCGGCAGGATGGTTTCCCCGGAGACCCAGTGGTTGAGAATCATGTAGGTCCGGCTGCCCGGCACGAGAAGGACGATCCCCTGCGTCATGAGGATCGAGCCCGGCCCGCGGGTGATTCTTGAATACAAGTTGCTGAACAGGCCCACGGTCAGAGCGCCTATGAACATGCCGGCATACATCCCGAACCATGCCTCGCCGATCCTTGCGGAACCGAAGGCGATGGCTGCGGAAAGAAGCCCCCACAGGATTTTGCGCTGCGGAATGTTGAGCGCGATTCCGAGACCGATGGAAAGCCCCGCCACCGCCGGCCAGGTTTTCCAGTGCGGCATCGGCGCAAGCGAAGGAAGCATCGCCACGTCGGCAGGAAACACAAACTTCGCCACCGCCATGCCGCTCACCGCGCCGAAGAAGAGCTTCAACAATAGCATCAATGCATCCACGAGTCGGGAGCTTCCCGAGATAAGATGACTCGCGGCAATTTCTGTTAGAGCAACGGTGAATGCCAGTCCGGGGATATAAATGATAATCGATGACAAGATGACAAAAGGCACATTGATGCCGATACCAAACGCCGCCACCGCCCCGGCGAGCAGTCCGGAAACAAAGGGGGCGAGAATCGTCAGCACCGGCTTCCAACTCGCGTGAAGTGCAGTCACTCGAGTGACAAAATACAGGATGAGCGACAACAAAGCCGCTGCGATGCAGTCCTGTGTCTGCGCGGATAGCAGGGCGGCAAAGGATCCTCCCATAAGCGCCCACGAGAATGCGTTGGCGGCATTGCTGTAGTTCCACGGGGCCTTGGTCACCTTCTCCAGTTGATCCATGCCCTCGGAAAAACTCAGTTTACCATCAGCGATGCTTTCCACCAACCGATCAATTTCCCATAACCTTCCCAGATTGAGTTCCGCCGGTTCGATGCGCTCGATGTGGATGAATTGATCGAACTCATCCTCTTCCCAGAAGGCGCAGGTGAAGGTCGTGGGGCTGATCATGAAACTGCCGTTGAGCCCGAGCATGCGCGTCACGTTGGAAAGATGACGTTCCATCCGCTGGCTCGTCGTCCCGCATTCATGCAAGGCCCTGCCCAGCTTCAGGATGAAGCGGGTGCGGACGCGGAATTCGGCGGGATCCATGGACAAACGAACGACGATGGAGGAATGAAGTCATTTGCCCGGCATGACAAGGGAATTGCCGGGCGGCGCTTTGTCGGGGATTGGAGTCCTCGACTGCGTTTTCAGTCCAGCCAGTTTTCAAAGCGCAGTCCCGGGACTTGGGCGAAGTCCACGGTGTTGCCAATGAACATTGAACGAATCAGTCCTTCACATTCTTGCGCCACGCTTCGCCGAGTTCGTCTGCTTCACGTGAAAAAGCATCGTCCTGTCGGGTGCCGACGGTATTCAGCCAATCTTTCTCCCCAGCCACTGTAAGTCCGGAATGTGAACGAAGAATTTCAGCCATTTGCAGTTCGAGCGTGGCGACGCGCTTTTCGATCGGCTGTTCCTGCGTCGGTGCGTGGGAAGTCAGCTCTTCGCTTTCGGTCCTCGATTCATCATCCATTGGTCTGCCTCCTCATGGGTATGGAACCGGAAAACTCCGCGGCGAGGGAACTTGTGCCCGGATGCGGCGAGCAGACCGGTTGCAAGTTGGTTCAGGTCACTCGCCACCCGCAGCGGATCCGCCGGCGGCTTGCGGCGACCGACTTGTTTGCCGATGTTTTCCTCCAGATTGATGACGACGCGAGCTTCGTTCACAACCGGAACCTAGCACCCTTCCCGGCAAGTGGCGAGCAGCTTGTTTGCGCAAGCGCTGCTCACGCCACCAGCGCCTTCAGCCTGCGGCAGACTTCCTCGACGTTGGCGCGGGAGTTGAAGGCGGAGATGCGGAAGTAGCCTTCACCGGCGGAGCCGAAGCCGGAGCCGGGAGTGATGACGACTTGGGCCTCGCCGAGCATTTTGTCGAACATGTCCCATGACGTCAGACCGGCAGGGCAGCCGACCCAGACGTAGGGGGCATTCACGCCGCCGAAGACCGGGAGACCGGCGGCGGAGGCAGCTTCGCGGAGGAGTTTGGCATTGCCCATGTAATGCTCGATGAGTGCGCTGACCTGTTGTTTTCCTTCTTCGGAAAATACGGCGGCAGCGGCCTTTTGCACGGGATAGGAGGCTCCATTGAACTTGGTGCTGTGGCGGCGGCTCCAGAGTTGATGGAGAGGAATGCGGGTGCCATCGTCCGCCTTGGCGGTGACGGTTTTCGGGATGACCACATAGGCGCAGCGAACACCGGTGAAGCCGCCGTTTTTCGAGAAGGAACGGAACTCGATGGCCACGTCCTTCGCACCTTCGATTTCAAAAATGGAACGCGGGATTTCCGGGTCCTGGATGAATGCCTCGTAGGCGGCATCGAAGAGGATGATGGCGTCGTTTTGTTTGGCATACTTCACCCATGCTTCGAGTTGGGCGCGGGTGGCGACGGCTCCGGTGGGGTTGTTAGGGAAACACAGATAAATGAGGTCGGCCTTTTCCGCAGGGACGTCGGCGACGAAGTTGTTAGAGGCATTGCAGGGAAGATAGAGCAATCCTTCGTAAGCGCCTTTTTCATCGGCGTCGCCGGTATTTCCTGCCATTACGTTGGTATCGACATAGACCGGATAGACGGGGTCGGTGATGGCGATGACGTTTCCTTTTCCGAAGATGTCGAGGATGTTGCCGGTATCGCACTTTGAGCCGTCGGAAATGAAAACCTCGTCGGCGGAAATGCCGAGATCGGCGAATTGGTTGTCCACGATGGCCTGGCGAAGGAACTCATATCCCTGCTCGGGGCCATAACCTTTGAAAGTGGAGCGGTCGGCCATTTCATCCACGCCTTCGTGCATCGCATTGACCACGGCGGCGGGCAGCGGCTCGGTGACATCGCCGATGCCACAACGGATGATGCGTGCGGCTTTGTCGGGATTTTCTTCGGTATAAACCCGGACGCGGCGGGCGATTTCGGGGAAGAGATAACCGGCTTTGAGTTTGAGGAAATTCGAGTTGATGGCTGCCATGGCGGCGAGTGTTTAGACTGCCTCCGGAGATCGCGCAAGGGCGGAGACGCGCCGGTTGAGCGCCGAATTTTCACTGCCTTTGAGTGCAACCGGGATCCGCCGCCTCACTGGAGCCCGAACACTTTCGGGGGGCTGGCATTTCCGAATCGGTCGATGGCGGTAACCGCGATCGCATCGGCCCGGGGCAGGCTGGCCTGGCCATTGCGGGCGCTGGCGATGCGGGCGGTTTTCCAGGTGCCGCTGTTGCGCGTTTGGATGGCGATTTTCGCGGTATTTCCATCGGGTTGCCAGCGGACCACGGTGTTTCCTCCTTGGACCAGCGCACTCACTCCTGGTGGGCCCGGAGCCTTGGTACTGAGCCATGGCATGGGCGGGACGGCGGCGGGCTGGGTGTAGGTGCTGGCAAGTTTTCCTGCGATTCCACCGCGGTTGGTGACGAGGCTTTTGGCGCTCCAATGGATGTGTCCATTCCAGTTTTTGCCAATCTGGCGGCTCAGAGCGATCTGGTTGGTGATTTCCGAAGCGGGGCGTCCGGGATCGTCGGAGGAGTTGATGCGCGCGGTGGCAATCCCGGGCCAGACGGGGCGGCTTCCTTGTTGTCGCCACCAGGTGAGGAGGGCGGGAAAACTTTGTTTTTGCGGGGAAATCCGCCAGTAGAGCTGGGGTGCGAGGTAATCCACCCAGCCGTTTTTCAACCACTTGCGCGAGTCGCCGGCAAGCTGCTCATAGCTATCGATGCCTGCCTCGATGCCCGCCGGGACGCCAGGTCTCCAGATGCCGAACGGGCTGATTCCCACCCGCACCCAAGATTTCTGGCGTTTGACGGAAGTGTAGAGGTTGCTGACGAAACCATCGACATACGCGCGGCGCTGGGCGGGAGTCTTGCCATCGGGGAAACGCTGGCCACCGCTGGGATAGGGGTAGAAATAATCATCGAGGTGCACGCCATCGATATCGTAGCGGCGGACGACGTCCATGATGACGCTGAGAGCCCGCGAGCGGGTATCGGGGTGGGCGGGATCGCACCACACCATCGAGCCATAGCGTTTGGTGATTTGCGGCATGGTGCTGCAAATGTGGTTTCCGGATACCGGATGCGCTGCATTGGAGAGCGCCCGAAAGGGATTGAACCACGCATGCACCTCGATCCCCCGTGCATGGGCTTCCTGGATGCAAAAAGCGAGGGGATCGTACCCCGGCGAGCGGCCCATCGTGCCCGTGAGCCATGGGCTCCAGGGCTCGATCGATGAGGCGTAGAGGGCGTCGCAATGGGGACGGACTTGAAAAATCACCGCATTCATCTTCAGTGCAGCCACTTGATCCAGAATCTTGCGGAGCTCTGCCTGCTGCCCGGCGGAGCTGAGGCCTTTGGCGCTGGGCCAGTCGATATTGTGCACCGAGGCGATCCAGGCCCCGCGGAACTCGCGGGCAAGCTGCGGTGGTTTCTCGCTGACCGGAGCATACGATTGGCCACGAATCAGAGTCGCGAGGGCAAAAAGGATGGAAAGCGGTCGGATCATGGGAGGCAAAGTGGAGTGCTTTGGGCCGATCTGCAAGAGAAGGAAGGATCCGATGATGGAAGAAGATTCCTGGTTGATTCCCCGATAAAATTCATTTCATTGTGAGCCTCGTTATGCCCAGACCCAACGCCCCTAAACTTACCCCCGATCAGCGAGAGGAAATCGTGCGGCGTGTGCTGGCGGGCGAGACTTGCACGGATCTTGCCACGGAGTTCGGCGTGACGCGGGCCGCGGTGTCGCTCCTGAAAAACAAGGCACTGAATCCGGAATTTTTCATTAAAAAAGCGGAGGCCAAAATGAAGCTCAAGCTGACCGAAGCGCAGCGTGAGAAGTTCATCAAAGTGATATCCACCAGCACTCCGGAAGCACAACGCCTCATTCCCGCCCGGGACAAGTGGACGCTCGATCATGGCCGCCAGTTGTCCGAGAAATTGTTCAAGAAGATCCCCAGCAAGCGGGCGCTCAAGGAGCTCATGGAACCTTATTTGCCCAAGCGCAGTGAGTTCCGCTTCACCAAGCCCCAGCCACCCAAGAAGCACCATATCAGTCAGTTGGATCCTGAACTCGCCAAAGACAAGGACTACGTGAGATACTACCTTTCGCCCATTTGCGAGCAGATTGCCTGGCGTGAATACGAGCTTGCACTTGCCGATTGGGAGGAGCGTTTCGCCCATTTGGAGGAAGACGGCGAATCGGCCAAAGAACAGGATGTCGCGCAAGCAGCTCCCACCAACACCTCTCGGGCACTCTCGCCCGGCCAGCGGGTTGGCAAGCATTCCAAAAGCAAAGGCAGTCCGTTTACCCCCGCGAAGCGGAAAAAGAAACGCCATTGAAGCACAGCACCTGCTTGCCACATTCCTCAAGCACGCTATCGGTAAGCCCGGCTCATGAATCTTCTCGCGGACAATCTCATCTCTCCCGTCGTTCTCTGTTTCCTGTTGGGAATCATTGCACGCTGGATCAAGAGCGACCTTGCCGTGCCCGAGCAGGTCTATCAGGGGCTCTCGATTTATCTGTTACTCGCCATCGGACTCAAGGGCGGGTCCTCCCTTGCCTCCACCCCGGCGGCGGAAATGCTGGTGCCCGGACTTCTCACTCTGGCCCTCGGTGCGATCACTCCGATATCCGCGTATTTTCTCATGCGGAAATTCGGCAAGCTGGGAGTTGAGGACTCCGCTGCCGTTGCTGCGCATTATGGATCGGTCTCGGTCGTCACATTTTTGGCAGCGGGTGAAGCTGTCACTCGCGCTGGAAATCCAGGCGAGGGTTACCTCCCCGCATTGGTCGCGGTCCTCGAAGTGCCGGGCATCATCATCGCCCTCCTGTTTGCCAGCGGGGCGGGCAGTTCTTCGGGCGGTTGGAAAAAGGCACTGCATGAAGTGGTCACCGGAAAAAGCATCGTCCTTTTGGGTGGCGGCCTGATCATTGGTGCCCTTTGCGGGCCAGCAAAATTGGCCGACGTGCAGCCGTTTTTCGCCACTGCCTTCAAGGGAGCTCTTTGCATTTTCATGATCGAACTGGGACTTTCCGCCGGCAAGCGCCTCCGCGATGCGGGCCGCGCCGGGGTGCGTCTGTTGGTTCTCGGATGTGTCATCCCAGTGCTCCACGGCGCGCTGGGTGTCTTCGGGGCCACTCTGGCTGGCATGTCCCCCGGCGGTGCCGCCGTTCTCGGTGCCATGGCAGGCAGCGCCTCCTACATCGCCGCTCCCGCAGCCGTCCGGGTCGCCTTGCCGCGTGCAAATCCCGCCTACTATCTCACCCTCGCCCTTGGCATCACCTTTCCATTCAACCTCGCCTTCGGGATTCCCCTGTTTCAAAAACTCTCCACACTCTTCCAGTCATGGCTGTGAAAATCCATCTCCGCAAAGTCACCATCATCGCCGAGCGCGTGCTTCGCGATGATCTCCTCAAGCTTCTCAAGCGTCACGGGGCCAGCGGCTGGACGCTCCACACCGTAGAGGGTGAGGGCTCTCGCGGTATTCGCGCTTCGGAGTGGGAGGGGCACAACGTGCAAATCGATACGCTCGTCTCGATCGATACCGCCGACTCGATCATGACGGAAATTTCCAACCTCTACTTCGCCGATTGGTCCATCATCATCTACTCGGTGGACGTCGAGGTATTGCGCGGCGAGAAGTATCGAGCCTAGCAGGCGTGCCGACAGGAACTGGGAACTTTAAACATCGTGAATTTCCCCACAATTGCGGGGGTTGTTTACCCGGCGGTGATTGCTAGGTTCCTTTCGCCCCTCGCGCATACATCATGAAAACCATCTCATTCGCCTCCATCGCATTGCTGAGTCTCTCGCTTTGGAGCGCCGCTCAAGTGATCAGTCCGGTGCAGTCCGCTGCCCGCCCATTCAATCTGGACATCGTCGCACCCGTGATGGTTGCCGGTTCGGATGCAGCTGCCAAGGACTTCCAGGCCAATGCACTTCCGGGCATGCTCAAATTGATCTCCCAGAACCTGGGGGAGAGATCTTACAAAAACAATGCCGCATTGAACGCTGTCGCTTTGGATCCCTCCAAACTGGTCATGCAAAATGACGCCGCCGCCCGGGTTTATTTCTTGGGAGAAGGTGCCGGATTTCGCAATACGCTCGGCTTTTCCACGCTCGGAGGGAGCCCACTGAGCCCGGATGCCCAATTGATCTTCCCGAATGCATCCAGCTCCATCGGTTATGGCGGCACCGGCAAGTCGATTCGCACCTCTGATGAACCTTTGGTCGCCGGAGACTTTGTCGATCTCGGTTCATTCAAGGCCGGCACCAAGCTGGATTTCTTCATCATCGCCAACGGATTCTACGGTGGAAAAGAATATTTCTCCACCGAACAGAGCGTCAACATGGATGGTGTCGTCCATGCTGTAAGTCTTGCCTCGAACGGTTCCGCTTATCTGATCATCGGATTCGAAGATTTGAAGGGTGGTGGAGATCGCGATTACAACGACTTGGTATTTGCCGTTGAAATTGGTTCCGCCAACGTCAAGGCGATGGCCGGACTCGGAGCGCCGGAACCCTCCCTTGCGATGGGTGCATTGATTGCCGCTGTCGGTTTCCTCGGCTTCTCAAGACAGCGCCGCTCGGCATTTTCCATTCGCCAATCCGATGGGTGATTTGCTACGACAGGAGGCGTGACGAAAAAGCTAAAAGGATTTCTTCTCGTCTCGCTGCTTGGATTGATCGCCTTTGCCGCTGCCATCTGGGCGTGGCGGCAAAGCGTGGTTTCCCGGAGGGCCGCGATTTCATCAGAGTTAATCCCCAAGAGTTTGGAGGTCAAAGATTTCGTGGCAGCCCGCTCTGCACTTGCGGGCTTGGCTGACCCTACGGTGAGGAGTTTCAAAGAACGGGAAATCCGCAAAGCAGAAGTCTCCCAAGCCATCGACATCCGGGACACTGGCTTGCTCCGTCTCGCCCTTGGCAATGATGCTGCCGAGTGGATGTCTCCCGAATTGTTGGAGTCCGCCGATCTGGTGCTCGCCCGCGAGGCGGTGCAGACGGCGGATTTTTCGACCTACTCCAGCTTGGCCTCCAAGTGGAAATCGGCAGCTGCGTTTCCCGGTCAGTGGCTCTTGCTTGAAGCCGATCAATTGCTTGCCCGCCGGCAGACGGATGAGGCACTCGCCTTTCTCAAATCCGCCTCGCTCACTGGTCCCGAAGATTCATTGCGCCTTGCCCGGCTTGCCTTGCTCGAAGCGAAAGAGCCGTGGAAAGCGATGGATACGCTCGATCTCGGCCTGAAGGCGGCCCCTCTCAACGCCGACCTGCTTTCGTTCCGCGCCCAAATCCAGGAAGCCGGAGGACGTCCCGAAGATGCCCGGCTTGATTATGTGGCGGCAGTCATCGCCGATCGCAAGAACCCGCTTCACCGCGATGTGCTTGGGAATTTCTATCTTCGCCATGGTGATCTGCCCGCAGCGGCGGAGACCTGGCGGGATGCGGCTGAAGATTCGGGCTTGGGGGTTTATGCGTTGAAAGGATGGTTCTGGTCGCGGCTTTCCGGGGTGCCACTCACCAAACCACTCCCGGAGTGCAAACAAGTTGGCTGGGGTGAGTTCGTGGCAGCCCTTGCAGCGGCTCCGCAGGAAGTGTTTTGGAGTGGGGCGATGGAGTCCGCCATCGGAGGGGTGAGCGGCGGGGCGAAACGCCCGGAGGTCCTTTGGCTTCGGCTTTTGGAGTCGATCCGGACCAAAAACTACGAGGCGGCAAGCACCGGGTTGGGCACTGGCTTCCCTCGCGAGGCGGAATCACTGTGGCCGGGCATGGCCCTTCGACTCCTCGCGACGCTCACCGCTTTGGGTGGAGAAAACCCCAGTCTCGCCCTGGTGGGACGGGACTTGCCGCCTCTTGCGGCGGACGCTGACACACACGCCTTCATCAAAGACTTCGCCCAATGGGCCTCACGCAAAACCGCAACGTCCGAGAGCGATGCGTTTTCAGGTTGGCTCTCCCGTCCGGAGTCCCTCGTAGGCACCTTGTTTGCCTCCGGCTGGCCCGGGGCGGCGGTGATGGTGGGAAATGCCGATCAGTTGCCGCCGGTCGCCGATGGTCCCGCTTGGTTTGATTACGGATATGCGAAGTCGATGCTCCTTCGCGGCGACCGCGCCCCGGTGCAAAAGTGGTTGGAATCCCTGCCCAAACGCACTGAAGCCGCCGAGCTCTTGTTGGGTGAAATCCTGCTCACCGGAGGTTCGGTCGATCAAGGATTGGCCCGACTCAACACGATCGCAGAAGGTGGATCCCCACTTGCGAGCCGCGCCCGGTGGACGCTGGCCCTCACCGAACTGGATCGTGGAAACACGGCCAAGGCGCGTGAATTGACCCTCGCGGATGCCTCGTTTGCCGAAAGCATTCAAGGCCAGGAACTCCTCGCTCGTGCCGCACTTGCCTTGGGTGATCGCAAGGAGACTATCCGGATTTACGAAAAACTCGGGGAGCAATCGGTGGATGCGATGATTTTCCTCTCCAAAGAAGCATTTGCGGCGGAAAACTTCGCCGATGCCCGGAGGTGGACTCTCACTCTGGCGCGGCGATTTCCGGAACAACCGGAGTTCCGCAAAAACCTCCTGAAAATCGATAAGGTGGAAGCGGAAAAATCCAAGAAACCATGACTCTTCGCCAGCAACGATGGCTCGGTGGTGCGGTGCTCGTGCTGGCCGCCATCTTGGGATGGGCGAGGGATACGCGCTGGCTGGCATTTCC
>JBBARN010000067.1:0-16625 GCA_040399845.1 Luteolibacter sp. | reverse complement strand
ACCTATTCCGCCGTCAAGAACAGGTCCCCCCCATGCTGACCGCCTTCCGCTGGCACTCGGGCTGCCACTCGCCTGGATGTTGGGACGTCCCTGGTTGCCCGTCGAGAAGACCAGTCCGATGTCGTCTGCTTTGAAGGGATGGTTCGGTTTGGGATTTGTCCTGTTCGGGATTGGTTGGCTGCTCCCAAATATCACGCTGCTGGCATGCGGTTGGTCTCTGCTGGCCTTCGTCTGGGCAGAGCGAAGTTTCAGGGCACAAGCGAGCCGTTCTCGGCTGGTCTGGCTGCTGTTGCTTTCGTTCCCCTGGTTGATCCTCGAATGGCAGTCGATCGGCTGGGCATTCCGCCTCTCATCCGCGGCCGTTTGCGAGGTGATCTTCAATCTTCTCCAAATGCCCGTCACCCGCGAAGGGGTGTATCTCAATGTCATGGGCATTCCCATCGAAATCGAGGCGGCTTGTGCTGGTTGGAATCTGCTGCAACTTTCCTTGCTCACTGGGGTGGCGTTCGGCAGTCATGAGATCCGGTCCACGCGCCGCTTTGCCATGTTGCTGGGTGCCCTTCCTGCGATCGCCTGGCTTGCAAATTTCCTCCGCATTTTGCTGATTTCCGCTGTCGCGCTTTCATCGGATGCCGAAGTCGCCACCGGGCCAATTCATGGTTTGACCGGTCTTGCCGTGTTGGGGGCGGTATTGGGGATGACCAAAATCCTCTGCGGTATGATCGATTCCCGTCCCACCACCGTCCGCCGAAAGGCTCGCCCCGCATGATAGCCAGCCCTACCGAGCCCCTTCGAACTACAGTCTTCGCCATGCCGGCGGCAGTAGTCGCGCTTGCCTCTTATCACGCGCTTCCGACCCTGCTCGCGGCGTGGGGAAGTGATCTTTATTGCCGGGGAGCGCCCCTGAGTTTCGCCATTTGGTTGGCTCTACTGGGCGTGGTGGTTTTCAAACAAACCACACCCACCCAGGCTTCCACGGTGTGGATACTTGTGTCGCTCGGCCTTTGTGTTGCGGGAGCCATGGGTGGCCTGCGCGTTTTCCATCACCTTGCCCTGGCAGCCTCGGTGGTGGCATTCCTCGGGACCTTTGCCCAAGGGTTGCTCGGAATGATCGCCGCAGTCGCCTGGCTGCCGGCCAGCGGTTGGTTTCTCAGCCACCTGAAAATGGGCGGTCTCAGCGGATGGGAGCGCTCGCTTGCCGCGCTGCTCCTATGCTTGCCGCTGTTTGTTTTCCTCCAGTATTCCCGTCGGCCGGCAACCCACACAATATCATGAAACGCTCCCTCCTTTGGGCCGCCATCGGGCTGACCGCCACCATCACGCTGGTCTGGCCGATGTTGCCCACGCCCGCATCCGCCGACCGCCTTGCCGCCATTCCTCTCTCAGGGCCGGATTTCCAATCCAAGACGCTCGAACTTTCCTCCGCCGACCAGGCATTCCTTGGAAAAGCCCGCACCCTCCAAAGGATCATCTCGCTGCGCGGCGGCGGGCGGTTGGTGCTCACGGTGATTGATGGTTCGGGAAACCGCCACGCCGTCCATGATCCCCTCTATTGTCTGTCGGGAGCCGGTTGGAAGCAGACTTCCACTTCCTCTGTCAAGGTCAACTCCGGCGAGGCAACCCATATTTCCCTCGCCAAAGATGGGCTCACGGCGGATGTCATCTGGTTCTTCGATGATGGGGAAAAACAATTCACCTCACCGCTTGATTACTGGTTCAAGACCAGCTGTCGGCGTGCCACACGGGGGCGCAGCGGACCGGAACCTTTGCTCGTGAGTCTGCGTGGGATTTCGGATGATCCGGTCAACTGGGACCGCGTCCGGCAGATTCTATTGCCGGCGCTTGGCTTTCGTTAGGGAGCTTCCACATCTGCATGATCGGTCACCGCCTGAAGTGCATGGTAGGCCCGCTCAAGGCAAATCGCCAAAGATTCCATGCGAAACGGTTTGGCAATGAAATCATTCATTCCTGCTTGGATGGCGTTCTGGTGTTCCTCCTTGGTGGCTCCCGCAGAAAGCCCGATGATCCAAGGTTGCCGCAGGGAGTCCATTGCCCTGATTTTTTGAGTGGCTTCAATTCCATCCATCTCAGGCATTCGCACGTCCATCAGGATGAGGTCATGATGCAAGGTGTTGAATGCCGCCACGGCTTCCACTCCGTTGTTGGCGAGGTCCGTGCGGTAACCAAGGCGCGCAAGCGACAGAGCCGCCACCCGCTGGTTCACCCCATTGTCCTCTGCCAGCAGGAGACGGAGCGGAAATCTGTCCGCGATCTCTTGGTAGCCCCTGCGTGAGGAAGCCGTTTGATACGAGGCGTCGGTGCCCAAAATCCGCGAAATCGATTGAAAAAGAGCCATGGCGCGGACGGGCTTGTTGAGCTTGATTTTGAAGAGTTTCAACAAGGGCTCGCCGGATGGCACTCCCGAGCTCAGGAGAATCATCGGCAACTTGGAGATTGCGGGGAGATTGCGGACCTCCTCGGCGAATTCCCCCCCGTGGCGTTTCGGCATGTTCCAGTCCACCAAGGCGACATCAAAGCTTTCGTCATGCACAAGCTTGAGGGCGTCGTCCACATTTGCAGCCGATTTTGCGTGCATGCCCCACATGCTCACGAGCCCGGTAAGAATTTCCCGGTTGGTGGCATTGTCATCCACGATGAGCGCGCGCTTGCCTTCGAGCAGTGGCTCGGCAGACTGGGGCGGCCCCGGCTGGCGGGCAGTGACGGCTTCCGCCTGGATGGTGAAATGGAAAGTGCTGCCTTTGGCCGGAACGGACTCCGCCCAGATGCTACCGCCCATGTATTTCGTGAGCAAACGGCAGATGGCGAGGCCCAACCCGGTGCCGCCATAGTTGCGGGTGGTGGACGAGTCCACTTGGGAAAAGACCTTGAACAATCGGTCCATCCGCTCCGGCGGGATCCCAATGCCGTTGTCCTTGACCATGAAATGAATGCCCCGGCTCTCACGCTCCCGCCATGGCTCTGCCGTGACGAGCACCTCGCCGTTCTCAGTAAATTTGATCGCGTTGCCGATCAGGTTGAAAAGGATCTGCCTGAGCCGCGTTACGTCGGTGAGCACCCAGTTGATCCGTGCGGTGTCCAATTGATAAACAAGCTCAACACCCTTGGCTGAGGCGCTGGCGGAGAATAGATCAAGTGTGTCTTCAATGCAGGTGCGCACATCCACAGGGGTGAGCTCCAGATCAAGTCGCCCGGCCTCGATTTTCGAATAATCGAGAATGTCATTGATGATGGTGAGCAAGGAGTCACTGCATGTTTCAATCGTTTGGAGATAATCGAGCTGCTGGGTGTTGAGATCGGTTTCGCGAAGCAAGGACGCCATGCCAATCACTCCGTTCATGGGGGTCCGGATCTCATGACTCATCAGTGCGAGGAATGTGCTCTTGGCTTGGGCGGCTCCTTCCGCGCTTTCCTTTGCCGCTTTCAATTCGACGGTTGTCTCGTGGTCCCGTGCCAGCGCCTCGGCGGCTTGAAGCCGCAGCACAAAAACCCGCCGCCCCGCAGCGAGAGCCAACAAGATGACCAGTGTGCAGGAAATGGAGGCAAAGAAGATCACCCCCGTCATGCGGTCGCGAAATTGAACGACGTTCATGTCGATGCCGAGAATGCCGACGAATCCACCCTTTGAGTCGAAAATCGGTGCGTAACCACTGATTAGCCAAAGACCGTTTTCTTCGACGGGCCTTTGATTGGAGACCAGTTTTTTGCCCTTCAACGCTTCATAGAAATCCGGGTCCTCACTCTGGTAGAGGGCTCCAATCCGATCCGCAGGGCGGTCATCACCTTTGGCTCTGTAAATGAAGCTGGAGTCCAGGATGATGCGGATCTGATTCCCATCCAACGCAGCAGTGTAAACATAAAAGATGTCGCGAGTCGCCTTGTGGAATTTCACCATCGGCTCGAGTGCCCGCAAATGATCCGGGCTGCCCATTTGCGCCTCGGAAACAAAGGTTCGGTGGAGGTCGCCGTCGATCGTGGCGGCCGCGACGGAGGCGAGCTGTTCGAGCTCCGACCGAATCGCTGCGACTTGATAATGGTAAGCACCCAGCCCCATCACAGCGAGTCCGATGATGGAAATCAAGCAGAGCGCCGCGCCTGCAAGCCAGCCTTCCCGCGCCGGATGGATTCGGGCGGATTCAAGAATTCGGAGGGGTTGGTGAGTGTTGGAAATTTGCTTGAAAAACGCTTCTTAAACCGTGCCAAAATCAGAACATTTTGAAACTCAGCGACAATAGCCCCGATCGTGGAGTTGCCAAGTGCTCAGACGCGATCCGTGATGATTCTTGCGGAGTCTAGCCCACGAACGCCTTCACTTAAGGTGCGGAAGCATCCAACAACGGCTGAGGAAACTTCGGGCTCGGAGTGCGTGCCTGATTCATGCGAGCGAGCATCGCTTGAACTCGTCCGGGTTCCTGAGTCGCAAGATTTCGCGTTTCGGACAAGTCGCTCGACAGATCGTAAAGTTCCGGCGCGCCGAAGGTCCCCGGGCGCTCGGCATATTGAACCAACTTCCAGGACCCCATCCGCAGCGCGCGGCGACCGTTCAATTCGTGAAATTCCCAGTAAAGCGCTTCATGTTTGGCTTGCTCCCCGGGCTTTCCAAGCAAGGTGGGCGCATAGGAAATCCCCTCGATGCCAGTGGGCAGCGGAATCGCCGCCAAATCGCAGGCTGTGGGGAGAAAATCCCAGAATGCGCTGGGGTGATCGCTCACTTGTCCCGCTTTGATGGCTGCGGGCCAGCGGGCGATGAACGGAACCCGAATGCCTCCCTCATAGAGATCCCGCTTGCCGCCCCTCAGCACACCGTTGGATTGCAGCATGGAAAAATGATAACCGCCTTCCGCATACGATCCATTGTCACTCGTGAAAATGACCAGCGTGTTTTCATCCAGTCCCTTCTCCTTCAGTTTGTCAATCAGGCTGCCTACCGCCTCGTCGATGCGGGTGACCATCGCCGCGTAGGTGGCTTTCACCTCCTTGACTTTGCCATAGTGGCCATCGGCAGCCTTGAAGGATTGATCATTTTTGATGCCTTTGCGGACCTTGACGAGGGATTCCTCCGGCGCATCCAAAGAGGCATGCGGCAGGGGGTAGGAAAGAACGAGAAAAAATGGGGACTGATCCTGACGCTCGATGAAAGCAAGCGCTTTGCGCGTGTACAAATCGAGATCGTAATGGGGACCCGAATAGAGCGTGTTGCCGCTCAGTTCGACTCTTTTGTCGTTCTCATAAACAAACTTCGGATAACGGAAATGGCCATCCTTGTGATCGGTGGTGCCGTAAAAGTAGGTAAAACCTTTCTTGTCGAGTGTCTCGGGAGTCTGGGTGTTGCCGGTGACACAGGACTTGCCGACCAGCGCCGTGGAGTAGCCCTGCTTGCGCAGAAGGGTCGCCACCGTGATGTCTTCCGGGTCCGGCCGCAGGGAGAACGGACCGTTGCCACGGATTGACGCATGGCCGGTATCCCTGCCTGTCATCAACGCACAACGCGATGGCGCACAGACGGTGGCTCCGGAATAATGGTCGGTGAAACGGATCCCCTCCCCTGCGAGTCGGTCGAGATGAGGTGTCTGGAAATGGCGCTGGCCATAGCAGGAAAGATCGCCGTAGCCGAGATCATCGGTGATGATGAAAATGATGTTGGGCCTTGCAGCGGCTGGCAGCCACGAGGCAGCGAAGATGATGCTGGAGACGAACCAAGCGAGGGTTTTCATCCCGCAAGCCATGACACGGAAAGATCCTCGCTGCAACCGCGTATGCCCACTTGCCATCCCGAAGGCATGCACTACAACCGCCCTGCCATGAAATCATCTTCTCTTGTTGTCGCCGGTATGTTGTTTTTCACAGCCGGAACCGTCTTTGCCTCAGAAGGAACCGCCAAAGTTTGGACAGACGTCGCTCCGGCGGATTTCACCCTGATGGGCGACTACCTTGGAGAGTGGCTGGATGCACCCAAGGGGCATTATTTTGAAATCAACAAACCGCTTGCCGCGCAGGTGATCAACGTCCGCCCCGGTGTGTATTTCCTCCGCTTCAACCAGGAACACGACAACCGGGCAGATCCTTATTTCGAAGGCGAGGGCAAGCTGGATGGCGATGTGATCCGCTTCGAGTCCAACGGTTGGAAAGGCGAAGTCTCCAAAGAAGGCCTCAGCGGGACCTGTGGCCAAGGCGACAAGCCACCGATCAAATTCCAACTCAAGAAGGCCGTCCGCTCCTCCCCGACCCTTGGCGCGAAACCGCCAAGTGGGGCCGTGGTGCTGTTTGACGGAAAAAACCTGGATGCCTGGGAGCATGGTGGCGGCCGGAAGGCTTCATGGCGATTGCTGGAAAGCGGAGTGATGGAAGTCCCCAGCGAAAAAAACGATGAAGAACGCCAGCAAGGCATCGGCGGCGACATCCAAACCAAGCAGAAGTTTGGTGATTGCAAAATCCATCTGGAATTCCGTTATCCCGTGGAGCCCGGCAAAGCAGGCCAAGGCCGGGGCAACAGTGGCTTCTTTTTCCAAGGCGACTATGAAGTCCAGATACTCAACTCCTACGGCCTCGAAGGACGCTGGAACGAATGCGGAGCCCTGTATAAAACCTGCCCGCCAAAAGTAAATGCCGCTCGCCCGCCGATGGAATGGCAGACCTATGATATCGATTACACGGCCTCCGTCTGGAAGGATGGGAAAAAAGTTTCATCACCACGCATTTCGGTCCGCCTCAACGGGGTTGTGATCCATCACGATCAGGAAATCGAACATGTCACGGCTCACGCGTTTGCCTCCCGCTTCAACGAGCCGAAGGGTGATGGCCCCATCCGCTTGCAGGACCATGGAAATGCCATCCAGTTCCGCAACATCTGGATCGTGCCAGGGAAGTAAACTCAGCTCCTTGGTCTGGGCAGGGATTGCAATGGCTGCTGTGGCCCGGTGGTGATGATGGTGACTGCCAACTCTCCCTCACTCACATTCTCTTGAAAATAAACTACCAGCGCATTCCGCGATGGGCGCGGGCTTATCCCGGCTCCGAAGATGAACCGAGGTCACGATAAAATTCCCGGCACAATTGGATCCAGAATTTTTCGTTGAGTCGATCCCGGCCCACATCGCTATCTCTCGGGCAGAATGCCGATAGTTTGAAATCAGGCTGCACCCTTTGCACCCTGCGTTCGAACTCGTCATTCATGGGCGTGAAATGGGCGATCAAGCGCTCCACCTCGGCGGCCGTGTAGAGCATGGTCCGGCACGACTCGCCGAACTCGGCCTTCAGGATTTGGGTGGTCTTGGCGATGAGCTTCGGATTCGCACGCCGAGGAGCGGAAATGCGGCAGGCAGTCCATCCACCGAGTGGGTCCGGAGAAACATTGGATTGGCCGCCATTAACCTCACTCAGAGCGGATGGTGGCGGAGCTCCGGGAATCAGATCCAACATCGCCCCTACAACGCCATCCGGATGGGATTTGAGATCGTTGAAGTTCATAAAGCGAATCTCTCCCGGTGGAAATCCAGTCAGAATGTGATCGTAGAGCCCGCCGAAATCCAACCAGATTCCTGCCGCCATCCCGGAGGCGAGTGATTCATTGTAGAATGCCGAAAACGCTTGGGGCACGCGGTTCTTCAACAGTTGCATGTAAACCGACTGCAGGTAACTGAGCTGATCCCGGAGAACACAGACGACTTCGATTTGGTCAAAACGCTCAACCAGTTGGCGGAATGATTTCATGTCCATCCGCTTGGGAGCGCCACGCGAGAAGGCCTCCGCGCTGATGAACACCGTCCGGTCGCTCCGGGAGTGCGCATCCGCGATGTCCTTCCACATTTTGGCAGGGCCTCCTTCCGGCATGGTGAAATCGAAACCCGGCGGGAGGATGGGTTCGATCCAGTCCGCCGCGAGAATGTGATGGCCCGTGGAAGGCGGGGTGTGCGGATAGATGATGCCATGCTTTTCCAATATCCCGCGGTTGGCATGCAGCGATTGTTGCAGAGTAGTGGTGGCGGTCTTGTGAGTGCCGATGTGGAGGATGATTCGGGACATGAGACGGTTGAGGTTGGGGCGGAACAATCCTGGAGCGTCAGCTCCAGCCGTGGGAAGTTATTTCAAAGGCTTCTCACGCGAGAGCGCATAGAAGAAAGGTTTGGTAAAAATCTGCAAGATCGGATGCAGGCAGGTCCTCGACATTCTGGGGGGCCGAAGTGGCCTTGCTACCGAAGAATGTTTCATAGCCGCCTTCCACCCCTGCCAACTTCAACAGTGCTTCATGCGAGGCGCGTGTCTCACCCTCCAAACGGGCGCTAATTTCGGCGGACATGCACCTGACACCGGGACTCCTTGGAATCCTGGCTTGCTCCTGCACCGCGCGCATCCTCACCCGAGCAATGCCGGCTTCATCAAGATGAAAGGCCGCATATTGCTCAATCAGCCGCTGCATCTCGAAGTGGAGGATTCCGCGCGCCGGATTCGGATCAAAAACATCATCGGGGCAAGGCAAGCCCAGTTCTGAAAGAAAATCTTCCGCGAAGCGATCCGCCACCTCGGAATAAGAACGCAATCTCACCGGATCACCCGTGGCGAAAAAGGCTCGCAACAGTTTGTCCGGAGCGGCCAGGACCGGATTGTGATGGGCGGGATACCATTCCTCGAAGGTCTTGTTGGTCTGGCGCATCCAGAGATGCTCGATATAACTGCTTTCCAGCCAACTGCTGTATGATCGCAGATAAACCAACCATGTGATGGCATATCCATGCCGTATGAAAATCTTTCGCAGCTCCTCAATGGCCGCTGGCCGATATCCCATTGAGATAAACATGTTGGAGGATAGGATCACCTTATCCATGCTATTCGACTCAAGCTCCCGGGAAAGGTCTTCCAGCCCACCTGCATCCGGATCAAACCGGGGATCTCCCAGCAATTGATGGCCAAGCTGATGATGGATGGCTGTCGCCGGATGAACGCGCCCCGCACGAGGGCACAGCACACCCTGCTCACGGAGAAAATCTTTGTGATTCTGCAGCAGCGCTTGGACCCGTTCGTTCCCTGGTCCAGGCGCCCCGATGTAGATGAAAGCCTGTCTCATGGTTCGCTGGTCTGGATTCTGTCGGGGTGAACGCCGAACTTGTCGGTCATGCATAACTGAATGATTCCCCGATAGAGACTCAAGCGGTCCTCGGCAGAGGGTGAACTGCAATCAATCGTCACTGGCTTATAGTGGGATGCGAGTGGGAAGAATTGTTCGACCGTGACGCCAGGTCTGTATTCCGCAAGCAGAGCCTCGTATGCCGGTCGTGTGGACTCGTATAGCCGGCGCGCAAGCGGATCCGACAACCCGCGGAATGACGGGCCTTTGGGAAGTTTCGTGAGGCTGGTGCGAACAGCATCCTTGACGATGTTTTTTCTGTCCTGCGGTATATGGCGCATGATGTGCACTGCCATATTGCGCAGAAATTCGAGTTCAAACACAGACAAACGGTTGTTCGCGCGGTCCTTTGACGCCGTTTCCCCGGGCAGGTGGGCGGGGGCCTCGATTTGGCGGAAGAAATGTCCGGTGACGTCGCCCGATGTCTGCGCATAAGAATGAACGATTACCTGATCGCCCGTGGCTCTGACATGGGCAAGGGTTCCCAGCGGATCGAGCCCTACAGCGAGCGACATCGGTTCAGTCTTCACCCACGGCTCGAACTTGCGGGTGATGGCAAGTGCCTTGGCGAGTTCGATGTAAGCGCTCTCCGCCCACTCAGGATAGGTGCGGAAATACACCACCCAGATGATCTCATATCCCATCGCTGCGATGGGATCCCGCAAGCGGGCGACTTTTTCGGCATCCCTTACGGAAACGCACAAGTCCTCGCTGGAGATCACCACCGTGGGGCACTCTTCCTGTTCGAGTTCGCGGCACAATGCCTTGATTCCACCTTTGCCGGGGACATAGCGCGAATCGTTGTTGAGTTCAAAGGCTATATTATGATGATATCCCACTTCCGGCAACCATGCATTCCCTGAAACAGGAACGCTGATTCCATACTTGCGCAGCGCGGCGCGATGCCTGCCGAGCAGATTCTGAATCGAGGTGGTGCCCGTCTTGTGGACGCCGATGTGGATATAACATTTCTTCATGACGAAGATGCTGACAGAGGCTGCCGCGCACTCGGGCCGACGAGTTCGCGCACGGTTTTAAGATAGGCTGTGTGGAATTGCTGGTCGGGCTCAAGCGTGGTACCTTCCGCCCACTCATTCCATGCGTTGATATAGATTTCCGGCTGCCCTTGCCTCCTCGCTTCATCGAGGCGCGCCTTGAGCCAGACGCGGAAAGTGGCGGGATTGCACCCGAAGGCGATGTGGGCGTTACGTCCACGGCGGGCGGTATTGTCCCAGCCGAGCATCAACCCCCGGCGGAGCTTGCACAGGATTTCATCCGGATAGCGCCCGGGCTTGAGGCTGTTGCGGACGGCGGCGTTGTAGTCATAGACAAGCCCTTGGAAGCCATCATAGGGCCGGATAGCTGGAGGATCCTTTTCCCCATACTTCGCGGTTTCCGGCCCCGCACCAAAGAGGAAGTCCTTGCCGTCCACCAATCCGTGCGGCGGGATCTCGACGAAGAAATCAAATACATCCACAATCCCACGCGAATCGTTTTCTTCCGCATGATACAGGCCGGCTCCGAGTTGAATCTGGGGAAACCCTCTCTCGGCAAGCGCCGCGCGAAGTTGAGTCATGCGTTCCGCCAGACGCGGAATGGTATTGGGACGATAGATGATGAATTTGGGTTTCCCCTCGTGCGTTTCATATCTCGCATCACGGAAATAGCGGACGAGATCATCGGCCAGCAATTGCTCGAAACCTTCCGGATAGGTTTGATCCATGAGGACATCCGATGACATGCCATCCCACGAGCGCGTCCACTTTTCATTGGCCCAGCAGAGGAAGAAAGGGAAATGGATCGATGGATCGGCAAGCACCTTCTCCAACGGCGTTTCCAACAATCGCTTTCCATCAAACCAATAATGATAAACGCAGAAAGCATCGATTCCATGCTCGGCCGCGAGACGCCCCTGTTGGTCGAGGGTTTCCGGAAGGCGGAGATCGTAGTAGCCGAGATCCGTGGGCATCTTCGGTTGCTGGTGTCCCTGATAGTTGGTGAGCGCGCGGGTGACATTGTGCCACTCGGTGAATCCCTTGCCCCACCAGGCATCATTTTCCGGGATGGGGTGGAATTGCGGGAGATAAAACGCATTGATGCGCGGGCGCTTTCCTGAAGTTGCCGACACGGGCTCGACCTTGCGTTCCAGGAGTTCCGTCACTTGATCGATGCGGAGTTGTCCGGCCGCAGCGATGAATCCGAGGGCGCGCTCGATGACATGCGCGAGGGTGCTGTCGAGTTGCCCGCCTTCGACTTCGAAGTGCCATGGCTCCAAATTCAGCCCACGCAGGGTGCGCAAGACGGGAGCGGTGACCCAATAGATCGATCCCGCCGGAAAACGCAGAGGCATTTCACGAATATCGATGCCGATGTTGAGCAAAAGGTCGCGGGTCCGCGAGCGATTGCTGCCCCACCATTTTTCATCCGTGAAGACCTGGCCATCCGCCACAACAAAACCGAGCGAGGAATCCGCGAGGATGCGCTCCACCAGCTTGTCCGCCATGCCATCGGCCGGGAGGATGGAGCGAATAAGGTGATCCCGCCAGACATGCCCATCCTGGCGGTGCGGGCTCTTCTTGGAATGCAGTTTGCAAACGGCATCGTATTCATCGAACACACCTGCATTGAGCAAGTGCATGAAAGGAAAAATATCGCGCCCGTGATTGGGGATTCCCACGACCATCGCATCCGGCACATCAGCTTGGATGCGGGCCAGAATTTCATCGAATCCATCCTTGATGGTGATGGTGACGAAAAGGTCGAAGGGCGTATGGAGGTTCTGAATGCTATCGAGCATTTCTTCCCACAAGTCATAATAAAACAAGTGGATGGAAACGGCGATGCGGCGGCCTGAGTGGCACAGGGGCCTGCGGATGATGGGCAGCTTGGAAAGACAAATCTCGCCGCGGGCAATCAACGGCATCTGCAGTGGGCGGCTCTCTTCCTTGCCATATTCGAGATAGTGGCGGAGCGGAAAAATTCGCAAATCCCGCACGTCCGGGTTGGCGCGCAAGTAGGATTCCGGGTCAAACTTGGAGCTTGGTTGCAAACCAAGCTTTTCCCCCCGCAGGATGAAATGGCGCAGGGGCATGACCCGTGCGAGAAGCGAACGCCGCGCCTGATCCTGATAGTGCCGGCGATCAAACAAACCGGAGTTGTTGATTTTCCGGTAATAGCGCTTTTGGGAAGGACTCAGGAAACCGAATTTGATCTTGAAGATCTCCACGCATCCGTTTCTCAAAGGAAAGGTCTTGATGGCGATCGATCGTTTGATGGACATGGAGTCTCTTGGAGTGGGCAGGGATGCGTATTTCCTTCGATAGGCAGATGGTTGGTTTCGATTCCCAACCGGAATATCCCTTTCGCGGCGCGCGGATTATTGCGTTGCGGGACTTTGGCTTGTCAAGGGTAAGGTCCGGCCGCGAAGGACGACCGACCAAGCAATGATTGACAATGCCCGGGACGGCGGAAGAACCTTTTCCCAACAAATGGCTCGGCGTGGGGAAATTAAAATCGGGTGGCCATTCCGCAAGCTCCGGGAGCATTCCTTGCTGCTCCCGCTGCTCGCAAAACTCAATCCCGCCGAAGAACCGTTGCACATCGGTTGGGGCTACCGGCCCAGCGGTCTGGCAGCAAAACGCGCGGGCGGCACGACGATGTTGCTCGAAGACGCGCTCGTCCGCTCACTGAAAACAGGCACCGGCACGGTTTACGGGTTGGTGGCGGACTCCCAGGGGATGTATTTCGATGCCACAGGCAGCAGCGACCTGATTTCCGCTCTCAACCATGGCCAGCCCGCCGCGTGGATGAACCCTTGGTCGGCCGATATCAGGGAAATCGAGGCATTGATTTCCCAATTCCGCCGCATCCGCGCTTCGAAATACAACTGGTATCCGGGCGATTTCCGAACGCCGGAACGCCTCACGCCGGGAGTTCTGGTGGTGGATCAAACCAAAGGCGATGCCTCACTGCGGCACGGCGGGGTAAGCGAGGGCGACTTCGAGCGGATGGTGAAGGACGCGCTCGACGAGCATCCCGACCTGCCCGTCTACATCCGCTCCCACCCTGACCACCGCTACCGCGGCAAGCATTCTTGTTTTCCGGAATGGGTCTTCAAGGAATCGCGGGTCAAGCTCCTCCCGCCGGATCTCTCGCCCGCCAGCTGTTTCGAATTCTGCCGGGAGGTGTATGTGGGCACTTCGCTGATGGGCATGGAGGCGCTCCTCCACGGTTGCGGCGTGAAGGCCTATGGTTGGAATTTTTACACCGGCTGGGGCCTCACGAGCGATCGCTCCCACGCCCCCAAGCCGCCGCGCTTGCGGAAATTGCCGCTCAACGAGTTGTTTGCGACCGCCTATCTGGGATACGGGCACTATTTTGACCCCGATGACGGCACTCCCTGTGGCCTCGGGCGGATTCTGGACCACTTGGAATTCCAGCAATCCATCTGGCAGCAAGCTCCCGGGGGCCGGGTGACCGTCGGGTGGACGCCCTGGCAACGCAGCCTCGCCAATGATTTTCTGGCCACCCCAGCCCACGAAGTGCGGCATGCGGCATCGCCATCGGAGGCCAAGGAAATCGCTCACTCACTCCCCGACGCCCGCCTCCTCTGCTGGGGGGGCAAACCTGCACCGGAGGGATCCTCAGCGATGCGCGTGGAGGATGGATTCCTCCGCTCGACCGGCCTCGGCGCTGCCTTCCATCGCCCGCTTTCGTGGGTGGTGGACGATGCCGGGATCTATTTCGACCCTCGATCTCCCAGCCGCCTCGAACAGCTCCTCAACAGCGCGGATTTTTCGGCAAATCAATTGGAGGAAACCTCGGAATTGCTCGAATTCCTGCGAAAACATCGCCTCACCAAATACAACCTGACCACCAGCGCGACCACCTGGGACCGCTCCCAAGCAGGTGGCCGCAAAATCATCCTCGTCCCCGGCCAGGTCGATGCCGATGCCTCCATCGCCTGCGGCAGCCCGGAAATCCGCAACAATGGCGCACTGCTCCGCCGTGTCCGTGAGTGCGAACCGCAGGCATTCCTCATCTACAAGGCTCATCCGGATCTGGTCGCCGGCGTCCGCCACGGAGCTGTACTACCCGAATCGGCCGAAGCCATCGCCGATCTTGTCGTCACCGAGGGAAATGTGCTCGATTGGCTCGCCCGCTGCGATGAAGTCCACACGATGACCTCCACCGTTGGCTTCGAAGCCCTGATTCGCAAGGTCCCTGTCGTCACCTACGGCCTACCATTTTATGCCGGCTGGGGACTTACCCGAGATCACTTGCCCTGCCCGCGTCGCAAACGCCGCCTTACCCTCGATGAACTCGCCTGCGGTGCTCTCGTCGTTTACCCGCGCTACCTCAATCCGCTCAGCGGCGAATTCACCACCGCCCTCCGCGCCGCCCAGCTTCTCAGCCGCCCCGCCAACGCCGACCGCCGGGCTTGGTATCTGAAAACCATCTTGAAACTCAAAAAACTTTGGGTCGAGCTCGCCCGCTGACCCTCCACCCATGAGCCAGGAGTCCCCAGTATCTGCGGAAAAACCACTTTGGATCGAAGTGGTCACGGATACCTTTGTGCCGGACATCAATGGCGTCGCACTCTCGCTGGGCCACCTTTGCAACGGCCTGCGCGCACTCGGCCATCGCGTGGAAGTCATCCGCTCCGGTGCCACGGGTGCCCCCGGCGAAACCGGCGTCCCGTGGTGGCCGCTGCCCGGTTACTGGGAAATCCGCGTGGGTGCCCCCTGGCCCGGTCAACTCCGCCGTCGCTGGGCCCGCGCTAGGCCGGACATCATCTACGTCGCCATCGAAACGCCCTTCGGTTTCTCCGCCGTCGCCGCAGCGCGCCGCCTCGGCATCCCCGTGATCGGTGGTTTCCACACGAATTTCCGCGAATACCTTGCCAAATACGGCATGCACCGCTTTGCCGAACGCGTCTGGCGCTACCAAAAGTGGTTTCACGGACGCCTTGCCCGCACCATCGTCCCCTCCCCGGACGCCCGGGAAAAGCTGCTTTTGGCTGGATTCAAGCACATCGGCGTCGTCGGCCGTGGCGTGGATACCACCTTGTTTCACCCCTCCCGACGCGACCCCGCCCTGCGCGCTTCATGGAATGCCCATGGCGATACACCCGTCGCCCTTGTCGTCGGCCGGGTCTCTTCGGAAAAAAACATCGAACTCGCCATCCGCGCCTTCGATCGCATGCGCCGATCCCGCCCGGATGTCATCTGCGTCGTCGTCGGCGATGGCCCGGCACGCCGCAAACTCCAGCGCGAACACCCGGAAGTCCTCTTCGCCGGATACCGCACCGGCGCGCAACTCGCCGCCTGTTATGCTTCCGCCGACCTGCTTCTCTTCCCCAGCGAGACCGAAACCTTCGGCAATGTCCTGCTCGAAGCCATGGCCAGCGGACTCGCCACCCTGTCCTACGACTACGCCGCCGCCGCCTGGCACGTGACCCATCGCGAAAACGGCCTCAAAGTCCCAAAATCGGACGAAGCCGCTTACCTCCAAGCGGCCGAAAGCCTTCTCACCCCAGCCTTCCGCCTCAGCCTCGGCCACCAAGCCCGCCTAACCGCCGAATCCCTCTCCTGGCCCGCCGTCGTCAAGGACCTGGAAACCATCATGCACGAGGTCATCCCCTCGCCCCCATCCCGCGACAATTTTTGTGACGGCCGTCACGATAATTGTCGTTAAGTGGAACAACATCCGTACTTTTACGGATCAAGCCCTGCTTGTGGGAGGCAGCGTGGCGGACCATTGTCCCGTCGATGTTGAGCAATCCGAGTCGGCCCCAGTTGAATCCAGCCTGCACAGTTTTCTGTGTCAGAGTTGGTGACAATCCCCCCCTCGACTCGGATTCGCCAACCAATTCGGTCAGCGGGAGCGTATCATATCCCGATAAGTCTCACTCCGAAATTCCTTTTGTCTGTCAATTCATAATCCTAACCCCTTATTATATCTAACATTTTCCGTGGTTCCGTGCTCCACTCGAGGTCTGATCCCCCCCTTGATCATGATTCTATCTTGAGCCGAGTGCGGAAGTAAGCAATCAGCCTCCCATGCCCCTTCGATGCCATAGCCGAAAATCGCCCTGTTTTCCCCCGGAGACAGACTTGAATGGGCGGCGGCGGAATTCGATGACTCCAGCTGCCAAACAGTGGAAATCGGAACGCCGTGGCAACCAGATGGCGTCAGGGGCATGGGAGGCAGTGATTGTTATTGGCTGAGCTTGGTGAGTATCGGCGGGCACCAATTTCCGCTGCTTGGGACCTGTCCATGACAATCACGGATACGCCCCCCCGGAGGCTGAACCGTTCCCCCAGCCACCCCAATTTGCGACAATTTTCCTGACGGCCGTCACGAGCATTGTCGCAAGCTTGGACTTCATCCGTATTTTCACGGATCACGAGCGGCTTGAGGAAAGCGGCACTGCGGGCGATTCTCGGTTCGATGTTGAGCAAAACAAATCAGATCTTGTTATATC
>JBBARN010000066.1:17512-34885 GCA_040399845.1 Luteolibacter sp. | reverse complement strand
AGCCATGAGAGCGCCACCCTCCAGCACAGCACCCACATCGCCGCAGGACAGACCTTGGCCGTGGATGGAAACTTCCGCCTCTCCGGAAGAGTGGATGCTGCGACCCCGACAAATCTAACAGTCGCTGGCAGTGCCGGTTCACTCGCGGTGACCGGCATCGAGTTTCAAGTCGGACAAACGGCACCGACATCCAACACCACCACCAACAGCCTGGACATGAGCGGCCTCGGCAATTTCACCGCCAACCTGGGTGAGTCCGGGGTTTTCCGCCTGGGTGCGATCAATACCACAACCGCCGGTGCGCTCGCCACCGTGAAACTCGCCAATACTAGCAGCATCACCGCGGACATCCTCGGAGTGGGTGACAGGGCAGGAAGAGGGGGAACGCATGCTTTGAAACTTGGCAGCATGGAAAACACCATTCACGCCAATACGATTTCCGTCGGAGCCAACGCAGGCGGAGGGCGAGGCAACGGTGATCTCTCGTTTGAAACAAGCACCGGCACCCTGAAGCTCCGTGCCGCTGACGGAACGTCTGCCGTGGAAACGGTCAATCTAATCAACACCTCGTTCGGCACATCAAACAACCTTACCGCGACCGCAAACCTCGTCGGCCACACCGTTGATGCCAGGATTGGCACGCTGACCATGGCAAGACGGAATTCAACCGGCTCAGTCGCCAATGCCACCGCGACTTTCAATTTCGATGCCGGAACGCTTGAAGTCGGCACGCTCGACATGGCCGTCAACGCTCAACCCGCTTCAACCTCTGGCGCGATCAATGCCACCCTCAACATTGGCGGCGGCAGCGCGACGTTCGATGCGATCACGATGGCGACCAGCAGCGGCGGGGGATCGACGTCTACAAATGCGACCCTTAATCTAAGCGGTGGCACCACCACGGTGATCGGAGACCTCGCCAAAGGCGGCGGCACTGCCACGATCGCCACCGTCATTCTCAGCGGTGGCACCCTCGACATGACGGCAGGCACTATCGGCAACATTTCGAATCCCATCACCCTGACCCTTGAATCAGGCACCTTGAAAAACGTCGCCCAGATCAATGGCGGCGGAGATTTGATAAAGACCGGCGCCGGCACCCTCGTCCTCGCGGGAACCAACACTTACACCGGCAACACCACCATCGGGCAGGGGATCCTCAACGTCCCAACTCCCAACTTCGCGGACGCCTCCACCGTCACCATTGGCACCTTGTCCAATCCGGGTGCCGCCACCCTCGATCTGCCAACTCCCGGGAACGACACCGTCGCAAGCCTAATCATCAACGGCGTCTTGCAAGCGCCCGGAAGAACCTATGGAAACGCCACCAGCGTTTTTCCCGTCATTGCCACTTCCGCCATCACCGGTCCCGGTACCATCAGCGTTCCCCCCGGACCCGGAACGCCCTACACCCAATGGGCGGATTCTTTCCTGCATGCCGATGTCTCCGATCCTTCCGACGACAACGACCACGATGGATTGAACAATCAACAGGAATTCGCCTTCGGTCTGGACCCGCTCGACGGTTCCTCGGTGAATCCGATCCTCGTCCAACTCGACAAAACCAACGGCACCTTCACCTATCGTCGCCGCGCCGGAACCAGCCTCACCTATAGGATCTTCACCTCCACCTCACTCACCACGAATAGTTGGACGGAGGACACCGCCGCCACCTTGGGCCAAGTCGCAACGCCCGACGGCAGCGACGAAAACGTAGTCGTGACACTGACCGGAGCGCCGTTCACCGCGCCCTCGCTCTTCTTCCGCGTCGCCGCTGAGTGAGGGAGTGCCTCTCGGACAGAATCGAATTCGCAAGATAACTCCGGAAAATCCATCAACTTTCTCCCGAGAGTGCCGTATCTTAATCGGACGGAAAAGGAATTCCGCAAATTTCAACGGCCTTCCCTAACATGGGATCCACCTCGTAGCAGATTTCATGATCAAACCCATCGCATTCAGTTTCTTCATCGCCCTTTTGGCCATCGGCAAACCGGTCGTGGCAACCGCGGCTCCTCCGGTGCTTGAACCCCGCTTGCAATGGTTCACCGACGCGCGGTTCGGCATGTTTGTCCATTTTGGCATCCACACCGTGGCGGGCAGCGAGTGGAACGGCCAGCGCTCCAAGCGCGACCTCCATTTGCAGCAGGAGTTCCGCATCCCGTGCGCCGAATATACCAAGCTGGCGGCCCGTTTCAATCCGGCCAAGTTCGACGCGCGCGCATGGGCGCTGATGGCCAGGAATGCCGGTGCCAAATTCATCCTCGACCTCCAGCCAAACTGCCTGATCAACGACCGCGTCGGCCACCGTCAAGGCGACTACGGGATCTCGGAACAGTTCATCCCCGGCGGAAAGATCGACAAGCCGTGGGAGAGCTGCCTGACCATCAACAAGCACTGGGGCTTCGACAAGTTCGATCACGAATGGAAATCCACCGACGAACTGCTGCACCACCAAGCCCGGCATCGCCTACATCCATTTGCTCGATTGGCCGGGCGACTCCCTCAATCTCGAAAAATGCCCCGCGCAGGCCGCCCGCGTCACCTGGCTTGCGGACGAGACGCCCTTGGATTTTATACAGAAGGCCGGCCAACTCGAAATCCGCCTGCCCGTCCGCAAGGATGGCATCCACGTCCTCAAAATCGAATGGAACGGGGAAAAGTAGTTCAACCCCTTTTCTCCCGGTCTCCGAACCGCTTTCTAGCCTCTCATGCGCACCAACCCGGAGAAGCAATTTCATAGCATTCACTGGAATGGTCCAAAGAGAATTCAGCGATCAAGGTGCGACTGCCTGAGGGCTTGCAAGATGCTAACACTCGAACCGGACAGCACGCATGGTTGGTGAAAATCGAGTCGTCCAATCCCGCCCATCGGTCCTCACATGAACTTTCTCAGCGGCCTTCATCCCAAAAGGCATTTAGAAAGTCGGTCAGCTTTTGCCCGGGGATGCCGTGTGATTGTGAGATTCCACGGATTTAGCAGTCTTTGCCCAAGCCAGGCTGTGCCCCATCACCCATGCCATGACGAAACCCATCGCCCTCATCTCTGTCGCACTTGTTGTGTTAGTGTCTGGCATGCTGCACGCCGCACCGACAGCGAAGCTGAACATCCTTCACATCCATACCGACGACCATCGCCCCGACGGCTTGCGTGCGCTCGGCAACCCATTGCTCGTCACGCCGAATCTCGATTCACTCGTCGAACGTGGCATGGCCTTCACCCGTTGTTACACCATGGGTTCCATGACGGGAGCGGTCTGCGCCCCGAGCCGTGCCATGCTGCTCACGGGCCGCTCCTGGCAGCGCATCCCCGGCGCTCCCGGAGCCGCGGCCAATGCGAAGGATTCGATGACGTTTCTCCCCCGCGTCATCCAGGCGGCTGGCTATCAAACTTGGCACATGGGGAAGTATGGCAATGGCTTTCCCGCAGGACTGGCGGAGTTTGAAACGAGTATCAAAGACGAAGGCCACGACAAGAATGCTGCGGATGACCGGGCGCATAACAGCCAGCGTCTCGCCGATAGCACGATCCAGTTCCTCAAATCCCGCACGGATTCACCCGAGCCAAAGCCTTTCTATATCTACCTCGCACCTCCCGTCCCGCACGACCCGCGTTCCGCTGAGCCACGGTTTCATGCGCTTTATGATCCCGCCAAGATCCCGCTCTCGCCCGCCTTCCTGCCACAGCATCCCTTCGACAACGGCGAGATGGCCGTGCGTGATGAAAAGCTCGCGCCATGGCCGCGCACACCGGAGAACACGCGGCGGCAGCTTGCCGACTACTACGCCTGCATCACCGGTCTCGACCACCACATCGGCCGCATATTTGAGCAGCTCAAAAAAAGTGGTCAGTGGGAAAATACCATTATCATCTTCAGCGGCGACAACGGCCTTTCGATGGGCGAGCACGGCTTGTTCGGAAAACAAAACCTCTACGAACTCGGCGGCATGCATGTCCCGCTTGTCATCGCCGGCCCCGGCATTCTGCAGGGCAAGAGCGAGGCGTTCGTCTATCTCATGGACTTGTTCCCGACCTTCGCCGAGTTCACAGGCGCGAATATCCCATATCGAGTCGAGGGCAAAAGCATCGTTCCTATCCTAACCGGAAAGCAAAGCAAAGTCCGCGACGTGCTTTACACCGCTTACCGCCATTGCCAGCGCGCCATCCGCGACGACCGGTGGAAACTCATCCGTTATCCGTTGGTGGACCGCACCCAGCTCTTCGACCTGACCCAAGATCCGCATGAGCTGGAAAATCTCGTTGACCGGCCTGAGCAAGCACCTCGGATCGCCGCGATGATGGCGCTGCTCCAGCAGGAAATGACGGCCCATTCCGACACGACGCCATTGACTGTCGCCAATCCTCGACCCGCCGCATGGACCTCCCCGGCCCGCCGCTAAGACGCGTTTGGTCTTAGCGCGAGAGGTGTCAGATGGGAATGGAACGTAAAATCGCCGTTCGACTCCAAGATCTGAAACCCTTTGGAAAAAACTTTCAGAAATCAGGTCAGCTTTTTTCTGGAGGTGCCGTGAGGTGAGGTAGCAGGTTCGAAAACCCAACAATTTCGCAGACCTGCTTCAACACAACATCAATCAACCCATGAAAAATCAACGGTTCTTCCTTTTCCCGTCCACAATCGCCGCCAGTTTCATGGTGCTCTCCGCACAGGTTCGCGCTGATTCCATTACATGGGATGCGGGCGGTGGTGACACCAACTGGTCCACGTTCCTCAACTGGAGCGATGATGCTGCTCCAACAGGCGATGATGTCACGTTCAACGCCACCGGCAACACCGCATCCGGCACCACGAATACCGTAAGCGCAAGCGAGTCGATCGCATCCTTGAGCTATAGCTTCGAGGACGCCGCCAACCGACACACGACCGCCATCGCAGCTGGCCAGACTCTGGACGTGGCCGGAAATTTCCTCCTCGCTGGAAGCGCCACCGCAACGACTGCGACGAATGTGACCTTCACCGGCAGCACGGGTACGCTCACGGTCGGCGGCACCTCATTCCAAATCGGACAAACGTCTCCGACAGCTGGTACACCCACCAATAGCTTGGACATGAGTGGACTGGGGACACTTACGGCAAATCTGGGTAGCAGTGGCTTCTTTCGTCTCGGTTCAAATTCTACGAACGGCAATGGTCCGCAGGCGACAGTCAAGCTGGCCTCCACAAGCACCATTACCGCAGGCATTCTAGGGGTGGGTGACAGGACAGGACGAGGAGCCACCACCCAGACTTTGAAGCTCGGAAGCGTCTCAAACACCATCAACGCCAACACGGTTGCCATTGGCTCCACCAATGGTCGTGGCAGTGGCAATCTTTCCTTCGAAACCGTCTCCGGCAGCACTTTGACTCTCCGCGCTGCTGACGGCATTGCAGCCGTCACCACCATGAACATGGTCAACAATAGCTTTGGCCACAATGGCACACACACCGCCACCGTGGACTTCTCCGGCCACAGCATCGATGCGAAGATCGGCGCATTGACGATGGCGAGGCGGACAGGAACCGGCTCATCCGGCTCCAACGCGACTCTAAGCTTCAATACCGGAACCCTCGAAGTCGCCTCTGTCAACATGGCCGTAGCCACCAACGCGGGGATGACCGGCAACAACAACGCCACCATCAATATCGGTGGCGGAACAGCCACGTTCGGCCCGATTTCCATGGCGACCAACAACGGTGGTGGCGGCACCACAGCAACGCTCAACTTCACCGGTGGAACCAGCACGGTGACCGGAGGCATCACCCGGATAGGTGGCACTGCCGTCGGGACCATCGCCGCCAACCTCACACTCAACGGCGCAACTGCCGTGCTCGACACCTCGGGGGGGAATCTCACCAACCTGAACAGCATCACCTTTACCGACGGCCTCTTCAAAAATCTCGGCGTGGTCAATACCGGCATGACCTTGGCTGGGACAGGCTCCCGCGTGTTCAATCAAGGACTCAATATCTCGGGCATCATCCAGGGAGGTATCACCGGCACCGGCGTCGGCCTCACCAAGCAAGGTCCGGGTGCCCTCGCCTTATTCGGCACCAACACCTACGACGGTCCCACACAGATCGATGACGGCAGCCTGATTTTTGGATCAAAAAACGCCAAAGCCTCGGGCACTGCCACGGCGACTTCTCTGGGCAGCCTCGGGCTTGGCGCACACAACTCGGATCCCCTCTACTACTCGGCTGCCGAAATAGGTGATTTGTTCAACTCCAACTCGCTGGCCGGTTTCAGTCTCGATCCCGCATCCGGAGTCCTTATCGACACTACCAATGCCGGCGGATCCTTTACTCAGAATATCGCCCTAACAGCACCTCGCGCGCTGACCAAGACAGGCACCGGGACCTTGATTCTTCCCGTGGCCAACACCTTCACAGGCAACGTGCGGATCAGTGGAATCGCCACTTCCAACACCCTACGCATCGAGCACAGCGAATCCCTGGGACCGATCGCCACTGCCAAGACCATCACCTTCACCGGTGACAACCGCATGGTTTCAATCCTCGAACTCGCCAACAACATCACGGTGGACGTCGATAAGACGATCAATACCTCCGGCAAGAGTTATATCGCCAGTGGTGAAACCGCATTCGGATCCCCGGTTTTCCTGCGCAACGCTTCCGATGACAACGCATTCCTCGGAAATATTCTGATCACTGCTGCTGGAGGCTCCTATGCCATTGAGTCGGCTGCCGGCACCCTCACCCTCGGCGCTCCCGCGACGACCTCCGTCCTGCGCAACGATGTAGTCAGTTCCACGCGCACCTTCAACTTCCTCGGTGGTGGAGATGTAGTGGTCAACTCCCGGCTCGTCGATACCAACCCGACCACTTCCACGGGCATCAACAAACTCGGCACCGGCACCCTCACCCTCGCTCGCACCGACAACCAAGGGACTCAGGCAACCCCGAGTTTCTCGGTGGGCACCACCATCGTCCAGAACATGACCGCCAGCGGCACACCAAGCTCGATTGGCTCGGGCACCGGTTTCAATTTCGGCGGCACCTTCCGCCATGTGGGAGCTTCCAATTCCTCCTGCGACCGCGCAGTCGGACTCGTCGGTCCCTCACCCACGCTCGAATCATCCGGAGACGGCTCGCTCAGTCTGACCAATTCCTCGTCCGTAACTCTGGTGAATGGCACCGGCACGCCAATCGCCTTGTTCGGGCTCGGTGATACGGTGATCACGGCACGTGATGCCCACACGCTTTTCTCTGGCATGACCATTGCGGCCACTGGCATCGCTGCGGGCACCAAGATCACGGCAGTCAATTATGACACCCGCCAGATCACGTTGGATACGCCCACCACCGCCATCCAGGCAACCCATCAGAACGCCACCATTTCAGGCACTCCGAATCTGGATCGCACCTTCACCCTCGGTGGCACCAACACCGGTGACAACCTGATCGCCGCAGCTCTCGTCAACCCTTCTGGAACCGGCAAACTCAGCTTAACCAAAGCCGGTGTTGGAAAATGGACACTCACGGGTGCCAATACCTATGGAGGAAACACGACGATCAGCAGCGGCACACTTGCATTGGGCGCAACCAACGTTCTTCCAGACGCATCGCCCGTCTCTATGGGCAACGCGACCTTGGATGCGGCCACAGCCGGAACCGAAGATGCCGGCACCCTTACCGTTTCCGGCTCAGCCACCCTCAAGCTCGCCGCCGGAGCCAAGATCGAGTTTGACGACAGTAACGGCACATGGGCCGGCACGCTCAACATCACAGGCAGTTTTGTTTCAGGCTCGTCGCTCAGATTTGCCAACAGCGCAGGCTTGAGCCCAGCTCAACTCAGCCAAATCTCCGCTACCGGTTTCAGTGACTTTGCCTTGGATGCCAGCGGATTTCTCACTGCCACTTCCAGCGGTTCCGATTATGCGACATGGGCCAGCACCCAGGTGCCTCCTGTCACCGGCGGACCCAATGGAGACTCTGACAACGATGGTGTGAAGAACCTCGTTGAATATGCCCTCGTGGACGGCGGTGAAAGGGGTGTCCTAGGTGGCAATACCATCACCTTCACCAAACGCGGCGCACCATGGGGAACAGATATCACTTATGATATCGAAACCTCACTCACCCTCGAAACCGGGTCATGGAGCACCGAGGCCAAACCTCCGGTGATCGAAAGTGCGGGCAGCATTTCCTTCCCATTCACTCCAGGCACTCCGGCGAAGAAGTTTGCCCGTCTCAAGGTGACCCAGGTGCCTTGAGAAATTCGATTCCCCACCCGACCGCACCTAGCGCGGTCGGGTGGTTTTTCCCTTGGAAACCCAATCATTTCCGCTGCCCAAGCTAAAACCCAAGTCATAACCCATGAAAAACAAACGTCTCTTTCTGCTTCCCATCTCCATCGCCGCCGGAACGATTCTGGTTTCTCCAGTCCTCCGCGCTGCTGCCATCACTTGGGATGCGGGAGGCGTGAACAACAATTGGTCCACAGTGGCAAACTGGAGCGACAATGCCGCGGCAGCAGGAGATGATATCACTTTCAACGCCACCGGTGCGCTGGCTTCCGGCACCACCAGCACGGTGGATGCGAGCATCTCGATTGCTTCGCTAACCTACATTCAGGAAAGCGCCTCCCTCCAGCACACGACAGCCATCGCCGCAGGCCAGACTCTGACAGTGAGCGGAAATTTCCTGCTCGCTGGCAGCACCACTGCTTCGACTCCGACGAATGTGACCCTCACCGGCAGCACGGGCACGCTCACGGTCGGCGGCACCTCATTCCAAATCGGACAAACGTCTCCGACAGCTGGTACACCCACCAATAGCTTGGACATGAGTGGGCTGGGTACCTTGACTGCCAATTTGGGTGCCACCGGGGTTTTCCGTCTGGGCGCCAACAGCGCCCAGACTTTTGGAGCACAGGTGACCGTAAAGCTCGCTGCCACCAGCAGCATCACCGCATCTGTGCTCGGCGTCGGTGACAGGGCGGGACGAGGCATCACCCAGACTCTGAAACTCGGTAGCGTTGAAAATAACATCAACGCCAACACTGTGGCGGTAGGTTCCGCCGGAGGGCGGGGCAGTGGCAATATTTCCTTCGAAACAAGCACCGGCACCTTGCGGCTCCGTGCTGCGGATGGCACATCGGCCGTGACCACCATGAACATGGTCAACAACAGCTTTGGTCATAATGGCACCCACACGGCGGTAGTGGATTTTTCCGCTCACAATGTGGACGCCAAAATCGATGCATTGACCATGGCCAGGCGAACAGGAACTGGATCGGCCGGTTCCACCGCGACTCTCTCATTCGATACCGGAACGCTTGAAGTTGCTTCAGTCAACATGGCCGTCGCTACCAACCTCGGGATGACGGGAGGCAACAGCGCCACTATCAACATCGGCGGCGGTACAGCCACCTTTGGAGCGATCACGATGTCCACCAACAGCGGCAGTGGAACGACAACCGGAACGCTTAACTTCACTGGCGGCACCACGACTCTGAACGGAAACATCGTCAAGGGAGCAGGAACTAACAACACTGCCAACCTCAACTTGAACGGTGCCTCCGCCGTCCTGGACATGACTGGTAAGAACATTACCAGCCTGACCAACATCACCTACACCAACGGTCTCCTCAAAAATCTGGGCACAGTCGACACCGGCATCACACTGGCCGGAACCGGCTCTCGGGTGTTCGAGCAAGCGACAGACATCTCTGGCCAGATCCAAGGTGCGATCATCGGCACAGGTCTGGGCCTCACCAAACAGGGTGCGGGCACCTTGGTCCTCTCCGGCACCAACACCTACGATGGTGCCACTCAGGTGGATGGTGGTTTCCTCGTGTTTCGAAACACCGGGGCCAAATCGACAGGTCTTGTCACCTCAGGTGCCGCCGGAAATATCGGACTTGGTGTCGGCGCTGTCTCCGGCGACTACACGAGTGCGGATGTCGCAGCTCTTTTCACCAACACACTGTCCGGCTTCTCGTTGGACAATGCCTCATCCGTCGGTATCGACACCACCTCTGGCAACTTCGATCAAACCACGGCGCTCACTGGTTCTCGCAACCTCACCAAGCTTGGATCCAACACGCTGACCCTCTCCCAGGCAAATACCTACACCGGCGTGACCACGCTCAGCGCAGGCGTGATCAATCTGGGAGTGGCGGAAAATGTAGGTGTCTCCGGTCCGCTCGGCAACTCAGCGGCAGTAAATCCCGGATCCATTGTCTTTGGTGGCGGCTCCCTGCAACACTCCGCGTCCAACACTCACGACTACTCGGGTCGTTTCAGCACGGCGGCGAATCAAGCCTACAGCATCAACACCAACAGCCAGAATGTCACTTGGGCGACGGACTTGACCAGCTCCGGCGGCACTCTCACCAAAGGCGGCGCAGGCACCCTCACACTCACCGGCAACAATACCTTCACCGGCGGTGTCACCATCAGCACCGGCGAACTGAAGATCACCCATGCCAACGCTCTGGGCAGCGGACCCAAAACCATCAACGCCCAGAATGCCGGCTATCTCAACTTGGATGGAAGCGCTGGCAACATTTCGCTCGCTTCGAATCTCTCGATCACCACCGCCGGACTTTCCATACAGAACTCCGCCGGAAACAACGTCATCAACGGCACTTTGCGAACCATTGCGGGCAATGGCACCTCCACGATCACCAGCGATGGCGGCTCTCTCAACCTCGCCGGAAACATCGATTCAGGAGCAACCGGAAACCGTGTTTTGGAACTCTCCGGCACCTCAACCGGAGCCAACACCGTCAGTGGCTCCATCTCCAATGGAACAGCAACACTCTCCATCACCAAATCCGGCACGGGAACATGGGCAATCACCAACGGCACAAACGCCTACACTGGGGCTACCAACGTCAATGCAGGCACACTTGCCGTGAGCGCAGCGGGCTCGATCAATACCAGCTCGGGAGTTAACATTAATGGTGGCGATTTCCGCTACAACGCCACCACCAACCTTTCTCCTACGGTCACCTTCAACAGTGGCACGATCTCTGGCACCAACTGGGAAGGTTCACTCAGCGGCCGGACCATTGGCAGCAGCCAGACAATTTCTCCCGGAAACAGCCCGGGCACCGCCACGACTGGAGCACAAACCTGGGCATCCGGCGGTTCCTATCTTTGGGAAATCAACAACGCCACCGGCACCACTGGCGCGGATCCCGGATGGGACCTCCTTTCCGGTTCCGGCACCCTCGACATCACCGCCGCATCCGGCTCCGCATTCAACCTCCTCATCACCTCGCTCACCCTCAGCAACACAGCCGGTCTTGCCACCAATTTCTCCGACGTTGGCAGCTACAACTGGTTGATCGCGGATTTCGCGACGATCAACGGGTTCGATGCCACAGCTTTCAACATCAATACCAGCGCGTTCGCCAACAGCTTCACCGGCATCTTCGGCGTCTCGTTGGGTGGTGTGGGTGCCGTGCCGGGCGATAACAGCCAGATCTTTTTAACCTACTCCCCCGTCCCCGAACCCAGCGCGGCACTGCTTGGTAGCCTCGGCCTCATCGCCCTGTTGCGCCGCCGCCGGTCATGCTGATGGATCATTTTTTCCATCGATTGAACTTTTTGCCTCGGAATGAGGCAGATTCAGGAGCCAAATCCGTATAATCGCCTTCTCGGATTCCGCTTTCCTGTGTATTTTTGGCACCACTTCATTCCCATGCTTCCGCATCTTCGACCGCAGCGCGCCATTGGCGGGAGTCTTCTCGCTCAAGGAAGCTTGCTCCTGTGCTACCTGATTGCAGCATCCATTTCCCAATCAGAAACTTGGCGCAGCTCCCTTTATCCGCCTGATTGGTCACCTCCGGTTGGATCCTCTTTCTCCAAGGATAAGCTCATCCAGGATTTCTCTTATGCAGGATACCAACGGGGTGAAGCCCGCATCCCTGAAACAGATAGGAATACCCTCAACGTTGTCAGCCAATACGGCGCAGACCCGACCGGTGAAACAGACAGCACGGCTGCAATCCAAAAAGCCCTCGATGCCGCTGGCAAGGCCGGCGGGGGTGTTGTGCTGCTGCCACCCGGAACCTTTCGCATCTCCCTGCCTCGCCCGGACAGCAAATCGGTGCTTCGGATCTCTTCCGACAACACAATCCTGCGCGGCAGCGGTGAGGGGAAAACCTTCCTTCTCAATCACTCGACCGTCATGCGGTCCAGTGCGATCATCATGGTGCGGGGCAATGATCGCACCGCCCCGGTTTTTACAACACCCTTGACCAAGGATGTGCTCACACCGGTCCATCGGCTCCATGTGGCCAACGCCTCTCGCTTCAAGGTGGGCGACCTCGTTGGTGTCCGCTGGGATTTTACGAATGAGTGGATCGAAGAACACGGACAATCCAAGGTTTGGAAGGAAGGTGCTGAAACTCCCGCTCCCGCCATGTATCAGCGTGAAGTCATGGCAGTGCATGCGAAGGAAGGTTGGATTGAAACTGATATCCCCGCTCGCTATTATCATTTGATCCGGGACAAGGCCCGGGTGGAGAAATATGACAGCCGGATTCAGGAAAGCGGCATCGAGAACCTGTCTATCGGCAATGCGCAACATCCTGGAAAAGGCTGGCAGTCCAATGACTATGAAGTGCAGGGAACGGGTGGCTACGATGTGCATGCATCCTGGGTGATCAACTTCAGCAGGGCACGAAATTGCTGGGTCCGGAATGTGCACAGTTATCAGGCAGCCGGCAATTCCTTCACCTGTCATATCCTTTCCAATGGAATTCAAATCGGCATCAGCTCCAACGTCACTCTCCTGAATTGCTCGATGAAACGCCCACAGTATGGCGGCGGTGGAGGGAACGGATACATGTTCCGCCTTACCAACGGAAATGACTGCTTGGTTGAAAACTGCCTCGCGGATTTCTCACGCCATGGCTTCGTCAATTCTCACGCCGGATCTTCCGGGAATGTCTTCCATAAGTGCGTGGACAGGAATACCAGAAGCTCCACCGGAGATACCGGTTATGTCCAGACCGATGGGGATGGCAGCGACAATCACATGCATTTCTCCCATTCGAGCCTCTGGGACCAATGTCATGCCCACGAAAGCTGGTGGGAGGCGGTGCATCGCGGTTGGAACTATCAGGCACTCGCCTCCGCACACTGCGTCTATTGGAACACATCGGGCAGTGGATCGAACAAGATCAACAGCGGAAAAATCGTGCGATCCGGTCAGGCCCGCTACGGATATGTGATTGGGACGCAGGGTGAACCTTGCGGAATCGAGCTCCGGACCACCGGCAAGTCCCTGCCGCTCGACATCGCAGAAGGCGAGGGGAAAGGCGGAACCCTCAGTCCATCGTCACTCTATCAGGATCAGAAACTCCGTCGCCTCGGCAAGCGGATCACCAAAGTGAAGGCAGCCCAAGCCGACAAGGAACGTCCCGGGTCCATCTGAGGATGGTGGATGGATCACGAATCCTTCTCAAAGTGTGTCAGGTTTCTGTCCGGCATGCCGTGTGTTCGGTGGAGAATGAAAACCCAATGAATCTTCCCGATCAAATCATGAAAAATCCCAAAACACTCAAAGCCGCCTTCACCCTGATGGAGATGTTGGTGGTCATCGTGATCATTGCCGTGCTTGCGACCTTGTTGTTTTCACTCGCCACGAGCATGCGGAACAAAGCAAGCAGCTCGACCTCCGTTTCAAACCTCCGGCAGATCGGCGCGGCAATTCTTACCTATGCGTCCGATAACAATTCGACCCTGCCGGGGCCTGTTCTGACCGACCATTTCCCACTCTATCAGAACAATGCAAAAAGCGGGCAGTTGGGTTGGCTCCTCAAGGAATATCTGACTCCCGAGCCTCAGCCCGACAATCCGCAGCAACGCATGTTTTACTCATCGGTCCTCGACTATCCCGCCGCCAAGGCCAAAGCAAAGGGGGCGACTGGCAATTCCAAGCCGACCTATGTGGTCTTCTCGAAACAGACCGACACGGTCACAGGAGCAACTTTCTGGCCCATGGGGAACTACAACCCCAATAGCGCAGGCAATACAACACCTGCGATGACGACTGCTCAATTGTCGGCAAAGGATACACGCGGGAAGCTGTGGATCACGGAAATCGATCAAGTCATCCGCCCTTCGACATCGAAATACGGTTCCCCGGAAAAACCTCCTCATGGCAAGTACCGCAATACTCTATTGTTTGATTACAGTGTGAAGCCGGTCTATCTGGGGGAGTTTGAAGCGAGTGAATGAAAGCTTTTTCAATAATCACCGTTCGAATGAAATGCCTGTCTACAAAAACTCCCGAAGAGGCTCTCCGCCGTTGATCGAAACATCGAAATGTTATTCTGATATGCGAAAACGATCTGTATTGGATTGCATGAAATCGTCGCTGGTGTCGGTGTTTTTATTGGGTGCTTGGGTTCAGGCAGAGGTGACGCCTGACGAGTTGGAATTCCGGCGGCAGGCAACGCAACGGATGATCTTTGATGAAAATCAGGAGATTCCACTTTCTGGGTTGAATCCTTCGAAAATCGTTGGTTTCGATCTCATGCACCCGAACGTCGGCTCGCGCGCTGGTGAAACGAGCTATGAAATCGAAGACGGATCCTTGATTATCACCGCCCAATCCGCAGCAAGGGCGGATCGGTGGGTGGGGGGATTCAATCCATTGGCCTGTTATGATATCGCGATCGATGGTTTCAAGGGATCGGGTGAAGTGGGCATGGTTTTCAGGGACAGCAAGCAGGAGAACCGGATCGAAGCGTCATTGGTGTGCGAATCGGGGATTTGCTCCGCGATTCGGTGGGTGCTGGTGAAGGAGGGCAAGGAAGTGGTCCGAAAAGACTTTCCTCTGCCCGGCGATCTCAAAGTCGCATTTCCACTTCGCCTGCGTGTCCAGATGCTGGCGGTAGGTGCGAATCTCTTTGTCGAATCGAATGGTCAATCCCAACTGGTCGGCTATCCGGATTTTTCGGAACATTTCGAGCTTCGTAACAAGTCACTCATGCATCGATTTGAGTTTTGTCTGCACAGCAATCTCGGTGCGGACTCATCGGTGGCGGTTCGTGGCATCAAGTCTTTCTTGTCCCCGGGTTGCGGCCAGGCCGACATCCGTGCCATCACCAAACCGGATGGCGAACCATTGATTGAAAACGACCGCTTATGGTTCACGATGACGGTGCGCGGTCGGGCCCTTCCACATCCCATGCAAGGGGTTTTCTCGATGAATCCATCGGTATTTGATTTGAAATTCGAAGGCATCATCGCCTTCGACACCGGCGATGGCATGCTTCGCAACGAACTCGCCTCCCATCTGTTCTATGATGACGCATCAAAGGAGTGGCGGGGTTGGACGGTCGGATTCAGCGCCTATGGGAATGATTCGCAAGGTGCGAAAAAGGCTGTTCTGGCGGTTTCGAGCAAGCGCGATCCCCGCAAGGGTTTTTCGATCATGAAGGCCAAGCCCATCGGTCTGCCGCCGGGAATGCACGAGGATCCTCACGGCATTTATGATGCGGATGCTGGAAAATGGCGCATGCTGCTTGCGGAACATGATGGAAAATTCCGCGCCAGCATCTGGGAGTCGGATGCATGGGACCATGGCTACAAGCGTTTGAGTGGTCCGGTGGAAATGGACAGCACCGGCACTTCGATTCAGAAGATTGGCTCCAAGCGTTACGCCATGTTCGGCAGTGCGGACCGAAAAGTGTATGTGCGTGCTTATCCGAGCCTTGAGCCAGCCGGAGAATTGAATCTTTATTTGCCACCGTGGGATGATCAGTCCGGCACCCGCATCTGGCCAAATGTCATTCCCTTGCCTGAGGGGTATCCGTCACGATACTTCGCCCTGATGATGGATCGGCTGAACTTCCCGGGAATGCCGAAACAAAACTGGACCTACGGTGCCATGTATCTCTATCACGCTCACTTGCCCGACGGGAATGAGACGCCCTATGAGTATGAGGACAAGTGACAGGAGAATGGCCATGCAATATGAAACGGTGAGAAGGTCCATGGTTTCCTTCTTCACCCTGTTCAGCATCTGTTGTTCATGTTTTACATTGTGCCTCGCAGCGCCCGCGAGGCCCAATATTCTGATCATCCTCGCGGATGATCTCGGTTGGTCGGATCTGGGCTGTTACGGTGGAGAGATCCGCACTCCCCACCTTGATTCTCTCGCTGGGGGGGGGCTGAGGTTCACCCAGTTTTATAACAGCACGCGTTGCTGTCCATCGCGTGCTTCACTGCTAACCGGTCTCTATCCCCACCAGGCTGGTATTGGCCTGATGACTTCCAGCAAAGCATCGAAACCGTCAGATGCTGGGAAGGAAAGATTCCCCGGCTACCGCGGTTCGCTCAATGAAAGGTGTGTGACCATCGCCCAAGTCCTGAAGCCTGCTGGTTATCGCACGGCGGCGGCTGGCAAGTGGCATGTTGGAAATTTCGAGTCGCCAATTGAACGCGGTTTCGATGACTTTTACGGATTCGTCAGCGGCTATGGAGTGGATTCCTGGGAACCCCGGATGATGACCCGACTGCCTGAGGAGAAACCACAGCGAACCTATCAACCCGGCGAATTTTTCGCGACAGACGCCATCACCGATCATGCATTGGATTTTCTCTCGGACATGCAAAAGTCGCGTGGGCCGTGGATGCTATATCTCGCCTATCAGGCTCCCCATTTCCCGCTCGCCTCCCGCAAGGGCGACATGGTGGGTTACCCTGAAGTTTATGCAAAGGGTTGGGACAAGATCCGGGAGCAACGGCTCGCAAGACAGAAGAAAATCGGGTTGTTGACTTCGGACGTGACGCTTGCGCCACTCAGCAAGATTCCCAATGCGGCTGCTGCGGTCCGCGGGGGATCGATGACGGAGGATGGGAATAATCCTCCATGGGACTCACTTCCGGCCGATCGTCGCGCCGATCTGGCCCAACGCATGGCTGTATATGCCGGAATGGTAACCGGCATGGATCGAAATATTGGTCGTATTCTCAGTGAACTGCGTAGAACCGGTCAGTTGGACGAGACATTGATTCTTTTCCTTAGTGACAATGGTGCTTGTGCCGAGTGGGAGCCATTCGGGTTTGATATGCCTCCGGTTTCCAATCCGAAACCCGGAACAGGCATCAGCCAAGGCAGCGAGGCAATGCCCAACAAGCTTCTCAGCGGACCTGAGCTTGCGGAAATGGGGCAGCCCGGGAGTTTTCCTGCCTATGGCTCTGCGTGGGCGAACGCTTCCAATACCCCATGGCGACTTTACAAACACTACGGGCACGAAGGCGGAATCAGCAATTCTTTCATCGCGCACTGGCCGGCCGCATTCGGCAATGGAATCTGCCATGATCCCTCCCACTTGATTGATATCATGGCCACCTGTGTGGATGTCGCCAGCGCCCGGTATCCCACC
>JBBARN010000066.1:0-17502 GCA_040399845.1 Luteolibacter sp. | reverse complement strand
AGGCAGTAAGATTCTTCCGATGGAAGGTGTAAGTTTGCGCGCCACGTTCTCGCGAAACAAAGGTTCACCCCCCGCTTCGTCCAATCGCGTGCTGGCATGGGAACATGAAGGCAACCGGGCAATCCGAGAGAGGAAGTGGAAGCTGGTTGCGACTTCCACGGGATCTTGGGAACTTTATGATATGGATTCCGATCGGATGGAGTTAAAGAATCTGGCGGATTCACAAACCCAACGGGTTAGGGAAATGTCTGACCAGTGGAATAAGTGGGCGGAGCGGACTCATGTGTTGCCCCGGCCGGTTCGATCGCCCAACAAGCGATGATATTTGAGATGCCGTGGAGTTTTGTTTGAGGTTGATTGACTGCCGTGCATCAGGAATTGCGGTTTGGAAAGTATGGGAAGTTGACAGCTAACAGACTTTGGAAATTCGATAGAACGTCTCAATGTTGATTCAGCTAATCACGTAGCGGGATTAACCCGAAACGTCGAAACGAAAGAATTTGGCAGAACGGAACGCCATCGATTGTGTGAATGGCAATCGATGGATTGTGAGCCTCTCATTCGCTCCAAATCGAGAATCATGTTCCGGATCTGGGGAGCAGGCCATGATGTTCTCGGGATAAGGAAATGCACCGCCTGCGTTGACCGCCGAATCGTGAGGGGGCCGATACCTGATGCGCGATGCGAGCGGGCAGGCGACCTTTTGCCTTTCTTGATCTGTTAGATGCGATGCGGCAGTCCTTCATCAGCATCGATCGGGCGGCCATCCACACATCCCCTAAAACGACGCAAAATCCACCCTCGATGACGCAATTCGGACCTAGTGGCTCGGACATTTGCTTGTTATGAACGCGTGTGAGTCGAAAACACGTCTGCTGATCGCGCAAGCGGTCATCACCCACGACAGCCCGCCCAAACCCACTCCATGAAGAACCTACCTGCGATCAAGATCCCGAGGAGCATCCGTATTCCCGTGTGGCTGGTGCTTGGAATGATGCTAGGTTTGGGCTGCCTCCCTGCAAAGTCTGCGGAACCGTCGGATGTTTCGCAAAAAATCGAATTGAAGTCGTTGGAGTTTCCGCCGTTGCCGGGATCGATTGAGGGTGGCTTCGTGGGCAAGTTGGGAAAGGTCTTGTTGGTCGCCGCCAATCCCTCCACCTCCGCTGTGGATGGGGCCTTGTCCGTTTGGACCTCTCCGCCCCCATCGGACGCCGCCGCGCCTGCTTCGTTGAGCGCGGGGCAAGTGAAGGTTGCCGCATGGTCGGCATCTACAGCATGGGAGGATCGCTGGATTGTGGCAGGCGGAATGATTGGAGGGAAACCGGTTCCCGAAGTCTCCTTGCTCAGCCTCAATGCATCCGGGAATGTCACTTCCACATCGCTTCCGCCCCTGCCACAAGCCGTCGCCGGTGCTGGCGCGGCGATGATCGGGACGACGCTCCATGTGTTTGGTGGAGTTTCCTCATTGGATCCCGCAGTTTTTGAAAAGAAGTTATGGAAACTCGAATTCACCGATGGAGTTCCCGCGACATCCTGGAGTAAAGGCGAAGAATTCCCGAATGCCCCGCGTGCATTCTTTGGCACAAGCTCGCAATACGGAATGCTTTGTGTCTTCGGCGGAATCGGCCCGGATTTGAGGGTGTCCAACGAGGCATGGGTCTATCGGCCCACACCCATCGAAGCCACGAGTTATATCGGTTGGAAACAAGTGGGGGATCTGCCGCATCCGAGTGCCCTCTCCTCCGCCGTGGCCTTGGGCCAAGCCAGTGTCATGTTGGTGGGTGGAATCCAGGAAGAGTCCGTTTCATCCGTTCCACCAGGCTCTGCGGTAGGACGCAAGGATCCAAGGCCCTGGCTCTATCATACCGTCACGGATGCGTGGTGCGCTTTCGATCAGGGAATCCCGGGTGCCGATGTCCTTGCATTGAAAATGGATCCAAAGGTCCTGCTTCTCGGCGCTGACGGCACCCAGGAAGTGACCTTCCCGCGGATGATGAGGACCCTTGCGGTCATCGACTACATTATGGTGGTGGGATACTTCGTGATCCTGGCGGCCATCGGTTTCTATTTTGCAAAACAGGAATCAAGCGCGGAGTTTTCCCTTGGCAACCGCAAGGTCAAGTGGTGGGCGGCAGGCATCAGCATGTTCGCCACCGGTGCCAGTGCGATCAGCTTCATGGCGATCCCCGCGCTGGCCTTTGCCACCAATCTTGTGTGGACCTTGCCGGTCGTCGCCACTCTGATTCCCGCCTATTTCATCACCGCGTATTATATCTTCCCTCTGCTGCGGCGGATGGAAATCACCTCCACCTACGAATATCTGGAGCGGCGTTTCAATAATCCGCTGAGGCTCATTGCAAGCGCCCAATGCATCGCCATCCAGACGATCGGCCGCACGGCGGTGGTGCTGGTGCTGCCCGCTCTCGCCATCGCATCGGTCACGGGCATGAATGTGTTCTGGAGCGTGTTGCTGATGGGGATACTCACCACGATTTACACCGCAGTGGGCGGTTTCGAATCGGTGATTTGGACCGAAGTATTCCAAGGTGTCCTGAAATTCATCGCACCGCTCGCGATGGTGGTTGTCGCCATCGTCAGCCTGCCTGGTGGATTCGGCGAGTTCTGGAAAACCAGCGCGGATTACGGCAAATTCGAAATGGCCATCCTCACCTGGGATGTGACGGTGCCAGCCGTCTGGATCCTGCTCATCAGTTATATGTTGCAATTCACCGTGGTGAAAGCAGGCGATCAACCCATCATCCAGCGGGTGTTTTCCGCTCCCTTGCATGAAGTGCGGCGTGTTACGGCGATGGAAGTCTGCTGCGCCATCTTCATTGGGATCCTTTCCAATGTTCTGGGTATCGCCATTTTCAGCTACTTCCGTGCCCACCCGGAGCAATTCTCGCCGACCGCGCAGAACGACCAGATCGTTCCGCTCTTTGTCACCCAAGCCATGCCACCCGGTTTTGCAGGAATGGTCATCGCTGCCATCTTCGCCTCCGCGATGGCCACCGTGGCCAGTGCGATGAACAGCGTGGCCACCATTTATACCGAGGATTTCTATCCGAAGATCCGTCCCAAAGCCACCGACCAACAACGGCTGCGCACCCTCAAGATCACTTCTTATGTGGTCGGTATCGTCGGCACCAGCATGGCGCTCCTCCTCGCGGGAACGAATCCGAAATCCCTGATGGTCGTCTGGAGTCAGATCGTCTCCCTCATGGGTGGCGGCGTGGTGGGCGTGTATTCGCTCGGCATGTTCACCAAGCGGGTCAATGGCTTCGGTGCAGTTTGCGGAGCCATCGCGAGCATTGTGATCACCTTGCTGGTGAAACTCTACACGCCACTCCACTGGTCCTCTTACATGCCGATCGCCATTCTTTCCTGCATGGTGGTGGGATATCTCTGCAGTCTGTTTTCACCCCAAACGAAGAATCTTGAAGGTCTGACCGTGTTCACGCCGAAAAAATCGGTGGCCAAGGATCCCTGATTCCATCTGTCATGTGTCCACCGAACTCCATGGCCCATGCCGAATTTCTGGCCCGTCACTCCGAAAGTTTGGGTGTGCGTTTGAATCAATACGATCCGGATCGTTTCAATTTGTTGATCAACCAGGCGAAGGCCTCGTTGATGGATGGGTCAGCGGAACTGCAACTCGCAGGATCCAAGTGGGTGATGTCACTTGAAGCGAATCCGATTTCGCCGGATGAGTTTGAATGCATCGTCACATTCCACTGCGTGGCCGGAATTCTGATGGATGCCAGTGTGGAGGTGGTTTTTGAAATCGCGGACTGGTCGGTGGATCACTATGTATTGATGCCTGCGGCGGTTTATAATGGGAATCGATTCCCATCTCGCCGCATTCCCTATTCCCCGAAGCTTTGGTTCAAGGATGATATCGGTAAGGACAAGCCAATCATCGTCACCGATATCCCGAAGCTCAACGAAGGCGAAGGTCCCTCCCGCATTCAGGAACGCAGCGGCAGCATGGCCCTGCCGTCTCTTGGTTTCCATCATAGCGGATGTGGTCGCGGATTCTGGTTGGTAACAGATCAGGGAAACGCCCTCGGGGATTATGGAATCGGAATCGAAGAAAACCGGCAACGTGACCAAGCGACGATTTCCATCACTTCACCCGTAGTCCGTGAGTTATACAATTACCGGATCTGTGACATGCGTCACCCTTCGGAAGACATCCCGGGAAACTTCAAGGAAGGAGATGTCGTGAAAATCGCATTCCGTATTCAGGGCTTTGCAGCGCCCCAGTTGCAATCCTTGTTCGACAAGTATGCGGTAATCCGCAAACCCACTCCCACTTCGCGGTTGGATCGGATTCCTTTCTCTGCGTGTTTCGCCCTTCAGGAGGAAAAGTTCAATCGGGATAACTTTGTTCCTGAACATGGTTACTATTCGGTGGGTCTCCGACAAAACTTCCTGCAGGATTGGCAGATTGGATGGACCGGTGGAATGATCAGCACCTACCCGCTGTTGTTCGCTGGAAATCAACAGACGCGGGAGAACGTTCTGCGGAACTTCGACTGGCTGTTCCCGAATGGCATCAGCCCATCGGGCTTCTTCTGGGACTGCGGGGCGAATGGCACGGAATGGATCGGTGGCGACATCCGCAAACCTCACACTGGAAACTGGTATCTCATCCGGAAGAGCGCGGATGCGGTCTATTTCATCCTCAAGCAGTTTTCGCTGATGGAGAAAATCGGCATCGAAGTGAAACCTGCATGGCGGGATGGCACGCGTGGGGTTTGTGATTCGTTGGTCCGTCTCTGGAGAAACCATGGTCAATTCGGTCAATTCGTGGATTCCATCAGCGGCGAGGTCCGCGTCGGTGGTTCTAGCAGCGCTGCCATCGCTCCGGCGGCGTTGGTGCTGGCGGCGGATTGGTTTGGTGAAGAAGCTTATCTTGAAGTGGCATTGCAATCGGCACAACTTTTCTATCAGAATTTTACGGTCAATGGACTGAGCTGCGGTGGCCCGGGAGATGCGCTTCAGAATCCGGATTCCGAATCATGGTTTGCCCTGATTGAATCTTACATGGCGCTTTATGATGCGACTGGACAAAGCGATTGGTTGGAGCGGGCGGCTCAAGCATCAAGGCAGTTCTCCACCTGGGTGGTTTCTTATGATTTCAACTTTCCGCCCGGATCCTTGTTCGGCCGAAGCGGGATCCTCAGCACCGGCTCGGTGTATGCGAATACCCAAAACAAACATTCCGCCCCGGGGCTCTGCACATTTTCCGGATTGGGGCTGCTAAAACTCTTCCGCGCTACCGGAGACCGCTTCCATCTGGACCTGCTCCATGACATCGCGCATGGCTTGCCCCAATATCTGCCCCACCCACTCAAGCCCTTGGGGGATGCGAGGCCCGGGCATATGTGTGAACGCGTCAACATGACGGACTGGGAGGGGGGCGAGCGGATCGGCGAGACACTCGGCATGTCCACCTGGGCGGAAACCTCGCTGATGCTCACCACGATCGAAATTCCCGGGCTCTACGTGCGGCCGGATCTTGGCCTTTTGGCGGCGTTCGACCACATCACTGCAGAGGTTCTTGTGGATGGACCGACAGTAATGAAAGTGCGGCTGACGAATTCAACGGTTTTGCCTGCCACCGTGAGGGTGCTCAGCGAAGAAGGCGATGATGCGAGGAAACCTCTTTCAGAAAACTATCTCTTCGGATGTCGCATCTTTGAATTGATGCCCGGCGCGACTGAAACCGTCGTCTTTACCAGAGCCCGTGATTGATCGAATCCCATGAAAAACGTGATGTCGTTGAACTTGATAACCCTGATCGGGTGGATGTTGGCCTCACCACTTTCACCCGCGGAAAGCCTGATGCCGGGACCACTGGGCACAGCCTGGAATTTCACTCTGGAAACCAGTCGAATCATGGCCGAAAATGCCCACCCGGACAGACAATCAGCTCCTGCGGACTGGCGGAATCTTTCCGGTGCAGCGGGATTGAATCTGATATGGGAGAAAGATCCGTCCAAGCCGTGGTTCATCGAGTATCAGAAGGTGGGCAGGGATTGGGTGGCCGCCGGACTGGCCTCCGGTGACAAGGACAAAGTCCGTTGGGGGTTGAAGGTCCTCGAATGGGGCTTTTCACGCATGGAACCTGACGGGGAATTCAAACATTCCGACTGCTATCACAGCGCCTCGTTTTTCGTCGAAGCAGTGGTCCATGTGATCCTGATGCTTGAGGCTTCCCCCTGGCGTGCCGAGTTCTGCAGCGCACTTGAAGGGTTCAAACCGAAGCTGCTGACAGCCGCCCGCTGGATGATCCGGCCCGATATCGATGCACTGAACTGGCCTGATGATAACAACTATCCAAGGATCTTCGGCGAGCGCCGCTATGCGCACCGCCGCTTTCTTGATGCGTCCGCGATTGGTGGCGTGGGTTTGATTTTCCAGGACAAACCATTGATGGAAAAGGGTGTGTGGTTGATTCGAAATGGCATCGCCTTCCAGCAATCCGACGGGATCAACCCGGAAAGAGGAGGGCCGGATACGTCCTATCAGGCGCTCGGTCTCGTTTATGCCTGCCGTTACTATCAGACCATTGCCGATGATGCGATGCGGGCGGAGATGATGCCAGCCATCGAAAAAGGTTATGCGTGGCTGTTGCCGCGGATCAAGCCAGACGGCGACATCGACGCCACGGGCAATACAAGAACCGGGGATTCAGGAGAACCCTCCCGCGATGGGAAACCCAAGCGGCTGGACTACCATACCACTGCGATTTCCATTGCTTGCTGGGCGCAATTGACTGGGAACACCGACTTGGATGCGACTGCTAGGCGAGTCTTCGCTTTCGGTCGCGAACGGAAATCAAAGTGACTTGCTTGCCACCACCCTGCTCCCATGAATTACATCCTCGACATGGTTCACCACAATCCGGGTGAGCCGCCGTTTGAAAGTGCTTTCCTCGATCCAGCCCATCTCGTGGACTATGGATACAACGGGCAGGTTTTCAAACATATCAATTGCATCGCCACCTATGCGGCAACCGGTGTGGACTGCTTTCCGGCCGGTTCACCGGAAAGCGACTGGCTTGATGGTTTCACGCCGGGTATCGAGAGGGAAATCGCCGCCGCGAAGACGGCTGGACTGCACGTATTCTATCATATCGATTTGTTTGTTCTGCCCAAGAGGCTGGTCGATCACTTCCGGGAAGAAATCTGTGATCCAGACAACGGCAGGATCTTGTTGGATCGGCCCCGGACGCTCGAACTGCACCGGGTTTTGTTCGATGAGCTGTGCCACCGGTTTCCCGAAATGGATGGATACATCATCCGGGTGGGCGAAACCTATTTGATGGATACGCCCTTTCATGTTGGCAACGGCCCGATTCCCCGCATTGGGCCTGGGTGGACGCCAGACTATCTTTATCGCGAAACCCTGACCGGAGCTGCCGTGGAGGATGTGAGGTGGACGCCCGCCCAAGTGGAGGCCTATGTTTCGCTGCTTGGATTCTTGCGTCAGGAGTTATGTGAAAAGCACGGGAAGCAGGTCTTCTTCAGGACTTGGGACATTTTTCCTGACAAACTTCATGCCTGCCTTGACCATTATCTCGATGTCACGGACCGAATCGAGCCTCATCCCAAGCTGGCATTCTCCATCAAACACACGACTTTGGATTTCTGGCGGCATGTGAAGTTCAATGAATGCCTGACCCGTGGGAAGCACCCACAGATCGTTGAAGTGCAATGTCAACGCGAGTATGAAGGCAAGGGTGCCTATCCGAATTATGTGATGCACGGAGTGATCAATGGATTCGATGAAAACCGCTTCAGGATGGGCTTGAAGGACATCATCGGGAATCCGCAGATCATTGGCATCTATTCCTGGTCGCGTGGGGGTGGTTGGTATGGTCCCTATATCAACAATGAACTCTGGCCGGATCTCAATGCTTTTGTTCTTGCGCGCTTCGTCGGTGATCCATCACTCGGGGAACAGGCCCTATTCGATGAGTATGCCACGAAGAGACTCGGGCTCGGCAGTGGCGATGTGATAAGATTCCGGCAGTTATGCCTTCTTTCGTCGGATGCCATCCTGAAAGGCAGGCACTGTGAGGCCTTTGACAAGCTGCTCAATGAATCCCTGCTTCCAACGGCATGCTGGATGCGGGATGATCGACTTGGCGGGATGGAACAGCTTAGGTGGGTGATCGAAACCTTGGCGCGCTCAGGCGCTCTTGACGAGGCTTTGGAGGAGAAAGCGGAAGCCTTGAGAATCTGGGAGCAGATCGTGCGGATTGCGGGAACAATCCACTGGCCCAGCGATGAGGATGGCGAATTTGTGCGGATTTCCTCCGAGTATGGCTTGCGCCTTTTCCGCATTGTCCATCAGGGCTGGCGGGTGATGATCGAGGGCTTTCGTGGCAAGGATGCGTTGGAACTGGCGGATGCGCTCCGGTGCTATGATGAAGCGTGGGCGGATTACCGGAAACTTTCCGCTTCTCCACTGTGTCCGAGTTTGTATGGTGGATCGTATTTCAATCTTCCGGGTTCACCGGCCGTCAAGGGGCTGGATGACTCGGTGGCGCTGTATAAAAATCCGTAATCTCCATGTTTCGATGCTCCCTGCCTGCCCGGTTGTTTGCCATTCTGGCGTCTCTTACGCTGGCAAAGGGGGAGCCAGTCCCACGCATGTTGCCGGGTGAGTTGTCTGCGGATGAGATTCTGAATGGAGCCTATCCGTTTCCCAGTTCGCCAGTGGTCCGGGTGGTGGATGATGCCAAGGGATTTGCCGCATCCAGGATTTCCAAGGTGCCGCCTCCGGGTGTGCATCCGCGGATTCTGATGAGCCCTGAGGACTTGCCGGATCTCCGGCGGCGGCTCAGTGAAACCCAAACCGGAAAGGCGCTGCATGCTACTCTCAAATCGCGCACCGATGCGGCCTTGCGGAATCCCAAACAGTGGAGCAGCACCTTGTATGATCGCCTCGCCGCAGGAGATGAGGCAGCTGTGCTGGCCCTCGTCAAGGAACGTGGCGGATTCCCCAAATCGATCGGTCATTATCAACCATGGATCTACGCCCTCGTTTTGGAGGCCTTCGATGCGATGGTGTCGGAAGATGAAATCAAGGGAAAGAAAGCCGCAACCGCGATTGCAACCTATGCGGCATTGATCCGTCCGAACCTTGAGAACGCATTGTCACGCCCGATGAATGATGATGTCTGGCGAGTGAAGGTTTCAGGCCCGGTGACAGGGGTGGGTGGTGTGGATCAAGGGATGCGCGAAGGGGTGGGTGGGCAATTGCTGGGTTATGCGTACGATTTTTCCCATAACTTCATGACCGATGCGCAAAGGTCCACTGTAAGGTCAGTGATATCCACTGCGACCAAAGGGCGCGTGTGGATGGGAGCAAGGCTTCCCCATCATTTCAGAAATTGGAACTGGATCGCCGTGGGGCTCCAACAGCCATTGCTCGCACTCGCGATCGAGGGTGAGGAGGGCTATGATCCGCGGGTCTTCAAACTGGGCGTGGAAATTGCGAGGGACTATCTCACTTATGGCGTGTCTCCCCATGGACAGTCCACCGAAGCGGTCGGTTACACCCAGTTCGGATTGGTTTGGGCAAATCCGTTTTTTGTAGCCGCCACGCGGCGTGGCGACAACCTTCTCGTTCACGGCCATCATCGGGCGATGTTGGATTGGTATTTGCAATCGATGGAGCCCAGCATGGATCGTTTCACCAGCCATGGCGATGGAGGCGACGGGCCGCCTTCGATATGGACGCTTGCGATGTGGCGATATTTTTTTCCGGAGGATCCCAGGGCGGATTTCTTATGGCAGTGCTTTTCCAAGAGAAATGATATGGCGCCAAGTTCCAAGGCTTCCAGTCCGTTCACCGGAAGTTTCCATCTCATCGAGCCCCTGCTCTGGGCAGATGATTTCATGAAGGATGAGAGCGGCAATGCGGTGGATTACGCAGATGGTGCCAAGCTAGGGCTGCCCACGGCGGCATTCGATCTTGTTCGTGGTTCACTCAACGCACGGAGCGCCTGGGACACGGATGCGGTGGCGATGCAGTTCGAGTGCCGAGTGGATTCGGTCGGTGCCAGCCACGATCATGCGGACCGTGGAAACTTCACCTTGTTTGCCCATGGTCGGGCATGGGCGAAGGATAACTTCCGGTCTGTGGAGACGCGGCATCATAACAACATTCTCATCGATGGACTCGGCCAAGGTTACTGGCCCGGACCAGGAAGGTGGGTGAGCCATGAAGAGAAAGGGGATCTGGTTTTCGCCAGTGTGGATGCCAAAGATTGTTTTGACTGGTGGTGGCCGAAGCAGATCATGAATGAGAAGCAGGATTTCGCCCGCTTCAATTATCCGCGCTGGCAAAGTTATGCCGGCGAGGCGGTGCAGTTTCAGAAGGGGTATGAGGGAACTCCCATCGGACGTGATACCCGCCCGGCGGTGGTCGCCTTTTGGAAAGGATTTGGGAAAACCGATCCCCGTCTCTGGGATGAGGATTCATGGCCCGTAAGGCTTCCGCACAATCCGGTGCGGCGCGCATTCCGCAGTGTGGTTTTCCATCAAGGAAAAAGTCCGTGGTTGCTCGTGGTTGATGATATCCAGAAAGATGATCGGGAACGTGTTTATGAATGGCTGATGCAGACTGGCATGAACACGGAGATGATTTCCATGTCCGGCAACGACATCATTCTTGCGGATGCCACCACGAAGAGGAATGCGGAGGGTAAGCCCGAGCCTTCAAAGGGTGACCGGCAGCTTTTGGTTCGAATCCTCGATCTCGGCGATCCGGCGGATCCCCACCATTTCACTTCACGACCTTCCTGCCGATTGGAGACTTTCGAGCGCAAGGATACGCTTTTGCCCACGGCGGCGGAAGGGGCTTTGACGGGTTCGAGGTCTTTCGGATTAGACAAGCGCTTGGTGCTTGCCAGTCGTTCGGTGGCACCGGATTTCAAGATCCTGCTCTACCCGCATCGCCACGGTGAGGCATTGCCAATCACGGTTTGGAACCATGACCGATCCGAATGGACCATCGAGATCGGGGGGGAACGCACTCGACTCGGATTCTCCAGAACGGAGAACGGTTTCACCGTCATTTCGCACCTTCCTTGAATGGTTTTTCCACGTTTTTACCCGGTAACGACGCAAAAGTGCCCCCCTTTGACGCAACAAAGCCCCTCCCGCTTCCCACGCTGCGAAGCTAGAACGAACCAGTTCTTTTGAAATCCAACGCAACATCCACCCAAGTTCGCTTGGGAATCCGGGCGCACGATCTCGGGCGGTTTTCGCCCGATGAGTTGGCGCGCAGGGTCTCGGCGGAAGGTTTGGATTGCTTCCAGCTTGCGCTTGGCAAGGCTATTGAAGGTCTGGAGATGGCACCCGGTGTAATCCATTCTGCCATGGCTGGGGCGATCGGTGCCGCTTTCGCCAGATACGGCGTCCGGATTGAAGTCCTCGGTTGTCTGCTTGGCTTGCTTTCCGATTGCGCTCCGGGGCCTGCGTTGATTCTGGAAGAGACCCGTCCGGAACATTTGACGGTTAGCGCCGATTTCATCCGCGGCATGAACCCATTGACCATTTCATGAAGAGCCCTCTAAAAACCGTGAGGAGGATCGGAGACAAGCTTATCCGTGATACCCCGTTTGAATATCGACTCGAAGTCAAGCCGGTGGTGCATTCGCTGGATCGCATGCATTGCGTGGACTTCGGTCGCACCTTCGGTCTCGGGCGCCCAGCCATCGCCTATGCATGGACTTGTCTCACTTCCAAGGCGGAACGCGTCCTAACCTTGCAGGTCGAACACAACGATGGCTGTGTGATTTGGTTGAACGGGGAGGTGGTTTACCACCAGGCGGGTGACCGTGATATCCATCTCCGCTTCGATGAAAGAAGCATCGGGATGTCTCATCAGGTCGAATTGGATTTGCGAGCGGGTGATAACTCGTTGTTGGTGAAATCCGAAACACGTGGGAAACAATGGGCGTTTTTCATGCAGCCACCGGCGACCAATGGTGCGGTGGTGGTTGAATCCGCGGATCATCCGCAGATCAGCCTCAGCGGCGTGGCGAACATCGATGCGAAGGTGGCGGACCTTTCGAATTGGCTGCTCGCAGGGCCTTTTGAGAATCCGGTTTCGGTGGAAGTCCGCATCGGAATCGGAATTTCCTATCCGCCCGAACGTGGTATCGCGTTCGGCAGGATGTTCCCCGGCCTCGATGGTCCGATTACGTGGACGATTCCAAAGGTCGAGGTTCTCGGCGGTATGATTGACCCGCTTCCATGGGGGACGAATTACAGTTGGAACTATCACAACGGCGGAGTGGCGTGGGCAATGCAGGAACTCTCTGCCCTTTCGGGGGATCCATGCTATGCGGACTATGCCTCACGCTTCTGCGACTTCCATTTAGATGGCATTCCCTTCGTCGAACATCAGGTGAAAACATTGCATGCGGTGGATTCCGCCAATCATTTCATCATCGATACGCCATTGCTCGATTTCACTTTGGCACCGTCATTGCCGTTTATCAACCGACTCCGCCATGAAAGGGATTTTCCTGATCGGCCTCTCTATCTGAAATGGGTGGAACGGATGATATGCTATGCCCGCGAAGAGCAGGTCCGTCTCCCGGGGCATGGGATTTTCACACGAACGACACCCGTGAAATACACGACGTGGGTGGATGACATGTTCATGGGAATCCCGTTTTTGGTGCAAGCGGCTCTTTTCAGTAGTGATCCGGTGGAGAGCAAGGCGTTCATGGACGATGCCGCCCATCAGGTGGTGGAGTTCAATACCCAGGTATGGGATGATGACGCTGAGCTTTACGTGCATGCCCGGTATCATGGCAACCCCGCGAAACTGCCGCATTGGTCCCGCTGCAATGGCTGGGCAAGTTGGGCGATGAGTGAAGTGCTCGCGCATCTTCCGCAAAGTCATCCGAATTTTCCCGTGATCCTTGCTCACTTCCAGCGGCACTGTAGGTCGTTGTTGGAATTCCAACATGAGGGAGGTCTTTGGACGAACGTGTTGGATCGGCCGGATTCGGCTCTTGAAGTTTCCGGGTCTGCCATCTTCGTCATGACAATGGCTCGCGGGGTGATGCAGGGATGGCTGGACGAATCGAATTTCCGCCCGGCAGTGATCAAGGGTTGGAGTGCGCTGGAAACCCGGATCGATAGCGATGGCACGGTGCGGGACATTTGCATGGGAACGATGTGCACCGAAGACGTGGAGTATTATGTGAATCGTCCATTTTATGACAATGACACGCACGGTTTGTTTGCGGTTCTGTTTGCCGGTATCGAGGTCGAGCGGATGCTTGGTAAGACGAGCATCACCCCGGAACGGTTGCATGAAGATGCCTCAAGGCGCGCTCCGGTCTCGGCCTGACTACGATGGAATGATCTTGATTTTCGATCCCCCCCTGTTTTTCCTTACCTTCCAAAACCCTTCCTGTGAGCTCAAAGAAAAAACGAATCGCCTTGATCGGACTGCCGGTGCTCCAGTCCGTCAATAACCTATGCAACGCCGCCATCGCGAAACGCGCCGAGGAGGGGGGGGATTGGCGTTTTGTGTTGAGTGCGGAGGCATCCGTGGACGCATTCAAGTTCCTCCGGACCCTCGACTGCGATGGTGCCATCGTGCGGATCATGAATACCGCGATGCTGCGCGAGGCGAAGAAGGTTGATTTCCCGATCGTCAACGTGTCGTCTTGGTTGGAAAAACCGGGAGTTCCCACCGTGCGTCATGACTACGCGGCCGTGGGGCGGATGGCGGTCGAGCATTTGTTGGAAAAGGGATTCCGCCGCTTTGGTTGTGTAGTTGTTTCCGGTGGATGGTTCATTGAGCAGCGATGCAAGGCGCTCGTTCAAGCCATCGCCGATCATGGTGGGGCCTTGCAGACATTTCATCTCGACACCACCATGCCGGACATCGTGCAGCCACTTGCACAAGTGGAGAAACGCCGATTTGTCGAATGGGTAAGAACGCTCCAGCGGCCGGCAGCCCTTGTGCTGTTGGATGACTGGGATGCTCCGGCTCTGATGGAGCTGTGCCGCGAGGCAGGCTATGAAGTTCCGCGGGACCTGGTGATGATCACGACCGGTTGCCACAGCGAGGTGCAACCGCTTTGCCGGGTGCCACTGAGTGCGGTGCAGGAGGACCAGGAACTTCAGGCCAAGCTGGCGGTCAGTTGCCTTGATGTGTTGATGGCGGATGGCCAACCACGCGAGACGATGATCAATGTGCCACCACTCGGTGTGGTGGAGCGCGCATCCACCGCCACCATGGCCATTGAGGACCGGGAGGTGGCGCACGCTGTCGAATTCATCCGCGCCCATGGTTTCGAACCCATCAACGTGGCCGATGTCAGCGGACGGGTTCAGGTTTCACGAGTGACTTTGGAGAGACGCTTCCGCCATGTGATGGGAGTGACGATGCATGAATATCTTTCCGAACGCCGCGTTCGGCGCGCGAAGGAATTGCTCCTCAGCGATCAAGCGCTCAGCCTCCAGACGATTGCCCAGCAATGCGGACTCGCCGATCGCCGAAGACTGAATCAGGTCTTTATCAGTGCTGTCGGCATGACCCCGGCAGCCTGGCAGGCGGACAAGATGGGGTGACGTAAAATGGTCCCTCGATGCCGCAATTTTGCCCCTAGGTGAATTGGCGTCGGATCGATAAAACCATCACAACGATTATCATCGTGGCTCATTGTTCCATGAAACCCATCTTCATTCTTTTGTTTGCCAGTTTGCAGGCCATTCATGCGGCCGACCGAACCTGGTTGGGATCTGTCAGCAGCGGATTCGAGGAAGCGGGAAATTGGAGTACGCCACCTGCCGACAATCTAACCGATGATATCGCAATATTCGGACCAGGAACTACCGCGAACTTTCCGCTTCTAACAACCAACCGCAGCATCAACGGCCTGCGCTTCAACTCACCTGCGGGTGTTTGGAGTATCAATGGTCCCCGTGCACTCTCGCTCGGCAGCGGGGGGATCTCCAGCCAGGGGCAAACGTCAGGGATCAATGAGTTTTCAAATGACTTCATTTTGGGTGCCAACCAAACGTGGCAGTCCGGCTCTGGTGGAACCTTGAGATTTACCGGAGGTATTTCCCAAACTGGCGGATTCATACTAACGATTGGCAGCACCGTCCAGAATGGCACCATCATCTGGAATCCCGCAGCAGGAAAATCGATCTCGCTCACAGGTTCCGCTGGTGGTGGAGCGAACCTCCTGAAGATCGCGAATGGAGGGAAGCTCATCCTTGGCGAAACAGGATTGAATGCCACGGCAAGCACCAATGAAATCCGCAATAACAACGGTCCCGCACTTTCGCTGGTCTCCGGTGGCTCGCTGCGGGTGAATTCCGGCACTTGGAACTTCGGGGATATCGGGCGAAACAGTTCGGCAGATGCATTCAACGGAATACTCCATGTGGCGGATGGAGTCATCAACTTCTCCGGAGCCCGTTATCTCGGTGGCGGCTCGATCACTGTGGAAGGCGGTTCATTGAATTTCACGAATTCGGGCAGCAATCTCTCCAATGGCGGGCGCTTCGCACTCGGAAATTTCAATGTCGGAACCACAGCGATTCTCAATGTCAACGGTGGGATCGTCGATCTCGCCCAGGCAAATTCGGGAAACACGATCGGTGCCGTCATCAGTGCCCGGGTTCGTCAAACACAAGGAACTGTTAGAAATGGCATAACACCGGGTGGTGGCACCAATGGCGGTGCGACGACCTCGCTCACCATCGGTCACAGTGGCATCAACGTCGCAGGAAGCGGTGCCACGCTCACCCATACTGCAATTTCCAACTTAGCTGCCGCCTATACACTGGAAGGTGGCACCCTCTGGTGCGCAGGGGCAATTCAGGGAGCCCCCACCGCAAATCCGGGCACCAACGGCAGCTCTGCCACCCCGCCCGGAGCTGTCATTCAGCCAGGTACGGGAAATTTGAAGAATTTCAACTTCCTTGGTGGCACACTCTCTACCGCTGCCTTCAATGCCACTTTGTTAGGTTCATCGTCCAACCCGGCAGATCCGGTGGCCGACTCGGTTTCGATAGGAACGTTCATCAACCGTGGAGGAATCCTCGCCCCTGGCGGCGCCGGAACTGCGGGAAAAACTCTCGTCACGGGAAACTATCAGGTCATCGCCGGCTCACTTGCCATCGACGTGGGTGGGATCGTTCCGGCGACTGCCTTCCAGAATGGTCAGCATGATCAGGTCGACGTCTTGGGTGATGTGAACTTGGGAGGGAATCTCGAAATTCAACTCCTTCCCGCTTATACCCCTGCTGCGGAAGATATCTTCACTATTCTGAAATGTTCCGGGAATCTGGCCGGGGAATTTGACAATGTTCAATTCGGCAACCGAATCGCCAGTCTCGACGGTCATTCCAGCTTTGTCGTATCAAAAGTTGGAAACACCATCACTCTCAGCCAATACCTTCCAGTCGTGGCTCCGGTTATCACGGATGTCATCAACCCGTCCGCCGTGTTTGAAGGGGATTCGGTTGTTCTTGCGGTGTTCACCTCCAGCCTTGTGCCCGTGACCTATGAGTGGCGGAGAAACAATGTGATCATCCCCGGTGCGAATTCGAGTTCGTTTACCTTGATCGATGTCGATCCTGACGACTCCGCAACCTATCAGGTCACTGCCATCAATGCGGAAGGAAGTGCAACCCGATCATTCGACCTTGTGGTCAAATCCCCCGTGGCCACCGGCAATATTGTGATCGACGCGGGAAACAGCGAAACATTCGCAGCGTCTCCAGTTGCCACCGGGCAGACTTGGATCCTTGATGGCGAAGTGGTCGGCAACTCCCCGACTTATATCTATCAGGCCACCCGCAAGGCGGTAGGCACTCACTGGTTGCGTCTGGTGGAAACCTTTGCCGATAGCTCCACCACGACGCGCCAATGGGGGCTACGGGTCCGGATTCCAATACCTGTCAGTGGCCTGTCGTATTACGTATCTCCCACGGGTTTGGATACAGCTGCAGGAAGCATCGGTGCGCCCTTCGCCACTTTGGAGAAAGCCCGCGACACCATTCGCTTGCTGAATTCCGGCCAGCGTGCCGGAGGTGTTACGGTTTACCTGCGGGGCGGCGTCCATCGGCGGACCACTACCTTTGCGTTGGGAACGCAGGATTCCGGGACCAGCACCGCGCCCATTGTCTATTCCGCTTTTCCCGGCGAAACCCCGATCTTCACCAGCACAAGGATTCTCAATTCCGCGCAGTTTTCACCTCTTGCCGCAAGTGAGCATTCGAGGGTGGCTCCCGGCGTGGACATCACCCGTATCTGGGAAACCAATGTCACTGGCAATGCCCGTGCCGCTTCCTTTCCCTCTGTGTTCAACGAGTGGATCATTTTCAACGCCCAGCGCTCATCTTTGAACAGCGGCATGCTGGAGCTTTTCTATCAGGGGGAGCGCCGCCTCATTTCCCGCTACCCCAATCATGATCCGGTGAATGATATCATGAC
>JBBARN010000065.1:160-35213 GCA_040399845.1 Luteolibacter sp. | reverse complement strand
AGTGCGGCCCACGGCGAGTTGCATGACATTCTGCTCGTTGCAATCCGCTTCATCGAGCACGCCGGTGATGCGGCCTTCGTGCATGACGGCGATGCGGTCGCTGAGATGGAGGACTTCCTCCATGTCGCTGCTGATGATGAGGATAACGGCGCCGCTGTTGGCAAGAGTGCGGATGAGTTTGTAGATTTCCGCCTTGGCTCCCACGTCGATGCCGCGGGTGGGTTCATCGAGAATGAGAACTTTCGGCCCCATCGCGAGCCACTTGCCGATGGCGACTTTCTGCTGATTGCCGCCGCTGAGATTGCGAACGAGTGATTCCGCACCGGGAGTTTTGATCCGGAGGGATGTGATTTGCTCGTTCGCCACAGCGGTTTCGCGCGCCTTGCTGATGATGCCTCTCTTGGAATAACTGCCAAGAGAGGGCAAGGTCGTGTTTTCCCTAACCGACATGGCAGTCACCAGTCCTTCTCCACGGCGGTCTTCAGGAACGAGGAAGATTCCATTTTTGATCGAGTCCTTGGCATGGCGGATCACCAATGCCTGATCGCCCAGGTTGACTTCGGCACAGCCTTGTTCGTCAAGGCCGACCATGGCTTTCATCATTTCCGACCGACCGGACCCTACAAGGCCGGCAAATCCGAGGATCTCTCCCCGAGCGGCGTCGAAAGAAACACGCTGGTTCGGATAGCGGCTGGAACGGGCATTGCGGACCTTGAAAAACCCGGGGGTCTTTGCCGCTTCAGATGGGACGCGGTGATTCTTGATTTCACGACCCACCATCTTGGCGACGATGTTGTCATGATTGATCTCGGACCGGCTCAAGGCACCTGCGTTTTTGCCATCCCGCAAAACTTCGACACGATCCGCACATTGGCTGACTTCGCCGAGTCGGTGGGAAATGTAAATGATGCTGACGCCCTCGGCACGGAGTCCGGCGATGAGACCGAGGAGGCAATCAGTTTCTGTTAGAGTGAGACTGGACGTTGGTTCGTCCATGATGATGATCCGTGCTTTCTGGGAGAGCGCCTTGGCGATTTCCACCATCTGTTGCTGGGCGATGGACAGGTTCCGGAGCAATGTGGTGCTCGGAATGTTCAGCCCGAGGCGCTTGAGAAGTGGCTCGGTATCGGCATGGATCTTTTTGCGGTCAATCAAGCCGAAGGGTGCAATCAAAGGTTCCCTGCCGAGGAAGATGTTGGCGGCGATGTCGAGGTTGTCGAGGACGTTGAGTTCCTGGTGGATGAAGCCGATGCCGAGAGCCATCGAGTCATTTACGTTGTGGATGGTGACGGGCTTGCCATCCACAAGAAGTTCACCTTCCTCGGGCCTATAGACGCCGCCGAGGATTTTCATGAGTGTGGACTTGCCCGCTCCGTTCTCCCCGCAGAGAGCGAGAACCTCGCCCGGGCCAATGCTCAGGCTGACCTTGTCGAGCGCCATCACACCGGGGAAGCGCTTCGAGATGCCGCGCATTTCGAGAAGGGGAACGTCCATGACTTTCGCTGGATCGGAATTACTTCCCGAGGATCTTTTTGAGGTTTGCTCTGAACTCGGCGACGTCCGCCTTCTTCAAGCTCCTTGTGGGAACGATTTGTTTGCCACCGGCGAGGGCTTCCTTGTCTCCGGCGAGGTGCTTGGCCATCTTGGTGATTGCCTGTTTGCCAAATTCAAAGGGTTGCTGGACGACGGTGCCATAGATGTCACCGGATTCGACACCTTCGAGGGTCTCATCGTTTTCATCAAAGCAGACGACCTTCACCTTGCCAGTCTGGCCGGCGGCGCGAACGGCGTTGAGAATGGCCGGACCATTGTAGTTGTAGAGACCCACAAGGGCGGCGACGTCGGGGTATTTGACAAGCGTGTCCTCGGCGTTTTTCTGGGCACGAACGGTATCGGTGTCGTCCGTGCGGACGTCGATCACTTCCACTTTCGAGCCTTCGAGTTCCTTCTTGATGCCGCCGAAGCGTTGCTTGGCGTTTTCCGCGTCGGTATAGCCAACGAAGACCATGATCTTGCCACCGTCTGGCAGGGCTTGCTTGATCAGCTTGCCTGCCTCCACGCCTGCGGCGAAATTATCGGTTCCGATGTAGGCGACGCGCTTGCTGTCAGGTGCATCACTGTCGTGGCAGATGAGCAAAGTTTGCTCGGCAACACGGTTGAGGAATGCGGTCTGGTTCGCGGGATCGATCGGGCTCACGGCGATGCCGTCCACACCTTTGGCGAGGAGATCGTCAATGATCTGCTGTTGTTCCGCCGCACCACCGGTGGATGGGATGCGGAAATCCACTTCCACATTTCCGAGTTCCTTTTCCGCCGCTTCGCAACCGGAGCGGGCGATGGTCCAGAAGGTGGCGGCGTTGTTACTGACAAAAGCGAGTTTTAGCTTCTTCCCGGAACCGGCGGAAGAGTCTTTGTTGCATGCGGTCAGGGCGAGGGCGAGAGCGACAGCGGAGAGGATTCGGGCTGCTGGGATTTTCATGGATTTGGTTTTTGAGTTATTTGGTTTGGCCGTAGTATGCGGACGGGCCGTGTTTCCGGAAGAAATGTTTCTCTAACAAATGCGGCGGGGCGGGCGGAGCGGATGGGTTGAGGGAAAGGGTCTTGAGTGCCATGTCAGAAACGATTTCCAAGGCAAGGGCGGTTTCCACGGCTTTTGCCGCAGAAGGCCCCCATGCGAATGGACCGTGATTTCTAACAAACACCGCCGGGACGTCCAGAGGATTGATGCCGGCGAAGCGCTCGACGATGACTTTGCCGGTTTCCCACTCGTATTCGCCGCCGACTTCAGAAGGAGTCATCCCGCGGGTGACCGGGACCGGGCCGTTGAAGTAATCGCAGTGTGTCGTGCCGAGGCAGGGCAGATCCATGCCCGCCTGGGCGAACGCCACCGCATTGCGGGAATGGGTGTGGACGACGGCTCGTATGCCAGGAAAATTGAGGAACAAGTGGCGATGGGTCGGCGTGTCGGACGAGGGACGAAGGCTGCCTTCGATGATGTTTCCTTCGTAATCGAGCACCACCATGTCATCGACCGTCAGTTTGTCATAGTCCACGCCGCTCGGCTTGATGGCGAAAACCCGACGCTCGGGATCGGCCACGGAAACATTGCCGAAGGTCAGGTCCACGAGACCGGTCTTGGGCAATGCGAGATTCGCCGCAAGGCACTCCTCTTTGATCGATTGGTATTCGGACATGGCGGACATGGGCATGCGGAGCGGTTCAACCCTGGATCCCCTGGGCGAGATGATAGTAGAGATCCAATTGGCGGAGTTCGTTCTTATAGGAGCGGAGTTGGGTTCCTTTGTCGATCACGCTGAGTTCGATCTTCGCCATTTCCGCGAAATCCTCGAGATGCTCACTGGTAAGGGCATAGGAAAGGACCGTGTGATGGGCACCTCCTGCGTAGATCCAGGCGGCGGTGGCAGTTTTCAGATCGGGCAGCGGTTTCCACAAGACGCGGGCGACGGGGAGCTTGGGCAGTTTGTTTTTGGGAGCCACGCATTCCACTTCGTTGACAAGGAAACGATGGCGGTTGCCGAGATCGATGATGGAACCATTAACCGCTTTTCCCGGGCCGCAATCGAAGACCATGCGGCAAGGATCGTCCTTGCCGCCGATGCCGAGCGGATGGATTTCGATCTTGGGCACTTCACTGGCGATGGACGGGCAGATTTCCAACATGTGTGCACCGAGAATCAGCGGGTTCTTCGGATCGAGATGATAGGTATAATCTTCCATGAAGGAAGTGCCACCCTTGAGACCCGAGGCCATGACTTTCATGATGCGGACGAGTGCCGCGGTTTTCCAGTCTCCCTCGCCGGCAAAACCATAACCATCCTCCATGAGCCGCTGCACGGCGAGTCCGGGCAGTTGTTTCATGCCATGGAGATCTTCGAAGGTGGTGGTGAATGCCGTGAAGCCGCCCTCTTCCAATAGGGCACGCAAGCCGAGTTCGATGGCAGCGGAATCGCGAAGGGATTCATGGCGCGCAGCACCTTTCTTCAACTCCGGAGCGACGCGATACTTCGCTTCATAAAGACCACATAACTTGTCGATTTTCGCCTTCGGCTGGGCATTGATTTTCGCCACCAGATCACCAATGCCGAAGGTGTTCACTTCCCAGCCGAAGCGGATCTGGGCGGAAACCTTGTCGCCTTCCGTGACGGCCACGTGGCGCATGTTGTCACCGATGCGTGCGACCTTGAGATTGCGGGACGCGTGCCAACCGCGGGCGGCGCGTGCCCATGCGGCGAGGCGATCATGCACTTCCGGGTCCTCCCAGTGTCCCACCACCGCCTTGCGGGGAAGGCGGAGACGGGCACCGATGTGGCCAAACTCGCGCCCCCCGTGCGCGGTCTGGTTGAGATTCATGAAATCCATGTCGATGGTATCCCATGGAATGTCGCGGTTGAACTGCGTGTGAAGATCCGCCAGCGGCTTGCGGAGGATTTGCAGGCCTTCGATCCACATTTTCGCGGGAGAAAAGGTATGCATCCATGCGATGATGCCGATGCACTTCTTTTCCGAATTCGCATCGATGGCGAACTGGGTGATTTCCGCGGATGACTTGAGCACAGGCTTGAACACCACCTTGTGGGGCAGGGTTCCCGCAGCGTTGAGTGCTTTCACGACGGCCCTTGAATGTTCATCCACTTTCTTGAGAGCCTCAGGTCCGTAAAGATGCTGGGAACCGGTAACGAACCAGATTTCGAGATTCTTGAATGAGTTGATGTCTGACATGGAATTGGAAGATGAAAGGTTAATGGGATTGTTGGGCTTTGAGGGCGAGCAGGTCTTTCATGATGTGACCCAGATTGGCGCTGTCATTCACGCCGCCAAAGGCATCGTGCAACTCGCGGTAGAGATCATATAGTTTCTGATAGATGGCCTGGTTTTCCGGAATCGGTTTGAAGCTGATCTCCTTGAGTCCGGTCATCGCGGCCTGTGCGGTCTTGAAATCCGGATGCGCCCCGGCAATCACCGCCGCACCGATGGCTGAACCGAGCGCGCAGGCTTGCGAGGAACGGGAAACCCGCATTTCACAGCCTGTCACATCGGCATAGATCTGCATGAGCAGAGGATTTTTTTCCGCGATGCCGCCCGAGCAGACGATGCGCTCCACCGGCACCCCGTATTCGCGGATGCGATCGACAATCGCCCTCGCGCCAAAGGCGGTGGCCTCGATGAGCGCGCGGTAAATCTCGCCCTGCGTGGTGTAAAGCGTTTGGCCTAACAGAAGCCCCGTCAGCGATTGATCAACGAGAATGGTGCGGTTGCCATTGTTCCAATCCAGTGCCAGCAAACCCGACTGCCCCGGCTTGAGCGCGGCGGCGGCATCGGTGAGCGGACCATGAAGGGAAACATCGCCCAACACGCCTTCGACAAACCATTTGAAGATATCACCTACTGCGGATTGGCCGGCCTCAATTCCGAAGTAGCCGGGAAGAATCGCGCCTTTGACAATGCCGCAAATGCCAGGAATGTCCGCGACGGTTTTATCGGCTGAAACCACCGCGCAATCGCAAGTGGAAGTGCCGATCACCTTGACGAGCGTGCCTTCGTCCACGCCGCAGCCAATGGCACCGTAGTGCACGTCCATTTCTCCGATCGCGATGGGAATGCCAGCCGGGAGACCGAGTTTTTCCGCCCATGCAGCACAAAGATGACCTGCGATGGCGGATGCGTCGTGCGCTTTTTCAAACAAGCGGTCGCGCAAGTCCGCGAGCTTCGGATGGAGGGATGTTAGAAATTCCTTGTCGGGAAGTCCGTTCCAATCCTCCGCATACAATGCCTTGTGACCGGCCATGCAAACTCCGCGTTGGATTTCCTTGGGATCGGTGACACCGGCGAGGACTGCGGGAATGAAATCCGCCAGCTCGACCCAGGAATAGGCCGCATCGAAAACAGCTTCGTCCACCTTGAGGCAATGCCAGATCTTCGCCCAGAACCACTCGGAGGAGTAAGTGCCGCCGATTTTCGCCAAATACTGGGGACGCATCCTTGCAGCGGTTTCAGTGATCGCCGCCGCTTCCGGGATGCCCGTGTGATCTTTCCACAGCCAGCATTGCGCGTTGAGGTTGGAGGCAAATTCCGCTTTTGAGGAAATCGGCACATTGCCCGCATCAACCGGAATCGGGCTCGATCCCGTGCCGTCCATGCCGATGCCGATGACTTGATCGGAGGTAAACTTGGGTTCAGCCAAACGCGCCGCCTCCAAGGCGTGGACGCTGGCCTGCTCCAACACTAACAAATAGTCCGCCGGGCTCTGCCTTGCGAGATGGTGGTCAGCCGGGTTCAAAAGAATGCCCTGATGGCCCGAAGGATAGTCCACCACCGCGGTGCCGATCTCCCGGCCATCCGCACAATCCACCACCACGGCTCGCGCCGAGTTGGTCCCGTAATCCAATCCAATTGTGAATGGCATGACGCTGGTGATTTGCATACGGCCCCGCCCCGGCGGAAAGGATTGCTTCGTATGACAGTCATATTCAGGCTGGACAGCAGAAAAATCCGGGCATAACTCTCCCGCATGGCGAAGCCCACCATGGCGGAAGTGGCGAAGGCGGTGGGTGTTTCAAAAAACACCGTCAGCCTCGCACTGCGCGGCAGCCCCCGCATCTCCGAGGAAACCCGCAAGCGCATCACGGATGCCGCCGAATCGATGGGCTATCACCTCAATCCCACGATGGCCCATCTCATGGCGCAGCTTCGCCAGAATCGTTCACCGGGTTATCAGGCCACGCTTGCCATCATCAATGCCTACAAAAACCGCGACGCCTTCACCACCCACTCCACCATCCCGTCCTATGTTGCCGGATGCCAGCGGCGGGCGCGGCAACTCGGCTATCTGTTAGACGAATTCTGGCTGCACGAACCCGACATGCCTGTCTCACGCTGGATTTCCATTTTCCGGGCCCGCAACATTCGCGGCATCATCATCGTGGGCATGATGCAGCACAACCGCCTGCCGCCCCATCTCGCCGCACTGTGGGATGAGTTTCCCGCCGTGGTCACCGGCGTGCGCACCCGCGAACCCGCGCTTTCGTTCGCCTGCTCGGACCAACATGCGCTTGCTCTTGAGGCCTACGAAAAAGCCATATCTCTTGGCTACAAACGCCCGGCACTGGTGCTCGATGGCGTGATCGACGAACTCATCGAAGGCCGCTTCACCGCCGGTTTTCTCATGGCCCAGAGCCGGCTCACGCCCGTCAAACAACGCACGCAGCCGTTCCACAAAGTGGCCGCCGCCCGCGAGGATCGGAGCATTTTCTCGAAGTGGTTGGAGAAAAACCGACCCGACGTCATCTTCACTCTCTATCATGAAGTCATGCGCTGGTTGCAGGACCTCAACCTTTCCGTCCCGCAGGACATCGGCCTCATTCAATACGAATGGCGCACCGGTCACAGCGAATGGGCCGGGATGAATCAATGCAACGACCTCGTCGGAGAAGCCGCCATGGACATGCTCATTTCCATGGTCCATCACAACGAACACGGAGTGCCCCAACATCCACGCGCCACCATGATTGGAAGTCATTGGGTCGATGGCAAGACCGTCATCAATCATCGCACTTCGGTCCCATCAAGCTGACCGATCGGCTATCAACAGATCATCACAGACCAGGCTTGTCCCCTCCGCTCCGGCGGCATTGGATTCGCCGCGCCATTTTTTGTCATGACTACCCCTTCCCTGCCCCTGTGCCACGACCGTTGGTCCCTTGCCTCATGGTTTTCCGGATTCGGTCAGCCCGATTATGAGAAGTTCAAAGCGGACTTGGTGCGGGACATTGCAGCTTTGGAAACAGATGCCCGAACCCTTGGAACGGACGCCGACGCCATCTCGCGAATGATCGGAGTTCTGGAACCGCTGGGGGAAAGGATCGGCCATTTGTCCGCCTTCCTCGGATGCCTTTCCGCTGATGATTCCAACGATGAAGCAGTCAAGGCAGATGAAGCGTGGATCGCCACACTGAGAGCAGAAGCTTCGAAACTCCATGCCTCCTTGCGGGCGGCACTGGCAGCCATGGATCAGGGTGCGTTCGAAGAGATGTTGGCACAACCTGCCCTTGAAGGCGCGACCCATGCGGTGAGGCGCATGCGCTCCGAAGGACAGCATCAAATGACGGCGGAAATGGAAGCGCTGGCCGCGGACCTCCATGTGAACGGCTTGCATGCGTGGGGACGTCTCTATGACACGCTGACCGGCAGGATGGAATTTGAGATGACCTTTCCCGACGGGCATGTGGAAACCGTGCCAATGTCCCGCCGCCGAGCCCTGATGTCGGAACCGGATAGGGCCCTGCGTGAGCCTGCATTTCATGCCGGGCAACAACCATGGCATGACCATTCTCTAACCTTGGCTGCGGGGCTGAATGGCATCGCTGGCACCCGCCACAGCTTGTATGCCCGACGCAAACAAACCCATTTTCTCGATGCGCCGCTCCATGACAGTGCGATGAGCCGTGAATCGCTTGAAGCGATGCTCGCTGCGATCCATTCGCATCTCGAACTTCCGCGCCGCGCCCTGCGCAAGGCGGCACAACTTCAGGGCACGGCAGCATTGCATTTCTTCGACCTCGAGGCCCCGCAAATTCCCGCTCCCGATGAAACACCGCTGTCGTGGGAGCATGCCTGCAACACCGTCGATCGAGCTTTCAGTCAGGCCTATCCGGCATTCGGCAGTTATTTCCGGGAAATGATTCGCGATCGCTGGATCGAGGCGCAGCCGCGTGCGGGAAAACGTCCGGGCGCATTCTGCACGGGCTCGCGGTTGATGCTGGAGGAGCGGGTTTACATGACATTCCACAATACTGTGCACGACATGGTGACACTGGCTCACGAAGTGGGCCATGCCTGGCACTCGCGGGTTCTGCGTCCGTCACGTTCGCTGGCGGCACGTTACCCGATGACCTTGGCCGAAACCGCCTCCAACTTTGGTGAAATGATCCTGCTCGACGGATTGATGAGTGACCCGGAGATATCATCCGCAAGCATCGCCCATCTTCTCGATCAGGAGATGCTCCGCGCCCATGCCTATTTGATCAACATTCCGATGCGATATGAGTTTGAAAACTCGTTTTACAGTGAACGCGCCAAGGGCGAGTTGTCGGTTTCCGAGTTAAAGGAATTGATGATCGGCGCGCAGCGGAAACTTTATGGCGACACCTTGCTCCCGGATGGCACGGACCCGATGTTCTGGGCCTACAAGATGCACTTCTTCATCACCGGGGTCTCATTCTATAACTTCCCCTATGTGTTCGGCTATCTTCTGAGTCAGGGATTGTTTGCAAGATTCAAGGCGGAAGGACCGGAATTCCTGCCAGATTACGAGCGCTTTCTCCAACTGACCGGAAGCGCATCGTGTGAGGAGGTGGTGAGACAATCCCTCGGCGCCGACCTCACGGATCCGGACTTCTGGGGCAGCGCGATCCGGGCCATCGAACCCAAGCTGGAAGCCTACGAACGGTTAGTGCCGGCATCGCGGCTGCCATGAAGATCCAATCGCGCCCTCAGGAAATCACCAAGGCTCCGCCCTGACTGAAGTCCTTGTGCCCGAAGACCGGGATGTGGTGGCCGAAGGCATGGGCAATGGAAAGCCACAAGCGGTTGTGGGGGACATCGCCGAAATCAAATGCATGCCCGTATTTGAATCCCAAACCACCGCCCACGAGCACGAATGGCAGATTGTCGAGGGTATGGCTGTTTCCTTTCCCGAGTTCATTGGTCCAGATGATTGTAGTATTGTCGAGCATGCTCCCCTGCCCGCCCGGTTCGGGGATGGCGTCAAGTTTCGACGCGAGATCAGCGAGTTGTTGGCAGAACCAAACATTGATTTTCACCAGTTTTTCCTGTGCCTCCAGATTGTTATCCGGTTCATGGGAGAGCCCGTGGTGGTCTTCATGAATGTCCAGCCAGCGCATCCGTGCCTGCCCCACGCTGCTGGTATATTGCAAGGTGGCCACCCGTGCCATGCCGTTGGCCAATGCACTCACCAGTAAATCCGCCTGCATGGTGCTGATTTTCGGAATGCCATCATTGTCCAAGGCCACCCCCGCTTCGAGTTTGGGCGGAGGAAACATGAGATTCACCGTGGATGGGTCCTGAAGGCTCTTTTCCATCTCCCGCACAAAGGTCGCATGCTGATCCAACAAATCGCGTTCCTGAGGATCCACCCGGGCGGCGATGCGCTGGAGATCGCCCCTCACCTCATCCAGCACACTGCCCACATTCTCGCGATCCTTCATCTGGCCGTAGAGTTTGCCAAAGACCGCATAGGGATCACTGAGGGGGGCGACGGGTTGATTGCTGGCGGCATAGTTTTCGCGGGTCCATGGATCGGCCCGATTGGGCACCGCCACTCCCAGTTCGAGGGAACCAAAGCGCGTTGCGGTCTCCGGGCGGGCTTGGAGGAAATTGCGAATTTCCTGATCGATGGAAATATTGCGCGCCCAGCCAGCGGGTTTGCCACCACCGCCTTGGATGTTGCCAGGCAGCAGTTCATCGGCCGTCAGCAGGCAACTCATGCCACGCATGTGGCCGTCCCCATCACCGCCGATCTTGTTCGATATGCCTTTGAGCGTCGTGACCCGCTTCCGGAAGGGTTCCAACGGGGCAAGGATCCGTTTCAATTGAAAATCCGGCCCCGTTTGATCCGGCCAAAACTCCGTCGGAATTGTTCCGTTCGGCGTGAACATGAAGATGATCCGCTGGGCCTTGGTGGATCCGGATGAATTTTGAGCCAACGATGGCAAGGCCGGCAAGAATGGCAAAGCGGCGGCCGACAAGCCCAGGCGGCGGAGAAAGTGGCGACGGGTGCTGATGTTCATGGTGATGCGGAATCTTGGGGGGCGACGGCGTCGAAGGCGTTCAGGGTGTTGATGTCCACCAACAGCCTGCGAATGTGATAACCGGATGAAACAAAACTTTTCTCAAGCCGCAGAAGGACGCCCGGCCCCAGGGATCGGGGATGTTGTTTGATCACGCCTTCAAAAACCTGCCGCACGAATCCCCGGCGGGCACTCGCAGTGGTGATCGCCTGATTGGCAAGATCGCGCGGCCCTCGCAAGCGGATGGTGCCGCCGTCAAAGGCCTCGAAATCCGACTCCGGATTGACCGGCTTTTCGTTGTCCGACAAACGAAAGCGCCCTACCGCATCAAAGTGCTCCAGCGAAAACCCGAGCGGGTTGATGGTTTCATGACATGTCATGCAGGAATGATTGCTTGTCATCTGCACGACCTTTTCACGGGTCGTCATGGCCTGATCAAAGTGACCATCCTGGAATGCGATGGCCTCGGGTGGTGGTTTGAGAATCCCTCCCAATACATTGCGGGTGATGAACACTCCTCTGAGGATGGGCGACGTTTCCTTGTGATGGGCAAGCCTCGCGAGCAGATAGGGATGCGTGACCACACCGGTGCGATGACCGGGATCGAGAGTGACTTTTTGAAATCCTCCACCTTCCGGAACGGGTGCGCCATAGAAGCGGGCCAGACGATCATTCAAATAAACATAATCCGCTTCCATCAACATCCGGTAATCCGATGCTTCACTCCACACCACTTCTTCCACAAACAAACGCAGCGACCTGCGCAGGTCGGCGACGATGGCGGAATCGAAGCCCGGATAGCGAGCGGCATCCTTCTGCAAATCGGCATCCACATCCAGCTTGAGCCAGCGCTCGAAAAACCCGTGTAGTTTTGCCTTTGCCCGCGCATCCGCCATCATGCGTTCCGCATGGTGGGCCACTTGCTCGCGGGTCCTCAGCTTGCCCGCAGCGGCAGCCTCAAGCAATGGCCTGTCGGGCAATGAATCCCAGGCCCCAAGCGCCAGCCTTGCGGCGACCGTGTAATCGTCCGCTGGTTTTCCAAACTCCGGATATAGAAAACGCGGCGATTGCAGAATCAGAATGACCGCCCGCTTCACCGCCTGCTCGGGGGAAACGCCTTCGCTGAAAACAGAGTCCACATAAGTGCGGCGAAGTTCATCATCAAGCGGACGCCGGAAGGCCCTTGTCGCCAACTCATGAACGAAGGCTTTCAAGCGATCCACTCGATCCGGCGCCCCTTCCTGAACGCCACTCAAGGTGGATAGACGCGTCACCACATGATTGGCAACCTGAATGGAGGCCGCGGTGATTGACTCCAGCCAATCCCTGGAAACTCCAGTGCCACGCTCATAGCCTTCACTGGCATCATCGGGCGGGAATGCCGTATCGACCACCGTGACCTCAGTCGCTGAGGCCGGCGATAGAAACGGGGCTCCGAGCAACTCCCATTCCCCGAGTGGTGGCTTCCATTCCAGTCGCAGCATCCCGCGAGGTTCCTGGAATTTGAAATAATCCATCCGAAGCGGATAAGCACGCCCACCCAGCAGGAATAGCCGCCCTTCCTGATGTCGCAAGTCCGGCCCCGAACTCACCCACGCATCAATCAACGCTTGCTGCACTTTTCCCCCGCTGTCGTCGCGATGATTGCCATCGCCATGCCCGAAACTGCGGTTAATATAAAGTCGCGCGCCATTCGGAGTGCTGACCCGGAAATCATACCATCCGGTTGACGGAGGCAGAATCGATCCCACCCAACCGATCGAAAACTGATCCGGCGTGATGCCGTCACCGGGTGAGCTGGGACCGAAATCAAAATCGATTTTCCCATCCTCGCGCTCGAAGGCGAGTTTGGCCTTTTTGTTCATACCATCGGATTGATAGTAGTGCCCCTTGAGACCCCTCCCTTCGCCGGGCTTGCCGGGTGCATCGAAACTGCCAATCAAGTCCGCCACCGATTCCTGGAACTGACGGTTGGTCAAACGGGCGAAGGCCTTGTTTTGTGTGCCATGGGATGACGCAGGCGAGTTCTCCGAATAGAACGCTCCCATCATGTATTCCGCGACTTGTTTCGATTGCTCCGCGTCGAGAACCTCCGGGTTTTCCTCCGGCATGTAGCGGTCGATGTAACGGGCGAGGGATTCGAGCGGGCGGCTGCCTCGCAAGGGATCTTCGTATTCGGTCGGCACCCCTTCGCCCTGGCTGCCATGACACTCGGCACAATGGCGGGCGTAGAGCTCTTTGCCAACGGGCATGCCATCCTGAGCCCAAAGCAGGCCGCAGCCAGCCCCAGCGAGAATCAAACTCAAGCACCATTCTGTTCGCCCAATCGTCATTTTTGAAAACCGAAAACTCCGCGCTGGCAGATACGCCCGCCCCACTGGGATTTGTCATGGGAAGATTCGCTGGTTTGGGTGATTGCGGCTCTTGGGAAACTCACCGTTGAAACTTCTGCGCACTTTCCATCTTTTCAATCGGAGATTTGCAGCCCAAGGTGATGCGTCATGGAACCGCTGCAAGCCTTGTCCCGATTCATCCTGATCTGCGTGCTCGTCACCGGACCGGTCGCTTTGGTGCTGACGCTTCTTTTCAAACGCCGCTATGGCCGCATCTACGATGGCACGGCGGAATCGAGCCCCGAGGAGGTTCTTGCGGAGTTGGATCGGGAGTTCACCGCGGTGCGGAAAACCACCATCCGAACCCAGACCGAGTATCTGCCATTCCTGTTCGAGTGCATCCGCGAAAACATCGACGCCGGATTCGAGGACCCGCAGATGATTGGCCTGCTTGAACGCATCCAACTCCAGCGCCCCGATGAAGAGAGGAGCGCAGTGTTCACCGTGGTCACCGACGACCAACTGAGCAACCTGCACATGAAGTGGGTCCGCGACTCATGCGACCGGATCCAACTCCGGGTTCAGGGAAGCCCGAAGGTCATCCGGGCCTTGCGCGATCACAAGCGGCGCATTCCGAGAGCGGTTGCTTGAGGGCGGCAATCCCCTCAGTCTTTGAAAACTGAGATTTCCCCATACGAATCCGTGCCGCCATCGGCCTTGATGTCAGCGTGGAGTTGATAGCTTTTGGCAGCATCCCATGCGGGCACTTTGAATCTGTAAAGGTTGTGAGAATTTCCAGTGCCGGTGTATCCGGGCTGTTCATCGCGGGCAATGACTTCCCCACCGCTCATGAGAGCCACTTTGCGGAACTCGAGGCGATGCGCGCCGCGAGTGTATTGGAATTCAAACCCGTATTCCCCCTCACCCGTGATGGCTTTGCCCACCTCCCACGACGTGGGGAACCAATCCGGCTTCACATCGGCGGGTGTCCACTCGGCAACCTTCACCGGCAAGGCAAGCGCTGAGCCCGGCTGTTTGAATGCGACCGGCAAGGGCTCCATCGATTTCCACAAACCCCGGGTGAAATCCGGGATGGGCACCGGCATGCTGCCCATGGCAACGGACAACGAGGAAATCTCCAGAATGGAACTCCACGCTGCGGCATCGTAAACCACACTGTCCGGCGTGATGCCTTGGCGGATGCAGTCGAGGTGACGCCAGTTCATCACGAAGTCCATGCCGCCATGGCCGCCGCCCTTGGCACGCTCCGCCAGTTTCTTCCACAGCGGATGCGTGAAGAGCTTGCGCATGCGGGCCATGTCCTTGTCATCCAGCCACTCGTGCGAACCATCAGCATCGAGACGAAATTTCCGCGGATCATCCACCGCCAGCCGGGCGGGATAATCGAAAAACGTCGCACCTGTTCCCGACAAGGCATTGATACGGCTATAGGGACGCGGACTGATGATATCATGCTGGATCATGATGGTGCGACCGAGTTGGGTCTTGATGATGGAAGTATTCATGTCGCCACAGATATACTTTTCCTTTTCATGTTTGCCGCCGTTGGGTTTCCGTTTGTCACGCCACGCATGGAGCCCGGCTTCGGGAGAACTCACGGAAACAAGGAACTTGAACTGATCGCCACGGCCGATCCCCATGTATTGCGCCACGGGTCCCAGTCCGTGCGTGGGATAGAGATTGCCATCGTATTGCCAATGATAATCTCGCCGCCAGTCGCCCTCGGTTCCCAATGCATACAACATGCCTCGCAAGTCGTGGATGTAGGCACACTCGGCATGGGTCAACTCACCGAACACCCCCTCGCGGGCCATGTTGAGGACAAACAATTCGTTTTCCCCATAACAACAGTTTTCCAACATCACACAATGCCGCTGCGTGCGTTCGCTGGTGTCCACCAGCTTCCAGCATTCATCCACCGTCACGGCCGCCGAGACTTCCACGAAGGCATGTTTGCCCTGCTCCATCGCCGCCACCGCCATCGGCACATGCCATGCCCACGGGGTGGAGATATAAACTACATCGATGTCTTCCCGCGCGACCATCTTTTCCCAGATGTCCTCGCTGCCTCCATACACCGCGGGGCGTTTGCCGCTGACTTTCTCGCAGCGGTCCGCCGCATTCTTCGCTCGCTCCTCACGCAGATCGCAGACGGCCACGACCTCCACGAATTCGAGATTGAGGCTGTCATTGACGTGGGTCATGCCCCGGCTCAGCCCGATGTGGGCGACGCGCACTTTTTCCAATGGCTTGGTGGTAAGCTCGTGAACCGGCTTTTGGCCGGCAGGACGCGGGCGGGCGCGGACGGTGTCCGGGCGGATCGTGAGACCGGACGCGAGAGTCACCGGCCCGGAAGCGCCAGCGGCATCAGGAGTGGTGCCGAGCAAGCTGGCAAATGTGGTGGCAAGGCCGCCGAGGGCGGTGGTTTTGAGAAGATCGCGTCGAGAGGTATCCATAAAAACATGCCCCCTAACGGACGCTGCATGGCATTCCTTGCAATCGCTCAACGCACACGGTTCGGTTTGAGCGGACGTTCGGCAGTGCTTTTTGCCCTCAACGATAGCGGTGTGACCGCAGTCACCTGGGAAAGATTCACCCAAGTGGAGGAATACCGCGAGTCCTTCGCGAGGATCCAGCCGTTCGCTCCCAGCGACCGGACCGTCCAGTAATGAAACTGCTCTCCTCCGGCGATCATGAACTCATAGGTCCCGCCCACCTTCAATCCAAGCTGCGCGCAAAGGGCCTGATGCGGCGTGGGTGCTGGGGCGGCAAGGGCTGAAGCTTCGGTTGGTGCGACAGGCTCTCCGGCGGGTGCAGCGGGCTCTGCGCCGCCTGGCATGAAGGAAAACAGGGTAGCCGTAAGAATCAGAGCGGGTAGTGGATGGAATGAGGTTTGGAGTTTCATGGTTCAGGCTCGGACCGATCCCGGAACGAGTTTATTCACGAACCTTGAGCTGCCCGCTTGCAGGACCCGAAACATCCTCCACGTATCGGTGAGCCTCCATGAAATCCGCAGCCGCCCGATTCACGTGTTTGCTCCTCCTTCTCGCCTCTGGGTTTCCCGCCCTTGGCGAGACCGATCGGGTCCAGGCCGCCGCTTATTATTTCCCAAACTGGCATCGCCCGGACAGCGGCCATACGGGGGCGATGTAAGAAACTCACACCGGCTCCGCCGCGAGGAATGACTTGCTGCAAAGTTCGGCGTATTTGCCATTTTCCGCCAACAAATCGGCGTGCGTGCCTTGTTCGATGACGCGGCCTTTTTCCAAGACGTAAATGCGGTCCGCGTTCTGGATGGTGGAAAGCCGGTGGGCGATGACAAAGGCGGTGCGGTTTTGCATCAGCCGATCCAACGCATCCTGGATCTGGCGCTCGGTTTCGGAATCCACGGAGGCCGTCGCTTCGTCGAGCAGCAGGATCGGAGCATTCTTCAACAGGGCCCTTGCGATCGAAAGCCGTTGTTTTTCCCCGCCGGAGAGTTTCACCCCGCGTTCGCCGACGTTGGTATCGAGCTGCTCCGGTAGCTCCCGCACAAAGCGCTCGGCATGGGCGGCCTTGAGGGCGTCCCACAAATCGTCGTCCGACGCATCCCGCTTGGAAAGGAGCAGGTTTTCCCGCACCGTGTCATTGAAGAGAAACGGTTCCTGGGTGACGTAAGCAAGCTGCTTGCGGAGGGATGACTTCGCAAGGGTGGCAATCGGCACGCCGTCGATGCTGATGCTGCCGGTAGTGGTTTCGTAAAACCGCGCCAACAAGGAAAGCACCGTGGTTTTCCCCGCTCCTGTCGACCCCACCAGCGCAATGGTTTGCCCCGGCTGCGCGTCCAACGTCACCCCGCGGAGGGTGGGTTGGTCCTGGTAAGAGAATGAAACATCGTCGAAGCGGACATGACCGCGGATGGATCCCGGCAACATGGCACCCGATGTCGCATTCGGCTCTTCTTCGGAATCCAGGATATCAAACACCCGGTCCGCCGCCGCCCGACCGGAGAGGAGCATCTGGTTAAGAGAGTTGAGACGGTCGATGGGTTCGTAGAAGAGGGAAAGGAACAGCAGGAATTTCGTAAAATCCCCCAAGGTCAGCTCGCCCTTCATCACCGCACCACCACCAAAGGCAAGCACAAGCACGTATCCCGTCATGCGAAGGAACGACATTCCCGGCGAGTAAATCGCCCACCATTTCATCATCCGCAACGTGGTTTGCCGCAGGTGGTCGGAAAATCGGTTGAATCGCGCGTGCTCGGCGGACTCCGCCGCGTAGGCCTTGATTTGCCTCACTCCGGAAATGTTGTCGTGCAGTAGGGCATTGAGGTCAGAAGCCGCATCGCGTTGGTTGCGATAGCGGTCCCGGCCCTTGGTCGAGTAAAACCAAGCCCCCACCGCGAGCACCGGCACCGGCAGGGTAGCCCAGGCCGCGACCTCCGGATTTAGGAAAAACAGGAAAATCCCAATTCCCAGAACCTGCAGCGCCGCAATCAACCCCTGCTCCACACCATCGATCAAGACCCGCTCCATGTTGGTCACATCCTCCACCACCCGCGTCATGACATCGCCGGTGCGTTTGGAATCGAACCACCGCAGCGGCAATCGCTGGATTTTTTCGTACAAATCCGACCGAATATCGTAGATGACCTTCTGTTCAAACGTGTTGTTGATGAAAATCCGGAGCGAATTCAGCCCGTCTTTGGCCAAAAATCCGGCCAGGGCGATAAAAATCCAGAAAGAAAATTCGCCGTGCCGCGCTGGATTCGGGATAATTTCATCGATCACGTGCCCGGTCGCATTCGGGAACACGAAAACCGCCAAAGTCATGCCGATTGCGCACAAAAGCTGGGCAATTGCCATTCCCGGGTAGTGGCGAAGGTAGGAAAAAACGCGGAGAATCGACTTCATGAGGCGGCAGACGGATGGCCCCGTGTGGATGCTTTGTAAAGCCAAGGCAGTGCAAAGATTGAAAGTCGTCGAAATTTGGGATTGCGGAGCCTCGGGATGAGTTCCTAGTGTCTGCCCACACGGAATTAGAAAGCCTCACATTTAAAACCCATGGCCAACGTCTTCGGAATCCTCACTGCCATCGTCCTCGCTATCGCAGGCTTTATCGCCTTCAAGAATCAAAAGGCATACGAGATGGAAATCTCGAATACCAACAGCGAGAAAGAAAAACTCAGCGCCAGCCAAAACCGCTTCAAAGTGGCTCAGGACAGCCTTGCCGATACCATCGCCAAGCGCACCGAAGTCGATGCCGAAGTGGTGAAGCTCACTGAGGAAGAAACCGCTCAGAAGAAGAAGAACGAGGATCTCAAGTCCCAAATCGCCTCCAAGACGGCCAAGACCGCTTCCAACAAGGAACAATTGGATGCCATCCGCGACAAGACTGCAAAGATCGGCGATCTGAAAGAACTGGCCTCCAAGATGACCGCCATGAAGTCGGAGCTTGAGGAATTGAGCCAGTCGATTTCCTCCACCGAAGCCAAGCTCGCCAACCTGACCGCCCAAAACAACGCGACGGAAGCAGAAGCCCGCGGAATCAAGGATCAGTTTGACACCTTCGCCCGCAATGAGTCCTTGCCAACCGTCAAGACCAGCATCCGCTCCATCTACCCAACTTGGGGCTTCGTGACTCTCGGTGCAGGCAACAATGGTGGCGTCGTCGCCAACTCCTCTCTCGAAGTGGTGCGCGATGGCAGTGTGATCGCCAAACTCCTCGTCACCTCCGTCGAGCGCAACTCCGCCTCCGCCAGCATCGTTCCTGAATCGCTCGCAGCGGACACCACCCTGATGGTCGGTGATCGTGTGGTAGCTTCTCAGAAGGCTGCGCCCAAGCCCGCCGCACAACCAGCCGCCGCTCCTGCGGAAGCCGCACCGGCTCCAGCCGCTGCCGAAGAGGCTCCTGCCGCCATGGAGGATCCACTCGCAGAACCTGCCCCTGACGCCGCTGCACCGGCACCTGCTGAAGCCGAAGCCGACCCATTCGCCAACTGATTTTTCCCGACACCATTCTTTTTTTACCGCAGCACTTCACGAAAACCCCATGAAAGCCATTCTCTACGTCGTTGCCATCCTCGTCGCAGGCGGTGCCGCATACTTCACTCTGGAACACTCCCGTAAGTTCGGCGATCTCCAGAAAGTCCGTCTTGAAACCATCAAGACGAACAAAGAAGTATCCGCCAACGCTGATGTGAAGGAAAAGGAACTCAAGGACGCCAAGGCCGAACTCGTAACCTCCGAGACAAAGCGCGAGGAAGTCACCCAGAGCATCTCCGCACTCAAGTCCTCCGGTTCCACCCTCGAGCGTGACGTCGCCGAACTCGACAACACCCTCAAAGGTCAGGATGAAGAATTCGCAGTGCTTGAGAAGGCCCTCCAAGAGGTGAACACGATCCTCAAGGATCTTGGAGAGGACATCACTCTGGACAACCTCAGCGAAAAAATCGAGCAGATCGACAACGACCGCAAAGGCCGCATCGCCAAGGTTGAGGAACTCGAAACCCTCGTCGGTGCCGCAGAGAAGCTCCTTGCTTCCAATCGCGCTGAAGTTGATCGCCTCGTGAAGCGCAAGATCGAGCGTGGTGCCCGCATCGGCCGTAACTCGATGGAGTCCGTCATCACCGCCGTCAACCAAGACTGGGGCTTCCTCGTGATCGGTGCCGGTTCCAACTCGGGCTTCACCCCGCAGACACCGCTCATCGTTCAGCGCGATGGTCGCCTGATTGGCCGCGTTCAGCCCTCGTCCATCGAACCCACCCAGACGATTGCTGAAATTGACTTTAAGAGCCTCGCCACCGGCGTCCGCCTTCAACCAGGCGACCGCGTGATGCTTGCCAAGCCAAACGCCAACTGAATTTTTTCCCTACGGATATTTTCCACTCAAAGCTCCGCGGGCTTGCAAGCCCCGGAGCTTGTTTTATGTTCAGGGCCATGAAGAACTTTGTGTATTTGTTCGCGGCTTCGTTCATCACAACGCTTGGACTGACCTCCTGCGCCGACGAGCCTGAGAAAAAGCCAGTAGGCCCTGTCTCCTCAAGCAGCCAAATCCCTTGGAACACCCAAGTCCCCGGTCAAGGCATGGGCCAGTTCGGCATGATGCAACAGAACCAATACCGTCGTTGAAGAAGCGGGGAGCAGTGAGCTTGGAGCGAAGGAGTTCCAGATCTTCACTTCTCTCTTCTTATTCTCCAAGCTCCACACTCCCTGCTCCCTGCTCTCCACTACCATGTCCCGCCTCCTCACCATCACCTGCCTCTACCTGTTCACCCTCTGCTCCACCATGGCCGCCGAAGCTCCCTACCGTCACATCGTGCTCTTCAAATTCAAGGACGACGCCCCCGCTGCTGAAGTCCAAAAAGTGGAAAAGGCCTTCTCCGCCCTCAAGGGCAAGATCGACCTCATTCAGGACTACGAGTGGGGTACCAACGTGAGCCCAGAAGGCAAGGCCGATGGTTTCACCCATTGTTTCTTTGTGACTTTCAAAACCAAGGCCGACCTCGAAGCCTATCTCCCCCACCCCGAGCACCAGAAATTCGTCGCCGGTCTCAAGGGGCTCATCGACAAGGTGATCGTCGTCGATTACGTCGCCAAGAGCGAGTGATCGCCGTTTGGCAAACAAGCAAGGGCTTGCTTCCTTTTTCCCGCCTGCTTGTCTGTTTCCATGAATTTGGAAGCCCTCAAGCTCGCCCTCGCAGCATCGCCGGACAACGTCCCCTTGTTGCTCATGGTCGCAAAGCTGCATGAAGACCAGTTCGAGCTCTTGGAAGCGAGAAATTGCCTGGACCGCGTGGTTCAGCTCCAAGCCGATCATCCGGAGGCCCTGCTCGGTCTCGCCCGGTTGATCGACATGGCCGGTGAAACCTCAGAGGCCGTTGTGCGGCTGGATGCGCTCTGCGCGATGAAACCGGACTTCGCCGCCGCCTGGCTGCTGCGCGCCCGGATCGCCTTGGATGAAAAGGAAGCCCAGGCCGCCCGCGCCTACTATGATAAGGCCGTGGCGCTTGACCGCTCGGTCGCGGATGACGAACTGCTCGCCTCCATCCTCAAGGCTGGCGGCGGAAAACGCAGCGCCATGACCGCCAACGGCCCCGTCGAAATCGATGATAACGACGAAGAACCGCTTTTCACCGGCATGGACGCCGTCACGGCACGGGAATTGGACCTCGAATTCCGCGTCAAGGCCGATATCCGCTTCGACGACGTCGGCGGCATGGACAAGGTGAAGGAAGACATCCGGATGAAAATCATCCACCCGCTGAAAAACCCGGAGCTCTTCGCCGCCTATGGCAAGAAACCCGGCGGCGGCGTCCTGCTTTATGGCCCGCCCGGCTGCGGCAAAACCTTGCTGGCCCGCGCCACGGCCGGAGAAATCAATGCCTCGTTTTTCTCGATCGGCCTCCACCATGTGCTCGACATGTATATCGGCGAGAGCGAGCAGAAGCTCCACAAGATCTTCGAACTCGCCCGCAAGGCCGCACCTTCCGTGTTGTTTTTCGATGAAATCGACGCGCTCGCCGCCGATCGCCGCGACATGCGCCAATCCGCCGGACGCGGCATCATCAACCAGTTTCTCGACGAACTCGATGGCTCGCGATCCCAGAACGATGGCGTGCTCATCCTCGGTGCCACCAACGCCCCCTGGCACGTCGATGGTGCCTTCATGCGCCCCGGACGTTTCGACCGACTCGTTTTCGTGCCGCCGCCCGATGGCCCCGCCCGCGAGGAAATCGCCCGCATCCATGCCCGGGGCAAGCCGCTCGTCGATTTCGATCCGGCCCAGATCGCCAAAAAGTCCGAGGGATTTTCCGGAGCGGATCTCAAGGCCGTCTTCGACCTCGCGACCGAGGCAGCCCTCACCGAGGCCATGAAAAAGGGCGCACTCGTCCCCGTGAGCGGCAAAATGCTGCTCAACGCCTGCAAGGAAGTGAAACCCTCCACCCGCAAATGGTTCGAGAGCGCGAAAAACTATGCCCTCTACGCTAACCAGAGCGGATTCTACGATGACGTGCTCATCTACCTCGGCCTGAAAAAATGAGTTCTCTTCTCGACCAAGCCCGGTTCTATCGCGATCGTAACCGCTACGAAGAGGCCATCGCCACCCTGCGCCAGCACCTCGCTGCGGATCCCGATGATTTCCGCGGCCATTTCGAACTCGCCCTCACGCGGCTCGATCAGGGCGGCAACGCCAAGGCGGGTATCGAGGACGTCCTGCGCGCCATCGCCCTCGAACCGGACGCCCCCCTCGCCCATGCCGTCCATTCTGCCTTGCTCAATCAGCTCGATCGAGAGGCGGAGGCCTTGAAAGCAGCAGACCATGCGATCGCACTCGATCCCGAGATCCCGTTTTCCTGGTTCTGCCGCGGCTCCGCGCTGTTGGGACTTCACAAACTCGCCGATGCCGAGGAAGCCGCCCGCCATGCGCTTTCGCTCGATCCCGATTTTTCCTCCGCCTCCAATCTTCTTTCTACCGTCCTCCGCCTCCAACGCCGCTTCGATGAGGCCGAGGTGGAAATTGATCGCCACCTCGCCCGCGATCCGGAAAATGCCTGGACCTTCGCCACCTCCGGCTGGACCGCCCTCCATCAGGGCCAGCGCAAGAAAGCAGAGGAACTTTTCCGCGAATCGCTGCGCCTCAATCCGGAACTCGAACACGCCCGCCTCGGCCTGCGGGAAGCCTACAAGGCGCGCTCGCTGATTTACCGCCTGTTTCTCAAATGGTCGTTTTTCCTCCAGAGTTATTCGGAGAAGAATCAGTGGCTCATCATCATCGGCCTCTACATCGCCTACCGCTTCGGCCGCGCCGCGCTCGCCGCCATCCATCCGCTGGCGGCGGTCCCGCTGATCGTTGCCTACCTCCTTTTCTGCTTCGGAGCCTGGCTTGCCAACGGCCTCGGCCATTTCCTCCTGCTCAAGGATCCGCTCGCCCGCCTCACCCTCAGCCCCTCGGAAAAACGCGATGGACTCTTCGTCGGCAGCCTGTTTTTCGGCGGCATGATCGTCCTCATCGCCGGCGTCACCGTCCTGCCCGTCGGCTTCGCCTTCCTCGGCGGAGCCCTGATGGGTGCGGCGATTCCCGGAGGCATGGTCTTCGACAACCCCTCCAAAAAAGGCCGACTCCTCTTCGGCTCCATCAGCATTGTCATCATCGCCTGCGGCGCCCTCATCTGTTACCACATGTGGGGAAAAACCGTGGACGACGATCTCATCGACGGCAATGCCGCCCCTGTCTTCACCCTCGCCCTCATCCTCATCATGGCCACCACCTGGATCGGCGGAATCCGCTCCCTCCGCCACGCGAGCCCGAACTGATGCGGCACTGATCCATCCGCACCATTCAATAACCCGGCTGCTAGCAAAAAGGTAGGGTTCCACCGCCGGGGAAACCTGCGAAAGGAGGGCGAACGATTCAGCCCAAGAAAAGCCGTTCCGTCCCACTTGGTCCCCCCGTTCTCACCTCTTTCGCCTGCGGCCCCGGCGGTGCCGCCCTACCTGGCCGTGCACGATTGGAAGTACCACTCACACTAGCGCTCTCACATGCGCCACAGCGGCGGAGGCGAGGCCGGCGGGGTTGTAGCCGCCTTCGAGCATGGAGACGATTTTTCCACCGCACCATTTCTCCGCGTGTGCCAGAGCCCGGCGGGTCATGGCTACAAAGGTTTCATCGCTCCAGCGGAGGCCGCCGATGGGGTCGTCCACCCGTGCGTCGAAGCCGGCTGAAATGAGGAGAAATTCCGGTTTGAAGGCATCGATGGCCGGGGTGATCTGGGCGTCCCATTCCTTCAGGGCCACGTCTCCTTCCGAGTTGGATGGCAGCGGGATGTTGAGCGTGGTGCCCTCCCCTGCCCCGTGGCCGCGCTCGGTGGCGGGGCCGGTAAAGGGATAGATGCCGTTTTCGTGGAGAGATATGTATAATACGCTCGGATCGTTGATAAAAATCGCCTCGGTGCCATTGCCGTGGTGGACGTCCCAATCGATGATGGCGATGCGTTTGAGTCCGTGTTTCTTCTGGAGATATTTGGCTGCGATGGCGACGTGGTTGAAGATACAAAATCCCATCCCGCGGGTGGCGGTGGCGTGATGGCCGGGCGGACGCACGGCGCAGAAAACCGAGGAAACCTCACCCCGCATCACCGCGTCAACGGCTTCGAGCATCGCGCCGCTGGCCTCCAGTGCGACATCATAACTTTCCTCGCAGATCGCCGTGTCCCCCGTGCGGAGTTGGTCGGCGAAGGCTTCGACGTCGTGATAGACGACATCATGATAATACGCTTCATGTGCCAATAGAACCTCTGCCACCGCTGCGCGCCTACCCGGGATGCGGGGAAAATCATCGGGCAGTTCCTCCAATGCGGAGGACAACACGCGATAACGATTGGCCGACTCCGGATGATAGGTGCCGGTATCATGTTTTTCATATTTGGCATCGCAGTGGATGCCGACTTTCCGGGGAGGCTTGCTCATCGATCGAGGCGTTGGATGTTTTTGCGGGTGAGGAATTTTTTGCGCGAGCGGAGGATGGTTTCGAGAGGCATCTGGAAACTCCGTTCCTCATCCGTGGCACCCTTGTCTTCCGTGCCTCCGGCAGCAAGGAATAAACCCGCCATGGCGCGGTTGTCCGGCAGCACGCTGGCCCAAAAGAACTTGATGCCACGGCGCGAGGCGATCTCCGCCAGTTCGCCTAACAGAAATCCAGCCATGCCCGAGTGACGGGTATCCTCGTGCACCACAAAGGCCACCTCCGCGCCGGTTCCGTCTTCATCGAGATAATATCTGCCGATGGCACGGAGTTCCTGGCGACCGTGGATTTCCTCGAAGATTCCCAATGCCAGATCCCGCCGCTGATCCACGGCGGCGAGTTTGTAGGCGGATTCGCCGGACATGGTATCGCGTTGATATCCATATCTCAGGCGGACGGTTTCCTCGTCGTGGGAATAGAAAAACTGCTGCAAGGGCCGCATGTCGCTGGGATGCAGCGGACGCAGGAGATACCGACCGGTTTTGAACTGCACCCACGCACTCTCCACGCCATCGCCAGACACACCCGGCTCGGTAGGCGGCATCGTGAAAAACTTCGGCAGCCACCCGCGCACCCGCGCCCCGGCAAGCAGGCTTTCGCGATGATCCGGATGGGCGATTTCCACGAGGCGCGCCACCCGCTCACGGATGCTTTGACCGTGCAGACTGGCCACACCGAACTCGGTGACCACATAATGCACGTCGCCCCGGCCGGTGCAGACGCCGCTGCCGGATTCAAGTCCCGCAACAATCCGCGAGCGGCCATCGTCATCGGAGGTCGAGGTGAGCGCAATGATCGGCCGCCCGCCCTTGCTGCGGCCCGCACCGCGGATGAAATCCTGCAACGCGCCGATGCCCCCATAAAACCGGTGACCGCTCGAATCCCTCACGACCTGTCCGGTGAGATCGATTTCCCGCGCCCCGTTGATGGCCACCATGCGGTCGTTGCGCGAGATCCGGTGCGGATCATTCACCCAGTGGCTGGGATGCAATTCGATGTCAGTATGGCCGTCCACGAATTGATATAACTTCTGGCTGCCCATCACATGACTCGCGATGATCTTCCCGCGTTGCTGGTTTTTCATCGATGAATCCACCACGCCCTTTTTCACCAGATCCATCAGCGCATCATTGAACAAACCCGAGTGAATGCCGAGATGGCGATGTTTCTTCAAGGCCCGCGCGACCGCTTCCGGCGTGTTTCCCAAACCGATTTGGATCGTTGATCCGTCTTCGATCAACTGTGCGGCGTAGCGCCCGATGCGTTCGTGTCGATCATCCAGCACTGCAACATCCGCCTCTGGCAGGGCAGCGCGGTGTTCGATGAAATAGTGGATGCGGTTCGATGAAATCCGGCTCATCGCCCCGGTGCGCGGCATCTTCGGATTGATTTGGGCAATCACCACCCGCGACGTGGCGGCGGCTGATTTCACCACATCCACACTCACACCCAACGAGCACCAGCCATCCTTGTCCGGCGGGCTCACTTGGATGAGCGCCACATCGAGCGGCAGCGGCCCATCCTCAAACAAAGAGGCCACCTCGGACATCGGGCAAGGCGTGTAATCCGCCTGACCGCGCTCCACCGCATCGCGCAGGGCAGGTGTGAGGAAAAACGAATTTGTCCGCAGCACGCCTTCATACTTCGGATCGATCCATGGCGATTCGCCGAGCCCGTGGATGTGCACCAGCTCCACGTCCTTGAAGCCATCTGCCGCCGCAAGGAACGAATCCACCAACGCAAACGGCACCGAGGCCCCGCCCCCGATGAACACCCGGCTCCCCGGCCGGATCAGGCGCGGCCAATCCTTCGCTTCCATGGGTTTCATGCCCACAAGCTAGCAGAACCCAAGTGCTGGCCAACTGAAAACAAAGATGATCATCGAGGCATTCGCCAGTAGGAAACCGATACTTTCAGGCTAAGAGATCGCTCCCAAGGCGATCTTTCCCATCTCCCTCAGCGCGGAAACCAAAAACACCTGGAAATCAGCGGTGAGACAGCCTCCTTGCAAGCTCCTTATTTTGCTCAATTTCCCCTCGCCAGCGGTTTTGATTGCATGCGGGGCGGGTTACCGGGAAAGTGCGCCGTCCGGAATCGGACTTCACCCGCATGAAAGTCATCGCCGTAGCCAACCAAAAAGGGGGCGTGGGAAAAACCACCACCGCCCTCAACCTGTCCGCCGGACTCGCGCTGCGCGGCCAGCGCGTCCTGTTGGTCGATCTCGATCCGCAAGCCAACTGCACCAGCGGCCTTGGCATCGAGGCTCCCGAGGGATCCAGTATGTATCCCGTGCTGATGAATGAGGCCACCGTGCACCAACAGATCCTCACCACCGGCCGGGAAAACCTTTCGCTCGTTCCCTCCGAGATGGACCTCGCCGGCGTGGAAATCGAACTCGCCCGCAGCGACGATCACCTCACCCGCCTTCGCAAGATTCTCCAAGGACTCAAGCCGAACGACCTTTTCGAATACTGCATCCTCGATACGCCGCCCTCGCTGGGTGTGCTGATGACTTCCGCGCTGGCAGCGGCGGATGAAATTCTCATTCCTCTGCAATGCGAGTGGTTCGGCCTCGAAGGTTTGGCGAAGATCGTGCATGTCATCGATCAAATCCGCGGCTCGGATGCCAACCCGGAGATCCGGCTCGAAGGCATCGTGATGACGATGTATGACGGCCGTACTTTGTTGTCCCGGCAGGTGGTGGAGGAAGTCGCGCGGTTTTTCCCGGATCAGATGTATCAAACGATGATCCCCCGCACCATCCGCATCGGCGAGGCGCCCAGCCATGGCAAGACCATCTTCGAACACGATGCCGCCGGCCTCGGCGCGCAAGCTTACGGTGATATGGCCAATGAGTTTCTCACCCGCCATGCTGTTTGCGGACCGCTGTTGGCGAAGGCTTGAGACTTCCGCTCAGCAGCTTTCCCACCACACGAGAAATGTGGTCGCGGTTTTATAATCATTGAGAAAAATCCCCGGGCCATCGGCCATGCGATGGAGTTCATCCTCGGAAATCGCTGCCCGGCGCAGGATGCGCAATCGTCCCGCGCCTGACTTGGGTTGGCGTTTCATCCATTCCCATGCGATGCGGCCCATCGTGGTTCTCACGTTGAGTTCCACCACCGGCTTGAGCACCAGCGAGCCATCCGGTTTGCGATGAATCAAGGCATCGACACAAAGCGGGCCCACATAACCCGGCAGCAGAGATGCTAACTTGGAAGGGATCACTTCCTGATAGATCCGCATCATGCCTGAAGCCCCATAAACAAATGCCGCCAATTCCTCATTCAACACACTCCCCCACTTCGGTCCCACGCGGATGCCGAGAAAGCGCCCTGCCGCGTCATTTTCCATGTGGGTGAGGCCCAACATCGTGACGCGTCCATCGGCGTGCATCTCATAGAGTGCCGAGAAATCCAAAACCCGATCCAGCCATGGTTCCAACACCACTCCGCGATGGGCGGCGAGCGTGTTTCGAACCCATCCACGGGTCTTTTCCGGATCGCTTTGATGATTGACCCGCAAATGCCCTCTACCGGCGTGCGAAAATGGTGCTTTGAACAAAACCTGGCCCGCCTCTAACAATCTCACCGCCTCATTCATCACAGCTTCTTCATCGGAAAAGAGTCGGCCGGTTTCCGCAACCGGGCCGATTTCCTTCTCCAACAACAGCCCGATCTCCTTGGAGAACCAAAGCGCTGGCATTGGCTCTCGCCACGGCTGATCCATCGCCGAAGAAACCGCCGCCGCATGCGGCTTGAACATCGCGGATGCCTCTGGTGACCAAGCCCAAGGACGCATCCCGCCCAGCTTGCGGCCGGGCAGTGTTTTTTCTGTTAGAATCTCCGGAATTTCGAATCCCGCCTGTTTCAGCCGGGCCAAGTGCTCTACCGATGGCTCCTTGCGCAACAAGGCCGCATCGTCCTTGCGACAACAACCCAGAATCAGGCATTCCAGATCCGCTTCCAAGGCCAACGAGGTCTTGTCCGGCTGCCATGGCAATCCTGTTAGATAACTGCGTGCGTGCGATTCCGCATTCGGATTGAACCAATGCACCACCGGCGTCCGGCCCCGCGAGTGCTCGCACACTTCCAGATTGCGGATGAATTCCTCATCCAGTCCCGCAAGCAACCGGCTCGCCGCATTGAATGGAGCCAGCCCCTTGGCCCGCGCCGGAGTGAGCGGAAACGAAAGACACTTCTTGTAGGCATTCCAATCGGATTCCCCCTGTTCCTTCCATTTGCGGAACCACTTCAAGCCATGTCCCACATGACCGATTTCATCCTGATGGATCTTTTCCAACACTGCCGCAGTGGCATCATCGCCGACCTTGCGGAAGAGGGTCGCGTAATGTTTTGAGAAATCGAGATTTGCCTGTTCGAAGGTCAAATTGAGACGCGTGACAAAATCCAGCGGTGTTTGCATCGGTGCCACGATGCGCCAGAAATGATCATTCACCGGCAAGTCGCCGAAGGCGATGCCGCACTCTTTCATGCGCCGCACATACATCAGGGCATGCGCCTGCTCCTCGCGCATCGCTTCATACACACCGGCCCGGTATTCCTTCGGTGCATCGGGAAATTTCAACAACACCAAAGCCATCAACTCCGCGGCGAGCAGTTCGTGATTGGCAAGGAAATGCAGCATCACTCCACGCTCGCGATCATCATCGAGATGATGGATTCCAGGAAAATCCACCCGCACGCCATCACCCCGCACGCGAAGTTCGGCAGGGCGGCCGGGGCCATCGGGCAGTGCGATCGCCTTGCCGCGGTTGTCATCGGACGCAGCGACAGGACCGGGTCGCAGCTTTTCCTCCAGCGACTCGGCAAACAACACACGCTCCGCGATTTCCCGCATCTCGGTCACCCGCGCACTGTGCCAGCAGCCCACCGATTTGCCACCAAAACCTGCAAGACACTCAAGCCCGGCGCGTCAACCGATTGCTCAACCACACCGCAACAAAGGCGATGATGGCGGAAATCGCAGCCAGTTTCCACACCGAGGCATCCTCGCCCAACTGCACGTGTTGATAGATCGCTACCGACAAAGTGGTCGTTTCGCCCGGGATATTGCCCGCCACCATGATCGTCGCGCCGAACTCCCCGAGTGCCCTTGCAAATGCCAGCAAGGTGCCCGCAAGGATGCCGCGCCGTGCCAACGGCAGGGTGATGGTGAGAAACACTCGCCACTCCGGTGCGCCGAGCGTGCGTGCCATTTGTTCCAGCTCGGGCTTCACCTCCTCGATGGCAGCGCGCACGTTTCTAACAAGCAGCGGCAAGGCCATCACCGCCAGCGCGATCACCACCGCCCGCCAGGTGAATACCACTTCGATCTGAAAGCTCTGCTCCAACCACGCTCCGATCGGTCCACGCCTGCCGAAGAGCTTGAGAAGCACCAAGCCCGTCACCACCGGTGGCAAAACCAAAGGCAGCGCCACCAGAGTTTCCAACAGCGATTTTCCCCGCCAATTCCGGCGTGCCAGCAACCATCCCAAGCCGATCCCGGGCACCAGCACCGCGGCCGTGGCACTCACGGCCATCAGCAGGGAAAACAGGATGATCTGGATCTCCTCAGGGGTCATTGCGGATCACATTGGGACCTTGTTCGAGAATAATAAAGCCCAGCCGCTTGAAAACTTCATCCGCCTCCGGCCCTCCGAGAAATGTTAGAAATTTCCGCGCGGCATCCGGTTTCCTGCTATCTTTGAGCAAGGCCACAGGATAAACGATCTTCGGCCCCTCCGCTGCAGGAACCTCCCATGCCACTTTCACTTTTTTTGAAATGGCCGCGTCCGTTTTGTAAACCACGCCTGCATCCACATTGCCGGATTCCACCACCGCCAACGATGCCCTCACATTCTCCGCAGGCACGACCTTGGGCGCAACCGCTTCCCATAACTTGAGCCCCTCCAGATAACTCTTTGCATACACGCCGACCGGCACCGCCTTGGGATCGCCGATGGAAATCCGCCGGATACTCGCACTCGCAAGATCCTGTGCCTTTGAAATCACCGGACCATCCAGCGCCGTCACCACCACCAATGTATTTCCAAACAGCGGCTTGATCGTTTCCTCGACAATCATCTTCTGTTTGACCAGTAGATCCATCTTCGCCTCATCGGCTGAAAAGAACACATCCGCCGGAGCCCCCGCCACGATTTGCTGCGCCAGCGTGCTGGATGCCGCGAAATTGAATCTCACTTTGTCCCCGGAAGTCTTTTCGTGGGCAGCGGCGATTTCCTTCAGCGCATTCGTCAGACTCGCCGCCGCGAATACCATGATCTCCTCGGCGCGGAGAAGCGGAGATATTATGCAAATGGCAGATATAAGTAAACTTTTCATTCCTTCATCACTCATGCGCTCCGGTCCAGCGCTCGGCGAGATAATCCATCGCCTCGCTCGCCCGGTAGAGCGCGAGGGAATAGTGGCCGAGATCCGGATCGATCTCCAAACAAGCACCCGGGATGCCATCCGTGAACTCCCTCACCTTGGCGAGCGGGATGTTGAAATCCACCGCGCCATGCCAGTAATGGATCTCTGTTTCGATCCGGCTGAAATCGATCGGGCAAGCTTGGAAATAAATCGCCGCATCACCCATCACTCCCCTGCCCCCCTGCGCGATGCCGCGCTCGAAGCTGCCGATGAAATGAGGGATCGTTTGGGGATCGGACTCCAAAGCGAGACGATCCGCCTCCGGCAGTGACTTTGCGATCCAGCGCAGCTTTTGCCCTCCACCGTCGCGGATCATCCACTTCGCGACCTTGAGCAGCATCGAGAAAAACCCCGGCGGCAATCTCCGCAGAGGGAAAAGCAATCGATAGATCGGATGAAATCCACGGGTGTTCCCGGAAATCGGCACTGCCCCGCAAAGCACGGCGGAGCCGATCACACGATCAGGCATCCTCGCCACACAGGCAGGAACGTAGGGGCCACCACCCGAGACACCGAGCTGAAGAAAGGGACCCACCCGCAGAAAATCCGCGAAGGCCGCGATCCGCTCAGGCCAATCTGCCAGCGTGCGCCCCGGCACAAAATCCGAATTTCCCATGCCTGGGCGATCCATCGCGATCACCCGGATTCCTCGCTCGCATGCCAGATGATGCAGCATCGCCGCCTGCGATCCCGAACTCGGCCAACCGTGATAGAACATCAGCGGAATCCCATCGGGTTTCCCGAATTCATACCAAGCCAGCCGCCTTCCATCCGGAGCCGTCCAAAACGATGGATCGCCCGCCGCAGGCAGATTCATCAAATACGGACGTTGTTCCCGGGCGGCATGCACTGGAGTGTTGCTACGATTTCATTTGAGCACTGAGGCGGACCCCGAAAATCGGGCCAAGGGCTAAGCTATGATTGTGGTGGCCGGGGGCGGGGATCAACCCCAAACTAAACCACACAAAATGAAAGCAAAACGAAGAAGACACGAACCCGAATTCAAGGCCCGCGTAGCGCTTGAGGCGCTCAAGGGAATCAAAACCATCCAGCAGATCGCCAAGGATTTCGACGTCCATCCGGTCCAGGTCTCCGACTGGAAGAAGGCGATGACGGAAGGTGCCACCGGAATCTTCGGATCCGGTCGCGGCAAAGCCGAGGAGGAGGATTTCGACCGCCAGCGCGACGAATTGCATGCCAAAATCGGGCAGCTGACCGTCGAGGTGGACTTCCTGCGCAAAAAGTCGAAACAACTCGGTCTGTAAGGGATCGCGTCGAGTTGGTCGAAAATAATCATCCCAAACTGAGTATGAGAAGACAATGTGAACTCCTCGGTGTGGCCCGCTCCACAGTGGGCTATGAGGCTGTGCCCGAATCTCCTGAAGACATCCGCATCAAACGCTTGTTGGATGAGATCTACATGATCGATCCGTGCCTTGGAAGCCGCCGCCTGATGACGGTCCTGGAGCGGGATCACGGCGTGAATGTCAATCGGAAGCGTCTCCAGCGATTACGCCAGGAAATCGGCCACGAGGCGATCTGGTGCAAGCCGCGCACCAGCATTCCGGACCATGGCCATCGCAAATATCCCTACCTGCTGCGGAATCTAACAGTCGCAAGGCCGGACCATGTATGGTGCACTGACATCACCCACGTGCCAATGCCTGGCGGGAGCGCCTACCTGTGCGCGGTGATGGACTGGTATTCGCGCAAAGTGCTGGGCTGGGCGGTTTCCAACACCATGGAAACCGGACTCTGCCTAGAGGCTTTGGAAAATGCGCTGGCTGCCACCGGTCGCGTTCCTGAGATCTTCAATACCGACCAAGGCAGCCAGTTTACCTCTGCGGAATGGACTGGAAGGCTGTTAGATCTCGGGGTTAAAATCAGCATGGACGGCCGCGGACGCTGGATGGACAACGTCTTCATCGAGCGGCTGTGGAGGAGCGTGAAATACGAGGAGATTTATCTGTTCGAACACGCCACCGTGCCTGCCCTGCGCGCCGGACTCTCGAAATGGTTCGGTCGCTACAACGACTGGCGGCCCCATGAGACGCTTGGCAACCTCACCCCTGCGGTGGTTCTATCAAACAGTCCCTGCAAGCCCTCACAAGGCCCCTGAAACAGCAACCCCGGAGGCCGCTTAAACAACGGCGCCGCCCCCCCCGGCGGGCGAATTTGGGAAGCCTCCGTTCCAGGCTCCGCACTGCACTCCGCTACGCTCCGTTGCGTGCTGCGCCTTCCACTCCAGCTTCCCAAATTCGAGTCCCTCGCCACTCCATACTTGATCTTCAATCAATGATCTCCTACCTCTCTCCCGCACTCTGCCACCATAGCTTAATTTAGCTCCTCCGTGGCCGGACTTTCGGGGCCACCTCACACACACAAGCGCCAGATTCACCCGCACCTCCGTCCACAGCGTTACCAAACCGCAATGATAAATGGACGTGCCATTTATCGGTTCCTTCCTTGATTTCTTTTTGGCTCGGCTGCTTGTAACGAGGGAATAGGCTTTCGGAATGGCGGCCAGGCGGTCGGGGGGCGACTCCCCTCCCTATTCCACTTCCCTTATCAGGGAGCTTTGTTTTGAAGCGAGGCTGAACAAAGTTCACCAGTTGCCGGAATCTATGGATCGCTTCGTTCGCCTTTAACCTACGAATCGAATCATCGGACGAAAGGATCAGGCGATCCCCTTCCGCAGATCTCTCAAGCTCCACAAAGTATGCCTCGCGGGCGCTGCGTCTCCCCTCAACTTTCTCGCGCCATCCTTGCGCTTGGGGCCGAAACGATCCCGTGCGCTCGCAAAAGCCTCGTTTACGAATTCCTTGCTGCCGATCACCGCTCCCGCCGTGAAATAACGAATCCGGCAATGCAATATCTTCGCTACTCCCAAATCTTTCAGAGCGGTTTCATTGTCCTCACTTTCCAGCAACTCCGCGGTGTTCTTGGTCGTCTGGCCGATTCCTTTCGCTGACTGGGCAACTTCTGCCTTTCCGGGCTTCCTGCCAATCGCCAAGCCCATCATGCGCCGATACAAACGCGAAATCTCATCCCACTTCCCAGCGTCATATCCCACGCCCTGATCGCAATAGAATGCCCGCACCAAACCCTCCCGCGCCTTCTTGCCATTTCCCATGGGCCCGGTTTTCGAACTGTCATCGCCTTCTGCGCGAACGCGACCTCCTACCGCTTCTCCATAACTGCTCCATCGATAATCCGCCGGATCCTTCACCATCCCGGCCCTCATCGGATTCAAGTCGATGTAGGCCGCGATTGTCCTCGCCGCGACGCCGTCTTCCACGATCACGCTCTTGAAACGATCTTCCCACAAAACGCCCGATCGAGAATGGGCCCGATTGAACCATTGGGAAAAGCGTTGCAGCAGCCCCTTCATGAATTGGGCCAAGTCCTGCATGCGGTAAGTGAAACGCCTGTGAATGGCGGCCACCGCCTCGGCCATTCCGACTTGGCTCGTGTAAGTCGCCTTCCTGACGTCCGCCAATTCCTGAGCCACACCTGCCACGAAGCCCTCGCCATAAATTGCCGACAAACGCTTCAACAACACCTCATCCGAAATCCCGCCTTCGCCCATCGGCGGCACCTCCAACAGAATGTGAAAGTGATTGTCCATCAGGCAGTAAGCGAGTGCACGGCACCCCGTGAAATTCTCCTGCATCCGCATCAAGGTTCGGAATTTCTCCTTTTCCTCGGTTCCAAGCACAAAGCGCCGATCAACCACCCTCGAATGGACGTGGTATAGCACAGGTTTCCCCGCAGCCATCCGCCATTCCGCCAGCCATCGCGCCTTTCTCATGGGGGAGGCTTACCCTGGCCCGAACAAATTGTCACGCAGAATTTTTATTAGAGGTCCGTCCCTCTGTCATAGTCCCTCTGTCATAGTCCCTCTGTCATAGTCCCTCTGTCATAGTCCCTCTGTCAT
>JBBARN010000064.1:8420-35810 GCA_040399845.1 Luteolibacter sp. | reverse complement strand
AAGCTATAATCTAGATCTGGCAGCGATTATGGCCACGCCTGCCAATCGCCCTGCTATCAATGACTTCGATTTTTTTGCAAAAGAGCGGAGATGCGCGAGGCTGGATTGTGAGGCAAAATTGACGGCCACATCCATGATCAAATCGAGAAGGCGTAGCTATCTACTTCGCTTCATCGATCACCCAGTGGCGTTATCTTGAGAGACAACTGCGACGGAGGCTCCACCCATTTTTCGATCACAAGTCGCGATTTGCCTTCATCCCAACGCACCCAATCTGCTTGCTGAAGATCGCGGACACTCGCACTATTCACCACGTGTAACTTTCGGTCAGCTGGTCTCAAAGCCATGACAAGCCCCATTCCGATCTCCACCTGGAATCCGGTGGGATAAAATCGATCCGCCGAGACAAAGACTTCAGTTGCACCTAGCGCGGCATCCGGTTTCAGGGTCATCGACAAGGTCCGCTGGGCAAAATGGAAGCCAAAATCATCGAGCCGCCCAGCCACTGTCAGCGGACGTGGGCGCGCCAAGGGATCGACCAAATATTTCCGCTCCGTCTGCCCCGTGGGTGAGGGGTCCGAAAAGATAGCCCATGTGTATTTGGTCTTCGACTTCTTGTTTTCAAGGGGCGAGCGGGAACCACAGAACCACGCCTTGATGCCGCCGATGCCGCGATTGTCGAGCGCCCCGGCGGTCGCTTGATAGACATTGGTATAAAACTGCTGCTTTTGAGGGTTGGAATCCACCGTCAATGCGACGGACGGGCCCCATTCGCCAAGCAGCAACGGTGCCTTGGAGAGAGCCGCCTCGCGCCCGTACCGGTCGAGAGTTTCCCGCATCACCTTCAAGTCGGTGGTATACATATGCGGAGCGTAAATGACCCGCTCGCGCCCGAGCGATTCCAGCATGGGAGTGAAAGGTCCCACCCCATTGCCTTTGTCCCTGAACAGGGGTTGATAGAGCGACCATTTGTCCGGGCTGATGGCATGCATCGCATCCACCAGCTTGCGCAAGGTCGGCAACAGGCATTCGCGGACGCACCTTTGCTCATCCGGATCGAGCCCGAGTTGCGGCTCATTGAGCAGGTCGTAACCGAAGACCGAGGGATCATCCTTGTAGCGGACCCATATTTTCCGCCAGCTCTCTACCAACGCATCCTGGCTGCCGCCGGTGTTTTTCCAGAGATCGTCCCATTGTTGGGTGCCGAAAGGCTTGATGCCATAAACCACCAGTTTGAAGATCGTCTTGAGTCCCGCCTCCCGGCCCATGCGGACCATTTCATCGAGTTGCTCCGGGTAAGTGGCATCCGCAACAGCCCCCGGCCAACCGCCCAGCCGGCCGAGAGATAGGCGGATCACCTGGAAATTCGCTCCCATTCGGACCATGCGCCGGTAATCCTCCGGAGTGTAACGAATGAAACCTTTGCGATCCTCGGTGATCGCCACAAATCCACCGGGAGCCAGTTCGCGGCCGATTTCATCGGGAATGAATCGGGCCGCCGGTTCGCCGAATGCACCTGATGACATCACTGCAAACGCCAACAAAAGGTGCCACCTCCGGATCTTCATTGAAATCATCATGGTTCGACTATCTGCATCCTGGATCCAACGACTGCCTCCCACCCGGCCGCAGGGCAGACAACACACAACCCCATACCGACGGCCGCCATCGCTTTCTTACGGCTACGGCTTCCAGAACGCATTGTTTTTTCCGCCGCGAGTGTCGATTGCCTCGAAGTCCCCCTTACTCATCTCGCCAACATGACCGTCGAAATACACCGCAAGCACCTTGTCGCCGTGGCGATAGGCAAGATCGCCCGCAGCGGTCTTCGAATCATTGGGATTCTTGAAGTCCCACTTGTAGCGACTGTTATAGGTGACGCGGAAGTCCGTGGCGGTAGCAAAAATCATCGTTCTCGATGCGTCTGCCACCTGATTCATGTTGTGCGCGGAATTGAGATCCGGTTCTCCGCCCAATTGAAGGGTCGTATCATTCATGCCATAGGATGAATAGATTCTGTTAGATAATGACTTTTTCCCACGCACCACCTTGGGATCGAGCATCCCCAAAGGAATGGATTCCGATTGTTCTCCGGATGCGTCCACAAACCCGCCGATGAGATTTGCGAGAAAGTCCCTGTTCTGAAACCAACGGGTCGGCGTTCCGCTGGAATCATTGGCACGGATCGGGACACAGCGTCCATTGTGGTCGGCCGCATAGGAGGCGTTGGCGACTTGGAGCTGGGCAAGATTGCGAATCGAATTCGCTTTGTCCGCCATATCCCGGACCCTCCTCGTCCCCAAAAATGCCAAGGTCGCGAGAACCGCGATCATCAGGATGACGACCAACAGTTCGGTGAGAGTGAAGCCCTGTTGGACGGATGGGCGAGCACATTTGAAGAGTGGAATTTTCATGGGTTTTGTTGGGTGCTATGGCGGCTTGATGAAACTCACTTCACCCTGACAATGTGCCACTCACGGCGCATGACCGTCCATCCCACAAGCGGGTGGAAGCCCACCCCCCAACCGGGTGAGCCACTTGGTTGTCATGTGTCGCATGCCCTGCCTCATCATGGTGGGCGAATCGGACGGCAAGCGGCTGTGGATCCGCTTGCTGGAATGATGCCGGTATTTTGCTTCCACACCCTGAAGTGGCCGATAGCATTCGGGGCATGCGTTTTGATGGATGGATTGGAATCTTGGGTTTGCTTGTGGCATCAGCGCAGATCGCCCATGGGGATGAAGGCATGTGGTTATTCAACAAAGCTCCGGTAGAACCCGTTCAAGCGGCTCATGGTTTTCTCATCACCGAAACGTGGCTGGATCATTTGCAAAAAGCCTCGGTGAAAATCGGCGGTGGAGGTTCCGGTTCCTTCGTATCCCCTCGCGGGCTGATTCTCACCAACCACCATGTCGGATCAGGCATGATTGAAAAGCTCAGCACCCGCGAGCGGGATTTGCTAAAAAACGGCTTCAAGGCGGATCATGAAGCCGACGAGATCCGCTGTCCAGACCTTGAGATCAACGTGCTCCAAGCCATCGAGGATGTTACCGTAGCGGTTCATTCCGCCGTCCGCGCGGAGATGTCGCCCGAGGAGGCTTCCGCGGCTCGGCGTGCGGCGATTTCAGGCATCGAAAAATCCTCGCTGAGCCGGAGCGGTTTGCGCAGTGACGTCGTCACACTCTATCAGGGAGGAGCCTATCATTTATATCAATACAAACAATACACCGATGTCCGCCTCGTTTTCGCTCCTGATGCTCAGGCAGCGGCATTCGGGGGCGATCCTGATAACTTCGAGTTCCCCCGCTACTGCCTCGATTTCTGTTTCTTCCGGGCCTACGAAAACGGCAAGCCGGTGGAGACTCCGCATTACCTGAAATGGAACAACGCCGGCCCCAAGGAAGGCGAGTTGGTCTTTACCTCCGGCCACCCGGGACGCACCAGCCGCTCCATCACCGTGGCCCAGCTTCATGCCCTGCGCGACCATGGTTTTCCGGAACGCCTTGAGCAGATCTACCGCATGGAAACCTTGCTCCGCGCTTGGAGCGATCGCGATTTGGAAAACGCACGCCGGGCGACGGGCGCGATCGTTGGAACGCAGAACGGGCGCAAGGCCTTGCAGGCCCGCTTGAATGGATTGCTCGATCCCGCCTTCATCAAGCAAAAGGAGGTCCGCGAAGCGAAAATGCGCCAGGCATTCCGCAAGAATCCCGCATGGAAGTCTGCCGATGCTGCCTTCGATCAAATCGCGGAAGCAAAACGCGCGGAGCGCAATCATGCCACTCGCTACCGGATGCTGGAAGGCGCTGAAGGCTTCAGTTGTTCCTTGTTTGGCATCGCCCGCACCCTGCTGCGTGCCGCCGAGGAAGAGGACAAGCCGGATGGACAGCGACTGCGGGGCTATCAGCAATCGTCACGCGTTTCACTGGAGCTCGACTTGTTTTCCGAAGAGCCGATTTATGAAGATCTGGAGGTTCTGCGCCTCGAAAGTTCGCTCACCGAGTTATGCCATGAGATTGGCGCGGATGATCCATTGGTGATGGCGGTTCTTGATGGCAAGTCCCCCAAGCAGCGGGCAGCGGAGTTGATTCATGGCACCACCCTGAAAGATGTCAACATTCGCAGGAAGCTCTATGCGGGCGGAAAAGATGCCGTTTCAAAGTCGGCGGATCCACTCATCCGCCTCGCGCAGCTCATCGACGCTGAATCCCGGGAAGTCCGGAGCAAGGCAGAAGCCATCGAAGAAATCATTTCGCAAGCGCATCAAAAGATATCACATTCCCGATTCCAATGGGAAAGAGACTCCAGCTATCCCGATGCAACTTCCTCGCTTCGTCTCTCTGTCGGCGTGGTGAAGAGTTATCATGACAGGGTTTCTGTTCCTGCCATGACCGACTTTGCGGGAGTGGCGGAGAGACATCAGAAGCAAGGAGGAATTCCGCCCTATGATTTTTCGGCAACCTGGAAATCCCGCGCAAGCGCCCTTGATCTATCAACGCCGCTGAATTTTGTCAGCACCAACGACATCACCGGGGGCAACTCCGGCAGCCCATTGGTCAACCGCGAGGGCGAACTCGTGGGACTCATCTTCGACAGCAATGCACCCGGTCTCGTCTCGGACTTTGCCTACAGCGACGAGCAGGGCCGCGCCATTTCCGTGCATCCCGCCGCCATCACCGAGGCCATGCGCGTCATCTATCAGGAAGAGCGCATTCTCAAAGAACTGGCATGGTGATTTGCCACTGAATCCAATGTCAGGGAGCGTGCAGAAAGCGGACAGACGAAGTGGTGGAAATCCCTAGCAGGGTTCCAGCCGGATTGAAGGTGAGAAACGCATCGCCCATCGGGCAGGGAAATGCGGGGCCGGATTCCCAGGTTGGCGCATGCCAGAAGCGCAGCGATTCACCGCTTCCGGCAGAGACCAACCATTTGCCATCCGGTGTGAATGCAAGCCCGTTGACACTTTCCAGATGCCCTTCGAGAATGGCTGTGGGGCGGGTCAAGTCGCTGTGAAGATCCCATATATAAACGGCCGATTCCCCACCACCGGTAGCCAACCAGCGCTGGTCCGGTGAGAAGGCAGAGGTAAGGATTTCATCACTCCCATGGCGCAGGAAATGAACATGGCCAGTTGTGATATCATAGAGGCGGGCAAGGCGGGTTTCCTGAGCGCTGCTTGCCAAAATAAACTTCGCATTCTGACTCATTGAAGCCGTGATCAGTGGCAAGGGCAGAGACGGGAGTGGGCGGATGACTTTGCCATTGGCCGGATCTCTTAGATAGATGCCCTTCTCTGTGATTTCATAGATCAACTTCCCATCTGCGGAGATTCCCGTGCCATCCGTTGCATAGTCGCGTTGTCCTGCATTGGCCATGCGATTCAAGCGATGCACGACCGCACCACGCCGTGCGTCCAGCCAGATCAAATCGCCGTTTTCGCCGCCAGCGAGCACCGCATTCCGTGTGACATCCCAGCCATGAAGGGAAAGCGCGCGGACCGTGCCGGGCACATGGCTTTCCCAGTCAGGCGAAGTCACGCGGAGGAGTCCATGATCGAGTGAAAGAAAACTGCCGTCAGCAGCAAAGCAAACGCGCGTGTTAAGGTCCTTTGAAACATCGCTCTTCCCGGCATCGAGTCCCGGCCAAAGCAGAAGCCGGCCATCCTTTGCACCGGTGGCAAGTCTTCCGTCGGGCAGCATTTGCGCGCACCACACTTCATTTTGGTGCCCCTTCAAGATGTTGATTTCCGCACCACTCACCGCATCGAGAACATGCAGCGTCTGGTCCGAACAGGCGGCGAGAAGACTTGAACCGGAAAAGCCCACCTGCCAAACGCCAGCGCCCGATTCACTGGTCCACGTTGCCTCGGAGTTATCGATCTCCCACCGGTGGATGCGATTCCCTTCAGCAGCGGCGATGCTCTTCCCATCGGCGGACCAGGCAAGCGAGCGGACGGATGCCGGATTGCCGTCGCATGCAAAGTCACTACGCTTTTCACCTGTTGCCAGATCATATAACTCCACGACCTGACGCGTCCGGGCCGCCTTGGGAGTCCTCAAATCTCCCGCCGCGCGGCCGATGGCCACCATGGTTCCATCGGGAGAAAAGGCAGCCCGTTTTCCTGCAAATCGCCACTTCGTCGCAGCACCCGCATCGTTCTGTGAAACCCGGATTTCGCCTTCTTTTTCCCAGAAATGCGGATTGCCACGCAGGGCGGCCCACCATTGACCGTTGGGGGAACAAGTAGTCCATGTGGCCACCAGCCCGGCGGGACCATGCAGCCAGGATTGGGTCTCGAGATCGAGCATCTTCGACTCCCCACCCATAGCTGATATCAATAGTTTTCTGCCACCGGGATACGCACAAACGCCGAAAGGCGCCGCATTTGGAAACTTCAGGGAAAACCTCACTTGGCCATCTGTCACATCGCGGACCGCGACGTTTCCATCCTCACTGGTGGTCACCAACGCGCGGTCCCCATCGGCCAGCGTCATGCCCCAGATCTTGTCCTGATGGGCGATGATTTCCTGATAAATCGGGCGACCATTCAATTCATGCCGCATCCAGCGGGCGGGAAACCCCCATCTGTCGACCGACGCTGTATCCATCGTTTGGGCAAACAAGCGGATGGCCTCCGCGCGGTGACCTTCCTGCAACGTGGTGGCGGTGAGTTTCATGGCCGTCATTTCGCGGTCCCGCTTGGCAGCCTGCCTCAGTTGGGATGCCTCGGAAAACTGCCACCCTGTCCCAGCCACACCGAGAGTGAGAACTGCGGCGAGAGCAGCCATGAAGGGTTCGCGTTTCACCCATCGCTTGAAATGCCCCAAGGCACTCACCGGGCGTGCCGTGACCGGTCGCCCGTCCAGCCAGCGAGTGAGATCCGCAGCCAGCGAGGAGGCGTCCGGATAACGCAGGGCAGGCGATTTTTCCAGGCACTTCGCGACGATCATCTCGATGTCATGCGGCACCGATGGATTCAAGCGCCGCAGCGGCACCGGCAATTCCGTCCTTGCCTGATCGAGCACGGCCATCGGGGTTTCACCTGAAAATGGCACCCGCCCGCCGAGCATGCGGTAGAGCACGGCTCCGAGGCTATAGACATCGGCTGGCGGTCCGCTTGCGCTGCCAGCAGCCTGCTCAGGAGCGACATAATGAGGGGTTCCCAACAAAGGCGCGGTGCGACCACTCGCCACCGGACCGATCCAGCGGGCCAAGCCGAAATCCAGCACACGCACCTTGCCAACGGCATCAATCAACAAATTCGATGGCTTCAGATCCCGGTGGAGCACGCCCTTGTCGTGGGCATATCCCACCGCCGCAGCGGTATCCCTGAGCATCTCGACCGCGTCCCGCAAAGGACGGCTCCCATGCTCACGCAGCACTTCTTCCAAGTTATCCGCATCCACCCAATCCATCGCATAGAACCAAACTCCATCGACTTCACCCGCTTCGTAAACCGGCACGATGCCCGGATGTTTCAAGGTCGCGGTGATTTCCGCCTCTTGTCGGAATGCCTCGGTGAAGGCCGGCTCAGCCGCGAGATCCTCGTGCAGGATTTTGACCGCCACCTCGCGTTGCAAGCGGATCTGCCGCGCCCGCCAGACGGATCCCATGCCACCACCGCCGATTTTTTCCAACAGTTCATAATCCCCCACCCTGCGCCCTGCCGGACGGAGTGGCTCAGGCACCAGACACAAGTCCACCAAGCCACGGATTTGGCGGGAATGATCGGTGCGCAGCGTGTTCACAGCCATTCCCTCGCATAGCGGGCCGGGATCTGTCAGGCAATGGGTGAAAAAAATGTGAAATTTTCCTGAAATAGCTCCATCGGGTTTCCGAGTGAGTAGGAGTGAATCACTCCATCATCCATCTCTTCTTGTTCGTCGGCACCATCGTCCCACTCTCCGCACAAGGTCCGCTGACCCCGCCCGGCGCTCCGGCTCCGACGATGAAAACCCTGGATCAAATCGAGCCGCGCATCGACGTGCTCACCCTCGGCACTGAACCTCCTTATACGATCACGGAATCGGGCAGCTATTATCTCTCCAGGAACATCACCACCACCAGCGATCAGAGAGGCATTACCATCGCTGCGGATAATGTGACGCTGGATCTCAACGGTTTCACGATTTCCAGCCCATTCGGGGGGGAAACAGCAAGCGCCATTTACTCATTACAACCCGCCGTCATCCGCAATGGTTTCATCAAAAGCAACGGCGTCGCAACAAATGGAACTTACTCGGTCAGTGGATTTCTCAATGGCATCTACATGCTCGGTGGTGGATCGGTGACGGATCTCATCGTAGAAGGTTGCGCGAAAGGCATTTATGCAGATGCCACCATCACTCGCTGTCAGGTTAAGAACGCAGAGACAGGAATCACGGCACAAACAGCGATACAATGTGTTGCGAAGGATTGTTCCATTAACGGAATCAGCTTCACTAAACGGTGTAGCGAAAGCATGGGGGCCGGATTTCAACATGGAATCTTTTCCGCATCCGGTGAAATCGACCAATGCGTGGGGACTGGAACAACGAACACTGGAATCTACGGCAATAATGTTTCCCACTCTACAGGGACCGGTGCAATCATAGGTATCTATGCTATTAATAATGTCAGTGAAAGCACAGGAACGTCCAACCGGTTGGATTATATTCCGGGCGAAAAACAATACGGGATTAAATGTAAAAACGCGATTTCATCCACCGGTATTGCTGCGGGCGATGCCTACTCTACTGGCATTCATGCGACAGACAACGTCTCGAATAGCAGCGGGACCTGCACGTCTGCTCTCGATCTAGATTCGAACGGAATTGTAGGTATTTCCTGCTCGAATGCGTCCAATAGCCAGGGGATCGGTACGAATCGCGGCATCCGTGCGTTCGGCAATGCCAGCAATTGCTATGGCAAGGCGGGGAGTTACCTGGATGGCAGAGGGATCCACGTCGATGGCACCGCGAACTATTGCCGTGGTGACCACCGAATTTATAACGTCGCGATTGACGCTGGTATTGCCATCGGCTGCACCAGTGCTCAAGGCGACATCCAATCTGCCAGCAAACATCTCGGCACCCCATGAAATTGACAGCTTTTTTCGCATTCTGCCTCACTCTGGCACTTTCTATCTTCTGGATCGGTCACTGGAATCCACCATTGCAGCAACATGAGGTCGTCACCAAGGCGAGTGGGCTGACTGATTCGCCCCAAGCCATCAAACCAACGTTCGCAGCAGCGGAAAAGCCGCTCGAACCTGGCCTCGCGCAGGCTCTCTCAAAGGCACGCCACCAAGTGCGCGAACTCACAGCGAAGGAAGTGGAACTGCCGGAAAACCACCAATTATGTGCCTTTGCCGCAAATCCTGGTCAGCAGTTGACCGCACGGTTTTTCCGCGTGGTGGCGGAGATTCCGTGAACGATATGCGTGGGCGGCGCGCCACCCACGCGGGAAACCGCCATAGTGATAGGTGCACTCTTATCTAATGACCATTTCACTTCTACACTCTTATCTCATCAACACATCACTTCTACACTATTATCCCATGAATACTTCACTTCTATCTTCCTATCGTTTCGGCCGCTCTTTGCGCCGGACTCTCTGCCTGTCGTTGGCATTTGGCGCGGCGCTTTGCTCAGGCGTGTCCTCAGCCACCGCCGAGATCATTTATGAAGGCATAGGCCGGCCTTCCAGCGGGCTGGGGCTCATTTTGGACGCCGACGATTTCAGAGGGGTGAGAATAAACACCGGGGCCTCAGGTTGGTCGGTAAGCGCGATTCAGCTCTTGTTGACCGATGATCAGGGTGGACCGGCTGATCAGAACGGGACTCCGCAGGTGAACGTCTTTGGCGCGCTCAACGCCCCTTACCAGAAACCGAATCCGGCGGAGCAGGTGGGCATGAGTTTCGATTTCACGAGCACCCTCGCGCCCTGGGGGAGCACGCCGATTACCAAAATCGTCGAGTTGCAGCCGGTCACCCCCGTGTTACTGGAGCCGGAGACCGACTACTGGTTCATTGTCTCTCTGGCTTCTGGCTCTAGGCTGGTGATGAAGGGGACGTCGGATCCGATAGGGGTGACGAGCAAGAAAATCATCGGAAGTTCGGAAACCGCGTTCACCAACTTCAATGTCGCAGGCGGAGGCCTTCAAATGAACATCATCGCCACCCCGACGGCGGTGCCGGACCCGATGAAAGTGGACGTGGACGCGGACGGCATCGCGGATTTTTATGAGAACGCCTATCTCAGCACGCTCGGGCTGCTGACCGCGACGGGAGACTACGACGGCGATGGCGTGAGCGATTTGAACGAGTTTATCGCCTACTCCGACGCCACAAATCCGGCGGATCGCCTGCGGATAGTAGCCTCAAGCACCCGCGTCGTGTTGGTTCCTTCGGTAGACGGGACCACGACCACGCCGCTCGACGAAGTGACGCTGACCTGGACCAGCCGCCCGGAGCGCGGGTATTTCATCGAGTGGTCGGCGGATTTGACGACCTGGGTGCGGCTCGGCGGACCGGCGCAAGCCGGCGCGATCGGGCAGAGCTCGCGCACCTTTACCCTGCCGGCGGCGATGCGGCGCTTTTACCGCGTGGTGGCGGAGATTCCGTAACCCGAAAACCGATCAATTGGCGGGAATGATCTGCAAGCAGCGTGTCCAAAGCCATTCCCTCGCATACTGAGCCGGGATCGGTCAGGCAATGGGTGAAAAAATGTGAAATTTTCCTGAAATAGCTCCATCTGGTTTCCGAGTGAGTAGGTGTGAATCACTCCCTCATCCATCTCTTCTTGTTCGTCGGCACTATCGTCCCGCTCTCTGCTCAAGGTCCGCTGACCCCGCCCGGCGCTCCCGCGCCGACGATGAAGACGCTCGCTCAAATCGAGCCGCGCACTGACGTGCTCACGCTCGGGGCCGAACCTCCTTATACGATCACGGAACCGGGCAGTTACTACCTCTCCGCGAATATCATCGCCGCGAGCGGGCGGAGTGGCATTTCAATCCAAGCGGAAAATGTGACGCTGGATCTCAATGATTTCACCATTTCCAGCCCCTTCGGCGTGCTCCCCGCAACCGACATATCCTTATCGTATTCTGCCGTCATTCGCAATGGTTATATCAAAAGCGGCAATCTGGCGACGGATGGGAGTTATGCAGTCAATGGATTCCTGAACGGCATCTTCTCATTCGGAGCTTAAATCGATCTATGCCAAGGTATCGCGGTCTTTAGGAGTGAAATCAATGGAAATAACGTCAGTCGTTCCAAAGCCTCGAATTCAAAGTTCCATGATTTGTATTAAAATTTTTAAAGGGCTATGTTACCCATATTGCGCAAACAAGATCTGTGTGAATCGAATTGGTATCTTCGGGTCGGAGTCGTCGTCGCATGCATCGCGACACTCGGTCCCATGCTCCGCGGTGAATCCACCATCTCCACCGAGGCTCACTACGCCTACGGGGCCAACATCGGGTGGATCGATGCCCGCCCTTCCACGGCCGATGGGGCCAGGCTGGCGGAAAATACATGCGCCGGCTACCTCTATGCGGCCAATGTGAGCTGGATCAACCTCGGCGAGTTTGCGCACTCCGTCACCACCACCGTGATCGCACCCGCGCCCGACACCGATGGCCACGGCCCGCCCGATGCCTGGGAACTGGCCTTTTTTGGCAACCTCACCACCCGCGCCTTCGACACCCATGACAACCGCTCGGTGTTCTTGCGCGTGCGGGCACGGCGCTCGCTCGCCCCATAAGCAGCGCTCGCCCCCCTCTACCCGCTAGCCGATCCCACCCTTCCCACGCTCCACCTCTTTAAAAAAAATCATGAAAACGCCCATCCTCCTCGCGCTCACCTTGCTCCAAGCCACCGCCGCCTTCGGCCAAGGCCTCCTCACGCCGCCCGGCGCCCCGGAGCCCACCCAGAGATCGCTCCAGGAAATCTGGGACCGGCTCACCTTAACGAAGCTTCAAGTCACCGAACAAAACAGGGAGATTTACGACCTAAACAAGGAGATCTCCGCCGAGATCACCGGAATCCAGGGACGCTTGGACGACGCCACCGCTGAACAAAAAGCCCAAAATACCGAACTGCAAACCCAGGTCACCTCCCTGCAAACCCAGCTCGCCCAACTCCGCAGCGACAACCAACTGCTCACCGGCCTCGTCACTGCCTCCTCGACAAATCTATCCTTCATCGTTTCCACCGTCGATAGCGGGGACAATGTCGGCAGGCATTCCTCTCTGGCCTTTGGGCCCGACGGCCAGCCGGCCATTTCATATATCGAGATACTAAATGCTACTCAAAGTAACCTGAAGTTTGCCCGCTTCAATGGCTCCACCTGGATTAAGTCCACCGTCGATAGTGTGGGCAATTATGTCTATAATGTGAGCAATAATGGCAACTCCACCTCGCTCGCCTTCGGCCGCGACGGCCGACCGGTTATAGCGTATAAAGAAACCACCAACGGTGACCTGAAGGTCGCTCGCTTCAACGGTCAATACTGGGGAACCACCACCGTCGATAGCGCCGGCGATGTCGGATCCTCCTGCTCACTCGCTATCGGCTCCGACGGCCAGCCAGCCATTGCGTACTACGACTCTACCAACTATAACCTGAAATTCGCTCGCTTTGACGGTTACAACTGGACTACGGCAACCGTCGATGGAGTCGGTGAATTCCATTCCGCCTGCTCACTCGCTTTCGGCCCCGACGGCCAGCCAGCCATTGTATATAACGAAATGAAGTTTGGCGGGCAGTACTTAATCAAGTTCGCCCGTTTCGACGGGTCTATTTGGACTACGTCAGTCGTCGCTCAACAAGCCTTCGGCGGCTCAATGGCAATCGCCTTCGGGCCAAACGGGCAGCGGGCCATTTCGTATTGGGATCGAAATTTTACCGGCCTTAGATTAGCCCACTCCGACGGCACCGCTTATGATGCCATCACCGCCGACAATGGGATCGATTCGGGGTCTGCAAATGCAATCGCCTTCGGTCCTGACGGCCAGCCGACTATCGCGTATCGAGAATATGCATTCTATGGCTTCCTCGGCAAACTGAAGTTAGCCCGTTTCAACGGCGCCGTTTGGACGACTTCCTACGTCGATGCAGCCGCCATCAATACCTTCTCACTCGCTTTTGGCCCCGACGGCCAACCAGCCATCTCCTATGGGACCGAAAACGGCGAACTGAAATTCGCCCGCAGAGGCCTCTTTAAACCCGTACGCTGAGGCACCGCTGACCTTCTTTGACCCGCGCATCCAGCGACCCTTGCACCTAGCCTGTCCATGAAAGCACCCATCCTCCTCGCCCTCACCTTGCTTCAAGCCACCGCCGCCTTCGGCCAAGGCCTCCTCACGCCGCCCGGCGCCCCGGAGCCCACCCAGAGATCGCTCCAAGAAATCTGGGACCGGCTCAACTTAACAAAGCTTCAAGTCACCAAACAAAACGAAGAGATTTACGACCTAAACAAGGCGATCTCCGCCGAGATCACCGGAATCCAGGGACGCTTGGATGACGCCGCCGCTGAACACAAAGCCCAAAATACCGAACTGCAAACCCAGGTCACCACCCTGCTAACCCAGGGCACCACATTGCAAACCCAGGTCACCACGCTGCAAACTCAGCTCTCCCAAGTCCGCAGTGAAAACCAGCTCCTCTTTGCCGCCGCATCGCCCAGCCTGCCCTTCATCGTCTCTTCCGTCGATAGTGCGGGTTATGTCGGCACCTACACCTCGCTCGCCTTTGGCCCCGACGGACAACCCGCCATCTCGTATTCCGGCGGCACCAACGTCGACCTGAAATTCGCCCGCTTCAACGGCTCCATTTGGACTACGTCTTTCGTTGATAGTGCGGGCGCTGTCGGCAATCAAACCTCGCTCGCCTTTGGCCCCGACGGCCGGGCGGCCATTTCGTATTTTGACCAGGACAAAGGCGACCTGAAAATCGCTCGCCAGGGCGTCTTCAAACCTTCCCGCTGAGGGTCCAGCATCCCCTCCTTGAACCTGTAAAGACCACGCCGCAACCCGCCCGCCCATGCCACCCCTCGCCTACGCCCTCGCCAGCGCTCTCCTCGCCACCGCCGCCTTCGGCCAGGGCACGCTCATCCCGCCCGGCGCCCCGGAACCCACCCAGAAATCCCTCCAGGAAATCTGGGATAAAGTAGGCGGCCTCGAAACGCAGGTGACCACGGTGCAAACGCAGATCACCGCGCTAAAAAACCAGAACAGCACCCTGCAAACTCAGCTCACCCAATTCCGCCTCGACAATCAACTCCTCACCTCCACCGGCGACTATGATGGCGCCGGGGTGAGCGACGTGGCCGAATTCATCGCTTACTCCGATGCACGCGATCAATTGCGCATCGTGGATCTCACTCGCTTCACGCCGCTTTCTACCGGTGGCGTTCCAATGGAAACCATCACCCTCACTTGGACCAGCCGACCCAAGCGTGTGTAATTCATCGAATACTCTGACGATCTAGCGACCTGGGTGCGCAATGACGGGACAGCCCAAGTCGGCTTGATCGGCCAAAGCTCCAGCACCTTCTCCCTGCCCGCCACCACGCGCCGCTTCTTCCGCATCTACGCTGAAATCCCCCAATAAATCGCCAATTTCACCATCATGAAACCCCTCCTCATCCTACTCACCTCCGGCACATTTCTCCATGCCCAAGGGCCGCTCACGCCACCCGGAGCACCGGCACCCACTCAAAAATCCTTGCAAGAAATCTGGGATAAAATCGGCACACTGGAGAACACGGTGACCGGACTTCAGGCGCAGAACGAGAACCTTACCAATCTGCTCCTGAGCATCGGTCAGACCACCGGTGCCATCCAGTGGCAGCGCAGCACTGTGGACAGCACGTGCTCCGTGGGCGATTGCACCTCGCTAGCCTTCACCCTTAGCGGCCAGCCCGCCATCAGCTACTACGACTCCACCAACGACGACCTCAAATACGCGGTCCTTGATGGCAGCATATGGATGCCCACCACCGTGGACAGCACGGGCGACGTGGGAAGCTCCACCTCGCTGGCCTTCACCCCCGGCGGCCAGCCCGCCATCAGCTACAGGGACGACACCAACACAGACCTCAAATACGCGGTCTTCAACGGTAGCACCTGGGCGCTTAGCACCGTGGCCAGCACGGGCGACGTGGGTAGCTACACATCACTAGCCTTCACCCCCGGCGGCCAGCCCGCCATCAGTTACACCGACTCCACCAACGGCGACCTCAAATACGCGGTCTTCAACGGTAGCACCTGGGCGCTCAGCACCGTGGACAGCACGGGGCACGTGGGCGTCTTCACCTCGCTTGCCTTCACCCCCGGCGGCCAGCCCGCTATCAGCTACATCGACTCCACGAACAACGACCTCAAATACGCGGTCTTCAACGGTAGCTCCTGGACGTTCAGCACCGTAGACAGCACGGGTTACGTAGTCGGCTATGCCTCACTGGCCTTCACCCCCAGTGGGCACCCCTCAATCAGCTATGCTGACTTCAGCAACGGTAGCATCAAATACGCGGTCTTCAACGGCAGCACCTGGATACTCACCACAGTCGACAGAATGGGCGAAGTGGCTGGCTTCACGTCGCTGGCTTTCACCCTTGGCGGCCAGCCCGCCATCACCTATTACGACAACAGCAACAGCGAATTAAATTACGCGGTCTTCAACGGTGGCATCTGGGCGCTCAGCACCGTGGACAATACGGGCTCCGTCGGTAGCTATACCTCACTGGCCTTCACCCCCGGCGGCCAGCCTGCCATCAGTTACACCGACCTCACGAACCGCAACCTCAAATTCGCCGTCCGCGCCCCTTTCGCAGCCCCCTGAGATTCCCGGCATGACTAAAGGGGATGCCCCCTGAATCATCGCCTCCTCGCTCTGACCAACGGCTACTTAACTCCCGTCCCTGTGGTCGCTCACTACAACTTCCCTATACCCAATCCATGCAAACGAAACCATGAAACACCTCCTCATCCTGCTCATCACCGCAACATTTCTTCAGGCACAGGGACCGCTGACTCCGCCCGGCGCACCGGCACCGACGATGAAATCGCTAGACCAAGTCGAAGCCCGCAGGCCGATTCCTCCCAGCCCGGCCACGCCGATTAGTGGACCACATTTCACCATCACCGAACCCGGGAGTTATTACTTCACTGGAAATGTCACGGTCACCGATGGTCCAGGTATCGTTATCGATGCCGACAATGTGACGCTTGATCTCAATGGCTTCACGCTGGCTTGCTCGGCTAGCTCCGCCTTGCCCTTTGTCGCAGGAATTCAAGCTCATTCTGTAGAGGCAAATCTTACGATTACCAATGGAAATATCAGTAGTAATACTGTTGTTACGGACTCTGGAATCACCGAGTCTGGATGGTATCATGGTCTTTACGCAGGGAATTTAAATACCATACAAATACGCACATTAAATATAACTGGAGTAAGTGGATACGGAATTCATGCCATAAGCAGTATTGTGACCCAGTGTTCAGTTTCAAATTGTACTGCCGGCATTCGCGCGGATGTGGTTACCCAGTCCTCCGCGAGTAACTGCTGGTCATTAGCTATCCAAGCGACAACCGTTTCGAACTCTCAAGGCCATAGTTTGAACTCATCCGGAATTTACGCGACAACCGTAACAGGCTGTCAAGGTAGTGGTGTAAGTGTCGGCATCGAAGCGGAAACTGTTTCTAATGCAAATGGTTTCGCTTTTTCCACCTCGGGAAAATCTTCTGGTATTGTTTGCAAGAATGCTATAAACTCCATTGGAACAGGTTCGACTCACGGCATCAACGCCTCAGAAAATGTGACTGGGTGCACAGGTATAGCTATACGACCAAACCAACTCGATGGTCAAAACCAATACGGAATCTACTGCCGGAACGCTACCGCTTCAAGCGGCTCATCAGAAGGAAACCGCTATGCCATGGGTATTTATGCTTCGGGGAATGTATCGGACTGCGTGGGCAAGGCGCCATACCCGACCTCTGGTTCGGCTGTCGGTCTTATCGGCATTCAATGCTCGAACGCATCCAATAGCCAAGGAACTGGACAAAATCGTGGCATTCGCGCATTTGCAAATGCCACCAGCTGCTACGGCAAAGCGAGTGACAGCCTGGACAGCGTGGGAATCCATGTAGATGGCACAGCAAGCTTCTGTCGTGGGGATCATAATTTAAACTCTGGCGTAGCCCTTCAGGCAGATATCGCTATCGGCTGCACCCGCGCCAATGGCGTCATCAACTCTCCCAGCAAACAACTCGGCACCCCATGATCCAACCCACTCTATACACACCTCCATTTCCCTTTATCCTATGAAAACTCTATTTTTTCTTTGCTTTGCGCCTCTTCTCCATGCAGCCCCCTCCACCATTGACGCCACCCAGGCCTTCGCCCATGCGCCGAATGCCGGGTGGATCCACTTCCGCCCGAACGCCACCGACGGCGTCGCCGTGCACCACTATCATCTATCCGGAAAAGCCTATGGGGCCAATTTCGGATGGATCGATTTCGGTGACGGCACTCCCGGTGCCGGGCACCTGTATTCCAACTCATCAGCCATCGACTGCGGGGTGAACCACGATGGGGCAGGAAATCTATTCGGATACGCATATGCCGCCAATATTGGCTGGATCAACTTCGGCTGGGCGGAGGCTGGCGATACTAACCGCGCCCGCTTCGATGTGCACACCGGGCAATTTCACGGCTACGCATACTCCGCCAACATCGGCTGGATTCTACTCGGTAGTGGCCATTTGAGAACCTCCTCCATGGACATTGCGGATAGCGACAACGATGGGATCGGCGATGAGTGGGAATTGGCATGGTTCGGCACCCTCATCACGGCGGATTCCAATACCGATTCCGATCACGATGGCGCATCGGACCTCGCCGAGTATCAGGCAGACACCCTGCCCATGGATTCCAACGATTCACTTCGACTTGAAATCACATCGGCCGTTCCCAACGCGGGTGGCGTTCAGGCATCGCTCCGATGGATGACCAAGCCCACTCGAAGTTATGAACTCGAAACGAGCACGACCTTGCAGCCTGAATCGTGGGCACACAGCGGCCTGGGGAGGATAACCGGCCATGGCGACTGGCAGACCCAAGTGATGTCATGTCCTGGCAGCCCTTGTTTCTTCCGCCTGAAGTCAAGCCTGCCACTCGCCGCCCCCTGATAAGGATTCATGCGCCACGCAAGGCATGCAGGAGGTTTGCGAACTCTTCTCCCGCCTGATGTTCATTCATGACGGTCGTCTGGATTTCATCCATCACCAACTCCCGCATGCGAGCCCGCCACCGCAGGAGCGTCACCGATATATTGTTGCTCGTGAGCCCTGCCTCCCGGGCAATCATTTGGCATTCCCCTTGCTCCGGCTCGGAGGACAACAGCGGCTTCATCATTGGCCATAGCCGCGCCTTCGGACTGGTGAGAACTTCGGATTCCAAACGGCGCAGCGCCCGATCTAACAATTCCATCGCCCACAAACGGTCGAACACTTCGTCCGGCGTGGAAACCTTCGAATCGATCTTGCGCACCGTGATTTCCCCCGCAGGCGCATCGATGGATATCATCGTGGATTTTCCACCCCGTTTGGCGGCCGTGGCGCGGTCGTATTCATCCGCACGGAATCGCTTGAGCAGCGTGAAAAGAAAGGCACGGAACTTTCCACCCTCGCGTTCCAGACTGGAGAGCCAGTCCTTTTCCAAGAGGCGATGGAAAAACTCCTGGGTAAGATCCTCACTTTCTTCCGGACTGTGCCCCCACCAACGGAACAACCCGTAAACCGGCGTCCAATACGCCTGGCACAAGCCCGCCAATGCAGCTTCCTCTCCTTTCGCCGCAGGAAGGACAAGGCTCCAGCGCGTCGTCAGAAACGACTTTGTATCGGCCGGTTGATGTTGTTCCTTTCCCACTTGCGGCAATAGACTTTCGATTTCTAACGGACTCAAGGCGATTTACCGGATCCCATCTCGAAACCGGGAAAACCAGCCACCGGGCCTGTGGAGAACTGTGCCTCAACATCACCTCCGCCAACGCCACTCCGCCCATGCACCTAGCGCGACTCCCGCCGCATAAGCTGGCAGATCGGGCCATAGAAAGGTGGTTCCCAAAACCAAGCGCCCCGGCAAGGTGGCCCGGATCGCATCGATCCACGGGGCTTGATAAAGTTGTGAAAACTCCACGCACCAGGCAAACAACAAGGCCAGAAGACCCACCAACCACGTCGATGCCCGCGGCAATAGAAAACCCATCCCCACAAAAATCATCAGTGCCCACAACGCATCTCCCCCATGGTTCGACATCGACTTGGGCAGCGGGAGCAAGCCGGATCGCCAAATGAACCCGGCAGCAATCACCACCGGCACCAGCAACCCATAAAACAAGCGATTTCTCACCTTGGAAGGAGTGTAGTTCCGGGCAGGACGGATATGGAGGCGGTGCAGCATGTGGAGTGAGAATTGCAAACCGACAAGCGGCTCACGCCGCCAAACTGGAGGAAATCCCTCCCCAGTTCCACTCCAATCACGGAAGTGTTCGGAATGCATTCTTCTGGTTGAAACAAAGGTCTGAATGTGACGAAAGCATCACTTGTACTGTTTGTCGGTTTCTGATTTCATTGATCGCAGGGAACCCTATCATCTAACCGGAATTGGCGGACTGAAGGAAAGTATGGGCCACAAATTCAGCTTAGTTTTCCACACCCATCCAGCCGTGGCAGGAGTTCCGGCTCGCTGCCCCAGGACTTCCAGCCCTCGCGGATCTCGAGTGCGGCCCACTCGCGCAGCATGGGCAGCAGTTTCCAGATTTCCCTGCGATTCAGCGTGAAGCCGGGGATGAGCATGCGCTTGCGATCATTCATGTGACCCAGCAATCCCAAGCGACGGCGACGGCTGGCGATCTTGGCAAAGCGTCGATTGTAAGTTTTCATCAATCCCGCGAACAAGCGTCCGCTCGGCGGTGAGAAGGGCGGGGCGAGATACGCTTCTTCACCCATGTTGAAAACAGGTTCCACGACTCCCCAATAGTATAAACTCAGATCCAGCCGGAACGCGAGACCGAGCAGATCGTATTCGCCGAGATAGGAATACTTGTCCCGATACAGCGCATCGAACCAACGCGTGTGACACACGGTGAGATCGCGGTTGTGGGCTTGGAGGATGGTTTCCATTGCCTCGCCTGCGCGCTGACGGGTGATGGTGTCTGCCGCGCGGCTCGCGGTGAAGGAAATCCAGTCCATGCCCGGGCTGTAAAACGGATCCATGAAGGCGGCCGCATCGCCGACCAAAGTGAAACCATCGCCTGCGAAAGTGGTGCTGTAATACGCGAGATTTTTCCGCCACTTGAGATCCTCCGGATCATACTCGGCATGTTCCAGCAACTCGCGGGCGACGGGATGGCGATTGAGAAATGTTTTCAATCGATCGCCGATGTTTCCGCCATCCTGCGGGAAATCGACCAGCCGTTGATCAAACACCACGCCCACACTGATGTCGCCTCCCTTGAGCGGAATCCACCAACTCCACCAGCCATCGCCGATGATGTGATTCGTGGCCGTGCCGCGAGTTCCATAATGCACACCGGCCCACTGTGGATATTTCTCCATCAACTCGCGGCCGTCCCAATCCTTCACGCCCTTGAAGCGCGACCAGGCGGAAGCTGTCGGGTGATCGTTGTTCGGCGTCCACCAACCTTCCTTCCGCGCCAATAGCGCGGCGAGACCGGAGGCATCTACCACCCACCTTGCGGAAAGCGTGCGGACCTCGTCGCCTTGTTTGACGTCGAGTTGTTGCAGCCCGCCGGATGAAAGTTTGATGTTGGAAACAGTCGCAGGCCTCAGCACGGCCGCGCCGGATTGTTCCGCTCGCCGCAATACCTCCTCGTCCAATGCCGCGCGATCGACTTGATACGATGGCAGTCTGGCAAGATAGCGCGGGCCGATTTCGGAGGCCTTATCGATGGCTTCCACCTTGTCGTTGGCAAACCAGAATCGCAGTCCCTGTTTCGAGATATGCGACTCGTTGAGATACTGCGTGAGGCCGAGCACCCGCCCGAGGAAATAGCCGCTGACTTCCACCGTGGCCTCTCCCACACGGCGCCCGAGATGGGTGGTTTTCTCAACGATCAGAATGCGGATGCCGGGGTTCTTGCGCAGTAGCAAAGTCGCTGTCGATGAGCCGGAGAGCGCAGCTCCCACGACGATGACATCATATTCGCTCTGAAGATCCTGAATCGCAATCGGCATCGCCGCCCATTATCCGGTGTATCCCGGCAAATGCAACCTTGCTTAGCCCGAATCGATGGATTCCACGCCGCTGCAGCGTGATTCCGAGATTCGGGTTCATACCGCCGACCAGCACATCACGCTCGGCTGAAGAGTTCCGTGCACAACATGCAGGTCCTGCCATCACATCCCCGGGCGGAGCAATGTTCGCGACCGTAGAAGATGATTTGGAGGTGGAGCTTGTTCCATGACTCACGCGGGAAGAGTTTTTTCAAATCCCGTTCGGTTTGCTCCACGTTTTTTCCGGCAGTGAGCTTCCAACGTTTGGCAAGCCGGTGGATGTGCGTATCCACGGGAAATGCGGGCACGCCAAAGGCCTGGGCCATCACGACGGATGCGGTTTTATGACCAACGCCCGGCAATGCCTCCAATGCATCAAAGTCCGCAGGAACCTCAGCGCCATGCTGTTCGACAAGGATTTTCGACAACTCGGAAATCGCCGCGGATTTGCGTGGTGAAAGTCCGCAGGGGCGGATGATCTCCCGGATTTTTTCCACCGGAACCTTCATCATTGACCGTGGATTGTCAGCGAGGCGAAACAACGCGGGCGTCACCAGATTCACCCGGACATCGGTGCATTGTGCGGAAAGCAACACGGCGACGAGCAAAGTGAAGGAATTCGTGTGATCCAGTGGCACCGGCGTCTCGGGATACAATTCCTCGAGCCGGCGGAGCAAATGGGCGGCGCGTTCCTTCTTGAGCATGGGCCCATTATCCAGCGGACGACTGCCGATGCAACGCCAAGAAACGGCATGCGTTCATGACCATCGGATGAGCCGCAACCCCTTGTCCATTTCTTCGATGTGGGCGCGGATGGGAAGAAACGATTCGATCACCTGAAGATTCGTGGCCACATGGTCGTCCGGAACCATGGTGGTGAAACTTCCGCCACCGGCGAGGGAGAGCGGAAGCAGGAGTTGATCGGCGAGATGGCGGCCGACGGCGGCGTTGGAACCGATGAAGTCGCTGAGAAGTTTTCCCGCACGCTTGCCGACGCGTTCCGCAGTGACGTGGGTTTCACCGAACGCGCTGGTGATTTCCGTGACGTTTTCAAACACCGCCTCGCAAAGGCAGCAAACGCCCCGTCCCGGGCCGGGTTCGCGGGTTTCGACGGTGCTGTCTTCGCTGGGAAAATGTTCCATCGCCGTTTGAAGAATGCGCCCGGCGATGTTGAGTGGAAGATTGCGGGTGGGAACGCGGATCTTGGTGGATTGGAGTTCGCCGCGATCGTGGAGATGCAATTCGGTTAGTTTTGCACATGGCTGGATGCGGCATTCAATGATGCCTCCGCCGACCGGGGCAAAGCCGGTTTCCAACAACGAAACCTCCACCTCCGCACCCATGCGGCGCAAGATGGGGAGAAAGACGCGATCGACGAATTCGAATGGCGGAGCCAACGGGTTGTGGGTGCCACCTTCCAGCCGGAGCGTGGAGGGGCCGTCCGCATGCAGCAGGGCGGGCAGCAGGGTTTGAAACAACAAGGAAGTGCTGCCCGCCGTGCCAATGGCAAACGAGTACGACGCACCTCGTACTTTGCCGGCACGGAACACCAGCTCGGTGGAGCCGATTTCCGCGCCGTCCGCCGTACCGCCGGAAATCTCACACGCCGCCTTCACACAAGTGAGGTGCTGGCGCATGAGACCCGGCTTGCGGCGCTTGCCACGGATGTGGACCATGCGGAATGGCTGACCCGTGACCATGGCAAGCGATAACGCCGTGCGAAGCATCTGCCCGCCACCGGAGCTGCCGTCGAGTTGGATGGTTTTCATGAAGTGATGGGTGAATTGGAGCGCGGAATTCATTCCGCCCGAGAACGGTTAGAGTGGATGGCTGCGGAATGAATTCCGCGCTCCAATTCGGTCAATCATCTGCGGCGGCTTCGTCCTTGATGACGAAACGAGCCTGGAGTTTGGCTACGCCGCGTGCAAGACCGGCGGCTTCGACGCTGCGGAGCACTTCCGGGAAGTTCTTGTAGGCGTCGGGCGCTTCGTCGATCGGATAGTTTCGGCAATTGGTGAGGATGTCCGAGGCGTCGAAGTCCGCATCCACCGATTTCTGATCGAGGGTTCGCGCGGCGTGTTTTCTTCCCATCGCACGGCCGGCGCCGTGGTTGACCGACCAAGCGGTGCGCTCGGCACCTCCCTCGGCCACCATGACGATCGATCCATCGCGTGGATTTCCCGGCAGCAGGATCGGATGTCCGGTTTCTGCGAAGCGGGTTCCGGCGAGTGAGAAATGTCCGCCCGGGATGGCGCGGGTGGCACCTTTTCGATGCACCCATGCCTTCTGGCCGTTGACGATTTCCTCACGGGCGATGTTGTGCGAGATGAAATAAACGAGTTGTCCATTCGATCCCGGCAGCACTTCCTGGAAGGCTTCAAGCACGAGCGCATTGATGAGCAAGTGATTCACCGTCGCGAAGTTCGCACCGATCGACATGTCATCGAGATAGGCATTTGCCTCAGGCGTTCCGAGCGGGGCGTAAACGAGTTGTTTGTCGCCACCCGGGAACGGCGTGCTCCAATCGCGGAATTTCTTTTCGAGATCCTTGAACTGGCCTTGCGCCAACAGGTTTCCAAGACCACGCGATCCGCAATGGCTGAGGAAGGAAACGTGATTGTCCTTGAGGCCGAAAACCTCCGCCGCATCGCGGGCCGATGGCCGGTCGATGACGCGGGTGATCTCGCATTCTCCGAAATGGTTGCCTCCACCGTAGGATCCGAGTTGGCCGATCTTGTCGGCGAAGTTTCGGATACGGCCGGATTCGAGGATGAAGTCGAGGCGAGTACGAAGGGCATCGTAGGTTCCATCGTGTCCACGATGCGTGGAGTCCTCGCAACGCGTGGCCCACTCGGCTGGAATCCCGAGTGCTTCGCAAACGCGCTCGGTGGCACCTTCAGTCACGGCAAGCACGCCGAGTTCGCGGTCCACGTGACGAGCTTTTTTCACGTTGCGTTGTCCTCGTCCAGCTCCGGTCGGGGTGCGGGCGACGATGGCATCGATAAGCGCACGGCGGGTGCGTTTGTCGATGATGACCTCCTCCGGGATATCGAGTTGGAGCAGCGACATGGAGCACTTGATGTCCACGCCGACCGGTCCCGGATAGATATGCGTTGGCGAAACCATCACGCATCCCACCGGCGCACCGTAACCGGCGTGGCCGTCCGGATTGAGGATCACATCGGTGACGCCCGGAGCCATGCGTGAGTTGATGGCCTGCTGGAGGCAGGTTTCATCAAAACTGTCACGGATCGCGTCGGTTCCGACCACGGTGATCGGTTTCCCGGCATCGCCAGGAAGCGGCAGGAAGCCAAGGGCTTCCTCGGTTTTATGGATGGTGTGCATGGTGGGTAGAGGATTTGAAATTTGAAATTTCAGATTTGAAATGGATGAGAGGCGACAAGGGATTTGGTGAAACGTTCCTGCTCTACCACTGAGCTACCGGGCCGTCGATGGTGGTCCGGGCGGGGATCGAACCCGCGACCTGGTCAGTTATAATGATGTAGTTCCACCGGGCATTCGCCGGTTAGATGATGGAGCGCTGGCTTTAGCCGGCCTGCGATGTTGGACTCGCCGGCTAAAGCCAGCGCTCCGTTGTGAGGAGAACCGCGACAAGGATTTGGAAGAGCCGATAATTGCTCTACCACTGAGCTACCTTGCTTGCGCAAGAGCCGGGATCGAACCGGCGACCAATGTAATCTTCCAGGCATTCGCGGTGAAGAAAAGGTGCCGATACGGTGGCAAGGAATGATGATGACGTTTTTGCCAGTTTGGAATGGAGTTGTAGTCATCATCGGCATCCACCGTGCCGGCGGATTCAATCAGGCGGTTTTCAAGCGCCGGGTAAGGGGTTGGTTATTGATTTCCCGGATCCAGTGATCCGTGCCGTCCGCACCGGAGGCAAATTCGGCGATGAGTTCGAAAACGCTGTCACTGAAGCCGCCGATGTTGAGAATATCCTTGCGATCAGGGGTCTGGGTGGTGGTGTTGGGCACCAGATCGATGCAGACGAGTTTCGCCTTCGGATTGCGGATTCGGATCTCCTCCCACTTGGCCATCATCGTGGTTCCACGATTGGCCCTGGGATCGGCCCACGACTCGTTGTCGGAGATGAAGATTACCAGATCGATGGCGGTTGTTTTGTCCCGGAGCAACCACTTGAGCGGAGCCGAACATTTCGTCCCGCCACCCCCGATGCTTGCGAGTTTGGTGGCATTGGTCATGACAGAATCGCGGGCGTTCAATGAAATCTCTACGACATCTATCTCGAAAGGCAGGACCCGTGCGCAACTGTTTTTTCGGAGGAAGGCGGCGGCGACAAGCGCAGCGACATCCAAGCAACTGACCTTCGAACTGGCACCCTTGCGGTAGCCAGTGACGGGCGATTGCATCGAGCCGGAAACATCCGGGCAGATGACCACGTTGCCAGCGATCTCCGGGACATTCGAGATGGCGGATTCCATCGCATCTTGGAGGGCATCGCGGAGAACCAATGGCACCTCGGCACCGGCATTCAGATAGGCGACAAGAAGTTGATAGGGAAATACGCGTGCACGGCGGATTTGTTCGGGATCGGCAAGGCGTGCGGCGAGTCGCGCCGCCAGCGCGGCGTCACGAAACACACCGTGTCGCGCAAAGGTGTTGAGATTCATGCGGGTGGTTTGCCATGAGGCGTTGTTGGCGATGGCGGTCCATTCCTTTTCTCCCAAATCCTGTGCGGTGAGCATTTGGAATGGCACGTCCGGCACCGTTCCTTCTCGGGAAATTTTCCATGACTCGAAGGCGCGGAGGGTTTCCGGCAAGGCGGAGGCGTCCCATGGTTTTCCGATCAACCACGCGTAGAAGGCCTGGCGGCTGACGTCGGCTGGGCGCGGGTGGACCATTTTCACGATATCGGCGAGCGATGGATCGTTGCCGATGGCGGCTTGGATCAGTTGGCGCTCGCTGGCGCGTTCGAGCCATTGGCGGACGAGGCGCTTTGGCGCGGAACCGAGCGACTTGCGGCCGGTGACGCCGGAGCGGAGGATCTGGACGAAGTTGCGGAGCATTTTCCCGTTGTCGATGACTTGCGGGAAGATCTCGGTGAGGCGGTCCAGATCGCGGGTGGCGAGCACGGCACAAAGCAAGGCGGGCATGTCTTTCATGAAGCCCTTGTTGCGGGCGTAGAGCGCGGTTTGGGCGAGGAAATCGGTGTCCACTTGCTTGGCGAGTTCCAACACGCGGTCGAGCTGGGTTTCGGCGCTTGCGTAGTAGGTGCGGCTGAGGCAACCGGTGGCAGCCAAACGGGCGAGAGTCGCCTTGGGCGAAAGCTCGTAGGCGGGAGCATGGGCATCGTTGCGAACCGTCGTCGCAGGAACAAGGGCTCCGCGGAGGGTTTGGAAGAGGGATTTGTTGGCCATGGTGAGGTATCCGGTTGTTTGTTGGATGGGAATGAAGATTGCTTGGTGCGTGCCAAGTCGGGATTCTCGGGTTTCAGGATGGTGTACAGCATTGGTAATCAAACGAATAAAGTGGTGAGAAATTTTGGTGCAAAGATTCCTGGCTCTTCGTGATTGCAGAAAAGCTATCCATCTAGCTAGCATCCTATCCATGAAGCGAGTGGTGATCGGATTGCTTGGCACTAAGATGGACAGCGGCTTCGATGTGGCGCGTTGGGATTTCTGGCGGCCGACGGTTTCCTTGTTCCAGCACGAGGATTTGTTGTGGGACCGGCTGGAATTGTTGGCAGAGCCGAATTTTTCCAAGTTGTCCGAGCGGGTTTTGGCGGACGTTCGCAGTGTCTCGCCGGAGACGGAGGCGCGGCTGCATGAGGTGAGTTATGGCAAGGATCCGTGGGACTTGGAGACGGTCTATGGGGCGCTGCACGATTGGGCGCGGGGATATCGCTTCGATTGCGAGAACGAGGAGTATTTCATCCACATCACCACCGGCACGCACATTGCGCAGATTTCCCTGTTCCTTCTCAACGAGGCCGGGACCCTGCCGGGGAAACTGATCCAAACCTCGCCGCCGCCTTCGAAACCCTCGCGCGATGTGCCGAAGCCGGGTTACTCGGTGATCGATCTGGACCTCTCGAAATACGACCAGCTCAGCACCCGCTTCGAACG
>JBBARN010000064.1:0-8320 GCA_040399845.1 Luteolibacter sp. | reverse complement strand
CGCGAGGCGGATGGCGGGCTCTTGTTTCTCGATGAAATCGGCGAACTCGGCAGCGATGAGCAGGCGATGTTGCTGCGGGCGCTGGAGGACAAAACCTTCTTGCCGGTGGGCGCGGACAAGCCGGTGAAGAGCGATTTCCAACTCATCGCAGGCACCAATCGAGACCTGCGGGCCGCCATCGCGAGCGGCCGATTCCGCGAAGACCTGCTCGCCCGCATCCAGCTCTGGACCTTCGCCCTGCCAGCACTTGGGCAACGCCGCGAGGATATCGCGCCGAATCTCGAATACGAACTCGATCGCCACCGCATCGCCAACGGCCGCGAGGTGAGTTTCAACAAGGAGGCGAAACAGGCATTTTTGAAATTCGCCGAAGCGCCGGACACACCCTGGCTCGGCAATTTCCGCGACCTCAATGCCGCCGTCACCCGCATGGCCACCCTTGCCCCGCGCGGCAGGATCCGGGTGGAAGAGGTGGAGGAGGAAATCCAGCGATTGCGCGAAAGCTGGCAGCGCCCGGGAGAAACTTCGACTGCGATCGGGGAAAGCATCGATCTATCAGAAATCCTCGCGCCGGATCTGTTAGATCAACTCGACCCCTTCGACCAAGTCCAACTCTCCTACGTCGCCGCCGTTTGCCAACGATCAAAATCCATCTCCGAAGCCGGCCGCGAAATCTTCGCCGTGTCCCGCGCCAAGCGCTCGGTGACCAATGATGCGGATCGCTTGAAGAAATACCTCGCGAAGTTCGGCCTCGGGTTCGATTCGTTCCGGGGATCTCACGTGTGAATTCGGGCCAGAGGGAAACGATGACAGTTTCCAAATTCGCTATATTTAGGTTGTAAAGTCACCGACACATGTTCTGACTATTCGTGTTCGGTTCGGTGAATGAGGATTCAAAAACCTCTCTTACAGCGGTCGGCGTCGACCGCAACGATGCCACCAAACGGCCGGGGAGGCGGTGGTGTATGTCCAAGCCGACTCTCCGGGGAACGCCAAAGACCATCGCAGTCGTCTGTAAGCGGCTTTTTGACCCCCCGTCCACCAGGAAGGACTAAAACCAGTTCACCGACTATGAAACATAAGTCTTTTCCTCTGATTGCTCTATTGGCAAGCACCACGCTCCTCCGGTCGGAAATCGAGCCCACGGCTCCTCTCTCATCTCCCATTCTACTCAACGAGATCCCGGACGGCTCTCCTGCTCCCGAACCTGCACCCGTTCCCGGATATGAAGTAAAACCATCCGACATTTTGGATTCCCGCTCCGTGGAACAAGATGGTCGCACCATCACCATTCAGGAAATTAAGCCCATCGACCTTCCTCCGCCACCAGAGGAAAATCCCGACCCGCCCGCACCCGTCGCCGCGCCGGACTTTTCCCAGCGCCTTGAGGAGTTCCGAGCCCAGCGCAAAGCCATCAACACTCTCCATCTCAGCGCAAAGATATATCGCTTCCCCGGCAATCCGCCACGCTCCCTTGTCACCTGTTGGCCCGGTGGAAACCAAGGCTCTTTCACCTTCTGGTCTTCTGCCGACTTCAGCCTGATTGCCGGTGGAATCCAGACCTTTGCCGACACCGCAGGGCAGACCCATCAGCTCTTTATGAGTTGGGGAATTGCCGATGAAGCCCGCCAACAAGCCGCTGCTATTCGCCGAGGAGTGCCATACACCCCGCCGAATCCCCCTGCGTTTCAAAACGGACCCGCCACCTTCCAAGTCGCCGGAGAATCTCCCGCCCCGGAAGCCTTGGTGCCAATCCAGTCCCTGCACGATCTCTACAACCAGAAACAAGCCGAACTTCTCACCGCTTACCAAGGCCGCGAACAAGCCCGCTTGCAGAAGGAAGAAGAACTCCGGCTGAATCCACCCCAGCCACAGGACATCACCCTCAACTTCTGGCGCACAGAGAAACCCGCCGAAGCGGACCAAGAAGGAGGTGCCAAGTGAGAACAAAAACACTGGTCCTCGCCACAATCCTGTCGCCGGTCCTCACACTCCAAGCCATCGTCGATAGCAACGAAAACGGCTTGAGCGACATTTGGGAAAAACAACACAACAGCGACGAGCTGTTCGCCGAAACCTTCGATCCCCAAGCCGATCCGGACGCCGACGGCTGGACCAACGCCCAAGAAGCCGCCGCCGGAACCGATCCCTTCAGCACCGCCCACCCGGAAGGACACCTCCAGCCTGAAACCACCCACATTCCAGCAACCTGGGGCGACACCGACTACGACAACGTTCTAGATCTGATTACCCCCGAAGTCATCCGGGTGTCCTGGCCTACCATTCCGGGCAAACAATATACCCTGCAATCCAATCCCGATCTTGGGTCGGAAAGCTGGATCACGGTTGATGCTCCTTTTATCGGAACGGGCACCATCGTATCCTATAACTTTGTTACCTCAGCAGCTTCCAGATCTTTTTGGAGAGTTTCCGTCCTTGAATCCGGAGCGGATTCGGATGATGACGGCATGACGGACTCTGAGGAATTCATTTTTGGAAGTGACCTTTACTCGAAGGATGGTGACAAGGACGGTGTGCTGGATCTTGAAGAGTTTGAAGCGGGCACCTCCCCAGTTTCTGCGGATACCGATGGTGATGGTGTTTCCGATCAGGACGAGCTTTCGAACCATCTTCTCAATCCTCTTTTGGCGGTTGATCTCGACGAAGATGGCATTCCGGACGATTTCGAAATCCACTTCGCCCAACAGTTGCTCAATTCCAATCCGGATCCGCTGCATTGGGGCAATCGCCATGGTGAATTATTGAATGGTGATCTTGAGGATTCTTATGACTACACCGACGAAGGTGTTTCCGCACTGGAGATCTTTCTCATACTCGCCGAAAGTCTTGCCCGGAATGGAAATTCAAGCGGATTCTGGATCGAACCCATGTATCGAACGAACAAATATTCGTATGCCTATACTTTCACAAATCCTGCTTCTACCCCAGATAGCCTGTATCGTGAAAGTCGCCCCGGGGACTTCGAAACCATTGAGACAATCACTGATGCCAGCAAATTCACGAGTGGGTATCTTTCCGCTAGAATTCTTAATGTGGCGTGGGCTCATAATCTGATCCCGTATCGAGCAGAACTTGACCCATACCTCATTAAGCACTTCAGCCAGTCGAGCGCTGGATCCAAAACTGTCAACTTGCCTGATGGCAAAGGAACGCATTTCCAAGGTCACATTGAGCGGAAGCGTCTGCGTCTTGTTGCGGCCAGTCCTGATCATGAAGCATTCGCTTTGGACTGTGTAAAGGTGACTGAAGAAACTGAATTCTGGCATGGGAAATTCTTGGCGCATGTGGTGTCAGAACCTTTAACTCTTACAATTCCAAAAGGAAAAATGTTCAGTGATTGGATTGAAACTGCTGCCCCAATGGGCACTGGCACAGATTACGCTCAATACATCGTTCCATGCGATATCGTGGTGGTTTTTGGTAAGGGGCCGAATGGTGTCTTACCCGGGAGTCCGCCAACGACCAGTCGTGCCTACCTTGAGCAGTATCTGCAAACGGTAAAAGTAGCACAACATGGAAACAAGTGGGTCGTGCGCGGAGCAGGTGGACTGGTTTACGGAATCAAGATCGCTGAAGACGAGAATTCTTTGCTCCATGCATTGTCCACTCCCACCACAACAGTCGTCTTCGATGGGCACGCCAATTTCGGGCTTGGCCCGAATTTTTCGTTCTCAACGAAGAAAACAATAGATTCCTTCACAAACTTTGGGACTGAAGGAATGACGGCCATCCCAATTAACTATCGCGGGACAGGCTCTGAACCCGATGCACTAGGTGAGTTCTTGGGACAAGATCCACCAACCTCCGCGAACATAGTAGCTGTCGAGCACATGAGCAGAGAGGGCTGGGCCTATTTAATTCCTGATTCAACCTCCAATCAGATCAAAGGGACCGTCAACAATATCCAAGTTCCTCATATGAATCAACGTTGGAAGTTTGAGAGCTCCCATGCAATCAGCGCAGGAGATCCGCTTGCGAAGGCAGGCTCCGGGATGGGAGAGTTTCATTATATCGATGATGAACAAGTGCCGCGCTTGATTGTTTCAGCCCCCGACTCAGACCTCCCTCCCGTTCTGCGATACAAGACATTTTTTTACAATGCTTGTAGTAGTGGGCCGCATTTCATTAAGAACTTCGATCATGGAGAGTTTATCTACACGAATCGAACTTGCCATGTATTTAAGGCAACCAGAATCTTTATAGAAGGCCTTCTCAATGGAGATACGACCACCGAAACTCTTGCTGCTATGGAGGCAAACAACGCAGATGAAAATGCTGAAATTACTTATGAAGTTAAAAATCCTTAGCATTTTTCTCGTTTTCTGCTCTGCAATATGGGCAAGCGACGGCCCCCTAGCTTCTCCCGATGTCGTAGCGCGATTTTCAGAGGGAATTAGAGCTGCTCAACTTGCCAGCAGCAGACTGGACTCACCAGAGCGGGAAGCAATTCGAAGAAGGACATTAGACGGACTTAGCGATGCGGAGAGACTTCGCGGTATTGCTGAATGGATGTTCACCGAGCCTAACAGGGACCATGCTTCGATACCGAGTACTGCCTTACAAATTCTTCTTTCGCCGAAACGGGAAATCCGCGATCTGAGTGAGTGGCGTAGGTTGATGAATTTGGAAACAGATTCAAGCCGCTTCTACATGCTTGCTGAATTGTCACGCTATTTTGAAGCACCGATGTTTGGCTATGGAGAATCGTTCATGGCGGAAAGAGCACGCGGTCTTCTAATGCAAGGTGTTGCGGCAAAGCAAGGGCAAGGACAGACAGAAAACGATTTGTCTGATATCTCATTCTACGCTTACGACACCATCGTTTCCGACCTTCGAAAGGTGGACTCTCCTTTCACTAGAGACGTTCTGCCGACGCTTCAAGAAAAGCCCAAAGCCGCGAAGGTTGCGGAACTTGCCCGATGGATGAAAGCCAATTGGCCGGGCTGTGAGGGGCTCGCGATTCGTGAAAAGGATGGAGATCGCCCGGATCGCAAGCGTTCCGCCCATGATTCTGAACCGGGCGCCAAGGATGCAAAGGCAGTTCGGGTATCTGGTAATGGGGCGGCCGTGAATCCAGAAGAGACAGGCCCACCCTTGATCGCCATGGTCAGTGGCTGCATTCTCATTGCCGTTGCCGGTCTTTTCTTTTTCCTTCGCCGTGGACGGACTGCTTGAAGTGGGGTCAAGGAGTTGCGCCATTATTGGCGCTTCTTCGTGAGCGTCCTAAAATAGTCCCCATTGACAGGTTCGGCCTGTTGATCCCATTTTCCTCCGCCATCGCATCCGCGCGAAGGGCATCAACGATCCTCATTTCCAATTGAAAACCAACGACTTGCAATCGTCACGAGGATTTTGGCTTCACCCCGCACGGAACCTGCTAGACTGGCGGGGATGACGCGGGAAAACGAGAGGCTGGCGGAGGACAAAGCTGGCGGGAAGAAGTGGCGGCGCTGGGGTCCTTACCTCAGCGAGCGCCAGTGGGGGACTGTGCGCGAGGATGATTCCGACCACGGCAACAGTTGGGCTGCGTTTCCGCACGATCATTCACGCCGCCGCGCCTACCGTTGGGGAGAAGATGGCTTGCAGGGGTGGACGGACCGCCAGTGCCGGCTGTGTTTCGCCCCGGCGCTTTGGAACGGGCAGGACACGATTCTCAAGGAACGCCTGTTCGGGCTTGGAGGAAACGAGGGGAACCACGGCGAGGACGTGAAGGAGTGCTACTACTACCTCGATTCCACGCCCACCCATTCCTATACCAAGGCCCTCTACAAGTATCCGCAGGCCCGCTATCCCTACACCGAGATCCGCGAGGAAAACCAGCGCCTCGGACGCACCGGCCCCGAGCTGGAGTTGGCGGACATGGGAATTTTCAAGGAAGGCCGTTACTTCGACGTCGTCCAGGAAGTCGCCAAACGCAGCCCGGAAGACATTCTTTGGCGCATCACCATCACCAATCGAGGCCCGGCCGCCGCGCCCATCCACATTCTGCCCACCCTGTGGTTTCGCAATACCTGGAGCTGGGACATCGAGCGGGAAAACCTCGCAAGCAAGCCAGTCATCATCGGCATTCCCGAAGGTTTGCGCGCCTTGCATGAATCCCTGGGCGAGTTCCATTTCCTTGTCGATTCGCCCTCACCGCGCACGAAGCTGAAGTGGCTTTTCACCGAAAACGACACCAACTCCGAGAGCTTCGGCGGCCCGGCCAATCCGAGTCCTTACGTCAAGGACGCCTTTCACCGCCACTTGATCCATGGTGATAAAAACGCCGTTTCGCCCACACCCCAGGGCACCAAGGCTGCTGCCCACCTCAGCTTCATCATCCCGCCCGGGAAAACCATCACCGTCCGCTGTCGACTGCATGCCGCGGGTGAAACCAACGGTCTTGCCGGCTTCGAGCAGTTTGATGAAACCTTCGCCAGCCGCATCGCCGAGAGCGATGATTTCTACGACCAAATCATCCCCAAAGGCATCCCGGACACCGAGCGCCTGATCTGCCGCCAAGGCTATGCCGGCCTGTTGTGGACCAAGCAGTTTTTCTATTATGTCGTCGAGGACTGGCTCAAAAGCGGAGCCACCCAGCCACCTTCGCAAGCGCGGCTTGGCGGGCGGAATTCCGATTGGCCGCATTTCTTTGCGCGCGACATCCTCTCGATGCCGGACAAGTGGGAATACCCGTGGTTCGCCGCGTGGGACACGGCCTTCCACATGATTCCCTTTGCCTCAGTGGATCCAGAGTTTGCAAAAAACCAACTCCTGCTCCTGCTGCGCGAGTGGTACATGCACCCGAACGGCCAGCTCCCGGCCTACGAGTGGAATTTTTCCGATGTCAATCCGCCGGTCCACGCGTGGGCGGTGTGGCGGGTTTATAAAATCTCCGATCCCAAGGGAAAACGAGATATACTATTCCTCGAGCGTGCCTTCCAGAAGTTATTGCTTAACTTCACCTGGTGGGTGAACCGCAAGGACGTCGAAGGCCGCCATGTTTTCGGTGGCGGATTCCTTGGTCTGGACAACATCGGGGTCTTTGATCGCTCGCAAGCCCTTCCCGGCGGCGGGCATTTGAACCAGGCGGACGGCACGGCGTGGATGGCATCGTTTTGCCAGGTGATGCTGGTCATGGCGCTGGAACTTGCATTGGAAAAGCCGGCGTATGAAGACATCGCTTCCAAGTTCTTCGAGCACTATGTGAATATCTGCGATGCCATCAACGCCCTCGGCGGCACCGGTTTGTGGGACAGCAAGGATGGTTTCTATTACGATCAACTCATTATCAACCACGAAGAACCCATCCCACTCCGCATCCGCTCGCTGGTCGGTCTGTTGCCGATGTGCGCCGTCACCGTGCTCAAACAAAACACCATCGATGCCCTGCCGGGATTCCGAAAACGCATGGACTGGTTTCTCGTCAATCGCCCGGATCTTCTCAAATACATCACCGTGCGCCGCGTGAGCGGGGACAAACATCCCGGCCGCTGCCTGCTTGCCATCCCGTCCGAAGAGCGCCTGCGAAAGAGCCTGGCTTACATGTTCGATCCTAAGGAATTCCTCTCGGACTTCGGTATCCGCTCTCTCAGCAAGGCCCATGGCGAGCAGCCCTTCGTCTTCGAACACCACGGCCAGCGCCACGAAGTGTGTTATACTCCGGGCGAGTCCACCACCGACATGTTTGGTGGCAACTCGAACTGGCGCGGACCCATCTGGTTTCCCACCAATTTCCTCATCATTGAGGCGCTGGAAAGATATCATTACTTCTACGGGGATTCCTTCCAGATCGAGTATCCCACCGGCTCCGGAAAAATGGCCACCTTGCGCGAAGTTGCGATCGATATCTGCGATCGGCTCATCTCCTTGCTCCTGCCGAATGCCGATGGCTACCGCCCCTGCTTCGGCACGGCGCATCGATATACGGACTCGCCCGATTGGCAGAACCTGCTTCTTTTCCACGAGTATTTCCACGCCGAAACCGGCGAAGGCCTCGGCGCATCCCACCAGACCGGCTGGACCTCGCTCATCGTCCGCCTCGTGCGCGAACGGCGGGAAAAACTCAGCAGGGATTGAACCGAAGGAGCCGCAAACCGCGATCGGCTTCTTCCACGACAGAGTGACAGACAAGCGATTCCCGGGAATGGAGTCCCGATGGATCGACTGATCTCAACGGGTTCAATGGCCGCCGGAGTCCGGTTGAAAGACGGGCGAGTCCCTTTTATCGAATCCAACCGACGGGGGGCAGAGCATCCGTTGAAATCAGGGCGATTGGCAGGCGTGGCCATAATCGCTGCCAGATCTAGATTATAGCTTT
>JBBARN010000063.1:3395-35874 GCA_040399845.1 Luteolibacter sp. | reverse complement strand
CATCACCACCTACAACCTCGCCCGCATGAACATGCTGCTGCACGGGGTGAAGGACTCGGAGTTCGACATCTTCCACGGCGACACCCTGCTCAACGAGTGGGACATGATGCGCGAAGCGAACCCGGCCAAGAAACCGAACTTCGACGCCATCGTCGCCAATCCGCCCTTCAGCTACCGCTGGGAACCCACCGACGCGCTGGCCGACGACGTGCGCTTCAAAAGCCACGGCCTCGCCCCCAAGTCCGCCGCCGACTTCGCCTTCCTGCTGCATGGCTTCCACTTCCTCAAAGACGAAGGCGTGATGGCCATCATCCTACCGCATGGAGTGCTCTTCCGTGGCGGTGCCGAGGAGCGCATCCGCACCAAGCTACTGAAGGACGGCCACATCGACACCGTCATCGGCCTGCCCGCCAACCTCTTCTACTCCACCGGCATCCCCGTTTGCATCCTCGTGCTCAAGAAATGCAAGAAGCCCGACGACGTGCTCTTCATCAACGCCGCCGAGCACTTCACCAAAGGCAAGCGCCAGAACCAACTGAGCCCGGAGCACATCCAGAAGATCATCGACACCTACCAATTCCGGAAGGAAGAAACCCGCTACTCCCGCCGGGTTGGGATGCCGGAAATCGAGAAGAACGACTTCAACCTCAACATCTCCCGCTACATCAGCACGGCAGTGGGTGAGATTGAAATCAATCTGGCAGATACACACCAGCAACTGGTGGACATTGAAAAGGAGATCGCCAAGGCAGCGAAAACGCACAATGCCTTTCTCAAGGAACTCGGCCTGCCAGCGCTCCCGGAGTGAAGCCTCGCACATCGGGAGGCTGATTCAGACGGTGAGGAGGCGGGGTTTGCGAATCAGGTGGCAAAGAAAATATTTTTCTAGGCTTCCTGATTCCTTTTCTTGGCTACCTGATTTATTGGATGATCTACTTGACGCATTGGGTAAGCTTCCTAAGTTTTATTCTTGGCAGACTGATTTATTGGGTTTGCAAGCTGAACCTTTGGATTTGCTTCCTGATTCATTGAGTCAGCTCCGAGGAGTGCATTCTATACGAACCCGTTCAGGAGGTTCGCCGCATCATTCTTTGGTGTCATTTCATATTTTTCTCCACTGGGATATCGACAAAACGGATAGTTCACTGTATGTGCGAAGCGGAACTAATAACTCCCAACCTACACAATACTTATGGCTAACTCCGAAACCTCATTCGCGGACCGCCTTCAGCGCGGATCCACCCTCAAAGCCGCCCTCGCTGGCTTCACTCCAGCCTTCGCTCCGGCGGATCCTTTGTTGTTGCCTGCCGCTTTTGCCACCTTTCTGGAAGGCCTTGGCGGCATGAACCAGGCGGTGGCCACGGCGGAGGCGGAGTGGAAGGATGCCGCCGCCAGCCGCAGCGCGCTGGTCACCGAGATCAAGGCCCGTGCCCTGCGGTCGAATTCCCGGGTGAAGAGCAACACCGCCTGGAAGGGCCAAGTGGCTGCCATCAAAACCGCTGCGGACAACCTGCGCGGCTACCGCACCGCCGCTGCAAAGCTCCCGGCGAACCCGGAATCGGATGCTCCCGCCGCACCCGCCCGCAGCCGTGCCAAGACGGATCAGAGTTTTGGCGATATCAAGAACCTGCTGGACAAACTCCTCTCCGCGCTGGGCAAGGTATCCGGCTATGATACCGGCGCGCCGGTGGACATCAGCATCGCCAGCCTCAGATCCCTGGCAACCCAGCTCGATGGACTCAACCAGATGGTAGCAGGCAAAGAACAAGCCCTCGCCGCCGCCCGCGGTCCGCGCAATGCCGCCTATGACATCGATCTGCCGGGTTCACCCTGCCTGCGCACCCGCATGCTCGCCGCCAAGGAAGCCACCAAGTCCCAATTCGGCACCGCCAGCGCGGAATATGCGCAGGTGAAGGGGATCAAGGTGTAAGGAGCGGCGACATTCCTGTCGCCAGCTCTCGGGAATCTTGTGGACTGAAGTCCTTGGCGATGTTCTTTTGTCCCAAAGAGACACGCGTGGCGAACATGCAGGTTAAAGACTGAGTCGTTCCTTGAGGATGCGGGCTTGGCGACGGGAAAACTCGACGCTGTGGCCGCCCTTGAGGATGGTTTTGAGGTTTCCACCGAACCACGACTCCGCGCGTTCGATTGCATTCCGGTTGACGATTTGGAATCGATTTGCCCTCAAGAACAAACTGGCCGGCAAGCGGGCTTCAAGCGTGGCGAGGCTGCGCGGGAGGAGTGGTTTGACGTCCCGGAACCAGATGCGTGTGTGGTTACCGACCGATTCCAAAAGAATGATCTCGCGAACCGGGACGAACCAGCAGCGCTTGCCCTCACGGACGAACACGGGATCGTCCTCGCGCAAACTCAATGCCGCTTCCGGTTCAATCGGGTCGATAGGAATCTCAGACGAGCCCGAACTTTGGCGTTCGAGGCGTGCGACCGCTTCCGCAAGACGGCGGGGGCTCACTGGCTTCAGTAGGTAATCCAGGGCGTTCACCTCGAAGGCGCGGAGCGCGAAGGAATCATAGGCGGTCACAAAAATGACAGCAGGGTGGGGGAGAGGCAGTTGTTCCAGCCATTCGAATCCCGAGCGGCCGGGCATTTCAATATCCAGAAAAACAAGATCCGGCTGAAGCCGCATGACAAGCTTGGTGGCTTCTGTGGCATTGGCTGCTTCGCCAACGATTTCAATCGAAGGGTGGGCCGCCAACAAGCCCCGCAGTTCCTTGCGGGCGGGCGGTTCGTCATCGACAAGCAAGGTTCTCATCATGGTATCAGTGGAGTTGAAGAAATGGGCAGTTCCACCAGGGCTTCCACAGTTCCCGCATTGGAATCACTGAGGGCGAACGTAGCGGATTGGCCGAAGAGGAGTTCAAGGCGGGCGCGGAGGTTGGCAAGTCCCACGCCCCGTCCCGGTGCGGGGTGTAAAAGGCGTCCCGGATTGGTCACACGGAGCCGCAGGATTTCTCCGGAAAGGCGGGCCTCTGTGATCACTTCTCCACCTCCCTCGATGCGGCAGATGCCGTGTTTTACCGCATTTTCCACCAGCCCCTGCAACAGGAAGGGCGGCACGGGAACTTCGCCTGCCGCTGGGTCCGCATCAATTCTCCAACGGAGTGCATCCTCATGACGGAGTTGTTCGATGGCGAGATAGTTCTCCACTGTTTCCAACTCGATGCGAAGGGGGATGAGAGTTTCCTGTCCGGATCCCAATGAGGCGCGCAAGAGGTCGGCCAAGCGGGTGATGGCCTCACGGGGTTTTTCCATCTCGAAGGGGAGCAAGGATCTGAGCGAGTTCAAACTGTTGAACAGGAAGTGGGGATTGATTTGTGCCTTGAGTGCGCGGAGTTCGGATTCACGCACCGCCGCTTCCAGTCGGGCCCGATCCAACCTCGCCCGCTGTTGGTCGCGCAGATGCCTCAGGCAGATATAAAAACCGGTCCAGATGACCATCAGAGCGAGGTAATAAGTGAAGTCATCTAACACATCAGCAGCAGTCCAAGCGAGGGGGAAATCCTCCGGCATTCCCGGTCTGCTGGAGGCCCGTGCCCGGAAATCCGCCTCAAGCCATAGGGTCTGGATGGCACAAACCATCAACAAACACGGCAAAGCCCGCAGAATGAAACGAAACAATCCCGAACCGCCCCGCAATAACCGGAAGTGAATGGCACGCAACAAGTGCGACCCGGCGATGCCGAGAAAGAGAAACAGGATGCGGCTCTCAATGGCCACTCCCAACACAACCTCGTCCGCTGCGTTGCGGGGCTGATAGATAAACAATGGCGACAAAACCGCAAAACCCACGCCACCCCATCCGAACAGTTGGCACAACCAGTATCCGGGGGTTCCCAGCCAGATCCTCCGGGATTCCGGGCGGCCGTCGGGCATGGCTGGATCCAGCATGATGCTCATGGAAGTTGGACGTCAGGATGCCCCCGCCGCAGGGTTTCTGCAAGCTCCACAAACGGGGGGCGATGACCATCGAATTGGTTCTTCCCGCTTGCCTCAGAACCCTTTGGTCTGGCTGGTGAATCCGGGACGGCCTTCCTGTTCCGGATGGTCCTTGAAGAAGTCAGTGAGCTCAGCCACCCGCTTGCCTTGCAGTTCCACTCCGAAATAGAGGGTGAGGAGTTGCCTGGTGAGGATCGTGTTCTGCCTCGGTCTCTTGCCCACGTCCGCTCCTCCGACGTCCGCAGAAGGGCCTTCGAAGATGCGATTGATGAAATAGAGATCAGACAATCCGCCGTGCGCCACATCCAACTGCCGACAGATGATCGCGCGTCCTTTTAGACGGCGGTACGCAAGGTTGATCGTGGGATCTTCGAAGTTGCCTCTCGATTTGAGAAATAACCCGTTCGTTTCGACTCCCGCGAGGTGATCCTTTCCCCAGATGGTTCCGTCAAGAACTGCCACCGCTTTCACCCCCTTGTCGCGGGCGGCGAGTCGCAACGCGGCGGAGGCCCCGAAGGAGTGTCCGAAAGCACCGACGCGCCCGAAATCAATCGCGCGGAACAACCGGAGTGAAGGCATCCCCGCGCCCTTTCGCATCAGCCTCAGGACTGCGACCAGATCCTCTGTCATCACATCGTTGAGGGCGGTGGTTTCCTCCAACTTCAAAGGGACTTCCGCAGGCGAAGGATAGCGCCGCCCGTCAAGCGTCACCAAGCCATTGATGCCCGGACTGTGCACCGCCGCCACGATAAACCCGGCAGATGCGAGTTGTTCGGCATACGCTTGATAGAACTCCGCCGGGAATCCAAAGCCCGGAGAAAACATCAGAAGTGGAAATTTCCCAACCGCGAGCGATGCATGGTCACTGGCATTGGTTTTCAGATAACCTGCTGCTCCGACGAGTCCGGCTTGGCCGAGGGACCTTGCGATTTCCGCTTCGCGCACGTCGCTGATGTATTCGCGGTCCGGGGCTGTGGTGGGACGCGCAGGATACCAGAAAGACACCGGCAGTCGTCGTGGCTGATCACCCCATTGCTTGGAGCTTTGCTCTGTTTGTGGATAAAGCGGATCGACGCGCGAACGATCGACCATCACGGTGGACATCTGGCCTACGGGGTGAGGCCCGTCTGGCTTTGGCAAGCGGGTCACAAAGTAATCCGGCGTTTGCGCTTGTATGGAAGCAAGCAGAGTCAGGGAAAGGGCGCTCGCCAGTAAAATCCTGGCGGAACCGCGCCTCTGGTTGGGTGGCATGGTGTTGGTTGACATCGCGGAGATCATGCCATGCAACGGATAATACGTCCCGAAAAATGGGATGAGCGGTCAATCGACAAGGATGACCTGCTGTATCGGGCGGTCCAAAGGGACATGAAAGTGATGGTCGGTTTCTGACTGCCCGAACCGTCATCTCCTTCCGCCATCAAAGCCCTACGGATGACGTAATCGGGGGAACAATCATGGCAGCAGCGGTTTGAGTGGCCTTATCGTTTCTCGCAAGGGGTCGACCAGACTGTGCGATGCGTCTTCAGACATCATTTGGATCAACCTGGAAAGCCGATCTGATGAAGTATCTCCTTTGAACGGAAAGTCATGGATTGCTTCGGGGCGGGGAGATGCTGTTTCCCTCGACCCAATCCAATGAAAAGATTTTCCCACCGATCGGGTGGAGGTCGTTGTCCACCCATTTCCTGCATTCCATTGCTGCTTGTCTCGTCACCGGCCTGCCGCTTTTCCCCACCGCCGCTGAATGGGGCATCCCAAATTTACTGAAAACCGTGCTCCTGAGGAGTACATTCGAATCAACAGGCTGTCACTTGAATGCCCGGTGATCCAGTTCTAGGACTTTCCGAGAGATTGCAAAACCTCTGTTCCACCAACGACTTGCGCGTTGTTTCCCCGCCCTCCGTTTTCCATTCCATTCCCCTAAAAATCGAACTCCCATGAAATCATCGTTTGCCAACCGTTTCGTCAATCCATCCTCCTCCGCGCTGGCGTTTGCCATGATCGCACTGTGCCTGCCGGCTTCCGCCCAGACGGGAACCTGGTCGGATACGGGATTCGGCCCGAACAACTGGAGTACCGCCGCCCGCTGGACGAGTTCGATCGTCGCCAACGGAGCCAGCAATTCCGCGACTTTCGGCAGCAACATCGGTCAAGGCACCGTAGTGACCTTGGATTCCACCCGCACCATCGGAAACATCACCTTCGATGACAGCGGTGCGACCGGGGATTCTCCATGGCTGTTCCGGGGCAATAGCACACTCACCCTCGATAACGGGGCTAGCCAGGCGGTCATCACCAAATCAACTACGACGACCATCTCAACTCCGATTGCAGGATCCAACATCCGGATCAACGGCGGTGCTGGGCTTAACCTCATTGGAAACAATATCGGCATCACAGGGGGGCTGACTCTCGGTGGCATCAATGGAGTGAACATCGGCACTTCCAACGCATTCGGTTCCGCCACCGTGAGCTTGGCCGCGGCCGAAGTCGTCGGAGGGATCACCCGAGACATCGCGATTGCCAACAACTTCACCTTCAACAGCACCTATTATCAAGGATCCTTCGGTCTCACCTTGAACGGCACCTTGACACTCACTGGCGGCGGACAGGGCTTTCAAACCTGGGGCGCAATCACGGACACCGTTCAGGTCGGAGCTGTCAGCCTTGGCGCAAACACACTGAACGTTGGCGGTGGTGCCGTGGGTGGGCTCCGGATCAGCGGAAACATCTCAGGCACGGGTGGCGTGGCCAAGTCCGGAAGTTCGGTGCTCACTTTGTCGGGTTCCAACAGCTACACCGGTGCCACCACCGTCACCGCAGGACGCCTCAATTTCAATCCCACTGCCAACACTTCGGATCTCACTGTTTCGAACACGGGCACGATCCTCGGCGGAGAGGGCACATCCAGCAATGCCATCACCTTGGGAGCAGGCAGCATTTTGGCCGCTGATCCATCCACGACCACCTCTCTCACGACGACGGGGGCTCTGAGCATCCCGGGAGCAGTCACTGTAGCGCTTCAGCCGACTCAAGGCATGACGCCTGGCACCAATGTTGTCGATGTCGTGAAGTATGGGACTTTCACCGGCACCGAGCTTGCCAACCTTACACTTCCTTCCGGAATCCGCTCGGGCGCGTTGGCCAACGACACCGTCAACTCGAAGATCACCCTTTCCATGGAAACCGGCACCCGGACCTGGCAGGGCTCTGCGGGTCTTCCCGATTGGGACTCGCTGTCCACAGATAGTTGGGCCGAGGGGGACAAGAAATTCGGTCTCGGAGATTCCGTGGTTTTCGATGACACCGCTGCGGCAGGGGGCGATGTTTATGTGGTGGGGAAACTGACTCCGGGCTCCGTGGTCTTCAATAACTCGACGCTCAATTACACCTTGGTGCCTGCCAATTCGACAGCCGGCGAAAACGAGATCACCGGTGGCACTTCGGTCGTGAAGAGCGGCACGGGAACGGTCACCTTCACCCATACCAACAGTTATACGGGCGGCACATCCATCGATGGTGGCATTCTCTCATTCTCAAACGGCGCGCTCGGAACATACGGCCCCATCACGATGAATGGAGGAACCCTCACCTGGGGAGCAAACAACACCCAGGATGTTTCCCGTCGTCTATTCCTGGTCGATGGAAAAGCAGCCACCTTTGATATCGGCTCCAACAACGTCAGCTTCAACACCAGTCTCGGCGGTAGCGTTGCCACCACCGCGTCAGTTGTGAAAAACGGTGCCGGAATCCTCACCTTGAACAACAATTTCGCACCGGGGACCTATACCGGTGGCACCACCGTCAACGGCGGCACGCTTTCCCTCGGCACCGGCGGCACAGGAGGCTTTACTGCCTCCCCGGCCGCGCTTGGAACCGGACTCGTCACCATCAATACCGGTGCCCGCGTCCGCCTGTGGATCCAAAACTCGCACACCCACGACATTGCAAACAGCTTCGCCTTGAATGGTGGCCGATTGCATGTGGAGGACGGAATCTACAACGTCAATGGGACGGTTTCGGTCCAAGCCGGAGGTGGGACCTTCAGTGCCGTCTATGGCGGGAAAAACCTCATTCTCAACGGTGTGATTTCTGGGAGTGGCCCCATCACCGTCGAACCGAACGGCGCGCAAATCCGCTTCCTCGCCAACAACACCCACACCGGTATTGTGGCCTTGAGCAACGGATCGCTTCTGCTCAATAACAACCAGGTCTCCAGTACTTACACGTTGGCAAGCGGATCGACCCTGGTGCTGCGGACTGCGACAGTCGCCGGAAACATCACGGGCGCCGGTTCTGTTACGAAGGATGTTAGCACTTACGGTTCATCCATCATCAACGGCGACAACAACACCTACAGCGGATCCACGACGGTGAACATCGACCGCTTCACCGTCGGCTCCACTGGCGTGATCAACGGGACTTCCGGTATCACCGTCCAAGCGCAGTGGAGTGCCAATTTCAACAACCTCGGATCGGTGACTACTCCTGGAAACATCAGCGTGGCAGGAACCGGCAATACGACCAATGGTGGGGTGGGGGCCGACAGCAGCATCTTCCGCAATTCGGGAACGGTGAGTGCTGCATCGATCCTCCTCAATAGCAGCGCTTCCACCAACACCACCGCCAACCGTGGGGGAACCTACACCCAGACCGCAGGGGCCACGACCGCCTCGGTGGCCGTGACGCTCGCTCCAAACGGCGGCACCGGTGCCGCAGGAACTGCCGGAAATGATGCAGTCCTCAATCTCAATGGAGGTTCGCTGACCGCTCCGACCATCGCATTGAACTCCGGAACCCTGAACGCCACTGCCGGCACAATCACTCTTGGTGCGGGTGGATTGAGCAGCGCTGGAACCAACACCATCGCCGTGAACCTCGGAGCCGCCACCCTCGCAGCGTCCGCCCCGTGGAGTTCGCCAGTCGCGGCCACCCTCACGGATTCCGCCACCGGCACCAGCGTGGATACCACCGCCGGAGACATCACGCTCAGCGGCGTGCTTGGTGGCACGGGGAATCTGAACAAGGTCGGCACCGGAACGCTTACCCTCACCGGAACCAACACCTACAGCGGTGCCACCTATGTCGATTCCGGAATCCTCGCCGTCGATGGTGATGCCTTGGCAGACGGAGGCGATCTCAACATCGATGGCGGCATGGTGGCCCCCTCCGGTGGAACCGAGGTCGTCAACCAATTGTTCTTCGGAGGCATTCAGCAAGCGGCAGGCACATGGGGTGCCAGCGGCTCCGGTGCGACTAACATCGACAACGCCCGCTTCACCGGAACGGGCGTGGTGAGTGTCACCACAGGTCCAGCCACCGGTTATGGAGTTTGGGCGTCCACGAATGCTGGCAACCAAGCCGCCGGACTGGATTTCGACAATGACGGAGTTTCCAACGGAGTTGAGTATTTCATGAATGCTAGCGCAGGATTCACCGCCAATCCAGGCCTCAATGGGTCAAATACCGTGACTTGGGTGAATGGTGGAAACATCAGTGACTCCGCCTATGGCACCGAGTTCGTGGTGCAGACTTCATCCGACCTCTCGGTTTGGAACGACGTCCCGCTTGTGAATGTGACCAACACTGCGGGATCTGTGTCCTATACCCTTTCAGGCTCCGGCCCGAAATTCGTTCGCCTCAAGGTGACACCTAACTGAGCAGCGCGCTTTCCGCTGACTCAGTCAGACCGCTCCGCCTGCTTCTGTGGGCGGAGCGGTTTTTCCTTCAAGCCGTTGTTAGATCCAAACCCATGAATTCAAATTCCATCCCGATCCTGCGGGCGCTCCATCTGTTGATTGCCACTGTGGCAATTCTCTTCCCGGGATTCGCCATCGCTGCACCGGACAACGTCGTGCAGGCAGTTACCTATCAGGGTCAGACCGCGACGATGCGCCTTACCCGCCTCGATCTGCGTGGGCAGTATTTCGAGGTGCTCACGCAAAATGCAGCAGGCACCTACGATCCCTACACACCGGTGGCAGAGCGCTCATACCTGGGAACGGTGGATGAATTTCCGGGCGCGATCTCCGCCGGCATCCTCAAGGACGATGGCACCTTTTGGGGCGCAGTGATCTTTGATCGGGGCGGCACCTGGCACACGCTCGGCAGCGCGGTCACTTCCACCCGCTATGACAATGCCCGACCGAATTTTGCGTTTCCTTCGCTGGAACTCACAACCGGGCAGGCAGGAACCACGACTTATGGATTTGATATCGGCATTGATATCAATTCGGACTCCTATACCGCAACCGGCAGCAGTGTTGCCAAAAGCTTGGAAGGCGCGGAATACACCGTAGCCGTTCTGCGCGCGCTCTACATGAGCAATGCCTTGCTGCGTCCTCATATCGCTCGTGTCGTGATCCGGACAAGCGCGGCGGCGGATACGCTGAAAGGCATGACTTCCAACGCCACGCTCCCCGCTCTGAAAACCGAATGGCTGGCCAATCATGCCACCGCCAACCGCGATTTCGTCGCCCTAGCCGGGCGCGCCATGGGCGGGCTTTCCTACGGACCCGGTATTGGTACTCCCTGGGGCTACACGGTGCAACCCTCCGAAAACGATGGAAACTTCTGGGTCTATCTGCGCCACGAACTCGCCCATAACATGAACGTCAATCACGGAGATGGCGGCGGCCCTGAAGGGGAAACCATCAACGGCCGCGACAACAACGGTTATGCCCGGCTCAGCACATCGGAACTTGAGCTCATGCTCAATTACCGCGACTCGGTGATCGCCCAATATGACAACGAGGGCAGCTTCACTGCGATCAACATTCCTCCTTACGCTTGCCTCGATTCCGCGGTCATCCAGCGTCCCGGCACCACGCAGGCCACCCTGAACGTGATGGCGAACGATCATGACGCCAACGGACATGCCATCACCGGTATTGTCTCGTTCGATGCCATTTCGAACAAGGGCGGCACCGTCACCCAAACCGGCAGCGGAGCCACGGCTCAGCTCGTTTACACTCCCCGCTCCGACCATGCGGGCCTCGATTGGTTTTACTACACGGTTTCCGATTCATCGGGCCAAACCGCAACCGGCCTGGTCACCATCGATGTGAACCCACCCGATACCTCCTTCGTCGGCTGGTGGCGCTTGGATGAAACCTCGGGGCCGGATTATCGTGATTCGTCTCCCATGGGCACTCTGGTCACTTCCGAGAATGTCTCCAGCGGAGTGGCGGGGAAGTTTGGCAAAGCAGCCAATCTGAGCACTTCATCCAGTCAGGTTCCGATCGTGCGCACCACCCTCGGCAGTGCCTCTTCCTCCATCACCGCCTGGATCAAGCGCCCATCCACTCTCACTCAGGCCGCCTTCGCGGGCATTGTTTTCAACCGTGGCCCCGGAGCGGCAGGACTTCATTTCGGCAATGCCAACGAACTCCGCTACACCTGGAATAACAACTTCTTCAACTGGAACTCCGGCCTCATCCCGCCAGCGGATCAATGGGTCCTCGTCGCCCTCGTCGTTGAGCCCACCAAGGCGACCATCTACATGCACGATGGCACCACGCTCAGCTCGGCGGTGAATACTGGCACCCACAATCCCGACATGACTTCGGGCATCATTCATTTGGGAAGGGATACAACTTCGTCCTCCCGGCGCTTTGTAGGACACATGGACGATGTAAAATTGTTTCGTCGCGCGCTCACCCAAGCCGAGGTGCTGCGCCTTGTGAACGGTGGTCCCGCGGAGACGCCAACCCCTTTTGACACCGCCACGGGAGTTGCCGATGCGTTTCTCACCTGGCAGCCCGATCCGCAGGCCACCCAACATCAGATATACATCGGCACCAGTTCGTCCGCCGTGGCATCCGCCAATACTTCCTCGCCCGAGTATCAGGGCATCACACCGCTGGCGATTTGGAATTACTCCGCCAGCACCAATACCACCTATTACTGGCGGATCGACAGCATCAATTCGAACGCTACCGTTCCCGGCAAAGTCTGGTCCTTCACCACCGGAGGCACCCTCACACCTCCCAATCCCTCAAGCGGTCTCCTAGCCCATTGGAAACTCGATGAAACCAGCGGCACTCTCGCTGCCAGCACCACCGGCACCTATCCGGGAACCGTCGTGGGCTCGCCGCTTCGAACTGCGGGTGCCGATGGCAATGCAATCTCCTTCGATGGCATCAACGACGGTGTCACCACAGGCGTGCCCTTGCTGAGCAACCGCACTTTCTTCACCATCGCAGGTTGGTATCGCTCGCCCCTCACCACCGGCAACCGGGTGGCGCTATGGGGCCAGAATGATGTGGTCGAGTTTGGCATCAATGGAACGAACCTATCTGTTTTCACCCCGAGCGGCGGCAGTCTCGCGGTGCCGCTTCCAACACCCAATGAGTGGCACCACGTCACCTGCGTGGGTGACGGAGCCTCCCTGAAAATTTATATCAATGGCCTGCTCGCGGCCAGTGGCGGGAATTACGTCTCTACGGTTTATGGAAGTTCAACCGTATCCGGTTTCAACATCGGAACCGCAACTTGGGACACGAGTGGCAACTGGTTCACCGGCCAGATCGATGAAGTGCGGTTGTATGATCGAGCTCTGAATGACATCGAGGTTTACGCGCTCGGCGGCACACCTGTGACCAACCAGCCTCCGGTTTTCACCACCGATCCGATCACCCGACCCACCAGCACAGCGGGAAATCCTTACACTGGAACCTTGTCCGGCAGCTCCACCGACAGCATCGGCGAAACGATCACCTACACCAAAACCTCCGGCCCAGCCTGGCTCAGTATCGCGCCCGATGGAACCCTGTCCGGCACGCCCACCGCCAGTGATGTGGGTCTCAACACCTTCAACATCCGCGCCACCGACGGCGGCGGGCTCTTCGACAATGCGGTACTGAATATCACCATCGTGCCTGTTTCCACCACCATCACCGTGGACAGTCCTGCTGCCGACACCGTCCGGATTCCTGGGCTCGCGGGACTCGTCATCGAAACCACCATCAGCGACAACGGCACCGGCCAAGCTCCCATCCTCACCTGGTCGCAAATCAGCGGGCCCGGCACCGTCACTTTCGGAGACGCTGCGTCAGCCGATACCACGGCCACGTTTTCCATCACTGGCACCTATGTGCTGCGTCTGGATGTGGATGATGGCTTCGATCATTTTACCCGCGACCTCACCGTCATCGCCGGAGCCAGCAATCCCATATGGAATCCAAGCTACTCCAACATCGGATCCGTATCGAACAATACCAATAGCTCCACTGGAAATAGTTATACCATGGCAGGTCGCAGCGGAGGACTTGATTCCGGCGGCACGAGTGACAGTTTCCAAACCTACGCCCAGTCCTTCTCTGGCGACTTCGATCTTATCAGCCAGGTCTCTGGCACGGATCTCAGTAACACCACCACCGAACGCCTCGGACTGATCGCCCGGGCGGACGCCTCATCCGTCGGTGCTGTCTCGGCCTATGTTGGCTTCAACACGACGGGCAGCACCTTCACGGCCTCGTGGATCACACGGGCCACGACCAACGCAGCGAACAGCGTCAGCAATGTCACCACCTCATTCACAAGCACGCGCTGGGTTCGCTTGAGCCGCGTCGGCAACCTGCTCACGGGATATTACGGGTCCGATGGCTCGACCTGGACCCAGGCCGGCACCTTCACCATGAACGGAACCATCCGCGTCGGACTCTGCTGGTCGCCGGATCGAACAGGATCAACCGGAACAGGAACATTCAGTAATGTTGCCCTCGTAAATCCAAACATCGCTCCTGCAACAAACGCGGGTTCCGACCAAGTCATCACACTGCCGTCAAGCGCCGCGCTCACCGGAACCGCGCTCGATGATGGACTGCCGATTCCCGTAGCGGTGAGCCTGCTCTGGCAGACGCTTTCGGGGCCCGGGAGCATCGCCTTTGTCAACACATCATCCGCAGCCACGAGTGCCGATTTCTCCACGGAAGGAACCTATCAACTCCGGCTCATCGCGGATGATGGTGAAGTGAAAACCTTCGATGATATCAGCATCCTAGTGAATCCCATTCCACAACATGCGCTGACCGTGGCCGCCTCGCCGTCGCAAGGCGGCTTGGTCACAGGGTCCGGAGTCTTTCTCCAAGGCAGCTCCCAGCCCATCAGCGCCTCGCCTGCCACCGGGTGGCATTTTGTGAATTGGACCGGCAACGGCATTGCCAATCCAGCTCTTCCCTCCACCACTATCACGGTGGATGCGGAAAAAACCGTCACCGCGAACTTCGAGCTCTCCAATCCGGATGCCAACACGAACGGCATCCTCGACACTTGGGAAACCCTCATGTTTGGCAATGCCAATACCGGAAACCATCTTCCCGGGGACGATCCGGACGAGGATGGCATTTCCAATTTGCTCGAATACGCATTCAACACTGATCCACTGCAACCCAACCCCAGCCCCATGGTCCACGATTTCGTCGCCGCAGGGCAGGGGAATCATCTGCGCCTGACGCTTCCCAAAAATCCCGCAGCCACCAATTTGACCTATCTCATCGAAGTGACGGGCGATCTTGCAAGTGGCCCTTGGACTTCCAATGGTACCACCGTGGAAGCCGATACCGCTACCGAGCTCCGGGTCCGGGATGACACGGGCACAACCAACGCCACGACCCGCTTCATGCGCCTGCGAGTGATCGCCAACTGAGAGGCTGTTTCAAATTGTTCGCGTCAGCGGGCTTGAAGTCTCCGTGTCCCTTCAGATACTTGGCGGCGCATCCTTCCGATTTGTCCGCACTGTTTCCTCCATGAAATTCATTCTCGCGCTGTTCCTTTTTTCGGCACTCCTCCCTGCGCGCCCGGCTTTGGAGAAGCCCAATGTGGTCGTCGTGTTTTTGGATGACTGTGGTTATGGCGATTTTTCCCACACCGGAAATCCGAGCATCCACACACCCAACGTCACGCGCCTCGTTCAGGAAGGCGCGAACTTTCCCCAGTTCTATGCAGCGTCGCCGGCCTGCACCGCTTCGCGTTATGCCCTTCTAACAGGCCGAAACCCGCGCCGCTCCGGTCTTGGCACTTGGGTGCTAGGTCCCAACGATGCCCGGCACATTCATCCCAAGGAAACCACCCTTGCCGAAGGATTGAAAAGTCGTGGTTATGCCACCGGCTTTTTTGGCAAGTGGCATCTCGGCACTCCCAATCCTAACAACTCCAACACCCCCGAAGCCTTTCCTCTCGCCCATGGTTTCGATGTCTGGGAGGGCACCAATGTTTCCAACGACTACACCACGCCGGCCGTAAAACTCATCCGAAGCAATCCCAAGGGCACAACTCCCATCCCCGGTTATGAGATCGTCGTGGACAATCTCGCCACCAACATTCCCGTGCATGAGGACCTCACGCGCCGTTATCGCGATCTATCGGTCAATTTCATCCGGCAAAACAAGGATCAACCTTTCCTGCTCTATCTCGCTCCCAACATGCCACATCTGCCCGTTCATGCGGGAAATGAGTTTAAGGGGAAATCCCAGCGCGGACTTTATGGCGATTGCATCGAGGAAATCGACGCCATGCTTGGAACGCTCCTCTCTACGCTGGAAACCGAAGGCATCGCCAAGAACACACTCGTCATCTTCAGCTCCGACAACGGGCCATGGATTCGTTTTGAAAACACTGCAAAGCATCCGCTCTATGACGAAGCCCGTCTGTTGGTAGGCTCGGCGCTGCCCTTCCGTGATGGCAAGGGTTCCACTTGGGAAGGCGGCGTGCGCGTCGTTGGTGCTTGGTATTGGCCGGGAGTGATTGCTTCGCGCACGGTTGTTAGAACTCCGGCCTCCACTATGGATTTGCTGCCCACCGCCTTCGCCCTCGCCGGTGAAACACTGCCCACCGGTCGCACCCTCGATGGTCGTGACATCCGGCCTTTCCTCAATTCCAATTCATTCTCGGGTGCGGTTCCAGCCTTCGAACACATCTACACTGGCAACAACGGCAACGCCATCTTCGCCGCGCGCAAGGGTCCGTGGAAACTCCACATCGGCCTCTATTCCCAAACCGGAAACAACTACGGCTTTGCCGCGTCACCCAGCACGCCGCTCCTCTTCAACGTCGAACAGGATCCCCACGAATGCATCGACCGCCGCACGCAGGAAACCGGGATTGTTTCTGATCTCCAGTCCGTGATTTCCTCATTCAACAACTCCGTCAACACCGAGCAAACCTTCTGGGGCGCACCATGAGGCAAACGAAACGCCTGTAGCGTCGCTCTATCGAGCGTCGCAGCGAATGAAAAGCGCGAAGCTCTCTTCCCTTCACCCATCCAAGGTCCCTTCGCCCTCGCGGGACAAGTGCAGCGGTCATAAACACGCCGCTACAGTATCGCCTGTATCAATCCCATCGCCAGAACGATGAGCGGTTTGTCCAATTGCTCGAAGTTCCAGAAGGTGCGCAAGGATGTTTGCTCCAATCCGGCGAGCTTGGGCAGTCTCTAGCGGCGGTTAGAGGAAATCCGGGGTGCGTCGGCCTCAGAACCCGTTGCCGACAAGGCAAAACGAGTCATCGAGTGGATGGCTCATTACGGCTCTTGTTTTCCGGCACTCAAGCGCATGGGCTGGGCACTCTACGGCAGATGGCCGAATTGCAACTCCAATGGGGATGGTGACGCTTGCATCGTCAGGGATAGCTGCTTTGCTCCCAAACAACATGTCCGATCCACTTTTCACTCCGCTTCAGGCCGGAGCCTTCCAGCTTCCCAACCGCATCATCATGGCACCGCTCACCCGTTGCCGGGCCTCTGCCGGAAGGGTGCCGAATGAGATGATGGCGGAGTATTATGCGATGCGCGCATCCTTCGGGATGATCCTTTCGGAGGCAACTTCGGTGGACCCCATGGGCGTAGGTTATCCCAACACGCCGGGCATCTGGTCTGACGAGCAGGTGGAAGGGTGGAAACTCGTCACCCATGCGGTTCACGGTGCCGGCGGACAAATCCTGCTCCAACTCTGGCATGTGGGCCGCGTTTCGGATCCGGTCTATCTGGATGGCCAACTGCCGCTTTCCTCCAGCGCCGTGCAACCTGCCGGTCACGTGAGCCTGATCCGGCCGATGAAATCTTTTGTGACTCCGCGGGCGCTTCTGTTAGATGAAATTCCGCCCATCATAGAAGCCTATCGGAAAGGCGCGGAAAACGCCAAAGCCGCTGGATTCGATGGTGTGGAGATCCATGGTGCGAATGGTTACCTCATCGACCAATTCCTCCAGAGTTCCACCAACCAACGCGATGATGAATATGGCGGCAGCATCGAAAACCGCGCGCGTTTCATGATGGAAGTCACGGACGCCGTCAGCTCCGTTTGGGGCGCGGACCGTGTGGGCATGCACATCGCCCCGCGTTGTGATGCGCATGACATGGCCGACTCCGATCCTGCGGCCACCTTCGGCTATGTCGCGAGCGAACTTGGAAAACGCAAACTTGCCTTCCTCTGCGCCCGCGAATCCCATGCCCAGCCCGCGCTTGGACCGATGTTGAAGGAAAAGTTCGGCGGCGTGTTCATCGCCAACGAAGGCTTCACTCCGGAAACCGCCCGCGAAACCATCCTCTCCGGCAAAGCCGACGCCATCGCTTGGGGCAAAGCCGCCATCGCCAACTCGGATCTCGTGGAACGCATCCGGACGGGAGTTGCTTGGAACGAACCCGTGCCCGAAACTTTCTACGGCGATGGTCCGGTGGGGTATCTGGATTATCCGGTAATGGGGGAGTGAAGTCGGAGATCCGTTCTGTCCATTCCGTTTGACTCTGCCGTTCCAATCACTCCCCGTAATTCCCATAGCCTAACACCCTCAACAGCCCCATGTTCCTGGCATGACTCAACCTGTTGGTGATACTCACAGCAAAACCATCGGCTATCTCTTGTGGATCTTCGGCTTCACGGGAGCGCACCGCTTTTATTATGGCAAACCCATCACGGGTGCCATTTGGTTTTTCACGTTGGGATTGCTCGGAATTGGTTGGTTGGTTGACCTTTTCCTGATCCCTGGAATGGATCGCAAGGCGGACTTCCGTTATCAATGCGGGAAATATGATTATTCGGTGGCGTGGATTCTCCAGACCTTCCTCGGCTTCTTCGGCATCCACCGGTTTTATATGGGCAAACTGTGGACCGGGCTTCTCTGGCTTTGCACCGCCGGACTCTTCGGGATCGGATATGTCTATGACTTCTGCACGCTCAACGGGCAGGTGAATGAGCTAAACAAGCTGACAAGTTGACCTTCAGCCCATCAAGGCGTGAAGCTCTGAGGGGTGATCGATGAGTGCAGTGGCTCCTGCTTCCAATCCGCATTTCCCACATAGCATCTGTCCGTGCCCGCTGTGGCTTTGGCTATCACGCAGACCTGCAATGCGATGCCACGCAGCCGGGGCGGATGCTTATATCACCGATCAAAGGTTTTGTGCGATTCAGATAAAATACTGGACGCCTGCTTCAAAGATCGGCTGGCGTTTGTTGCCGGGGATGTTTTTCGCGACTTGGGTGCCGGAGCGTTCGGTGTGGCCCATTTTTCCGAAAACGCGGCCGCAGGGGCTGGTGATGCCTTCGATGGCGGCGAGTGAGCCGTTGGGATTGATGGCGATGTCCATGGACGAGACGCCGTTTTCATCGCAGTATTGCGTGGCGATCTGGCCGCTTTGGGCGAGCCCGGCGATCACTTCGGGGCTGGCGAAAAACTTGCCTTCCCCATGGGAAAGTGGGATGGCGTGGATATCTCCGATCTGGCTGTTAGACAACCACGGCGAAAGCGTGCTGACGATCCGGGTATTCGCATAGCAGGAGATATGTCGGGCGATCTCGTTGTGGACGAGCGTCGGTGAATCAGCGGATGGTTCGCGGATCTCGCCGTAGGGCACGAGGCCGGTTTTGATGAGGGCCTGGAAACCGTTGCAAATTCCGAGAATGAGGCCGTCGCGGTTCTGGAGCAGGTCCATGATGGCATCCGCCACGCGGGGGCTGCGGATGATGGTGGCGATGAATTTGGCGGAACCATCCGGTTCGTCCCCCGCGCTGAAACCGCCGGGGAACATGAGGATCTGGGATTGGCGGATCTTGGCAGCGAGAGCTGTTAGCGATTCCTCGATGTGGCGTGCTGTTAGATTGCGGAAGACGAGGATCTCCGCATCGGCTCCGGCTTCGCGGAAGGCCTTGGCGGAATCGTATTCGCTGTTGGTGCCGGGAAAGGCGGGGATCAGGACCTTGGGTCGGATTGACGATTGTTGATTGTTGATTGTTGACTTTCGAATGGAAGAAGGTGCAAGCGCCGAGACGCCAAGCTCGCCAAGGCAAGCTGAGGATTCCGTCTTCGTCGGATAGACGGTTTCGAGGGTGGATTCCCAGGCGGCTTGGAGAGTTGTTAGATTGTGGGATTCGCCGTTGAGGACGAGGGTGGGCTCGGCGGTTGTGTGGCCGATGAGTTGGGCATTGAGGTTGGGGAGGGCTTCGGTGTGTTCGATGAGGAAGGCGAAGTAGCGTGATGAGAAGAGATCGGGCGGAATGAATTCCGCGCTCCAGTTGAAGCCGATGCTGTTGCCAAAGGCCATCTTTGCCAAGGCGGCGGCGATTCCTGCGCGGCCGATGTGGTGGAGCGAGAGGATTTTTCCTTCGCTGTTGAGCTGATGGAGCGTAGCTGCGAGTTGTTGCAATGATTCGAAATCCGGGAGTTGATCTGCATCGAAGGGAACCTCCACCAATGAAACCATCGATTCCGTTTTCTTGAACTCCGGCGACAGCGCGAGGCTGGCTTTTCCGGGAGCGAGAGCGAAGGAAACCAGAGTCGGCGGCACGTCGAGATCGTTAAACGAACCGGACATTGAGTCCTTGCCCCCGATGGCGGCGAGGCGTAGCGAGTGCTGGGCGTGAAAGGCTCCTAACAGAGCGGCGAAGGGCAGGCCCCAGCGTTTCGGATCGATGCCGAGTTTGGGGAAATACTCTTGCAGGGTAAGCCGGGTGTCGGAGAGCCGGGCACCGGCGGCTACCAGTTTGCAGACGGACTCGGTGACTGCATAGACCGCGCCGTGGAAGGGCGATTGCTCGGAGAGATCGGGATCGAATCCCCACGACATGAAGGTTGCGGTGTCGGTATCACCCTCTAACAAAGGCAGCTTCGCCACCATCGCATCCGGTGGCGTGATCTGGTTTTTCCCACCGAATGGCCAAAGCACCGTGCCCGCACCCACCGAGCCATCGAAGCGACTGCCGAGGCCTTTTTGCGAGCAGATGTTGAGGCTGGATAGGTGGGAAGTGAGAAGTGCAGAGTGGGGAGTGGGAGACGGTGGCGAGGAACTCGCCAGAGGCTGGGGTATGGGGATGTCAGCTGGTCTGCGGTAGATTACTGGATCAATGAAGAGGAGTGATTTGCGGTTCTCGGAAACCAGGACATTTTCGTCGTGTAGGTCTTCAATGAGGAGGTCGAGTTGTGGAATGTAGTAATCGTCATTCTTGACGCGGTAGGCTCCATAGTGGTTTCGCATCCAAGTTTCCACTTCGTCTCGCCTGGCACCGGCAATGTCTATCGATGCTTTTGCGAATGGCTGCCGGACAACCATAGAGACCCCGGAATCATCAACGAGAAGCCCTAGAAATGTGTATGCCGTTTCTGGGAAGAGAAACTGATGGAGGTGGAGGCGTTCGAGATATTGAAGCCAATTTCCATGAAAACTTCCGTCGTTTGCCTTGATGACGACGCTTTCCCGCTCATCAAAGTAAACCCTCTGTTCGGCTCCGGAAATTCTCCCGTAACGAGTCCACTCCTGATCGAAGTCGGTTGAGGAAAGAACCGACGGGCTTAAACGGCGCAGCTCTCGTTCTTCGATTGTGCGTAAGGCGCGCTCGAGCTTGATTCGCTCTTGTCGGTTCTTTGGCTCTGGGATGCCAGCCTTCTGACTTGCTCGATGAACTCCTGTGAGGATGTCGAGGACTGGTTTGCAATTGCCTCTGAGGCGGCTTGCGAAGCCTTGCGATGTGCTTCGTTCAAGTAGGGTTGTTCGTTGTTCATGGTAAAAGAATACTCTGGATGTCAAGCTGGCGGGAGTGGAAATATGAACCTTGGCGTTTTGCATCACGCCGTTGGTATCGAGGAATGCCCGGCTGAGGTTGACGATGGTCTTGCCGCGCCAGGTCATGATGAGGCGGCCGCTGTCGGTGACATCGGCGACGTGCACGCATTCGAGGTTCTCCTTGTCGGCTTCGGCGATGAAATAAGCGATTTCACTGGGATCCACACAGACGGCCATGCGTTCCTGTGATTCGGAAATCGCGAGTTCGGTTCCATCGAGGCCGTCGTATTTCTTGGGCACGGCATCGAGGTTGATGACGAGGGAAGGGGCGATTTCGCCGATGGCTACGGAAACTCCGCCAGCACCGAAGTCGTTGCAGATTTTGATTTTGCGAGTGAGTTCCGGATTGCGGAAGAGGCGCTGGATTTTCCGCTCAGTGGGAGCATCGCCTTTCTGGACTTCGGCGGAGTTTTCCAGAGCCGTGTCCGTGTGTTCCTTCGAGGAGCCAGTGGCGCCGCCCACGCCATCGCGTCCGGTTCGGCCGCCGATGAGCAGGATCACATCGCCCGGAGCTGGAGAGCCGCGGAACACATTGGCACGTGGTGCTGCTGCGACGACCGCGCCAATTTCGAGGCGTTTGGCGACATAGCCGGGATGATAAACTTCCGCAACTTGTCCGGTGGCGAGACCGATTTGATTGCCATAGGATGAGTAACCTTGCGCTGCGACCTGACAGATTTTTTTCTGTGGCAGCTTGCCGGGAAGGGTTTCCGAAAACGGAGTGAGCGGATTGCCCGCGCCGGTGACGCGCATGGCCTGATAGACATAAGAACGGCCGGAGAGCGGATCGCGGATGCAACCGCCAAGGCAGGTGGCCGCACCACCGAAAGGTTCGATCTCGGTGGGGTGGTTGTGGGTTTCGTTCTTGAACATCACCAACCATTCTTCGGTGGAAGTTGATGGTTGAGAGTTGAGAGTTGAGGGTTTGGAAATCTCGACAGGCACAACGATGGAGGCGGCGTTGACTTCTTCCGAGACTTCCAGGTTGTCGAGTTCGCCCGAGGCCTTGAGTTCGCGCATGCCGATGAGGGCGATGTCCATCAGCGTGATCGGCTTGTCGCTGCGGACGAGTTTCTCGCGGGTCGCGAGATAGGTTTGCCAGGTGCGCTGGATGACGTCGGTGCCTTCATCGAAGGTGACTTCCTCGATATTGGTTAGAAATGTGGTGTGCCGGCAATGGTCGGACCAATAGGTATCGAGCATCTTGATTTCAGTGATGCTCGGATCGCGTTTCTCTTCATCGCGGAAATAGTTCTGGCAGAACGCCACATCTTGGGCGGACATCGCGAGGCCAAAGTCAGCACGGACGGTGGCGGGATTGAGTTGGGTGAAACCTGTTAGAATGGCAACATCCGGAGGAGAATCCATCTCGCGGCGAGCGACAACTGCGGCGACTGGAACCTCGTGGGAATCGACTGCATTGATGACGTAGCTTTTGATCGATGAAAGCTCGCTGTCGGGAAGCGCGCCCTGCAACACGATCACCTTGGCCGAGAAAACCACCGGGCGCTCCTTGCCGGTGAGGATCTGCACGCATTGAGCGGCGGAATCCGCGCGTTGATCGAACTGCCCGGGCAGATACTCCACAGCGAAGGCGGTTTCGTTTTCACCCAGCGTGAGGGTGGGGGAGATGTCGTCCACCTGCGGTTCGGAAAGGATGTGGGTGGCCGCTTCTTCGAACTCGGCGTCCGTCAGGCCATCAATGTCATAGCGTTGGAGGACCCGCACGTTTTCCAATCCCGGCAGGCCGAGGGACTCGCGGAGGTCATGCAGGAGGTGGCGCGCCTCGGCATTGTGGGCGGATTTTTTTTCAACGAAAATTCGGTTCATCAGCGGCTTGGCTTTGGGAAGCGCCGGATGCTAAAGAACACAGGGACGAGGGCAAGCGGCTTATCCTTCCGATGGACAAAATGCCTGCTGCTGGAGCCGATTCATCTCCGCTGCAGGCATCGGCGTCGGGTCCGGATACTCGAAGACATTGCCCTCGAAGTTCCGCAAAGTCACCCGACCGGGCACGCTTTCGATGAGATAATTCGGGTTGATCGGGATCTTTCCGCCTCCTCCGGGGCCATCGATGACGAATTGGGGGATAGCATAGCCAGTGGTGTGGCCGCGCAATCCCTCGATCACTGCCACCCCTTCCGCCACCGAGGTGCGGAGGTGGGAAGAGCCGTTGATTAGATCACATTGGTAGAGGTAATACGGACGCACGCGGCACATCAAGAGCTTGTGCACCAAGGCTTTCTGGACTTCCACCGAGTCGTTCACTCCACGTAGCAGCACGCTTTGGTTACCCAGCGGAATGCCCGCGTCGGCGAGGCGGCCGAGGGCATCACGGACTTCGGATGTGAGCTCACGAGGGTGGTTGGTGTGGATGGAAATAAATAGCGGGTGATGCTTTTTCAACATCGCGCAAAGCTCGGGCGTGATCCGTTGCGGTAGGAAAATCGGGATTCGCGAGCCAATTCGCACGAATTGGATGTGCGGGATCGATCTCAATCTCGTCAGCACTTTGTCCAGCCGATCGTCCGAGAAAAGCAGCGGATCCCCGCCGGAAAGCAGGACGTCGCGGATCTCGGTGTGTTTTTCCAGGTATCGGAAAGCCGGTTCCCACTGGGTTTCCAGATGTTGCTCGCCCACACCGGAAACGACACGCGATCTTGTGCAATACCGGCAATACGATGCACAGCGGTCGGTCACCAAAAACAAGACCCGATCCGGATAGCGGTGCACCAGTCCCGGCACCGGCATGTGCGAGTCCTCGCCACAAGGGTCGGCCAGCTCTTCCGGAGCATTCCACCCTTCCTCGATGCGTGGAATCACCTGCCGACGAATCGGACAATCCGGGTCATCGCGGTCGATTAGGTTGAAAAAGTGCGGCGTGATCGACATCGCGAGCTTGGTTCCCGCCAGCAGGACTCCAGCGAGCTCGACGTCGGTTAGATTCAGCCGCGACTCCAGATCGATCAAAGAGTCCACGCGGTTCCTGAGCTGCCACTTGTAATCGCTCCAGTGGTTCTGGGAATCCTCGGACCAGTAGCCTGGGGCGTGGGAAATGAAGTTGGGGTCGAGGTCGTGCAGGGCCATGGATCACTGAAATGAGACGCCAGTTTCGGTTAGCATCAGAAAATCGCAACCGGGAATTTAGCGGGGATTCGCGCTGCGGCGGATGAGTTCCACCAATCGACCGGTTGATGCGGCCAGAAGATCAGGGTTCCCCATCGTGTTGTCGCTTTCTTGTGGGGTGAGCATCGGGCGGGTTGCCACCCTCACTGCGGGAAGGTTCAATTCAAACAATACGCTCGCCAGATCCTGGTCCTCACCGAGGCACACCACCTCTGCACCGCGGACGCTGCCGAGGCCTTGAATTCTGGACAAGGGTGGAGCGGAAGTGTCACGGGAGGTCAACCAAAGCGTCTCTTCCGCCCCCATGGCTTCCAAGCAGAGGATGTTTTTTGAGTCTCCAATGAGTGATTTTACCTGAGTCGCAGTTTCCAGGATCGGGGCCTCCGGATCGTTCGCATGGGGGATGAACAGAAAGTGGACGTTGCTTGCCGGGATATCTGCCGCCACCGCTTGTGCGGCTGCAAGGCTGGCGACGACTCCCGTCGCATTCGCTTCCACGCCCGACGAACCCGGGCGGCTGTCATACGAGGCAATCACCCACACGTCTCTTGCCTTGTCATCAGTCCCTCGCAGGGTCGCTTGAAGCAGTGGCCACTGTGCGGGTCCCGCCATCCGCTTGACGGTGTAGCCTGTATTCGAGGGTCCTAGAGTTCCCTCAATCATTGAAGCGATCCGCCCGAGGTTGGCAGATGCCATTTCCGAGGAGCCATTGCGCTCACCGATCACCTCGACGATTTTCTTCAAATCATCTGCCAGCGAAACCGCGGATACCGTGGTTGCAAACCGCTCTTGTTCCAAAAGTTCCGTTTTCCGCTCATTGTGGAAATAATACCACATGGCAAATGCCCCGGAAGACACCAACCACAAGGGCAAGACCACGAGCATCACCGTTGCCCATTTCGGACGTTTCATGGAGGGCTCGCTCATTCGATCGGACGGTTCGGAGCTTCACTTGGTGATTCCTCGCCGAGGGCCTCCTCGTCCGGGCTGCTATCCACTTCAATTTCTTTCCTCATTTTCAAGGACACCCATGGACGCACCATGCCGTAAATCAAGTAGAGACTGAATAGCACCACCGGCATGAAGTAGCGGAACTGAACGGTCACATAGAGAATCAGCACCGCGATCACGATGGCAGGCAGGGTTCCCCGGGTGCGCCAACCGACTTTTTTGAAACTTGGATAGCGGATATCGCTGATCATCAACAGCGAAAGCCCCAACATCGCTCCGGCCAGAACGTATTTCCAGAACTTGAGTTCATGGTCGTTCTTGTGAAGATCGATGATCAGGAATGTCAGCGAAGCGATGAATCCAGCGGCCATCGGGATGGGTAGGCCGCGGAAATCCGAGGATGCGCCCGGCTTTTTTGGCATCGATGCCAGGCAGTTGAATCGCGCCAAACGCATTGCCCCGCAGACCAGATACAACAGGGCGATTGCCCAGCCGATGTTGCCCAGGGGAAACAACACCGCCTTGGAAAGCAGCATGGCCGGAGCCATACCGAAGGAAATAATGTCCGCCAGCGAATCGAATTCCTGCCCGAATGGCGATTCCTGACCGCCGAGCCGCGCGAGGCGTCCATCCAGCAGGTCAAACAAACAGGAGCCGAAAATCAGCAGAATCGCGTATTCGTAGTATGGTTTTACCTGATGGTAGTATTCCTTTGGCGGAATCTGGGTGTTTCCGACCTCAAGCAGGCCCCGGAAAATCATCAATACCGCAAAAAACCCGCATGCTAGATTGCACGCGGTCATTAAATTCGGTAAAAAGTAGATCTTCGGCTCGTCCGGGTCGCGTTCTCTCGGCATGGCGGCATTCTATCTCATGCGCCATCGTTTGGAAACAGCCTAAAAAATCCCTTCTACTCTTCCGCGCAATCCCGCTTATTCTCTGCCCATGCAAGCTGCCGAACTGACCGCTGAATCCCCGATGGGTCTCATCATCGAGACCCTGCCGGGAGCAAAGCGCGCCCTTTTCGCCCGCTATCACCTCGGCGGCTGCCAAAGTTGTGCGTTTTCCAATGAGGAAACCCTCGCCCAACTCTGCCAACGATCGGATCTCCCGGTGGGCGAGGTGCTCGAGCATCTTTTGGAAAGCCATGTCCATGATTCCGCCTTGCTGATGGAGCCTGGCGCAGCCCATCCACAACTCCATCTGCTGCGCCTCGTCGATCTCCGGACCCGGGAGGAGCACGAGGCCGTCCGGATCGCAGGTTCGGAATTCTTTACCCAAGAGCTTCAGCAACAATTGTTTGCGGAAAATCCGGATCAATTCATACTGCTCTACGACCACGCTGGTCGTCATGTGCTCGATCAGGTGGCCTGGTTCCGGGGCCATGGTCTGAAACGGACTTTCGGCCTGCGCGGGGGGATCGATGCCTGGAGCCTTGAAATCGATCCCAGCCTCCCGCGTTACCGTCTCGAAGTCGATCCTGCGTGAAATTCCCAAAGCCATGACTCGAGTCCCCATCCTTCATGCCATCGCTTGGTCGATCCTCGGCGCTGCGCCGCTTGCCGCGCAGGTGGTGTATTCCAAGAAGTCGCTGGTGCAGCCATCCGCAGGTTTGATCGAGAGCGAATTCTTCGATGGGTGGTATCGGGGCAGTGGTGTGGTGGCCCGCGATCCCCGGCTGATTTATTCCTGTGCCCACGTGTTTTACGACAATGGCGTCTGGGCCAGCGACTACCTTTTCCATCGGAACTACCACCGCAGAAGTTATCCCCGGCCCAACGAAGGCGTTTCCCCTCGGGGCATCCGTTATTTTTCCAGCTTTGCCAGCAATATCTCGGATTTTGGTCCGGATTCCAATCAGGCCTTTGCTTCGGATTTCACCGTCCTTTACGGGAATTCCAGCTTCGGCCCGGCCGTCGGCTGTTTTTGGGATGGTGCTGCTGCGTTGAAGTCCTCAGCTGCCAAACGCATCGTCGGTTACCCGGCGGAAATCGATTTTACCGGGGAAGCTGGCCATTGTTACCAGCATGCGACCGATTTCTTCCAACGCGCTGCCTACACGGTGCGGGGATCCTTCGTGGAATTCAACAACGTCTCCACAGGTCCTGGGAACAGCGGTGGGCCGGTTTTTGTTCAGGACTCGGTCAGTGGTCGCGAACTCCTCGCTGGAATGCTCGTGTCTGGCTCTCGCCGCACCGCGGAATCGGTCGCTCTCAATGCCGCCACCCACAATCTTTCCAACGAAGCGCTCGGACTCGATCCGAAGACGCTCACCTTCGCCAATCGGGAATCGATGATCATTCCCGACGGAAATTTCTCGTTCACCAAAAAGGAGATTCCGGTGTCCGGATTCTCAGGGGTGGTAGAGTCCCTCCGCCTCTCCATCACGCTCTACACCGCGAGTCGTGGAGATCTGGAGGTTTATCTTCAGTCTCCCGGCGGGAAAATCAGGTGGATCACCCGCAAAAAAGGCGGCGCGGCGAAGGATTTGATGATCAGCGATATGGCTTTGGACACGGCGTTTTCAGGCGGCACCGCCAATGGCACTTGGCGGATTTACTTCCGGGACTCGGTTGTCGGTAATGCTGCTTCCTTCATGAGCGCATCGCTGCGCGTCACGGCCCTCTGATCATGCCGCTGAAGTTTTCACCACGGCTTCTGATTGCATCCGGGGTGCTTGTTCTCGGGGTGGCGTCCTGGTGGCTCCTGCGCCCGCAGGTTCCCGGTGCCGAGGTATCGGCAGGACAAGATTCAGCTTCGGCCGCAGATGCCCCAAATCTGCGAACTCAGCGGAATCCGCCATCCCGGGAGCCCAGTGCGGATACCGTCCACGATGCGGCACTCCTCCAACTCATTGCCAAAGCAGAGGACGAATTCTCCCGTTCGCCCGATGCCGAGTCGTCACGCGCCATCCTCGATGTTTTGCGGCAATCGATCCGTGAAGCCCCCGATGAACAAGCGGCCGCCGCCGCGATGGCAATATTTCTCAACTCGGGCCGGGACGTTTCCACCCAGCTTCCTTTCGATGTCGGTGAGGATGGGATTCTTGAAACCGCTCCCACCTTGCGCACCGCCCTACTCGACCTGTTGGTGACTCTTGATCCCACACTTGCCCTCGAAATGGCCCGTTCGATCATGGATCAGACCCAATCGCCAGACGAGTATGCCCTCGCCCTGCGCAATCTCGCATGGAATGATCTCAATGGCGATCTCCAAGCGGAACTTGGTGCGCGATTCCAAGACCTGCTGGAAACGGATGACTGGCGGAAATTTCCATCCGCTGGATACCTCGAGGCTTTTGATGCCGCCGTTCAGCTCAATTCCCCGATGCAATATGCGGCGTTGCTCGACGTGGCTGCCGAGGGATCCGCCACCGCGAATACCAGTCTGACGCGGGCTTCGATGATGGCGCTCGATCGCATGACGCTCCGCAATCCCGGTCTGCTCGGCAGCCGTTTTTCAGAGGATCCCACTCTCTCTGGGATCGAACCCAAGCTCAGGGCATCCCTCCTTTCCCGCCTGAATCTCGCCGACCCCGCCCAGCAGGAAATCTTCGTTTCCTACCTCACGACCACCGACCACGGGGAAGAGGAGATGGACTATTTTACCAAACTTTTCCCAAACGGCAACTATCTCCATGGCCACTGGATGATCACCACGCCCGAATCAAGTCCCAGCATCGCCCAACGCGCTGAAGAAGACAGCAAGGTGCTGGCCCTGCTGGATCAGATCGGAGCCGAAAATCCCGCTGTTCAGTCGTCGCTGGCATTTGCTTCCATCAAGAGCCGGCTCCAGAAAATCACCGCCTCATCGGCCGCCAAATAAAAGGCCAGCCGGAATCGGGTCCAGCTGGCCTTGTTGATTGGAAATCAAGCAGTCCTGATTATTTATGCAGGATTTTGGGAACAATCGGAGCGCGCAGGCGATGCGGTTCCGGGAAGTCCGAACCAAGCAGCGGACGGCAATAATTGCGGAATGCATCGGTGACGCCGTTGCCTGCCTCGTTGATGAACTCGTCCGGCATGTGACGGGTCTTGCCGGCCACGTTGGAAATCGGCACCAACTCGTAATCGACACTGTAGTCGAGCACCGGACGGCGGATCGCAACCGAGCCATCGACGTTGTCCCACATGGCGAATTGCACGGCTTTTTCACCCACTTCACGCGCCTCACGGGCATCGCGGTCCGAGCGGCAGCCGATGAACGAGCGCTGGAGATAGCCAAAAGTATCCGAACGCACCCGCTTGAGGCCGAGGCCTTTCTTGATGCTCTCGGTGAGGAGGTCGCCCAAGGCACCGGTGCCGGAAAGCTGGACGTTGCCGTGATCGTCGCGCTCTTCCACACCCATCAGCTTGGTGATCATGGGAGTGCCATCCTTGTCGGAAATCCCTTCGGAAACCGCGATGGTGCAAAGACCATACTTGGAATAGGCGCGATCCACATCGGCGAGGAATTTTTCCGTATCGAAGGCCCGCTCCGGCATGTAGACGAGGTGCGGTCCGTCATCCACATACTTCTGAGCCAGCGAGGAGGCGGCAGTGAGGAATCCGGCGTGGCGTCCCATCACGACTCCGACGTAAACGCCCTTGAGCGCGCGGTTGTCGAGGTTCACCCCCATGAATGCCTGGGCCACATAGCGGGCGGCGGAGCCGAATCCCGGGCAGTGGTCGTTTTCCATCAGGTCATTGTCGATGGTCTTGGGGATGTGAATCGCCCGCAACTCGTAGTTGGCAGCCTGTGCCTGCTCATTGACGATGCGCACGGTATCCGAGGAATCGTTGCCACCCACGTAGAAGAAGTAGCGGATGTCGTGAGCCTGCATCACCTTGAACATGCGGTTGCAATATTCGATATCCGGCTTGTCGCGGGTCGAGAGCAGTCCGGACGATGGCGTGTTCGCGACTTGCTCCAAATTGTGGGTGGTCTCGCGAGTGAGATCGACGAAGTTTTCATCGACAATCCCGCGCACGCCGTGAACCGCCCCGTAAACGGAGGTCACTTGGGTGAATTTGCGGGCCTCGAGTGCGACGCCCACAACGCTTTGGTTGATCACATGGGTGGGTCCACCACCTTGTGCCACTAATACTTTTCCTTCTAAACGGCTCATGCGCCGCAAACCATCGGGAATCGCCTGCGAGATGCAAGCCCCGAAAGCCTTCAAACCGCGACGATTCCTCCAAAATGTCCGCATGATTTCCCATCGGGCCTCATTTTGACCGTTCCGCCTTATCCCGTTGTCACTTGGCGCGGATTCAGCTTGGATGAACCATGCACGATCTCCATATCCACCTCGGCGGCGCGGTCCCGTCCTCAGTCCTTTGGGAAATCCTTTGTGACAACGGGCTTCGCACGGAATACGTCGATTTCACCACCTTCCATGATTCCCTCACGGCCAGACCGGATGAGGTGAAGTCCCTTGATGACTTCCTCGGTCGCTATTTCCGCGTCACTGAGGAAATCCAATCCTCTCCTTCTGCCGCCAGTGTTTCCGCTTACCAAGTGGTGGCCAAAGCCTATCGCCGGGCGGAGGTTAAGGCTCTCGAACTCCGTTTCAACCCTCACAAACGCATGCGCCATGGCCTCCACACCATGGACGCCATCATCCTCGCCGTCATGCAGGGACTTGAACGTGCGTCCCTCCACTACGGCGTCGCCACCGGCATCATCCTCTCCCTCGGTCGCGATCTCTCGCTGGAGGCGAATTGGCAAATCATCGAGGCCGCCATCAAATGGCGCAGCCGCGGCTCCCTCAATGGCGCCAACGGGGTGGTCGGTATCGATATGGCGGGGCCGGAATCACGTTCCCTCGAACTCAGCCGACCCTGGATGAACGAGGTCTCGGCCATGATGGAAAAAGCACGCGATGCCGGGTTGAAAATTACCTACCACGTCGGCGAAAGCGAAGGCACCGGTCCAGATGGCATGCTCAGCGTGATCGAGGCCATCCGGCCGGATCGCATCGGCCACGGCATCGAAATGCGCCGCGCCGAGGGAGCCAAAAAATCCAGACTCATCTCGCTGCTCCGCGAAAACAACCTCTGTCTCGAACTCTGCCCAACCGTCAATCTGGTCACGCGCGTAATCCCGGACTTCGCCTCCATCGCCCGTTTTGTGAGGGATTTGGCCGCAAACGAAATTGCCTACAGCATCAACACCGACAATCCCTACCTCATCCACACCAATCTCCGGCAGGAACATGAAATCATTGGCAAGGAACTCGGCCCCGATGCCCCTCCACTGTTGGATCTCGCCATGGAACATGCCCGTCGCCACCGTTTCCTGAGCGAATAGATCGGAATACTTGGAAGTCGGCTGATACAAGCGACCTGATCGAATCAGAAAAGCAGCGACGACGTCTGAAGCAGGTTGGACTCCACCAGAATGTTCCTCATGTCTGGAGGCGGCGGTTCCAGATCGCAAGTTCTTGGAAGACGATTCCCTTGCCTCCGAAGATATCGAGAGCGCTGCCGACGGTGACATCGACCTTGCCGTCACTTGCATCCTGCACGAGCATGACATCCTCCATGGTAGCCGCTCCGCCCGCATAGGTAACGGGGATTTTCCCCCAAGAACCCAGCAGCGAAACGAGATCCGCATCAATGCCGCGACAGAGCCCTTCGACATCGGCCGCGTGGATGAGAAACTCGGCGCAGAATGGAGCAAGGCGGTCGAGGGTGGAGTGGTTGACCTCCATCTCGGTGAGCGTCTGCCAGCGGTTCATCGCCACCGTCCAGCCGCTGGCGGTGCGGCGGCAGGAAAGATCGATCACCAACCGCTCCGCGCCGATGGCATCGACGAGTTGATCGAGGGTGTCTGTTAGAAATTTTCCCTCCGCATCAAACAGCGCCGAGGTCACGATCAAATGACTGGCTCCTGCATCGAGCCACTCCGCAGCATTCGCGGCGGAGATGCCGCCGCCGATCTGCAAACCGCCGGGCCAAGTCGCCAGCGCCTCGCGGGCGGCTGCATCGTTGCCAGGTCCCAGCTTGATGACATGGCCGCCGGTTAGATGATTGTCACGGAAGCTTTGTGCAAACCAAGCAGGTGCCTTGTCTGAAACAAAGTTTTCCGTCGGCCCCGCGCCTTCATCGCGCAGGCTACCGCCGACAATTTGTTTGACCTTTCCGTCGTGGAGGTCGATGCAGGGGCGGAAGCGTGTCATGGGGGAAGATTGCAGAGCGAGTCTCGCCTAGCCAAGCGTAATGGAGCGGATTCTTCGATGCAGGGTGTCATGGTTCGAGGGCCATCGGGAATCTCCGTGCCACGGTTGCTGACAATGGCCTCTGGGGGCAATGATTCAGCGCCGACGGCGTAGCAGAGCCAGAACTCCGATTCCGCCCAAAAGCGTCGAGGAAGTTTCAGGAATCGCATTGACCGTCACATTGTCAAATCTCCAAA
>JBBARN010000063.1:0-3385 GCA_040399845.1 Luteolibacter sp. | reverse complement strand
CCGTGCCGGTGTAAACATGCGTGGTGTTGCGGGCCACCTCATAAGCAGCATCCACCAGATAACTGTTTCCCGAGCCAGCCTCCGTGAAGGCATTCGCAGAAAACACACTCACGATCCGGAATCCGAAGGCTGGATTATTCAGAGCCGCCGGGTCGCCCAGAAAAACGGTGTTTTCACTGTGCCAGGTGTCTCCCACATTGGCCGCTATTCCCAGGCGGGTTGCGGTGCCGAGCGTCCAGTTGGCCCCGCCATTGCTGGTATGATCGAGCCGAAACCAGCGACTGGAAGTGTTGCTAGTATTGAGGTCGAACACGATTTGGATTCCAGAGTAGGACGGGGCTGTGTAGCCGACCGTGCTCGTGTCAAAGCGAACCCCGTCCGTGCCACTGCTGTTGCCTTGGGAGGGGAAACCCGTGACCGACCATCCGCGACCGCCACCGTTGCCGGTATTGAAGGTCACGGAGGTTCCCAACTGGCTGGCGCTGCCGCTGCCGATGGAGGGCGTGGTGACATCTCCTTCGAATGTCCACTGGGCAAGGGTCGCGGCATCGGACAGGTTGAGAAGCGCGAGGGTGATAAAGGATGGGATGAATAGGTGTTTCATAGGATTGTTAGATGGGGTGATGGTGAGCGTCCGCCCCATGAAGTGCCGTGGCGCATGTGCATGGCCACGGCAATCATCGGTGGGGGACATTCGGGTGATGCACGGTTTTTCGGATGGCGTTACCATGAATTTGGAAATTTCCCATCATGGAACCCGCTGCCAATAAGAAGGCACTGGCATTGCAGCCAGTGCCTTCTACAGGAGCGGGGGGGGATGATATCTGCCTTATTTCAAAGGCAGATCCGCACCGATGCGGAAGAACAAGTGAGGCTCGGAAGGTCCGGAAAGGGAGAAACTCGCGCTGCCGCCGGTGAGGGGTTGAATCACTTGAGTCCAGGTTTGCAAATCGCTGCTGCAATACACGGTGTAGGCACGGCGCTCACTACCAGTCCAGTCAAGGTCCACTTCTCCGGTCTGCGCCTGATAGTTGAATTGAGTGATTTCCAATTTGTCATTCACCACGAATGGATTGGTATCCGCGAGATATTCGTTGAGGTCGCTCACACCGTCCTGATCGAAGTCGGCGAGCGCCGAGGCTCCGAGCAGGTTGTCGCCATTGGCATACCCGGCAAGATTACCGTATTCCAATTCCCATGCGTCTTCGATGCCATCGCCGATTCCCAGCGGACCATCGCGATCGCGCCCGGCGATGATTCTGGCTTTGAGACCACCAAGCTGGATCCATCCGCAGTTGGCGGAATACACACGTCCCGACATGGCTCCCGTGGTCAGGTGGATGCGCGGAGCTTCGCTGATCGTGGGATCAAAAGTGACCCAGCCGATGCTGGCGCCGTAGGCATAACCACTGAGGTTGCCCGCACCGTCGTGGTTGACGCCCGTATCCGCTCCGATCTGGCTGTAGCGGATGAAGTCGGTGGGAGTTCCATCACCCAGATCGATCCAGCCGATGTTGGCGCAGTAGAGGCTGCCGCGAAGGAGGGTGGATTCGACGACCGGGGCGCTTGATGATGAAGTGCTCCAACGCCAGTTCGTCCAACCGAAGTTGGCGGCATAACTGTGGCGATTGGCTGATAGAACGCTGACTGCGGAGGGCGCGGCAAGAACCATAGCGCTTTCGAAGGTGGCGGTGAGGCTGCTCACGGATTTGCCTGCAAGCACGCCTGACATGGTGACGGACACGGGCGATTGTTCGGGTGACCCTGTCACTCCTGTGCCGCATTCGCCATTGGAATTCTCCCCCCAACTGAAGAGTTCTCCATCAGTTGTTAGGACGTAGCTGTTGAATTCATTGGTAGCGATTTCCTTCACCGTCTTGCCCGATAGAACACCCGTGGTATCCACCTCCACGGGAATCATTGAGTTCGGGCCTAATCCTCTTCCCAATTCATAACCACCGAGACCTCCCCACGAATAAACCTTCCCATCGGAGTCCAAGGCCACGCTGTGAAAGCGCCCCGTGCTGACCGCGACGATCATTTTGGAAGCAAGGACACCGGAGCTGTCAACAAGCACAGGGGTCGTCCTGTTGGTGGTGGTTCCGTCTCCCAGTTGGCCGATTAGATTGCTTCCCCAGGCGACCACAATCCCATCTGAAGTCACCGCGAAGCTATGATATTCCCCAGCGCTGACGCTTGCAATCACCTTGGAAGCAAGCACTCCTGAAGTGCTGACCTGGACAGGAAGCGCCGCCGATCCAGTGCTGCCGCTGCCAAGTTGACCGACTGAATTTTTTCCCCATCCGTAGGCGATCCCATTGGAATCCAGGACCAGAGTGTGGCCTTGTCCAACAGCAAGCGAGGTGATGGTCTTTCCGCTGATTACTCCGGTCATATCGACTGCTGTCGGAGTCAGGGAGTCGGTTCTCGAGCCGTTTCCAAGTTGCCCGAATGAATTTTCTCCCCAAGCGAACAGCTTGCCATCGTCGGTGAGCACCACGGTATGGGACGATCCAGCAGCAGCTTTGATGATTTTTTTGCCCAACAGTTCTCCGGAATGATCCACCTGGAGCGGAAGCGTCTCGTGAGTGGAGGTGAATCCCACTCCCAGTTGGCCGTCGTCGTTGCGGCCCCATGCATAGGCGAGACCATCCGAGGTGAGCGCGAGCATGTGGTTGGCATTTGCGCCCCCGATGACAGAGACGATGTCTTTCCCCAGCAGTGCTCCCGTAACGTCGGTTTCCACCGGAGATGCGGATGAACTTGTGGTCCCATTGCCGAGAACTCCGTCAGAATTGCCGCCCCAGCCGACGGGGATGTTTGCTGCATGGGCTCCTGACGAAAAGATGACCCATGCGCAGAGTCGAGTGATCCAGGTTTTCATGGAGGATTAGAGGCCGAAGTTTGCAAACGGATGGGTGGCTGTAGCGGGCGCTTGCAACGGAGCAATGCCGTTGGTGCCTGGGGTGGGCTGGATGGGAGCCAGCGTGTTGTCACGCAGGGTGTTGCGAATCACGGTGTTCGAGTCGCTCAGCATCTCGATGCCATATTGCTGGTTCCCGGTAGCAGTGCACCCGTCCACTGTGTTGCCGTTTTCTCCATAGATCCCGGAATGTTGATTGTTGCTGGCGACGCAGTTGCTCAAGCGGCAGTTGTCGCCGGTGTGGAATCCGTCGCCCGTGCTGAGTCCGCCGATCGGTGCCGAGCCGTTATCGTCCGCCGTGCAATCGGTGAATGCGCAGCTGTGCGTGACGAAGAAACCATGGCCGTCGTTTCCTTGCGCGGAGCATTGGATGAAATTGGTGGCATTTTTGTTATAAGTTGGCTCCATGACCGTCCAGGCTTCCGAGATGAAACCGTGATCCTGGTTGTCGCGGCTTGTCAC
>JBBARN010000062.1:3636-36556 GCA_040399845.1 Luteolibacter sp. | reverse complement strand
GCGGCGGGGAAATGATCAAGGAGGTGACATTCGAAAAAACCACCTACAACGAGCTACCCTTCAAATACGAGGCAGGCACGCCAAACATTGAAGGTGCCATCGCGTTGGCGGCGGCGATCCAATATGTCAACGGCATCGGCATTGAAGCCATCCATGCGCATGAAATGGAATTGATCCGCTCTGCGGCGGAAGGACTCTCCTCCATCGAAGGCGTCCGTCTCTATGGTCCGGCAAATCGCTCGGGCTCACTTTCCTTTTCCATCCATGGCCTCCACCATTATGACATCGGCACGCTGATGGATCAAATGGGTGTCGCTGTCCGCACCGGGCATCATTGCTGCCAACCCCTGATGGCCCGCTTCGGCATCACCGGCACCGTACGCGCTTCGTTTGCATTGTATAACACGGCGGAAGACGTGGAAGCTCTGGTCAGCACGGTAGAAAAAGCTGCCGGGATGCTGCGATAGGCGCAACTTGCCTGTTATTTGTGTGTTGAATGGGGTCACCATGCTTCATTTTTCCCGCTGGTTGCTGTATTGGATCGCCGCGCTGCTGCTTTCTCAGGGCTTGTTCGGGCAATCCTTGCCCGGATTGGTGATCACCAACAACCAATTCACCTACAATGCAGCAGACGGACAAGTCACCGGCATCATCCGCATGCCCGCCGGTCCAGGCCCCTTCCCAGCCGTCCTCATCAGCCATGGCAAGGGCGGCACGGCGACGGGATTCAGCCTGCAACACGCGAACATTCTCGTGGACTGGGGCTTTGCCTGCATCGGCCCGAGTTACACCCATGAAGGCAGTTCGGTAAATCTGCCGGAAAACGAAGGTTACTGTCCGGAAAACAGCCGCCGCGCCCGTCGTGCGATTGAGATCCTGGACTCAGCGCCTTCAGTGGATCTCTCACGGCTCGCGCTTTTTGGACACAGCATGGGTGCATTCCTGAGCGGATGACTCGCTGGGGAGATTCCATCCCAGGTCAAAGCCGTCTGCCTCAGCGCAGGGGGCACGGCAGGACTCAGCGATGTGAACCTCGCCTCACCGGCCCTCCAGGAAGTGCAAGGCATCACAGCACCGGTCCTGATCTTTCACGGTACCGCAGACACCACCGTGCCTCCCTCACAATCGCTCAACTTGAAAAACCTGCTCTCGGCCACCAGCATTCCCAACAAACGCCTGCTCTATCAGGGCATCGGCCATGATATCATCAGTCCATCCGTCAAACGCACCGACATCCACGCCATCGCACGTGCCTGGTTCACTCAACACGGCGTTCTCGCATTCGCCGGAAACAGCGCTCCATCTATCAATCTAACAAACTCCACAACTGTCGCCAACGGCGTCGTCTCCGCCCCCATCGCGATCACCTTGGCGGATGCCCAATCGGCGGCATCTTCGCTCACGATACAGGCCTTCACGACCGATGACACCCGCCTCCCTAACAGCTCCATTGCCATCGGCGGCAGCGGGGCCAACCGCACGCTCACCCTCACGCCACCATCCGGCCAAATCGGATCGGTGGAGGTGGTGCTCGTCGTCAGCGATGGCCAGCTCAGCAGCGCCGCTTCCCTTGATGTCACCCTGGAAAACCCGACGATTTCCACCCTCAATCATCGCCCGGAAGCATCATGGATCTCCGATCAACGGACCACGCCCGGCGTCGCCGTGACGGGCATCCCCTTCACCATCGCCGACGTGGAAACGCCAGCCGCAAATCTAACAGTCACCGCGACATCCTCCAACACCAGCCTCCTCCCTCTCGCCAACATCACGCTCGGCGGCAGTGGAGCTAGCCGCCTCATTTCCATCCCACCCGCCGCCGGGCAAAGCGGGGTTTCCACCGTCACGCTGAGCATCGGAGATGGCACAAAGAGTTATGCCATTGCCTTTACCCTGACCGTCGCAGCGACCGTGCCCGGCAACACCCCGCCGACCGTTCAGGCAGTGCCGGGCGGCATTCTTCCGGTGGGTGCGGTTCATGGTCCATTGCCGCTCATCATCAAGGATACCGAACAATCCGAGACATCCCTCATCGTCACCGCATCATCCTCCAACACCGCATTGGTTCCTACAGCGAACATCGTCATCGGCGGGCAAAACTATGGGCGCAGCGTGCAAGTCACACCCGCCACCGGTCAAACCGGCCGCGCGGTGATTACTCTAACAGTCTCCGACGGCACGCTTACCAGCAGCACCGCTTTCGTGATCGATGTCGTGAACAATGACACGCCACCCACTATCACGAATCTGCCATCTCTCTATCAGGATACTGCCACATTCACCGTTGAAGATGCGGAGGCAAATGAAACCGCCCTGCGGGTGACTGCATCATCATCCAATCCCAGCTTGTTGCCCGCCTCCAACATCACACTCGGTGGCAGCGCTGCGTCGCGCACGATCTCACTTGTGCCCATGCCTGGCCAGACCGGCTCGGCCACAGTGACGGTGAAAGTTTCCGATGGCACCTTCGTCCGCAGCTCGCAAATGTTGTTTGTCGCCACCGATCCCCAACCATTCACCCGACCTCGTGGCATCTATGTGTTGGATAGCGGAAATCCAGCGACTTATATCACGAGCTTCGGCAGCAGCATTTCACTGCGGGATGCCAATATCCGCAATCTTCCATTCGTCGATGGCTTCACCCTGCGCGTCGCCTGGAGTGATGTCGAAAGCGGCAGCACGCCCGGACATTATGATTTTTTCATCATTCAAAACCTCCTCAACCGGCTTCCCGCAGGTCAGAAACTCTCGCTCATCATCGTTCCGGGCGAACCTGCCTACATCGCCACCACCCCCGGCGTGCAGACGTGGAATGACGCGGGCACCTTGCGCGCGACGCCGTGGGACCCCATCCTGCGGCAACGCCGGCGAGCCATGCTCGCGGCCATGTCCAATCTCGTGAGCGGCGGCGTTTCCCTCCGCGACGATCCGCGCCTCGATCTCATCGATCCCTACTTGCCCGGCGGTTTCACCGGCATCCGGGATCCGAATTCCACGCCCTTGCGCGACCTGCCCGGATATTCGCGGGCCAAGTTGTTGGCCGCCGTGCAGGATGAACTGCGCGCGCTCCAGGATGAATTTCCCGGAAAATTCGTGCAGATCGGCTTTTGGCCGATCACCGATGGCGAAAACGCGGTTTATGCCGGAGTGTCCGCCGCCGAATGGATCCGCCAGCAACTCCTCGCCGAATTCAACGGCAGCACCCGCCCTCGGGTGGGTTTTTTCATGGAAAACCTCGCCGCAAAAAAAACCGGGCTGGATGCCGAGACATCATCCGGCACGCCAGTCACCGGGTTCGCCAGCGCCTTGTATGCATCCCGAGATGATACGTGGAATGGTTTCCAGATGTTGGGCAGTTGGGTTCGCCCCTTCAACGATGGACACGTGACCAACAACTTCTACGGCACCCCGGCAAATGCCTTGGAACACGCGTTCAACACCTATCGCGCCGAGTATCATGAAGTCTATGTGGGCGATATCGACCACGCTGCTTTTCATCCATCCTTCCAAGGCTGGCATGACTTTTTCGCCAGCAAGGCAAGCACCGCGGCCGATAGCGATGAAGATGGCGACGGCTTGCCATTTTCATGGGAAAACCAGTTCGATTTGCCACCCACACTCGCCAATGCCGCAAACGAAGATGGCGATCGGGATTCGCTGCCCTTGCTGCTCGAATACGCCTTGAATCAGAACCCGCAGGCTGACAGCAGCGGAGGTCTTCCAAAGATCACCCTTGGGTTGAACGAAAGCACCGGTTTGACCCATCTCCACTACAAATACACGCGCCGGACCGACGCGCCGCACCTGGCTTACAGCGTGCAAGTCGCCCCTCAGCCCGGTGCTTGGCAAAGCGGCCCGGGTTTCAGCCAGGAAATCCAAGCGATTCCCAATCCCGACGGCCTCACCGAGCAAGTGACCGTGCGAATCCTGCCCGCGGTCCAAGAAACCGAGCGCTCTTTCGTCCGGCTTGCCGTGACTCATCCGTGACAAGCACGCCGGGCGGTGATACGGAACAGCCCCAGCGCATGAACATCGTCCTCGGCATCACCGGATCCATCGCCGCCTACAAAGCGGCCGACCTCGCCTCCCAATTGGTGAAACTGGGGCACGAGATCCACCCGGTGATGACCCGCTCAGCCACGGAATTCATCACCCCGCTCACCCTCCAGACCCTCACGCGCAACCCGGTGCTCGTCTCGTTGGAGGATGAAAAACAATCGTGGAAACCCGGCCATATCGATCTTGCCGACCGCGCGGACCTTTTTCTCGTCGCCCCGGCCACCGCCAATGTGCTGGGGGAATTTGCCAATGGGCTCGCGCCGGACCCGCTGACCTCGATTTACCTCGCCCTCCCCCGCAGCACGCCGGTGCTCATCGCCCCGGCCATGAATGGGAAAATGTGGCTCCACCCGGCCACCCAGCGGAATTTGGCCCGATTGAGGGAAGATGGCTGCCAATTTATCGATCCCGCCGAGGGCGATCTGGCCTGCGGCTATCAGGGAATCGGCCGTCTGGCCCCGGTCGAGGAGATCCTCGCGAGGGTGGCGGCGATTTTTTCCGGCAAAGCCTGAGCCCGGCTCCGCTTTGTAGGTTGCGCCGCTGAGTCTGCGTGCCAGACTCCCGCCATCAAAACAATGAGCATGGAAAACCTTCAAGAACGTATCGCCGAATCCAGCGGATGGATCCAAGCGGTGAGAAATGAGATGGGACAAGTCCTCGTCGGCCAGGACCGCCTGGTCGACCGACTGCTGATCGGCCTGCTTTGCAACGGCCACATCCTGCTCGAAGGGGTTCCCGGTCTGGCCAAGACCCTCGCCGTGAAAGCCCTCTCCGGTTCGCTCTCCGCCACCTTCGCGCGCTTCCAGTTCACCCCGGACCTGCTGCCAGCCGACCTGGTGGGCACGATGGTTTACCATCCGCAGGAAACCAAGTTCGAGCCCAAGCTGGGTCCGATATTCAACAATCTCATCCTCGCCGATGAAATCAACCGCGCTCCCGCCAAGGTCCAATCCGCCCTGCTGGAAGCCATGCAGGAACGCCAGGTGACCCTCGGCGACCGCTCCTATCCCCTGCCCCAGCCTTTCCTTGTGCTGGCTACCCAGAACCCCATCGACCAGGAAGGCACCTATCAACTTCCGGAAGCCCAGCTCGACCGTTTCCTGCTCAAAGTCACCGTCGGCTACCCGACCAAGGATGAGGAGCTGCTCATTCTCGACCGCATGGCCACCTCTACGCCGCCCTATCAGACGCGGACGGTCGCAAGCCCAGAGCAAGTGGCCCACTCGCGGGATTTGGTGAATGAAATCTACATCGATCCCGCGATCCGGAAATACATCGTACAGATCATTCACACCACACGCTTCCCGTCCTTGGTGGATGCGCCGCTGAAAAACCTCGTCCGCGCCGGAGCCTCGCCGCGTGGCACGATCAATCTTGCTCTAACAGCCCGCGCCCTTGCCTTCATGCATGGCCGGGCCTTTGTCACTCCGCAGGACGTCAAGGACATGGCGCTCGACGTGCTCCGCCACCGCATCCTGCTCAGCTACGAGGCGGAAGCGGAGGAAATGACCACCGACTCCATCATCGAGCGCATCATGAGCAAGGTTCCCGTGCCATAAGATTTCAAATCTCAAATTTCAAATTTGAGATATCAAATCAAGCCATGCTAACAGACCAACAAATCGAGGAAATGATGGCGCGCGTGCGCAAGCTGGAGCTCAAGGCCCGGCGGCTCGTGCGCGAATCGTTTTCAGGCGAATACCTCTCGTCCTTCCGCGGGCAGGGGCTCGATTTTGATGACTTCCGTGAGTATCAGCATGGCGATGAAGTGCGATTCATCGACTGGAACGTCACCGCCCGGATGAATCAGCCTTTTGTGAGGAAATTCCGCGAAGAGCGGGAGTTGTCCGTCGTGGTCGCCGTGGATGTGTCCGGTTCGGCCGACTATGGCAGTGTTGAATTCAGCAAACGTGAGGTCGCCGCAGAAACTGCCGCCATCCTCGGCTTCAGCGCCCTGCACAATGGTGATAAAGTGGGCCTGCTGATTTTTGCCAACGAGCCCATCCTTTTCATCCCGCCGGAAAAAGGCAGCCGCCACCTGCTTCGCATGATCCGCGAGATTCTCGTGGCGAAGCCGGTGGAACCCGGGACTTCGGTGGCCGCTGCTTGTGATTACCTCGTTCGCTCGCTGCGCAGGAAAACGCTGGTTTTCATGATCTCGGATTTCTTCTCGGATCCGCTCGACCGGCCGATGGGCAAGCTTTCGCGCAAACATGAGACGGTGGCATTGCGCATCACCGACCCCTTGGAAGCCAAACTCCCGAAGGCCGGACGCGTCATCATGATCGATCCGGAAACGGGCTTTGAGACACTCGTCAACACCGACAATCCCAACCTCCGCATGGGATATCAGAAACTCATGAACCGCCAGCAGGAAGGTGCGTCTTCAGTATTCAAGAAACATGGCATCGATGCCGCTGATCTCAGCACCCGGGGCGATCTCTTCGCCGATCTCCACCGCCTGCTGAAACGCCGCAGCCGCAGACGTTCCCGTTAGATAAAGATATCATTTTCGAAACCAGCATGCCTGATTCACCCCCAAAGCTTGAATTCGCGGAGCCGCCCTCGCCCGAGGCGCTGCTCCCGGGTTATGGCCTGTGGCCATGGTGGGTGGGTGCGGCTCTCCTGGTGATGGTGATCCTTGCGATCATTGTGATAAAACGCCGGAAAAAGAAACCGATCGATCCGGCAGCCGCACGCCATACGGCACTTCAGGAGGCCCTCTCCTCCCTCAGGGAAACCCGTGCTGAAAACGCCCGCGATGCGGCCATCCAAGGCTCGCTCATTCTCCGTCGCTACTTGTCGGTTGCTGCCGGCGATCCCGCCCTGTTCGAGACTCATGAAGAATTCATTTCCCGGCACGATTCGCTGCAGGCGCTTACGCCCGATGCCCGAGGCGCTACCGAAGTGGCATTCGGAAAACTCGCCGCGCTGAAATACGCACCGGAACTCCCGCACGCGGATGCCGCCGCCGTTCTCACCGAATCCACATCCCTTCTGGAAACCATTCATGGAGGCTTCGCCGCATGAGTGCCTTTATCGAACATTTCCGTTTCGCCCAACCCGGCTGGCTGCTTTTGCTGCTTCCGGCGCTTTCACTTCTCATCCTCCGCCGCGGGCGTGGTGCGGAGGCTGCAGTGATGTTTCCTAATCTCTCGGTGCTCGTCAGCCTGGGTGCCCGCGTCCGCCGCACCGCCGGCGGCTTCGGCCTGCCACTTTGTTTCCTCTCGCTGTTCATCGCCATTTTTGCCATGGCCCGCCCAGTCTGGCGAAACGAATTTCAAAGCCGCTCCGCCAGCGGAATTGATATCATGATCGCTTTTGATGTCTCACTCTCAATGGACATCGATGACTTCGTCGATCAAGGCCAGCGGGCCAAGCGCATCGACGTCGCCAAAATGGTGGTCGATGACTTCATCAGCCGCCGCCCCGATGACCGCATGGGCCTGGTCGCCTTCGCCGGACGTCCCCGCGATGCCAGCCCGATCACCCTCGACCACAAATGGCTGCGCCGCGCGCTCAGCGAAATCCGCCTGAATGACGACTACGATCGCGGCACCGTGAAGGAACAAGGGACTGCCATCGGTTCCGCGCTGGCCGCCGCATCCTCCCGCCTCGATGCCCGCGATGCCAAAAGCAAGATCATCCTGCTCATCACCGATGGCGCGAGCAACTCGGGCAAGATCGCACCCGTCGAGGCAGCAGAACACGCAAAAACCCTCGGCATCAAAATCTATACCATCGCCATCGGAACTGAGGAAGGTCGTGTCAAAAGGAACATCATGAAATTCCCCTATCAGGAATTCGATATTCCTACTCTTCAGAAAATTGCCTCTCTGACCGGCGCGGAGCACTACTGGGCACGGGATTTGGAAGCCCTTAAGAAAACCTTTTCCACCATCGACCAATTGGAGAAAACGGATGCGAAAAGTTTCAGTGTCATCGAAGACATTGAATTGTTCCCCTGGTTTCTTGGCATCGCCTTGTTCTCCAGCCTCGCTGCGGCGGTCTATCTGGTGATGAATCCGCCGCCGACCTCCTGACCCCATGAAATTCGCCCAACCTGTCTGGCTCATTCTGCTGGTCCTGCTGCCCTTGTTAGGTGCGGGGGCCTTCGCGATGGCGCGACTTCGGAAAAAACAATGGGCGGTATTTGTTTCGCCGCGCTTGCGTTCCTCATTGGTCAAACGGGGAAGCTCGCTGCCTCGCTGGTTTGCCCTGATCTTTCTGCTAGCCGCCTGCTTCGCCATGATCGTCGGCATCGCCCGCCCTAGGGCCGAGGCTGGCACCCGAACCGAGAAGACAATCGGCCGCAATGTGCTCATCGCCCTCGATCTTTCCCGCAGCATGCGCGTGCAGGATGTGAAACCGGACCGCCTCTCACAGGCCAAGATGGTGATTTATGAAATCCTCGAATCCATGCCCAACGAACGCATGGGACTCATCGGCTTCGCAGGCAGTGCTTATGTCTATGCCCCCCTCACGGTCGATCATGCCGCAGTGCGCCAGACGGTGGAGCAGATCGATGAAACCTGGGCCACCCTCGGTGGTTCCAACTTGTCCTCAGCCCTCGAACTCGCAATCGAGACGCTCAAAAAAACCGGCCAGAAAAACAACGCGCTGGTGATTCTCAGCGATGGCGAGAAACATGAAAAAAACATCGAGGACATGATCGAGGAGGCCCAGCACGCCGGGATCTACATTCTTGCAATCGGAGTTGGCACCGAAGATGGTGATTATGTGCCGAACAAGGATTTCCCCAACAACCGCATGATTGACCGGCAGGGCAATCCGGTGCTGAGCCGCCTGCAGGCCGATGTCATGCGCAATATCGCCGCGGAAACCAATGGGCGCTACGTGGTGGCCGGTTCGGGCGTCGACATCCCCGGCATCGTCAAGGCCACGATCAAGGATCTCGACGCCTTCGAAGTGGAAGGACGTGAGCGCAAGATTTCGGTGGAGTTTTATCAATGGCTGTTGCTGCCCGCCATCGTCTTCCTGTTTGGCTCGATCATCGCCGCGACACGTTGGAAGGGCATCAATCCGCATCCGGCAGCCAAGACTGCGGCGCTGTTATTGGGAATGCTCGCTCTAACACCTCTTTCGTCCCGCGCCGATGCAGTTTCCGACGCGCGCGCTGCCCTCCAAAAACAAGATTGGCCCCGGGCTCGCATTCTCTATCGCAAGCTCGCGGAAGACAGTTCCCTCGATGATCGCCGCGCCCGTTTCCGCCTCGGTGAGGCCACTGCGGCTTACAAGGGAGGGGATTTCAAACAAGCCGTCAAAGCCTATAGCAAGGTTCTCATGAGCAACGAGTCCAAGGTGCAGACCCAAGGCTCCCTCGGCATGGGCAACAGCTTGTTTCAACTCGGATGGAAACAAATCTCCGGTGACTCATATCCAAACCCCAAGGAGCCACCCTCGATGGATGAGTTTGACACCATGGTGAAGGGCAAACTCGACAAGTCGCTCGAAGAAGGAGCGGACGGTGCCTTTTCGGCATTCGAACCAGTCATCAAGAATTGGACGGACGCCATCCGGCACTTCGATTCCGCCCGCATGGTGGACCCGTCCACCAACAAGACCTTTACCAATCGGGAACTCACGATGATCTATCTGAAACGCCTGCAGGAACTCTTGCAGCAGGAAAAAGAGGATACTGAAATGTCCATGCCCCAAGCCTCGCCCGGCGATGGCCCGCCCCAGGAAGGCGATGGCGAGCCCGGTGAGGAATCCGAGGGAGAAGGCGAAGGACCCAAGGGCGAAGAAGGCAAAAAGGGCGAAAAGAAAAAGGACAAGGGCGATGGTGGCGATGAACAAAAAGATCAAGGCGATGGCGGCGAAAAACCCAAACCGAAAAATGAAAAGGACGGGGAAAGCCCGGACAGCGGCAAAGGCAAACCCGATGAATCCCCGCAAGACCGCGCCCGGCGGATCCTGAAGGAAAATGCCGACCTCGAGAAGGGCCCGCTCAACTCCGGGCGAATGGAATTCCGGGATCCGGAAAAAGATTGGTAATACGATGATGAACGGAAAAACCACTTTCAGAACTCTCGCCACCATGCTGCTCGCATGGTGCATTCTCAGCCACATCGCCGCCGCCCAGGCCAGCAGCCGCTTGTCGTCGCGCTTCCTCGTCAGGGGCGAAAAGGCCTTGTTGGAAATCGCCATCACCGACAGCCAACCCACGGAGTTTCCACGAATCGAGCCCATCGAAGGTATCGAGATCCAGCAGGCAGGCCGCGGCCCCCGCACCCAGCTCCAACCTGGCAGGCGTCTCGAATACGTATTCGAATATCTGGTTTCGAGTTATAACATCGGCTCCCACACGCTGCCTTCGTTCGAGATCGTCGCCGGTGGAACCAAGTTTGCCACAGAACCTCTGACGTTCACGGTCTTCAATCCGGACGAACTGCAATGGGCAGATGCCTCATCCGGTCGCATCCCGTTTCGTTACGCCAGTGCCTTCCGCGTTCTCAATCCCAATCCCTACGAAGGGGAAACCACGCCGGTAGAAATCAAGTTGTTTGTGCCGCGGGATTTGTTTGTCGAAGAAGGCGGCTGGGGCATCCCGGATTTCCAACGCGACGGCATCACCTCATGGCGCTACCAACCCTCGGCCATGCGCGGCCAGGTAAATCTGTTAGGCATGCCTTATGTATCCGTCGCCTATCCCAGCACCCTCACTACCACCCGCACCGGCAAGGTTGGAATCGGCCCCGCCACCATCCGACTCATGACCACCGAGGTGGTCATGGACGGGGTGCTTCAACGCGTGCCGAAGGAAGTGAACATTTCCGTGCCGAAGCTGGAAATCGATTGCCAACCACTGCCACCCGGCGCGCCCGATGGATTTGAAAATGCTGTCGGTGATTTCAAACTCAGCGTCAGTACCAAGCTCACCGAAGTGCAGGAAGGCGACCCCATCCCCGTGGACATCACCGTGACTGGAAGCGGCAATCTCGACACGCTCCGGCCGCCAGCGCCCATGGATACCAGCGGATGGAAACTCTACGAGGCCACCGCCGATCAGCGCGGAGACGAACGCCGCGAATTTGCCGGAACCACCACCTTCCATCAGTTCATCCGGCCACTCGAAATGAAATCCGCAGTGCCATCATTTCGATTGGTCTATTTTGATCCCAAGGAAAAAGCCTACAAAACGCTCACCAGCGACCCCATCGTCCTGACAATGAAACCCTCGGCTCCCGCAGCCGCCACCGCAGCCCTCGCACCGCCACCTTCACTCGCCACGCCCGTCGAGCGCATGACGGACATTCTCGGTGTGCTCACCCCTGCGACCCTGACGATCGAGGACCGCAATCCCCTGCCCCGCTGGATCGCCCATGCCATCGGAGCCGTGCTTGCCCTGTTGTTGATCGCCAAGGCCCTGTGGTTGAAACACGGCCATCGTTTCTACAAAGATCCTGTGCGCCAAAAACGCCTCGCCGCCCTCCGCGAAGTGGAAACCCTCCGCGGGGATGATCATGGTTTCCTGATGTCGGCCGGACGTTTCATCGAAAGCTGGCTCGGCAAGCATCCCGACCCCGAGCTCCGCAGAATTCTCGCAGAACGGGACACCTATTGTTTCCGGGGCGACACCGGCGGACTGCAACCGCTCTCTCCCGCCCGCAGATCCGCCATTCTTCAACTGCTCCGCAAGGCGTCAATGGCGCTGATGTTCGTTTTTCTAACAGCAGGCGGAATCTCTTCAGCCCGGGCGCAGGACTCTCCGAATCTGGCCGAAGACGCCAAAAATGCCTATGATTCCGCCAAGTTCGATGAGGCTGTTGGGATGTGGTTGAAAGCCGGTCCCTATAGCTCGTTGTCGGCGGATACTTTGTATAACATCGGGAATGCCTGTTATCGTGCCGGTTCACCCGGCCATGCCGCACTCTACTACCGCCGCGCCCTCACCCGCGACCCCGGCCATGCGGAGTCACGACAGAACCTGCGTTTCATCGAGCGCAAGTATGGCTCCATCACCGTTCATCGCCCGGAATATCAATACGCGCTCGCCCGGCTCCCGCTCGCCTCCTGGCAGAACATGTTGTGGGCAGGAGCCTGGACCTGCTTGCTGGCCATTCTCATCTTCCCGGCCACCCGCCCCGGAGCGAGAGCCCGGCTCTTCGCTGTATTCCTTTTGGTCATCGGCCCGCTTCTCGCGACCAGTGGGGCCCTCGGCTGGCGTTATTTCCCAAATGATTCCGAGTTTGCCGCGCTCTCAAAACAAGCGGTCATCGTCGACCAAGAGGCCGTGCTCCACGCGGATGCCGCTCGCACCTCGCCGGAGGTGATCGACGCCCCGCCTGGCTCGATTTGCGAGATCGTCCGCACCTCCGGCCGCTGGGCCTACGTCGCCTTTGCCACCAAAACCCGCGGTTGGATTCCCCTGGAAAACATCGAAACCGTCATCCCCTCCTCAGCCCCGACGGTGCCGAAAATCCGCAAGCCCAAAGCAGACGGAAAAAGCGCCTGAAATCGTATCCGGGCCAATCGCACCAATCCCCCGCCTCGGAGGTTGCCAAATCCGTCGCTTTCTCTCAGTTTGCGCGCGTGAAAGTCACTAAAGCCGTCATCACCGCCGCCGGACAAAACCAGCGCCACCTTCCGCTTCAAACCCTTGTCGATCGCGATGGCATTTCCAAATCCGCCCTCGCCATCCTCGCAGAAGAGATCACGACCGCCGGAATCAGTGAAATCGCGGTGATCGTCTGTCCGGGTGACGAGGCCGCCTACTCCGCAGCCGCCGGTCCCCTCGCCCGCCAGATGCGCTTCATTCCGCAAACGAACGCCCTCGGCTACGGCCACGCGGTCCACTGCGCTGCCGAGTTTACAGGCGATGACCCGTTTCTTCTAACCGTTGGCGATCACCTCTACACCAGCCGCACGAACAAGTCCTGCACGGCACAATTGTTAGAGACTGCCGATTCCGGCAAGTGCTCGGTTTCCGCCGTTCAGGCCACCCACGAAAGCAAGCTCCCCTTCTACGGCAGCGTCGGCGGCCGCCGCGTGCAAGGCTCGGACCGGCTTTACGAAGTGGAAACCGTAATTGAAAAACCCACCCCCACCGAAGCGGAGCAGAAACTCGTGGTCCCCGGTCTGCGCGCAGGGAATTACCTTTGTTTCTTCGGCATGCACGCGCTCACGCCATCGGTCATGGAAATCCTCGGTCGCCAAATGAAGGACAGCGATGGCCGCGCGGACCTCTCCGCCGCCCTATCCGAAACCGCCCGCCGCGAGCGCTACCTCGCCCACGAGTTGCAAGGCCGCCGCCATGACATCGATCTGCATTACGGCCTGCTCGCCACTCAGCTCGCCCTCGGCCTTGCCGGCAAGGATCGCGATGAAGTGCTCTCGCTGCTCGTCGAACTCCTCGCCCAATCCCAAGCCTGATTCCGGCCATGGCTCTCATCGATCTCATCACCTCGCCGGAGGAATCCGTCCGCAACCAATCGCTCGATTCCGCCTGCGCCGGACTCGATCTCGCGGCTCTACTAACAGAATCCACCGCACTCGATTCGTTCCGCCGCCAAAGCGAGAATCTCTATCAGCGGGTCCGCGCCCTCCTGTTTCTCCACTCGATCCACCGCTTCCATCTGCCGACGCTTCTAACAGCGGAGAAACCCGGCTCCATCCCCTTCAAGGGATACGAAAACCTCCTGGAACGCCGCTTCGAGGAAGCCATCGACGTGTTTCTCAAGCACCAGTCCGAATCCGGTCCCAGCGATGCGATCTCCAGCGCGCTTGCCTCGGCCTATCAGAAACTCGCCTTCCAAACCCTCGCCGACCAAGTCCGCCGCAGCGTGCGCAGCGTGAGTGGAAACCAATGGATGTTCCGCATGGGCCACCCGGCCGATCAACCGCTCCGTATCCGCAAAGAACTCACTACCCGCGATGCCGCCACCGGGCTCTATCCGGTGCTCCGCGAACGCACACCGGTCCGCATGGATCTGACGCATTGCGGATGGAGTGATATCTTTTTCCTCGGCATGGATTATCCGGATGGCGCGAAGGTGCTCAACATCTCGGTAGATCTCGCCGTCCATGGCCGCGACAAGGAACCGAGCCCGCCAGTCGAGGCAAGCCTGCGCGTGATCGAAGAACCCGTGCTCCGTCTCACCAGCGTGGACCTCGGCTGCACGGCGGAAATTTCGAGCCTCAATGAAGTGTTCGATTTCGCCAAAGACTATCTCGGCCTGCTCAAGGCGGCCGTCATCGCCAGCGGCATCGTGCCACCCGGCATCGAAGGATCAGGCCAAAGTCTCGCGGATTTGTTAGAGCGGGTAGTCGGCCCCGGCAAAGGGCTGGAGTTGGTTTCCAACGTCAACAACATCCCGAAAGGTTCGCGCCTCGCGGTTTCCACCAATCTGTTAGCGGCGCTCATCGGCGTCTGCATGCGCGCCACCGGTCAGGCCCGCTCTCTAACAGGCCAGCTTGAGGAAAACGAACGCCGCATCGTGCTCGCCCGCGCCCTGCTCGGCGAATGGATTGGCGGCTCCGGCGGCGGTTGGCAGGACTCGGGCGGCGTTTGGCCCGGCATGAAACTCATTTGCGGTGCGGTCGCCAACGAGGGCGACCCCGAATTCGGCATCAGCCGCGGCCGCCTCATGCCCACCCATCGCATCCTCGATCACGAGGACGCACCCGCCGAGGCACGCAGAAAACTTCAGGACTCACTCGTCCTCGTCCACGGCGGCATGGCCCAGAATGTGGGTCCCATCCTGGAAATGGTGACGGAAAAATACCTGCTCCGCAGCGAGCCCGAGTGGTCCGCCCGCAAGGAAACCCACGGCGTGCTCGATCGCATTCTAGCAGCTCTCAAAACCGGCGACGTCCCGGCGATCGGTGCCGCCACCATGGAAAATTTCAACGGCCCCATCCAAACGATCATCCCATGGGCCGGAAATCTTTACACCCAGACGCTCATCGAGAAAACCCGCGAGCACTTCGGTGCCGACTTCTGGGGCTTCTGGATGCTCGGCGGCATGGCCGGCGGTGGCATGGGTTTCATGTTCGCGCCCGAACGCAAGGCGGAAGGACAGGAGTTTTTGCAGAAACTCATGTCGGACACCAAACGCACCCTCGCCTCCGCCCTACCCTTTGCGATGGAGCCGGTGGTTTATGATTTCGCTATCAACGAACGCGGCACCTGGGCAGATCTGTTATCAGGAAACGAAGCACTAATGCCCTCCGGATACTATCGTTTCGTGGTTCCCACATTGCTCCGCATGGACCGCAAGCAACTCGGCGCGCCACGGCTTGCCGAACTCGATCAATTCGCCGCCGCATGCCGCAACCGCCCGGAACTCCAAGGCATGGTGCAGACTTTGTTTGACTCGATCTTCCCTCACGGCAGCGACGATTCGAACAGCCGCGATACCCTCGACGCGCTTCTCACAAAATACGGCTTCGACCGCGTGATGCACGAGCAGATCCGCGAGGATCTCAAGGCTGGTCGCATCGGCCTCGCCCAAAACCGCCTGCCCGCCAACTCGGTGATCGAGGATGTGAAGGAAGGCGATCTAACCGATTCGGCATCTCTAACAGCAAAGCATCAGGAAATCGGCCTCGCCGCGCTCAACAAGGGCGAGGTTGCGGTCATCACTCTCGCCGCCGGTGCCGGTTCCCGCTGGACCCAAGGCGCGGGCGTGGTAAAGGCGCTGCATCCATTCTGCAAACTCGGCGGACGTCATCGTTCCTTCGTGGAAACCCACCTCGCGAAAAGCCGGAAGGTTTCCCAACTCTGTGGCACGCCCATTCCACATATCTTCACGACGAGTTATTTCTCGCACGAACCGACCCGCCGCTTCCTCGATCAACACGATCAATTCGGCTACGAAGGCCCGCTGGTTCTGTCCGAAGGAAAATCCATCGGTCTCCGCACCATCCCCACCGTACGTGATCTCCGTTTCGCGTGGGAGGAAATGCCGCAGCAGACGCTCGATGTCCAACAACAGAAAGTCCGCGACAGCCTGCGCACCGCGCTCATCGGTTGGGCGCAATCGAGTGGCGAATCCTCGGATTATACCGACAACCTACCCCAGCAATGCCTGCACCCGGTCGGCCACTGGTATGAAGTGCCCAACCTGCTGCGCAATGGAACTCTTGCAAAGTTGTTAGAGGAACGCCCGCAGTTGAAAACCTTGGTGCTTCACAACATCGATACCGTTGGCATGAATGTCGATCCTACCCTGCTCGGCCATCATCTCGATACCGGCGCGGGTCTCACTTTCGAAGTCATCACCCGCCGCCTCGAAGACCGCGGCGGCGGCCTTGCCCGCGTCAATGGCCGCCCACAACTCGTCGAAGGCCTCGCCATGCCGCGCGAGGAGGATGAATTCCATCTCACTTATTATAACAGCAACACCTGTTGGATCGATATCGATGCCTTGCTGAATGCCTTCAAACTCAGCCGCGCCGATCTCAGCGACTCCGACAAAGTCACAACCGCCATCCGCAACCTCGCCGCGAAGATCCCGACTTATATCACGCTCAAGGACGTGAAAAAGCGCTGGGGCCACGGTCAGGAGGATGTGATGCCTGTTTGCCAGTTCGAAAAACTCTGGGTGGACATGAGCCACCTTCCGTCCATCGATACCCGCTACGTCGCCGTCCCCCGCCTGCGCGGCCAACAACTCAAGGACCCGTCCCAACTCGACGGCTGGCTCCGGGATGGATCTGCGGCGTATTTGGAATCACTCTGCGAGTGGACTTGAATCGATACGAGACACTCAAACTCTGGACCATCGCCAGAATTTAGGTCCCGGCTTGGATCTGCATCTGAAGTTATCTAGTCTCCCAAGCAATAGAGATAACCATCTTTGGAAGGTGCATAAATCCTGCGGTCGTGAACCACCGGGGTAGAGTCGAACATGGGACCGCTGAAAGATGCCAACAGCAATAGTTTGAACTCGGTCGTGACCTGATAGAGTTCAAGCCCGGAGTCATGCCCGATGAGGATGCGGTCATCAATGAACAATGGCGTGGAAATGGTCCCCGATGGCAGTTTCACGCGATCGAGAACCTGCGGCGCGGGATAAGTGATATCTTTCATCGGGCTCGCATGACTCACTCCCGGCTCCAGTCTGCGGTGGTTGATGAGAACCAAATGGCCATCCACTCCGGCAAAGCAGGCAAGGTCTGCGGAAAGGGTCTTGGCCGTTCGATGATTGACAGCCGGTGATCCGACGAGGCCGCCGCGCCACTCATAGAATGAAGCATCTTCAGTCGGCAAAAACCACTGAACTCCCCCACCCGGCTTGATTTTCATGACGCCTCCATGGCCGGGAATGAATTGTTTCTCAATTCCCACCAGCAGGCAGTTGTCATTGGTCACGGGCATCGAGCCATTGAGATCACCACCAGTATCGAAGGTCCATCCGGTCGTCGGCCAGCTTGGAGAGATGGCAAGAATCCGCCCACAACCCGCTGCCACATAAGCCTTGCCATTGAAAAGCGTGGGCGAGGATTCGCAGGACAACTCGGTCTGATAGAGTGGCAGATCGGATTCCTGATAGATGCGGAATTGCTTGTGAATCTTCGGTGATGGGAATCCATCGATCGGCGAAGCCTGGCGGGGATCAGGTGACAGGATGGTGAAATACCCGTTCTCCAGCGGAACGCAGGCCTTGTTTCCGATCATCAAAGCGGAGCCATCGACATCGCGGCTGTTGCTGTGGGAATGGATGGAATTAAGTCGCCACAACTCCCGACCTGTTAGAAATGAAACAGCCCTCAAACTGTGGGCAGGATCATTCACAAAATCCGCATGCTCCCCACGCCGACAGCCGCAGATGAGGATATGGCGGGTTTCCGGATCATCGCCGCCGATATCGACAAAGGTCGGCGTGCCCTTGATCGCATCGCCTAAGTCCGCCTGCCAAATCACCGCCCCATCGCTGGCGCTGATTTTTCGGAGATGGTGATCGAGAGCACCGTGGATGAGGATGATCTGACCGTTTTCCCGGATCACCAGCGGCTGCCCCGTCCAGCCGCTGCCACTCCAGGTGATGGATTTTCCGGCAATGGAGGTCTTGCCCGAACCAAACGGAATCTTCCAATGCAACTTCAAGGCCGAGGGCGCGAGATCGCCATAGAAGTTTCGCGCACCATCGCCGAGATAGGTCGAGGAAATCGCCACCGTCTCCGCGGATGCCGATGGCAAAAACGCCAAGATTGTTAGAGCAATGAACCGTTCAAAACGCATGCTGGATTTCCTTCCATTCGATCACGTCCGGATAATTCCGGTAATTGCCATCAATGAAGTGCCACCACTCGGCAGCCAGCATCATGAAGCCCGCATTCTTCATGGCGGTTTGGAGAACATGAAGATGGGCGCGCGCCTCGGGATCGGAAGGAATCGCCCCGGACGCAGCGGCCGGCGTGAAGTCGTCGAAGGCAGTCGGCATCTTCACCGCAGAACCATCTAGGCGCACCAGCGTGACATCCACCGCCGTGCTGCAGGAATGCTGAGAAGGCTTGTTGTGCGGATTGGCCACATAGCGGTCATTGTGACCGCAGGCATCCCAAAGCGCGAACTGCGCCTCCGGTGGTCGATAGGCATCCCAGATCTTGATGCGGAAACCATGCCCCTTCACCTCCTCATTGGCCCGCGCCAAACGCTGCGCAGTCTCCGGTCTCAGCAAGGCCGGCATCTCCTGCGGATACAGCGGAGCCCGGGTGAGGTTGGCGCTGGTTTTGTAAATCAACTCCACCTGAATGCTGCCATCCACCTCCCCCACCTCAATGAGATTGGTTGCCGCAAGGGTCTTGTTCTTCGACACGGGAAAACGATGCGCACTCATCGGAATCGAGGTGCAGGACATGGCAAGGGCGAGAACGAACAAAGCGGCAACACAACGAAATCCATGCATCTTTCACCACTGATCTAGCGGTCAGGAAAGGATGTGTCGAGGCGGATGGGAGATTGTCGCAAAGTGACCGAAGAAGGTAGTCGTAGGCTTCAGCCCACGAGACTATAGGGTCCAGCCATCCCTCATCCGCTGGCACGAACGCCGCATCGATCCGCCACACCTGCCGCGAGGGCCGTGGCAATCCTAAGGAGCAAGGACCATACTGTCGGTTCTTCATTCTCGAAAAATCAAAGGGGACAATAAGGTCCCCGCTCTCAAATCATGCGGGCTTGCTCCTGTCGTGCAGGGCCAAAATCCGGATGATGCTATCTTCAACGGACTTCCTGAAATCGGGATCCTCCGCATAGTTTTTATAAAGAGACATGTCTTTTCTCCGCTGTTTCCTTACGATCTCTCCGATGATCGATTCCTGCGCCAGCTTCCGGTTCTGCTCATCGGCATTCCCTTCCACTTGCTCCTTGTAAACGGCGCTTTCGCGAACGCTGTCCGCAATCGCGATCAACTTCACGCGCTGTTCCTCTGGCGTGGCATCCCAGGCGGAGAACCAGCGTTCGTTGAAATGGCGAATGATGTCGTCGAGCGGTGATTCGTCTTCCTCACCGCCGTGGTGGCCGCGGACGTTGGGATTTTCGGGTTCGAGTTCGGTTTCCGCGCTGTCGAGTTCGATGTGCTGGTTGAGGCGGACACGTTCGAGGGCATAGGTCGAGAGGTCCACACTTTCCAACAGCTCGTCCAGTTGGTCCTGCTCCCGGGTTGCAACCTTTAGCTTGGGGATCAGAAATTTCAGAAACCAGTGGAGCTTTTCCCATGCGGCATTGGAAAACGGCATGATGCACGCGAGCTGACCGTAGAGCTTCACGAACTGCTTGGCCTTGATCTTGAAATCAATCTTGTCCTCCTCGTCCTCGATCATGTCGAAGCGTGTGACGGTCTCGTCGATGATCGGGTGAAGCTGCTCGGCATCCACACCGTTGAAGAAGAGTTCATTGAATCTCTCAATGTCTTCTTCGCTGTAGAGCCCGGCATCGTCGAGCGCGTCCTTCAGATCGTGGAGGACGTTGATGTCGGTCGGCTCGGTGAGCGAGGTGGCGGTGTAGAAGTCGTCGAAGGCGGCTTTGATCTCGGCGGCGGTGTTGTAGAAATCGAGGATGAAGGTGTCCTGCTTCTGCATCTTGGCGTTGCAGCGGTTCAGGCGAGACAGGGCTTGCACAGCGATCACGCCTTGCAGGCGCTTGTCCACATACATCGTGTGCAAAAGCGGCTCGTCGAAGCCGGTTAGGTATTTGTTGGCGACGACTAGCAGGCGGTAGTTCGCTTCTCCGGCTTTGATGTTAGGCGCGGGTGATTTGGGCGAGGTGGTCGCCGGTGAAGGCGCAGTTTTTCGCACCGAGGTTCTTGCGGAGCTTTTCGAAAAGCTGGGAGGCATCGATGAGCTGGACCTTGCCCTCGCGGCCCTTGGTTTTCTTGTTGGATAGCAGCCAGATGTAGGTGGTGATGCCGGTGTTGTAGAAGATGTTGTTCGGAAGCTGGATGATGGCTTCGAGCAGGTCGTTCTCGATGAGGTATTGGCGGATGTTGCTGGCCCCGCCGCCGGCATTCCCAGTGAAGAGGGCGGAGCCATTGTGGACGGTGGCGATGCGCGAGCCGGCCGGCGAGTCTTGGAGGCGCTTCATCTTGCTCACCATTTCCATGAGGAAGAGGAGTTGGCCGTCATCCACGGCGGGCGCGGCGGAGACGGTCTGGATTTCGCCGGAGGCATCGGGCAGCTTTACCTCGAAGCGGGGATCGATGATGACGGTGTTCGCGCCGTTTTTCTCAAGGATCTGGCCTTGGTCGGTCTTCCAGCTCTTGCCGTAGGGCGGATTCGACAGCATGAAGTCGAAGCGGGTGCCGGAGAACTCGTCGGTGGCGAGGGTGGAGCCGTAGCGGATGTTCTCGGGGTTGTTGCCCTTGATCATCATGTCGGACTTGCAGATGGCGTAGGTCTCTGGGTTGACCTCCTTGCCGTAGAGGTAGATGGCGGCCTTGGAGCGGATGGAGCCCTCGGGATCGATGATGAAGTCCTGGGCCTCGGTGAGCATGCCGCCGGAACCGCATGCGGGATCGTAAATGGTGATGACGGGCGGGAGCTTCTTTTTCACCGGCTCGAACAGCAGGTGGATCATGAGTTGGATGACCTCGCGGGGCGTAAAGTGCTCCCCAGCCTCCTCGTTGTTTTCCTCGTTGAACTTGCGGATCAGTTCCTCGAACACGTAGCCCATGCCGAGATTGGTCAAGCCAGGGAGCTTGCGCCCGTCCGGGCCGATGGTGTCGTGGTGGGAAAGGTTGATGTCCGGGGCCACGAATTTCTCGATCACGCCGTGGAGGGCGTCCGCCTCGCCCATTTTCCGGATTTGGTTGCGGAGATCGAACTTGGCGATGATTTCGGCGACGTTGGAGCTGAAGCCATCGAGGTAGTAATTGAAGTTCGCTTCGAGCTGGGAGGGGTTTCCGAGCAGGCTCTTGAGGGTGAATTTGGAGGTGTTGTAGAAGACTTGGCCGGATGCTTCGCGCAGGCCGTCTGGATCGAGCAGGGCCATGCCCGCCTCGTCTTTCTGGAACTTCACCTCGGCCAGCACGGCTTCCTTGGTGTCCTCCAGCAGGCAGTCGATCCGGCGGAGAACGAACATCGGAAGAATGACATCGCGGTATTTCCCGCGGACGAATACGTCGCGGAGGCAGTCGTCCGCGATGGACCAGATGAATGAAACGATTTTATTGTGGGTGGCGTGATCCATTGATAAAGGGAGATTCAAGCGGGAAGCCGATGGCTTGTGGAAAGGGTGGGATAATCGTGAAAATAGATTCGCGCACTGATCCCGGTGTTTTTGTTTGATCTATGCGCCGAACGTAGTGCGAGGCTTCCACGGTTCTTTGAATTTCCAACCGAGTAACTACAGAACCTCTTATCGAGCTTGTGGAGAAAAGCTTGGGAATCGGAGGAAGGCATGTGGGAGGGTCAGAGATATCGAAATGGCGGGAAGCCGGATAGACCGAGCTTTCCAAAAGCAAAGTTAGGGGAACGGCGGAGGGTGGGAAGGAGAAAATGGGCGGGGAGACGCAAGACTTGAAGACGCAAGACGCAAGAGAAGAAGGGGGAAGTGCCGAGTGAGAAGTGATCAGCGGGAGAGACGCGAGGAAGAAGCAGACAAGATGTGAGAGAAGAGGGAGTGATCGGTGATCAGGAAAGATGGGAACGTCCCTTCTCCGTGAGCCGGTATTTCTGGAGGCGGCTGTTGGGTTTATCGGGGAGGTTCATTTCGAGAAGCCCATCGGCGAGGAGCGGCTGGATATGGCGTTTGTAGTTCAGGTAGGCGTTGGCAAGTCCGGCGGCTTGGAGGAGGTCGGCTTTGGATCGGGGTTCGCCCGCGCAAGCGCGAAGGATGGCAGCGACTTGCTCACTGACTGGCGCACCGACTTGCTCACCTGATACTTCAAGCAGTGCGGCGAGGATGGCGGAAAGCAGGAACTCGATGAAGGCGGTGGAGTTCCCAGCTTTGTCGCAGGTGGCGAGGACCTTGTAATAGTCCCCCTGGCGCTCGCGGATGACGCTTTCCACCGGGAGCCATGCGAAGAGCGGGTTCCAGCGGCTCAGGACGAGCGTTTGCCAAAGACGGCCGATGCGTCCGTTTCCATCGGAAAACGGGTGGATGAATTCCAGTTCGTAATGGAACACGCAACTGGCGATGAGCGGGTGTGCATCGGTGCGTTTGAGCCAGCCGAGCAGATCTTTCATGAGCCCGGGCACCCGGTCCGCAGGCGGTGCGAGGTGGACGACCTGATGGCCCTTGGCGATGCCGACGGAGCGGCTGCGGAAGCGTCCCGCATCGTCCGCAAGTCCCTGCATCAAGAGACGGTGGGCGGCGAGGAGGTCCTTGGCGGAAGCGGGATTCCACGAGGGCATCGCCTCGTAAGTTGCGAAGGCATTCTTCACCTCTTGGACTTCCTTGGGTGGCCCGAGCACCCGTTTCCCGGCGATGACGGCTGTGACTTGCTCGAGGGTGAGGGTGTTGTTCTCAATGGCGAGTGAGGAATGGATGGATCGGATTCGGTTTTCCCGTCGCAGCTTCGGCACCTTACCGGATCCTCCCAGTGCATCCAAGCGTCCGACTTCCCCGGCGATCTCCGCGACCCGCGTGAGCATGGCGGAGGTGAGGGTGAAGGGCGGTTGATAAGCGGCAGACATGTGGACGGGGAATCGGGCTCAGGAAGATGAACCCATGACAATGAGCCAGGTGACAAGCCAAAGATACCAAGCTTTCCAAAAGCCAAGTGAGGGGAATGACGGAGGGTGGGAAGGAGAAAGTGGGGGGGGGAGAAGAGGTTGAGGGTTGAGGGTTGAGGGTTGAAAAATCAAAAAGTATCGGTGCGGCCGAGTTCCTTGCGGATGTTGGAGATGGCGAGGCGGGCGTTCTCGTCTTCGGGGTGGGCGGCGGAGAAGGTTTCGAAGTTCGCCAGGGCCTTCTCCAGTTGGCCTTTTTCGGCGAAGATCATGCCCTGCTCGTAGATGGCCGGCATGAAGTCGTCTTCCGCATCGACGGCTCTTGTCAGGGCCTCAAGCGCTTCGTCTTTCCGGCCCTCGAGCCGGAGCATGTGGCCGAGCACGTAGTTCGCGCGGGAATCGGAGGGGGAGAGACCGACGGCTTTTCTGCCCGCTTCGATGGCGGGTTCGCGGTCGCCGTTCTGGAACAGGGCGAGGGCGAGGCTGGCGTGGATGTCCACATCCTCCGGGTTCTCCGCGGCGGCCTGTTGGTAGATGTTAATGGCCCTGTCGAGGTTGCCACCGGCGAGTTGCTCACTGGATTCGATCATCCTCTTTTCTTTCCCGCTGATCCCCATAGCGAGCAGTTTTTCCCGGGCAGTCGTGGCGTCCCCGGTCCTTCCGGCCGCGGTGAGAAGATTCACATAAAGCTGCCAGGAGAGGCTGTCTTTCGGATCCTCGATCAGGGCGGATTCGGTATGGGAAATGGCGTTCTCGAGTTGGCCCGCCTGGACCGCGTCGATGGCGAGATTGTAGAAATGGGTGCTGTCTTCGGGCATATGGGGCGAGAGTAGGGATGGCTTCCGAATTTCCAAGGGCTGAATCATCAAACGTAGAAAAGCTTTGCTTCCCACAAAGTCTTTTCCAATGGACCGTCGCCGATCATGCTCGGCACTTTCCACGCCATGAACCCTCGCCAAATCAAAAACATCTTCTGGGACGTCGACGGAGTTCTGGCGGATCTGAACTACGCCTACTTCCATTTCCTGACGGGCCATCCGAAGTATCGGGATCGTTATGCCGGGTTGAAGTGGGAGCAGCTGCCGGAAATTTTGCCGATCGTTCCGGAGTATGGCGCGCTGGAGCTCAAGACGCACCCGGAGCTCGGGGCAGAGATGGACCGGGACTTTTGTGCCGACCAGGCCTTCTTCCGGAATCGTCCGCTCTATCCGAAGGTGATCGAGGTTCTCAAGCGGCTGAATGATCAGGGCTATCGCCAGTTCACGATGTCGGCGACCTTCGATGTGGAGGCGAAGACCGCCTACCTCAACGAGGTTCTTGCGCCGGTGACCGACTTCCTGACGATCGAATGCGTGCGGCACGGCGAGTTCATGCACGATACGGCCAAGATCGACCGGCTCCGGGCCTGTTATGAGAAATATGACCTCAAGCCGGACGAAACCATCCTCGTCGACGACCGCATTTACAACCAGCACGCCGCGATCGATTCGGGCGCCCACCCGGTGCGGTTGCGCTGCGAATTCACCACCGACCTTCCCGAAGAACTCGCCTGGGTTCCGGAGTTCAAGGACGTGGAGGCTGTCGCTGACTGGCTGATGGGCAGTTAGAAGTGATGAGGGGGAGAGGGACGGCGCGCTGGGAACTTTCGGTTCGGGGGGCTGAGAACGGAGTATGAGCGGTTCTTTTATGGGACTTTCCCCATTGAATACATCCATAGTTTACGAAGACTTGCCAGCAGGCTGGCTGGGGAAAGCGGCAGCGGGCTGCAGCAGTCCAAACGGGTCCATGGGGAGTTGGGTTTCTGGTTCGGATCGCCTTGATTCCGGGGAGACGGGTCGGCAGAGTCGGGGGGTGATTCGATTTGCGGTGCTTGGCAGTGGCAGTGGCGGGAACTCGGCGGTGGTCGAGGCAGAGGGGGTGCGTCTGCTCATTGACGCGGGATTGAGTGCCAAGCAGTTGTCTTTGAGGCTGGGCATGCTGGGGATCGATCCGGAATCGCTCGATGGCATTTTGCTGACCCACGAACACGGCGATCATGTGAAGGGGCTCAAGGTGTTTCTGAAACAATACGAGGTCCCGGTTTTCGCCACCTCCCAGACCTCCCATGTCGTCCGCGAGATGGGAATCGATGGCGGAAAATGGAAGACTTTTGAAACCGGGCAGACCTTTTCCATCGGTTCCTCGCAGGTGAGGAGTTTTGCCATCCAGCACGATGCGGTGGATCCGGTGGGATTCGTGATCGGCAGCAGTTCACGTCGGCTGGGCTTTGTGTCCGATGCGGGATTCGTCACCCGCAGCATGACGGATGCCTTGCGCGGGCTGCATGGTTTGTTTGTGGAGGCCAACTATGACGATGGCTTGCTGGAGGCGGATACCAAGCGGCCTTGGTCGATCAAACAACACATCAGCACGCGGCACGGGCATTTGCCGAACGAGCAGGTGGCGGCCTTGATTCGCGACATTTCCCACATCGAACTCGGCCGCGTGGTGCTGGGGCATCTGAGTTCGGACTGCAACAAGCCGGATCTCATCATGGCGCGCCTGAAGCACTGCCTCGGCGAACTCGGCCATGCTCACGTGGGCCTGCACTGCGCTGGCCAGGATGAGCCCACCGAGTGGTTCGTGCTCTGAGCAGGATCTGCTGCAAGGACGGCAATCCTTGGCTTGCGGGCGGCCTGCGGATTTCCAAATCTCGTGCATGGCCATCGAGACCTTTGCCGATTTCACACCCCGGATTCATGAGTCCGCCTTCATCGCCGCCAGCGCGGACATCATCGGGCGGGTGACGCTGCATGAAAACACCAGCATCTGGTACAACGCCACCCTGCGCGGGGACATCAACGAAATCGTGATCGGTGCGAACTCCAACATCCAAGACAACGCCGTGGTGCACCTTGCGGATGATTATGGATGTTATGTGGGAGAGTTTGTCACGGTAGGCCACTCGGCGATCCTGCATGCCTGCACGGTGAAGGATGAAGTCTTGGTGGGGATGGGTGCCATCATTCTTGATGGCGCGGTGATTGGGGAACGTTCCATCATCGGTGCGGGGGCACTGGTCACCGGCGGCACCATCATTCCACCGGGCTCGCTGGTTCTGGGTTCACCGGCCAAAGTGGTTCGCACGCTTTCGCCTGAAGAGCAGGGCAAAGTCCGTCATTGGGCGGAGAAATATGTCAGAGGCTCGCGGAAATACATGGAGCGCGAGGATGCTACCTCAGCGGAGTGATTTGTGAGAGCCTGTCTGAAAAATAACTCAGTATGCGATTCTGCGAAGCATCAGCTTGATCATCGCGACTTGAATCATAGCTACTGAATGTTCCGGTAGAACCTCAAAATCGCGAATCAGTCTGCGGTTGCGCACTAACCACCATGGTAACCCACGGCATCAAGCGAAAAGATTGGTAAGCGGTTTGCCTTTATCTGCAATCGTGAAAGGGCGTCTCGACGGTGACATGATGACTTCGTCATGGGCGAGACCTAACGAATAAGCAATAGTAGCGTTGAAGTCCTGGACTGAAACAACTCCGTCCTTTACCTTGCCTCCGCTTGCATCAGTGACTCCGTGTTTGGTTCCACCCTTGATGCCACCACCGGCAAGTACGCAGGAAAACGCGGACGGATGGTGGTCACGTCCGAGATTGTGCTCCGTATTAAGCTCAGGAGTCCGACCGAATTCGGTGGCAACGACCACCAGTGTCTCATCGAGCTTGCCACATTTTTCGAGGTCGGTGATGAGAGCTGCGTAAGCTTGGTCGAATTGCTGGCAGCGACCCTCGACACCGGTGAAGTTGTCATAATGGGTATCCCATCCGCCGAGTTGAACTTCGACAAATCGCACGCCATGCTCCACAAGTCGGCGGGCAAGCATGCAACCTTGGGCGAAGCGTCCGGGACCATAAAGCTCGCGGGTGGCTTGAGACTCCTCACGAAGATCGAACGCCTTGAGATCCTTTGAATTCATCAGTGAGACCGCCTCACGATATAACTCCTCGTAGGCTTTGACGTCTGCGTTCGGATAGCGCCCATGGAACTGACGGTTGAGCCGGTCGGCCAATGAAAGACGGCGATCGAAATCCTCCGAAGAGACCGCAGCGGTGCGCTTGGAGTCTTTGAGGCCCTCCTCAGGGCTGCCAATCGGAGCTGCGGCGAACTTGGCCCCAAAAAAGCCCCCGCCAGTGAGATCCGGCGAACTGTCGATCGCGACGAAGCCGGGAAGCTCCGGGTGAATGCGCCCGCCGAGGCGGAGCACCCACGAACCGAGTGATGGATGCTTGATGGTTCCTCGCAACCCATAGCTCGTGTGCATGATGTAGGACCCCTGCTCATGCGCGCCCTGGGTGGAGTTCATGGAATTGATCACGCAAACCTTGTCCATCACGTTGGCGGTCTTTTTCAGGTAATGGCCGAGCAAGATGTCATCCGCCTTGCTGGAGATGACTTCAGTCTTACCCATGATATCTTTCTTCTTCGGCTTTGGATCGAAAGTATCCACATGGCTCATGCCTCCAGACATGAATAAATAGATGACATGTTTCGCCTTGCCTTTGGTGGGAATCGTTTTGCCAACGGGAGCACCTCCGGCAATCGTGGAACCAAACATGGGCAGAAGATGCACTCCCAAAAGTGTGCGGGCCGCGTGTGACATGAAGTTCCGGCGTGAAACTTCATCGGATTTCAAAAATGGATTGGTTGACATGGCGGTGGGTTATTGAAGAAACAGAAACTCTGAAGACATGACGAGAGAGGAAATGATGTTGCGGCAGCCCTCCTCGCTGCCGCGTTCCTTCAGTTCATCCATCATCCACTTCATCTCCTCTCCGGAAGGAGGCCTATTGAGGATGGAAATATACAGGCGCCGGACCTTTTCCGGATCAGAGCTCGCGTCTTCCAGACATTTGTAAAGATGGGCCTTGCTGTTGTTGACGAGCCGGTCCTGAACGAAACCATTCATGAGAGAAAGCACCTGTCCTACATTGGGATCACGGCTTGCGGCATCCACGACCTCGCGATCTGAAGCTCCGAAAAGATAGAGGAAGTGATCGCGTGGAGCGGGAGACGGAAGCTCCGAAGCTCGGACCAGAGCATTGCGATCATACTTTGCTCCGCCGGACATCATCATTGTATTGCCAGAGGATGTCGAGGAACTGCCGTTGAGAATCTCACCAGAAAGCTTTGCGAAGTATTGCCGGAACTCGGCCTCGCTTTTGATGGAAAGAACCTCTTTTGAGAGTTGTTGCATGGTCTTCTTGCCCACCAGCACCGGGCGGCCATTCAGATAGATGCGGTCATCCAGAGCCCTCACAGGTTTCTTGTCGGGATCGCCCCCCGCCAAGGTGATGAGCGAGTCCCAAATCTGTTCGGAGGAGAGCCGTTCGATTTTCCGGCCATGAAAATCATCGCCACCTTCCACTGTGGAAGCATTTGGATTTGTCGCGAATTGGAAGGTCCTGGTAAGGAGAAGCACATTCTGGAAGGCCTTGAGATCATAGTTCAGCTCCACCATCAGCCCGGCAAGAAGCGAAGAAAGAGGCGGGTGCGCGGTCTTGGAGGCGGGAATGTATTCATCGACAGGTTCATACAAACCTTTGCCCATCACACGCTTCCACATCCGGTTGGCAATGACGCTGGGAAACTGCCCCTCGGTGCGGGCAACGATCCAATCGGCAAACTTCTGCCGCCCGTCGTTGTCATCTCGCTTTTCGGACATCCGGACTGTTTTTCCGAACGGAGTGCGCCCTGCAACGACTTCTCCAGGGGCCGCGTCTCGGTATTGATAGTCGGACGGAAGGGGAATGCGGCCAGAGCCGCCACCGTCAAGCGACAATCCATAGATTTTATCCCAAAGGATCTGTGCCACACGGTATTCATCACTGTTGGCCCGGCGATCGTCTCGAAGCTCGTTCCATAGTGGCGACATGACTTCCTGACGAACAGTGCCTTGCCCATGGGTGAACGCTGCCAGTTGGTAGAAATCATGCCGCTCCGTGGTGCCAAATGGATCATCATGGCATTGTGCACACTCCATTCGGGTGCCGAGGAAAACGCGCATGGTATTCGAAAGATTGTCGAGCGGCATGCCACGATCCCGGGTATAATAACCAACGGCCGCAGTGGAAGGATCCCAACCATCACCTGAAGCTGAAATGAGCTGCCGGGTGAATTGATCCCAAGGCATGTTTTCCGCCATCGCTTTTCGAACCCAGTGGCGGTAGGGCTCGTTGGTGGCTGAACTGCCAGTCCGGCCATCCGTAATCCGCAACAAATCGAAAACCCAGTTCGACATGTGACTGGAGAAGCCGGGCGACTTGAGCAGATACTCCACAAGATTTTCACGCTTGGCTGGATCTTCGATTTCCAGAAAAGCAATGGCTTCCTCAGACGTGGGAATGCGTCCGATGGATACCAAAAACGCCCGGCGCAGGAAAGTGGCGTCATCGGTCACCTCCGGGACGGGCAGCTTCTTGTTGCGATAGAATGCGGCGACCTGTTGATCGATCTGGAGCGCGGCCTTTTTCAAGCGGGCAAGGTCCGGCGCTGGACTTACTTCTGCATAAATCGCGGACGATAAGGCGGCGACGGCGATAACTGCGGTTACAAAGATGCGGTTCATGGGTTTTTCCAATCTTCTGTGGAACTTATCCGTTTCGGGCAGGGAGTCAACCTGTCCCTTTACGCCCTTTCCTTCACGCTCTTTCCTTCACCATGTATCAGAGCAGCCCGATCAAACGGCACTCTCATTTCCCTAATGGTCTTGCCGCTTGATTCCCCGGCCGTCCGCCTTAAAGCTCCGGCATGCCCGACGCCGTTTACGTGCGCGATGCCTTTGCCCGGATCGCCGATCGCTATGTGCTGACCAACCACGTACTAAGTGGAGGTGCGGACATTTGGTGGCGCAAGGTGGTGACGTCGCGCATCCGCAAGTGGAAACCGAAGCGCTTGCTCGATGTGGCCTCCGGGACGGGCGATCTGGCGCTGGAAATCCAGGACCAATGCCCTGCCTGCGAGGTCATCGCCACGGATTTCTGCGCGGAAATGCTCGCCCACGCCGCCAGCCGCGGGATTGCCAAAACCCTCGTCGCGGATGCCCTGAGCTTGCCATTTCCGGATCGGAGTTTCGATGTCGTCACCGTCGCCTTCGGCCTCCGCAACATGGCGGATTACCCGGCGGCCTTGCGGGAAATGCATCGGGTCTTGAGGCCCGGCGGCCGTTTGCTGATTCTCGATTTCGCCCTGCCGGATGGCATCCTCCGCACACCTTACCGCCTTTACCTCCACCACGTCCTGCCGCGCCTGGCGGGCCTTGTGACAGGCCAGCGCGACGCCTACGAATACCTCGGTGGCTCGATCGAAGCCTTTCCCTCCGGCCCCGGCATGATGCGCCTAATGGAAACATGCGACTTCAGCGAGACCGATGCCACCCCGCTGACATTCGGCGTGGTTTCCATCTACGAAGGCACCCGCGCCCAGAATTGATCCATCGATGAAAAAGCCGGAAATGCCCGCGCGCGACGCCGCGACCGATTTAGCCCGCCGCCTGAAGGCCGCCGGGTATATTGCGCTATTCGCCGGTGGCTGCGTGCGCGATCGCCTGATGGGAAATGTGCCCAAGGACTTTGACATCGCCACCTCGGCCACTCCGGCGGAAGTGGTGAAATTGTTTACCGGTGCCAATGAGGTCGGCGCGCACTTCGGGGTGGTCATCGCGAAACACGGCGGCCACCAAGTGGAAATCGCTACCTTCCGCACGGATGGCAGTTACCGCGACGGCCGACGCCCGGAATCCGTGACGTTTTCCACACCGCAGGAGGACGCCCAACGCCGGGATTTCACCATCAACGGCCTCTTTGAGGATCCGGAATCCGGCGAGGTCATCGACTACGTCGGCGGTCTCGCTGACCTCGAACAACGCACGCTTCGCGCCATCGGAAATGCGGAGGAGCGCTTCAATGAGGACGGTTTGCGCCTGCTGCGCGCGGTCCGATTTGCGGCGCGACTGGACTTCACAGTGGAGCCCGTCACCTTGGCCGCGCTACAGAATTGCGCGCCTCTATTGGACCGGATCTCCCCGGAACGCATCCGCGATGAGTTTTCCAAAATTCTCGCCTGCCCGCGACGCCGACAAGGGCTGGAGCTTTTGGTGGATAGCGGACTTATCGGCCATTTCCTTCCCGAAGTGCTGCCCATGATCGGCTGCGACCAACCACCGGAATGGCATCCCGAAGGCGATGTTTACACCCACACCTGCATCATGCTGGAAATGCTCGATCCGGACGCACCGCTCGATCTCTGCCTCGCCGTGTTGCTTCACGACATCGCCAAGCCACCCTGCCGGACCATCGATTCCGATACCGGCCGCATCCGCTTCAATGGCCACGACGCGATGGGAGCCGAGATGGCGGAAACCATCCTGCGCCGACTGAAATACCCGAACGACCTCATCGCCGCCGTCGTTCCCATGGTGGCGCGTCACATGCAGTTCATGAACGTGCAGAAAATGCGCGTCGCCAAGCTCAAGCGCTTCATGGCGGAGCCCACCTTCGATCGCGAAATGGAACTCCACCGCGTGGACTGCGGCTCATCCAACGGCTTCACCGACAACTACGAATTCCTCCAGGCCCAGGCCGCCCAGTTCGCCGCAGAGCCCCTCATCCCCCCGCCACTCGTGACCGGACGGGACCTCATCCAACTCGGCCTCACACCCGGCCCACGCTTCAAGGAAATCCTCGAAAACATCGAGACCGAACAACTCGAAGGAAGAATCCTTGATCGCGAAGACGCCCTCCTCTATCTCCAACAACTCATCTGAAATCTCAAATCTCAAATCTCAAATCCTCCATGTCCGCCACCATCCCCGTCGAGCACAACGATCCCACCAACGCGAAAATCCTGGCCATTTCCGAGGACCTCATCGCGGGTTTCCAACGTCAGCCTTTCCATGTGATTGCTGAGAAATCCGGCGTGCCGCTGGACACCGTGCTCGAACGCATCCGCGCCATGGTCGATGCAGGAATCATCCGCCGCGTCCGCCAGACTCTGCTCTCCACCAAGCTCGCCCACGGCGCACTTGTGGCGTGGAAACTGCCTGAGGAAAAACTCAACGACGCCTTCGACTTCATGGCCAAGCAGGACCCCTTCTCCGGCCATGTCGTCATCCGCTCCACCGATAGCGAGGTTTCCGGATCCGGCTACCGCTTGTGGACCACCCTCAAGGTCCCGGTCGGCGAATCGCTCGATCACCACGCCACCGCCCTGCTGCGCCTCACCGGTGCCACCGAATACCTGCTCATGCCCGCCAACGGCGTGTTTGCACTCGGGGTCGGCCACACCCGCCGCAAGACTTTGGAACCCGGCGACAAATCAGACGAACCGGCCGTCATGATGACCACCGCCACGGTCGATCTTACCGAAGAGGAATGGAACGTCCTGCTCGCTCTCAAGGAGGAGCTCACGCTCGATGAGATTTCGGAAAACCCATGGGACAAACGCGCGGAAATCGCTGGAGTTTCCCTCGAGCGCTTCTGCGAAGTGGCGGAAACCCTCAACTCCAAAAAAGTCATCGGCCGTTTCTCCACCTTCCTCGAACACGTCAAACCCTCCGCCACCGGCGAACGTGTCACCCGCTTCAACGGACTCTTCCACTGGGCCGTGCCCCAAGGCCGCGAAATCGAAGGCGGATCGGAAGTCGGCCGACACTTCTGCATGACCCATTGTTACTGGCGCG
>JBBARN010000062.1:0-3626 GCA_040399845.1 Luteolibacter sp. | reverse complement strand
ATTTGGCAACGTCAACATCATGGGCGTCGTCCACGGCACCGAAAAATCCCGCGTGCTCGAACACAAGGCCGCCATCGACCGCCACCTCGAATCTGTCGGCATCCCCGTTTCCTACACCAACGTCTTCTGGGGCGGACGTTCCGAAATCAAACCCTCGGAAATCTCCCCCAAAGTCTATCACGAGTGGCACGCCCTGCATGCAGCCGGCGGCAACTTTGCGGAATGATGGGGCGAACCGGGCCCCTCGCCCGGACTTTCCTAACAGTTTTCCCGTTGGACTCCGGTCAGTTCGACACTTTGCCCGGAATCGGGGGGATCTGATCCTCGGCACCCAAATTTTCGTAAAATTTTAGTGAATCCCCGGGCACTTCGTGATGGACTGTCGTTAACCCATGCAGGCGACTCTTTTACCACCCAGAAACCCCGCTTTTTGCGCTCCCATCACCTCCAACCGCGATTTGGGAGCCTGTTTGATTGCCAATGTCCCGATGAGGGAATTGCTCTCCGCCGACCTTCGCCGGGCGGGTTTGCAGCTGGTTGAGCCTCAGGATGCGGAACCTCGCGCGATCCGGATCCCGATCGACAATTGGATCGAACTGGGCGCGCTGCTCCTGCTTGGTCGGAACCCGAATTCCGCGCGTCTGATGGACAGCCAAGGCAATATCCTCGCTTGGAAAGGCTCCCACATTGCCGAGGAATGCGGTGACAAAATCGTCACGGACGCCAATTGTTTCCCCGTCATCTACCCATGGGACCTGCTCCGAATGAACGAGGAGGTTCTCGCGCTGATGGATGAAACCTCGCTGCTTGGCGACGTCAGCCCGCTGGCAAGCCTCTCAGGAGTCATCCGCCTCGGCAACGGTTCCCGCATCCTGCCCGGCACCGTGATCGAGGGCCCCGTCCTCATCGGACCCAACAGCCAGATCGGGCCGAATGCCTACATCCGCGGTGCCACCAGCATCGGCGCGAATTGCTTCGTGGGAAATGGAGCCGAGGTGAAGAACTCGATCATTTATAACAACACTTACATCTCCCGCCAATGTTATGTGGGAGACTCAATCATCGGCACGCACGTCACCCTCGGCGCAGGAACCTGCACGGAGAATCACCGCCACGACGGACGTCATCACCAATCGATGATCCACGGCAAACTCGTCAACACCGGCCGCCTCAAATTGGGAGCTATTCTCGGTGATGGTGTGCGGACTGGCGTGAACACTTCGATTGAAGCTGGAGTGAAAATCGGCATCGCCCGCACCACCAGTCCGGGTGCCATTGTCAGCAAGGATCTATTGTGACTGAATCGTCACATTCGCAAGGTTCTATCGGTCCTGAGCAGGCACTTAGGGTCCCGACCGAAATGCAACGCATTCTCATCATTGAGGACGAACAAGATATTGCTGATCTGATTGGCTTCAACCTTCAACGTGCCGGGTTCCAGGTCTTCAAAGCCCACGATGGCATTGCAGGCACCGAGATGGCCATGCGGGAGCGTCCTGACCTGATTGTTTTGGACCTGATGCTTCCGGGCCGTGACGGTTACGCGGTTTTCCGCGAACTCCGGCGTGATCCTCGAACCCACTCGGTGCCGGTCATCATGCTCACGGCGCGGGCCCAGACCGAGGACCGCATCCAGGGATTGGAAGCCGGTGCGGACGACTACCTGACCAAGCCCTTCAGCTCCAAGGAACTCATCCTGCGCGTGCAGGCCATCCTCAAGCGTTCGGACGGACCACCCGGAGCGGTGGACTTCACTCATGGTCCATTTCGTTTCGACAAGAACTCGCTGCGTTTCTATCTCGACAACGAGCAGGCCGATCTTACAGCCACCGAGTTCAAGCTTCTTTTGTTCCTCTGCGAACGGGCCGGAAAACCCCAGGACCGCAATGAACTGCTGCGCACCATCTGGGGATACAGCGATGCCGCCCACAGCCGCACGCTGGACACCCACATGAAGCGCCTGCGCCAGAAATTGGGAGATCATGGATCGTGGATTGAAACCGTGCGCGGCGTGGGTTACCGGGTGGTGGACGCCAGCGAATGACCACCCAGATCGCCATTTTTGTCGCCGCATCGGCCCTCATCGCCCTGGTCGTCCTCTCGCTCCGGATGCGCTGCTCCCGTGCTCAGGCGCTCGCTGACATCGAAACTTGGAGGCAGCGCCTGGAGAACGACCTTCAACAAGCACGCGACGAGCGCAACCGCCTGCTCGACGCGCTGGGCGATGCCTTCCTCCTTGTCGATGCAAGCAACGTCGTCCGCTTTGCCAATTCCGCCGCCCACGAGTTGTTCGGATCCGGCGAATTGGTGGGAAAAACCGTGCGTGAGGTGATCCATGACCCCCGCCTGTCCAAGTCGCTGGCCCGCTGCCTCGAAACGGGCGAACCCATCCAATCCCGCGTGGTGCTGCCCCAGCAAACTTCACCAAGAGGAGACCTGGAAAACCGCGGCATCAACGCATGGATCATCGATGTCGCCCGCCTGCCCCCCCAACCGGATGGAGGCACCACCACCCGCATCATCCTGCGCGATGTCACGGCCGAGCACCACATCGAACAAATCCGCAAGGATTTCGTGGCAAACGCCTCACACGAGCTCCGCACGCCGATGGCGATCATCAGCGGTTACCTTGAGAACCTGCTGGACGACGATTTGTTGGAAGAGCCCGAAATGGCACGCCGCTTCCTGACGATCATGCGCAAGCACTCCGACCGGATCTCCCGCATTATCGAGGACATGCTGGTGATTTCCCGCCTTGAGTCCGGCGAGGCGAATTCCTTGAAAATCGAGCCCTTCCGCTTCCGATCCTGCATCCATGACGTCATGGAGCGCCTGGAATCCGTGATCCGCGGCCAGAGTTCGGAAATCGAGGTAATCATGCAGGATCCGGCAATCGTTCTGCATGGCGACCGCTTTTACTGGACGCAGGTCCTGTTCAACCTGGTGGAAAATGCCTTGAAACAGAATCCCCATCCCGGATTGCGGGTGGAGGTGGGATGCGAACAGCACCCGGGCGGTTTACAGATTTGGGTGGCCGACAATGGCATCGGCATTCCCAGCGCGGATTTGCCGCATATTTTCCGGCGGTTTTACCGGGTGGAAAAGCACCATTCCACTCGCGAAATCAAGGGCACCGGTCTGGGCCTTTCGATCGTCAAGCGCGCCATCGAAGCCCATGGCGGGAGCATCGGCGTGACTTCAGTGCCGGGGCGGGAAACGAAATTCCTGATTTCCCTGCCCAAGCAGCATCCGGCATGCATCGAGGATTCCATGGAAGTGGAATCCTCCGCCATCGCTTGAGACCAAAGCACCGAAGCGCTGATTCCCACTCTCGAAAAAAGACAGGGTTCCACCGCCGGGGGAACCGGGCGAAAGAGGGGCGAAAGATTCCGCCCAAAGTGAGCCGTTCCGTCCCGCTTGGTCCCCACGTTCTCACCTCTTTCGCCTGCGGCCCCGGCGGTGCCGCCCTACCTGCTACGGCGATGCCTTACGTTGAAAGGTAGGGTTCCACCGCCGGGGGAACCGGGCGAAAGGGAGGCGAACGATTCCGCCCAAAGTGAGCCGTTCCGTCCCCGCTTGGTCCCCACGTTCTCACCTCTTTCGCCTGCGGCCCCGGCGGTGCCGCC
>JBBARN010000061.1:0-37340 GCA_040399845.1 Luteolibacter sp. | reverse complement strand
AGATGCCATGACATCCACCGTCTTCCCCCTTGCCCATCCGGAAATCAATCGATAGCCTCCGCGCCCCCAGCGATGAGCGACAAATCCGTATTCCTCTACGACACGACCCTGCGCGATGGCACGCAGGGCGAAGGCTTCCAACTTTCCGGCCTCGACAAACTTCGAATTGCCCGCCGCTTGGATGCGTTCGGCATTGATTACATCGAAGGTGGCTGGCCGGGTTCTAATCCGAAGGATGTGGAGTTTTTCCGCGAAGCCAAAAAGCTCGATCTCAAGCACGCCAAGCTCGCCGCCTTCGGTTCCACCCGCCGCGCCGATGTCGCGGTGGAGGAGGACGCCCAAGTGCGGCTACTGCTGGAAGCGGAGACGCCGGTGGTGACGATTTTCGGCAAGAGCTGGGAAATGCAGGTGACCGAGGTCCTGCGCACGACGGTGGAGGAAAACCGCGCGATGATCCGCGACACGGTGGCCCACCTGGTGAAACACGGCCGCGAGGTGGTTTACGATGCGGAGCACTTTTTCGATGGCTACAAGGACTCTCCCGAGCATGCGCTCGCCACGCTGGAAGCGGCGGCTGAGGGCGGTGCGTCCTGTCTTGTGCTCTGCGATACCAATGGTGGCACGCTGCCTTCGGAGGTCGTGGAAATCTGCGCTGCTGTCAAAGCACGCATCCCGGGCACCCCGATCGGCATCCACACTCACAACGATTGCGAACTCGGCGTCGCCAATGCCATCGCAGCGGTCAAAGCCGGAGCCAACCAGGTCCAAGGCACGATCAACGGTTACGGCGAACGCACCGGAAACTGCAATCTCACCTCGGTGATCCCCATTCTCCAACTCAAGATGGACCTGCAAGTGGTTCCCCATCTGGAGAAACTACGGGATCTCTCGTACTTCGTGGACGATGTTTCCAACAACCCGCATTTCGCCCGGGCGGCATTTGTCGGCCGCACCGCCTTTGCCCACAAGGGCGGCATGCATGTGAATGCTGTGAAAAAACTCGCCCGCAGTTATGAGCACATCGTGCCCGCCAGCGTGGGAAATGAGCAGAACATCCTTGTTTCCGAACTCAGCGGCCAGGACAACATCCTGATGAAAGCGGAGGAACTCGGACTCCCGCTCGTCAAGGGCTCCGATGAAGCAAAAGCCGTGCTCAAGCGCGTGAAAGAGCTGGAAAACGAGGGGTATTCCTTCGAAGCCGCCGGCGGCACGCTCGAACTTCTCATCCGCCGCGAACTCGGCAAGCATCAAAAAACCTTCGACCTCACAGAGTATCACACCAGCTTCCGCCAATACCGTGACGGCCATCCTCCGGTTTGCGAAGCGACTGTGAAACTCATGGTCGATGGCACCGCCGAACTCACCGTCGCCGAAGGCCGCGGAGTGGTGAACTCACTCGACCTTGCCCTGCGCAAAGCACTCATCCCCTTCTATCCGGAGATCGCGCAGGTTTCGCTCGTCGATTACAAGGTGCGCATCATCGATGGCCATGATGCCACCGCCGCGAAGACCCGCGTGCTGATTGTGTCCACCGACGGTGAAACCACTTGGGGCACGGTCGGTGTTTCCGAAAACATCATCGAAGCGAGCTGGCTGGCCTTGGTGGACGGCATCGACCTATTCCTCCAGCGCAGCAAAGAGAAGGCGGATTGAAACCACTTGCTGAAGCTTCAAGCCAGCAAGCGCTCGATCACCTCTTTCGCCGTATAGCTGTCGCGGCCTTCGAGCAGCGATTCCCTGACCGCTTCCAGATCATCGCCGATGGTGATGAGTTGCGGTTCCGCCTCACCGTGGCGGATCTGCGCGAGACCTGCGGAAGCAGTGAGTGAATTGCAGAGGCACATGCGTCCGGTGGTTTGTGATGGATCACCACCCTTGGCAGCATAAATTTCAGCAGGTTCCGCCGAGCATCGAAAACCCATGCTGCCATCCGGTTTCTGATAGGTTTCCCGCAAGATGCCGAGATCGCACACCCGGCCGCGCTCCTGATAGACCGCAGAATCCGCAATACTGCCTTCGATTTGCGCAACTTTGAATGGAAAGCCCGTGGGAGAGGCACAAGCGTCGGTATGGATCCTCAATGTGCCAGCTTTGACCTGTGAGATGACTGTTGCCTTGATCGCCGGATCGAAACCGGACTCCTCGCAAAACGCGAACGCGGTGCCCACCTGGATGCCCTTCGCTCCCAGTGATTGCGCTTCCCGCAATTTCCCGATTCTGCCAAATCCGCCCGCCAACCAAAACGGCAGACCGATTTCCGCAAACTTTGCGGGATCAATCCGGTCGCGCTCGCCATAAATCGGCTCACCATCCGGGGTAAGCTGCATCGGCCCGCGCGGCGGAGCGTTGTGTCCACCGGCAATGGAGGCCTCCACGACAAATCCATCGACGCGTCCGGATGATTTGCGGCGAAGATTCTCCGCCAACACCGGCGAGGATACGATCGCCAAGAAAACCGGACGTTTCAACGATGGCGGCGGGCCGAAGTCCGCGGGATTGAGCCGAATGAACACCGGCTCCGTGCCGCCCGTCACATCCAAGCGCATTTCCGTTGGATGACCGGAGGCGAGCTCGTCGAGAATTTTTGGAATCTGCCTCGGGATACCCGCACCCATCAGGACCACATTCACCCCGGCCAGCATCGCTCCGTAGAGTGCGAGCAAGGTGGGCGTCTGGATTTTTTCCAACAAATTCAGCCCCACCACTCCGGAGTGGCCTTCTTTCGCGAGGTGGATGGCGGTAAAGCTGGATGCGATCAGCAATTCTTTGGTCGCGCTCGAAGGATCGTGCGAGACCATCGCCGGAGTCCTGAAGGAAGCCTCCGCCGCCTTGCCTCCGGGGATGAAGTATTTTTCCAGGATGCGGTTGGCGATTTCCGGATAAGGAAACGCCGCCAAGGCCCGCCGCAGATGGCCGCCGAGGTCTCCCAACTGAAGTTGCCGCGTCAGCACCACGTCCAGCGCAGTCCCGGAAACGACGCCTAGCTGTCCTTCCCGTGCCACCGCATTTGCAAGCCGCCATCCGGACACACCCACGCCCATGCCGCCTTGGATGATCGGAGGCAGTTCCGCTGCGCCACTTGCAAATGATGGGGATGTGTCCGTTGTCATTGAGTGTATGTTGAGCGGCCCGACATTCTGGCCAACTTCAAAGCAGGCTGTGCGCAGGAAATCGCCGGAAAGGCTTTGTGACGAAATCCTTGTACCCTCTGGATCCTTTCATCGCAGCCTCCACTCCGCAATTCTTATTATTCAAGAGATCAAACCCAATTCATCCACGTTTTTCGCCGTGGTTCTCAAGCAAACTCAAGGGGTGGAAAATTTTTCCCCAAGAACCATAACGGTTTCCGGAGCATCCAGCATTTTACGCTTGGTTCGGACCACCTGTGGTATGACAATGAGTCCACCAAATACCACATCTAGTATTTGTCACACTTTTCCAAATAAAAACCTCCACCGCTCGCCCCACCGACCATGAACTCTACCGCGCCCACCCGTCGCACAGCATCCGCAGCCCCCACTCGCCAAGGCCTCGCCTTTGAGGCCCGCTTCGCCACTCCCGAAAAGTCTCCTTTCGATCAGATCGAGTGGGATCTTCGCACTGCTGAAATCACCGATGACAGCGGCAAGGCGATGTTCCGCCAGGAAAACGTCGAGGTCCCCAAGACCTGGAGCGAACTCGCCACCAAGATTGCCGTTTCCAAGTATTTTTACGGCGATGCCAGCGTCGGCACCGACCCGCGCCGAGGGGGGCGCGAGCAATCGGTGAGGCAGCTCATCCACCGCGTCACCCGCACCATTACCGACTGGGGCCGCGAGGATGGATACTTTGCGGATGATGCCAGTGCGGAAAATTTCTATCAGGATCTCACCTGGCTTTGTCTCCACCAATACGGCGCCTTCAACTCGCCGGTCTGGTTCAACGTGGGACTCTATCATCAATACGGAATTGGCAAAGGCGGCAGCGAGGGCAGTTGGTATTGGGATGAGGAATCCGGAAAAGCCCGCCGCGCCAGCAGCCAGTATATCTACCCGCAAGCCAGCGCATGTTTCATCCAGGGTGTGCGCGACAACATGGAGGACATCATGCGCCTCGCCACTTCCGAGGCCATGCTTTTCAAGTATGGCTCCGGCACCGGCTCGGACCTTTCCACCCTGCGCTCGTCGCGGGAAAAACTCTCCGGCGGCGGTCGGCCATCGGGACCGATGTCCTTCCTTCGCATCTACGATCAGGTGGCAAATGCCGTGAAATCCGGTGGAAAAACCCGCCGCGCTGCCAAGATGAACACACTCAAGGACTGGCATCCGGACATCGAGGATTTCATCGAAGCCAAGACCATCGAGGAGAAAAAGGCCTGGGCACTCATCGAACAAGGATATGATGGAAGTTATAACGGCGATGCCTATGGCTCGGTAATGTTCCAAAACGAGAACCTTTCTGTTAGAGCGAGCGATGCCTTCATGAAAGCCGCCGTGGACAACAGCGACTGGTGGACCCGCCGGGTGACCGATGGCGAACCCTGCGAAAAGAAAAACGCCCGCGAACTCCTGCGGAAAATCGCCCTCGGCACTTGGACCTGCGGCGATCCCGGCATGCAATTTGATTCCACCATCCACACCTGGCACACCTGCAAGGGCAGTGGCCGCCAGAACTCCACCAACCCCTGCTCCGAGTATCTGTTCCTCAACGATACCGCCTGCAATCTCGCCTCGCTCAATCTGGTGCGCTTCCAGCAGGCCGATGGATCCTTTGATGTCGATCGCTTCAAGTCCGCAGTTAGATTGTTCATCGTTGCTCAGGAAATCCTCGTGGACCGCGCGAGTTATCCCACCAAGCCCATCGCGGAAAACTCCCATGCCTTCCGCACGCTCGGCCTCGGTTATGCCAACCTCGGTGCCCTCATCATGAGTCGCGGTCTCGGTTACGACAGCGATGAAGGCCGGACCTATGCCGGAGCCATCACCGCCCTCATGACCGGACATGCCTACGAGGTGAGCAGCGAACTCGCCGCCGCCAAAGGCCCCTTCCCTTCCTATCACGATGCGCGCTACGGCGATGTCACCGAGACTCCGGAAGCCTCCAACGAGGATTCCATGCTCGAAGTGATCGAACGCCACCGCACTTTTGCATCCAAGATCGAAGGCAAGGGCGACTGCGCACCCATCGTGCAAGCCGCCCGCAAGGCCTGGGATGCAGCCTTGGAAAACGGCCGGAGTTATGGGTATCGCAATGCACAGGTTTCGGTACTTGCCCCAACCGGCACCATTGGATTCCTGATGGATTGTGACACCACCGGAATCGAACCGGACATCGCGCTGGTGAAATACAAACTGCTCGCTGGCGGGGGCATGCTCAAGATCGTCAACCGCACTGTGCCGCCTGCCCTCAAGCGACTTGGCTATTCGAGCGATGAGATTGCCGCGATTCTCGTTCACATCGAGAAATACGATACCATCGAAAACGTCACTGATCCCGAGAGAGGCAAAACCGTGCGCAGCGGACTCAAGCCCGATCACCTGCTGGTCTTCGATTGCGCCTTCAAGCCCCACCTCGGCACTCGCAGCCTGCATTATCGCGGTCACCTCCGCATGATGGCCGCCGCGCAGCCGTTTCTATCAGGAGCCATTTCCAAAACCGTCAATCTTCCGGAAAACGCCACCGTGGAAGATATCATGCAGACTTACACCGAGGCATGGGAACTCGGATTGAAAGCCGTGGCCATCTATCGCGATGGATCGAAACGTTCCGCTCCGCTCAATACAAAAAAAACCACCGGCATGGGCGGCGAGGCGAGCATCACACCGGGGGCGGAAGATCTCGCCGAACGCATCGCCACCCTCATCCGTGAGAATGACGATCTGCGGAAAAAATCGGAAACCCGCACCCGCCGCGCCATGGCGGATACGCGGATGTCCATCACCCATAAATTTGAAATCGCCGGGCACGAAGGATATATCACTGCCGGTCTCTATCCGGACGGACAACCGGGTGAAGTCTTCGTCCAAATGTCAAAAGAAGGCAGCACCATCGGCGGACTCATGGATACTGTGGCCACCCTTACTTCCATGGCTTTGCAGTATGGGGTTCCCTTGGAGCAACTCGTCAACAAGTTCGCTTATCAACGCTTCGAACCCAGTGGCTACACCCGCAACCCGAACATCCGGACGGCCTTTTCCATCACGGACTATGTGTTCCGTTGGCTCGGTTGTGAATTCATCAAAGGCTATCGCGAAGCCACCTCGCCGGATGCCCATCAACCCGAACTCGGCATGCCCGAGATCGAGGAAATGGAAAAACGCGCCGTCAATCGCCCCGTCACCGACCTCAGTCCCAACGAAGACCCGGCCATCGACCGGCTCCCGAAACCCGACCGCGTCAAAGCCGCGCTCGGCACCGCCTACATGGGCATCACCTGTTCCCATTGCGGATCCGACAAAGTGATCCGCGCCGGAGCCTGCGGTGTGTGCACCCAGTGCGGGACAAGCCAGGGGTGCAGTTGATGGAACTTCAGTTTCTTGCCCGCCGTTTGCTTGCACGCTGCGGCTAACTGCGGAGCATTCGATCTTTGCCGCAACAATCTCCGGCCCTACAGCTTAGTGAGCTTGGCTGAGCACCAGACGCACGAAGCGGCGCTTGCCGCCATCCATCGGAATGAGGAGGGTGATGGTGTCGTCGGCCTTGCCATTTTCCTGAATGGTCACTCCTGCGGTGGAGCTGGCTGTGTCCGCGCCGATGGTGTGGATTTGGGGCCAGGATGTTAGGTCAGGGCCGGTCTCCACCCGCCCCGTCAGCCCGGGCGATTCTGCATCGTCGCTCCGGTTGAAGGTGTAGATCATCTCACCTGCGGAAATGCTGGCGGAAGGCAGAGAAAAGGAGCTGGCGAGCGATGGGTTGTTGTTACCACCGAGATAATATTCCAAACCGTTGGCGAGGCCATCCTTGTCCGGGTCGCGGTCGAAGCCGATGACGAGCGGATCGGACTGACCGGGAAAGAACGATCCGATCCACGAGGCAAAGCCTGCAACGGTTTCTGCGTCGCGCAGTGCATTGAGTTCGGCGAGGTCGAGGACCCGGTTGTTGATTCGGACGTGATCGATGAGGCCGGAGAAATGGCGGCCTGCACTGCCGTCGGTGCCAATCCATATCTCGCTGCCACTCGCAGTGTTGAGCGTGGCGGTGCCGCCAACTGTGCTAGGGCTGGTGAGAATTCCATCAATGTAAAAGGAGATGCCAGTGGTGGTGCTACCTGAAGGAATGACGACTGCGACGAAGTGCCAGAAGTTGTCATTCACGGTGGCGGAGGAGAGTGCGAAATTTCCGGAGTTCGCCTCGAAGCGGAGTTGGCCAGCTGCGTTGACCAGCAGTCGCAAGTCGGCACCGGCGGTGACACCCGCAGTGGGCGAGTAGCCGAAGAACGCGCGGTCGCTGGTGGTGCCTGTTTTGATCCAGGCGCTGATGGTTTTGGCAGCGCTGCCGTTGATGCCGGTGGCTGCGGAATCGAGGTTGGTGCCGATCCCTGCATTGCCACCGAACGACAAGCTTGCGGCAGAGCCGGGGGTGTCGGTGGACCATGCGATGCCTGTGCCGAAGACATCGCTGAGGGTGCCGGATTTCGATTCGCTGGTGCGGATGCCGCTGCTTTCGTCGAGCGGCCAATTGAATGGAGAAGGCGAGGAAGCAACCGCCGTCACGGCGAAGGCCGACGCGGAAATCGATTGTTTGGCCAGAGAAGGACCGGACCATGAAAGTCCGAGCGACGGCGTGCCCACGGTGGCACGGCGATAACCGAGCGTGAAAGGATGAAGGCCGGCTTGCAACTTCACGGTTGAGGAGATTTCGCTGCCCCCTGTGTAAGCGAAGTCGGCATCGAGCAGCTGCATCCGGTGAAGGCGCAGGAAGGCTCCGGTGTCGGCGCTTAAATAGAAGGTATAGTCTCCGGTGGCAGGCACGTCGAGGTAGCCGCTGAACTCGACGCCGATGTTGTCACTGCGTGTCCTAACAGAAACTTCCGGCCGGATCGCTTCGCCTCTGGCGGCCGGGCTGAGTCCGGTGAAATCCGGAACCCAGCTGAACGAGCCCTCGAAGGCACGCCACGCCACGCCAGGACGCCCGGCGACGAGTGGAAGCGAGGGCACCGCTTCGGTGTCATAGGCACGGGGCGTCGTGCTGTTAGGGCGGCGGGCGCGCAGAACCGCATCGCGGAAATCCTGCTGGGTGGGCACGCCGGGTTGGTTGGCGAGATTGGTGGTTTCCTTAAGATCGGTAGCGGTGTTGTAGATTTTGAAATCCACCGCATGGCTGGTCGTGTTGTGGCGGATGCCCTTGTAGTCGCCGAGGTGAATCACCTGCTGTTGGTTCCAACTCGCGCTGCGGTGGGCTGTTTCGAAGTCGGTGAAGGTCGGGGTAGAGCCGCTGGTGCTGTATTCAACATAGACCAGCCCCTGCCGCTGGGTGCCGCTGCCGGTGAGGGCTGGCACCAGCGAGACACCATCGCTGCGGGCCGGAGCGGGCAGACCCGCCACTTCGGTGAAGGTCGGCAGCCAGTCGTGAAATTGCGAGGCATGATTGCTGACCCGTCCGGCCGGGATGGCTGCCGGCCAGCGGACAAGAGTGGGCATGCGGATGCCGGCCTCCCAAGTATCGCGCTTGATGCCGTCCATTCCGGCATAGGAGCGGAAGAATCGCGGATCCTGGACGATGCCGGTATAGCTACCTTCATAGTGCGGGCCGTTGTCCGAGGTGAAGACGACCAGTGTGTTGTTGCCGATGTTGAGGTCGCCTAACAACTGGAGCAGGTCGCCCACGGCATGATCGAGCCGGCGGACCATGGTGGCATGGCGTCTGTTGGCATTGGACCAGCCGGGTTGGCTGGCATAGTCAGGGTGGATCCAGGAGTCGATGGTACCGGATGAGGTGTTGATCATCGTGCCCGGGGTGCCGTTCCATTGCAGGCCGCCGGCAAGACCTCCGCCCGCCGGATAGGCCTGGGTGGGCACTTGCAGGGCGGCGTGCGGCGCGGTGAAACTCAAATACATGAAAAACGGCGTGGCGGGCGTGGCCGACCGGTGATCGATGATCCATTCCTTGGCGCGGGCGGCGAACAGGTCGGTCGAATAACACTTGTCAAGCTGGCTGGTGACATTGCTGTCCATTTCCCAGACGGTGTTCCCGCCATCCGGATCTCCGGCGTCTGCCGGGTTCTCCTTGGGATAATGACGGTGACCTGCGGAGTGATCAAGATAGCCGAAGAAGAAATCGAAACCGCGCTTGGTGGGAAACGAGGGAGAGGCGGGAGTGCCTGCTTTTTCCGGTCCACCCTGCAAGCCCCACTTGCCGATGGCGGCGGTAGCATATCCGGCCTGCCGCAGCACGCTGCCAAGGGTGTGGTTGTTATCTAACAATTTATCGAACTGGTTGTCCCGGACATTGGCATGTCCTTGATGGACGCCTAACAGAAGCGAGGCGCGCGACGGTGCGCAGACCGGAGCCGGACAATAATGACGGGAGAGAACCGCACCCTGGGCCGCCATCGCATCGAGGTTCGGCGTGTGGAAAGCGGGCAGCCCGGCGGCAGCGCGCGCGTTTTGTTGGAAGACCCCGAGGTCACCATAGCCGAGGTCGTCGCAGAGGATGAAGATGATGTTCGGCTTGGCTTGCGCGGCCAATGGCGAGGCAAGGCAGCAGGCCAGAGCGAGGATCTTGATGAGAAAATCGGGTTTCATGGGTCATTCGAGGCCAATCCTGAAGAAACGAGATCCAGTAAGCGGCGTGGGGATTTCATAACTCGTGGAACGGGCGGGCGCGGGGGCGGCGGGAAATCCTGTCGTCAGTGGTTGCGACCAGTCCGTCAGGTTGCCGCTGCTGTGGATCGAGAAGAAGGTTCCGGGTATGGAGGGCCAGACGAGTTGGATGCGGTCGGGCAGTTGATCCAAACGGGCGAGGAATCTGCTGCTGGCATCGAGTGGGTCAATGCCAAGGCGGACCTCTGCCCCATCGTCCGTGCCATCGCCATCGCTGTCTTGCTCGTCCGGGTTAGTTTCTCCGAGATCCACCAGACCGTTAAGATTGGGATCCTCGGAGTTGTCCGGAATGCCATCATCATCGGAGTCCACGGTGGCAAGCGCGGGCATGGCGGGCGGCGTCGTTGGGTTGCCCGAAGTGAGTCGGTCGCGCGGAGCTTGGTAGTCGAGGGCCACAAGACCGCGAATCATCTTGCGGGCGCTCTTCATCAGGAGCTTTGCGTTTGACGCGGTCGGGGTAGCCGCGAGATTGTTCTGCTCTCCGATATCGGCAGAAAGATCATACATCTCATAGGTTTTGGTTTTATAGCGATAAATGAGCTTCCGATTCGCGGTGCGATAGATTGCGAAAAAGTCCTCATATTCATGACTGTGGGGAAAATTCAGGAGAAATTCCTGCGGGCGGTGGCTTCCCGGTTCCGCCCGGAGATAGGGGCGGAGGTCAAATCCATCGACGGATTGGGGCGCGTTGACACCCGTCGCTCCGAGAATGGTGGGAAACAAATCCCAAATGGCGGTGATGTCGTGGCAGGCGGAGCCGCCGGGAATGGGCAAGGCCTGCTGGAAGGGGTTGGTGGCGTCCTTTTCCGCCCAACAGATGATCAGCGGGACGCGGGTGCCACCTTCGTAGGCGTGGCCTTTTTTCCCGCGATAAGGTGCCGCCGGGCCAATTCCGTTGGATGGCATGTTGATGGGTGAGTCGGTGCCATTGTCGCCCACGAAGACAACGAGTGTGTTTTTGGCGACACCGAGGTCCTTGAGTTTCTGGATCATATCGCCAAGCGACTTATCCATGCCTTCGACCAGGGTGGCAAAATTCAGTGGAGAACCGCTGAGCGTGGGGTAATTCGCGGAGAAACGCGGATCTGCATCCTGGAACGTGGCGTGGACGGCATAGTGGCTCAGATACATGAAAAACGGCGCACCACTGGCCACCGCGTTTTCAGTTTCCCGTTTGGCCTCCTGGGTGAGAGCCTCGGTGAGGAAGATGTTCTGTCCCCAGTAGGATTGCATGCCCGGCACCTGAAAGGCGGGATTGCTTTTCACGAAATTCTGAGTTCCCAAGTATGAGCCGGGACCGCCAAGACCACTGCCGGCAATGTTCAGATCGAAGCCGATGGCACGCGGGTCGCTGATGGCTTCGGTATTCGGACCGAAGTGGCCCTTGCCAACGTGGATGGTCCGGAACCCCGCGTTTTTTAATAGGCGGGGGAGCGTCTGGCCATTCGGGTCGGAGCCCGCCTTCGCCCAGTTGGAAGGAGCAAGGAGATTGTGGGCAGTGACGGCATCCCCGGTGTCCGCCGGCGAGGCGAGCGCCGTCCAAGTGGTGACATGATGGGCCGTGGCGCTCCTGCCGGTCATCAGCGATGTCCGACTGGGAGAGCAGACAGTGCAGGCGGAGGCGTTGGTGAATCGCATTCCACTGGCGGCAAGTGCTTCCAGGTGAGGGGTGCGGTAGCGTTGGTTGAGCGGGGTGACGACGGGGACGCCATTCTGATAGAAAAACGGCACGGACGTGTCCATCGCGCCCATGTCATCGACAAGGACAAGCATCACATTCGGCCGCTCCGGCCCCACCGCGACGCGAACCGTGGCAGAGCTTGCCCCGTGAGAGTTTGTGGCGGCGAGAGTGAAAGTCGTGGTCTCGGTCACCGAGACGGCAAGTGTGCCGGAAGAACCGCTAACCGCACCCGCTAGCGGAGAAATCACCAGCGAATCCGCGCCGCTGACCTCCCATGACAAAGTTACGGACGCGCCGGGAGAGACGTAGGAGTCGTTGGCCATGAACGAGGAAATGACAGGCGGCGTGGCAGGTGTGATTTCCGTTAGACCCAGTAGATTGAGCGCTTGCACCGTCGAACCGGTGCCGGCCGCACTGATTTCAAGCGAGATCACACCACCCGCAGCGGGTGTAATGCCGTTCCATGCGGGGGCGGTGACCGCATTGTTGAGTGGATTGAATGAAACACTGACTGGGCTGGAGCTCGTGCCGGCCACCAAGGTATAATGTTGTGAAGTGCCGGAGTTGCCCCGCGCTCCATAGGTCAGAATGTTATAGGTCTTATCCGCATCAAGACCGGAGAATCGAAGGCTGAGCGTGGCCGAATTATTAACATAGAGCCCATCCTTGAGAGCGCTGGCAGCGTAGGGGCCGACGGCAGCCGGATACGGCCCAGCGTAGTTTGCAGCAGTGCCGCTAGCGCCGATCCCTCCAGCCCCACCCTTGGTGATGCTGAGCGACCATGGAGTGGCAGTGTTGGTTTCATCCAGCAGCCCAAGCGAGGTGCCCCCATTGATCATCACCGAACCATTCGTGGTCTGACCGGAGGGCAAGGTCACATTGTTGTAATGCAGGCCGGCGCTTGGATTCGTGGTGTTGTCGGTAGTGGAGATGTTGTTGAAATCCATGAGCGCAGTCCGAGCGGTGGCGGAGACCGCCAGAGCGAACAGAGGGAACGGAAAAACTACAAAAAGGCGGATCATCGGATTTGGTCAAAAAAAGCCGGGACGCCCTTGCGACCCGGCTTTTGAAAATTCCTGCCGGCAGCAAGCATCAAGCGCGACGACGGCGAAGGAGGGTCAGTAATCCAAGACCGCCGAGAAGTGCCGCGGTGGGCTCGGGAACCGCCATCGATGCTCGAATGGTGTCAAGCTGAGAATCATTGAGCGCGCCATCGTAAATCTGGATACCATCGATTGAGCCGATCCAATTGTTCGCAGTGCCATTGCCATTGGAACCGATGTAAAACTCGTTGGGAGTGGGGGGACCTGCGCCACCGGTTCCGGCAGTACTGATCAACTGGGAAGTATTACCAGTGGCGGTGATTATGTTTCCATCAAGATAGAACTGAATGGTGCTGATTGTGTCGCTGGCATCAATGATGGCAGCAGCCATGTGCCAGTTGCCGTCATTGACAAGCGACACCGTATTGGTCGCAGCACCACCGGTGACCTCGAAGCGAAGGCCGCCGTTCTGAACCCCGAACCGAAGGTCCGCCCCAGGGGTCAATCCATTGGTTGGCGACCATCCCCAAAGATATCGAGTAGTGGAACTCGTCGAGGCACTGGTCTTGAACCAACTGACAATGGTCTTTGCTCCCGAGCCATTGATACCGACGGTGGCGGCATTCAGATTGACACCAAATTGCGAAGTCGAAGCACCAGTGAAAGCAAGGGAGCTTCCGCTGGCGAGACCAGCAGTACTGCCGGACCAGCTGACGCCTGCCCCAAATGAATCGCTGGCGGTGCTGCTGACCGCATCAGCCGTAGTAGTGCCGGAACCTTCTTCGAACGTCCAATTGGCGACAAGAGCGCCATGGCTGGTGATCGCTGAAATGGCCATGAGCCAGGTGTATGCTAGGAGTGGTTTCATCGTTGATGGTCTATTTGTGTTTCAATTGAAGCAGGAATCAAAATTTCAAGGAATCGTCAGTATCAAGCGGGCGAATTTTTTTGAATCCGGGGCCCGGGTAAGAGTGAGTGTCACGCGGTCGAAGCCGGGCTCGGCGTCTTCCTCGACGAGGACCTCAGGATTGCCAGCCTCATAAGTGGATGGCCATGCGTCCAGACTGTTGCCGACTTGGATCGTCCAAGCCGCGTCGGTTACCGAAGCATCTTTGAGGAAGGAAAACACCAGACTGCCACCCGGGGAGGAAGCCGCAGGCAAGCGGCCCGCATCGTTGGTGGTGGCTAGCCCCCCGAGCAGATACTCGACGCCATTTGCCACACCGTCCTTGTCGTAATCATCGGCGCTGGTGCCAATGGGCGCGTTGTCGACAGCCCATGCGCCGTAGCCACCGGCGGCTACGGCCGCGATGGAAAGTGCGCCCGTGCTTTCGGTAAAGGTCCAAACATTCGTGCCGTCATCGAAGCTGTGGATACCTGAGGAATTTTCGCTGAAAACGGTAGTGCCGTTGCTGACGCTGAAGGTGGAGGGGTCGAATGACTGGTTCGCGACCTCTGCGATCACCCATGTGTTACCGGGAGTGGTATTCGCACCGGTGAGATTGAGGATGAAGCGTCCGTTGAAGGTGGCGTTGCCTGCTCCGCTGATCTTATTGGACACACTGTTTGCACCGGGCACGAAAGCAAGCGCGCCGCTTGAACTAAGAACCAGCGAACCTGCGGTCACGGTGGTGTTGCCGGTATAGATATTGGGGCCGGAAAGCGTGAGTGTGCCGGCACCGGTTTTGGCGATGCTGAATCCGGTGGAACCATAGGAGCCGAGAGCATCGCCGATGAGCACATCACCATCACCGCCGATGGTGAGCGTGCTGTCAGAGGAAAAGCGAATCATGTTTTCATCAACGATGGTGCCCGCCGGCTTGGTGTAAGTGATGCCTGCACCGACTTCGATCATGCCGCCGCTGGCACCCACAGTGAAAGCACGTTGGCTGGAGAACGATTCCGTAAAGCGAATGGTGCCTCCGTTGAGCAGGATCTGGCCGTAATTATGACGCAGTCGCGAGAGTGAATTGGGGTCTCCAAAATTCCAGTTCCAGGTTTCAAACGTGCCGCCGGTATTGACGATGATGTAGTTCTGGTTCTGCGCGCCGAAGAAGCCACCGGTCTGATAGAGTTTGGCACCGGGGGCGAGGCGGAAGACACCGGAATCGATGGTGACGATGCCGGTATGCGTATTGACAGCATTCAGTACGAAGGTCCCATCGCCGAATTGTTGAATCGCGCCATTGCCTGAAATCACTCCACCGACTGTCTGTGTGCCGCTGGTGGAATCGTTCCGCAGCGTGCCATTGTTTTGAACAGGGCCGGCGATTGACGAACCGTCCAGCAGTTCGAGGCTGGAACCCGCGGTGATGCTAGACGAACCGTGATTTCCTGCGGTTTCGAGGATGACCCTGCTTGATCCCGTGACTTGCAGCGCGCCGCTAAAAGAGAGTCCTCCGGTGTTGCCGAATGTGGTCCATCCTCCATTGCCTGCGAGCAGCGAGCCGCTGCCACCGATCGTTCCCGCACCGCTGAATTCATAATCCGTGGCGCTGTTGGCAAAGGTGATTTCCCCCGGCTCGACCGTGCCGACAACCTCGATTTCCTCAAGAACATCGAGGGTGTTCTCGAAGCGCACGTCTTCCCCGTTGGCGAAGGCGACATCCGATACACTATCATCCCAGTTGAGTGAAATGGCATCCCACACGCCGTTGCCCGAGCCGTTGTTCCACAGCAATGGGGGCGGTGGAGCCACACTCATCGCGTCGCGGATAGCATCAAGCTCGAGCTCGGTGAGCGCGGTGTTATAAATCCGCACATCATCAATCGAGCCGTTCCAATTGTTTGAAGTCCCATTGCCGTTCGAAGCGATGAAAAACTCGTTGGGATTGTTGATAGTCGCTCCGGTTCCGGTGGCGGCAGTATTGATTAACTGGGAGGTGTTGCCCGTGGCGGTGATCAGGTTTCCATCGAGGTAGAACTGGATGGTGCTGATCGTGTCGCCAGCCTCGATGATGGCCGCCGCCATGTGCCAATTGCCGTCATTGACAGGCGATGCAGTGTTAGTGGCGGCACCGCCGGTCACCTCGAATCGCAGACCGCCATTCTGAATCCCGAAGCGAAGATCTGCACCATTGGTCAATCCGTTGGAGGGCGACCATCCCCACAAATATCGACTGGTCGCACTGGATGTGGCACTGGTCTTGAACCAGACAATGATGGTTTTTGCCCCTGAGCCATTGATTCCAACATTCTGTGCATTGCGATTCATTCCGAAGCGGGCAGTGGCGGTCCCATCAGCGGTCAGAGAGGCCGTACTGCCTGGTCCAGGTGCGGATGTGGACCAAACAATGCCGGTGCCAAAGGCGTCTGAAGCTGTGGAAGACACCGCGTCCATCGTGGTGGTTCCGGACCCTTCCTCGAGATCCCAATGACCGACGAAGGCTGCATGAGACCATCCGGTGCTGAAAACTGCTGCAAAAAGGTAGGCAAGTTGTTTTTTCATCGGGATAAGTAGACATTAAAACTCTAGCAGATAGCTGTGCCTGCTACCAGGCACCCTTGGCATTTGTTGGAATCGTGAAGCCGACCGGTGCCAAACCGACCAAGTCCAACCACTTCGGATACCAAGCAGGACGCTTTCCCACGACCATAAGTTTTGATTGGTTGGTTTCCCAAACCAGTTTCAGCACACAGTGAAATCCGGAATCTTCCTTCAGAGTCGCATGCCCCCGACTCACGCCACATCCGTCTTGCCGAACCGGTCACCCACCGGGCGTTTGTTCGGTCAGTGGACGTCCGGTCTGTCCCGACTACGGTCGATGAATTCGAATACGGAAAGGCGATTCAGTTTACTCTCTGCATTGGCTTGCACCTCGCAGAACTGCAACCATCCGCAACTGAAGGGATCGTTGCCGGGCAAAAAGCCGGATCTGTGGCCCAAGGAGCGTGGCTGAGTAACAGACGCACGCAGCGGCGGTCACCATCTTCTAGCGGCCTCTACCGGTTGGTTGTTACTGCCAGTTGTTGCAGTTTGTGGGAATAAGACAGCCAGAGTATTCTGGAAACCTTCCTCCATTCTCGTCTGCCTCATGCTCAATATTCCTGCCTTCTGCACTCGATTGAGCTTCATCGCCCTGCTCCCCATGCTCGCATGGTGCACGCTGGATCCAGCCTCCGCGGCAGCACCACCGGCGACGGCATACGCACATTTCATGTCGGACGCAGGTCTCAACACCGACACCGCAGGTGCCATCACCCGATGGACCAACCAGACCGGAATCAGCGCCCGGGATCTCGATCGGATCATCGGTGTTCCGAAAACCGCGACATACTCGCGCAGCAACGGCGGGGGCACTGCAAATGTGGTGTTGTTGGATGGTAACTCCGCCTTGTGGGCCACTGCCACGAATTGGGGTTCGATCACCGGCGACCGCTGCGTGGTGGCCCGGGTGCGCATCAAGGGAACCTCTAACGGATTCCTGTTTGATGGCAGCACCGGCTCCGGCAAGACCCGTGCGCAGATTAACTCGGGAAACTGGCAGGCCGGTGTGCAATCATCCTCCAGCAGCACATGGACCAACAGCGACCTATTGACCACGGCCCTCGTTGCAAACACCTGGCAAACCCATCTCTTCGAATTCGATGACAACGCCGGCTCGACAACAGTCCGGCATTTCGTCGATGGCATCAACGTCGGCGGTGGAGGAAACCTTGCCCTCACCACCGCCCTCGGCGGATTCATCCTCGGTGCCAATGGGGCAACCAGTGGCAAACTCAACGCCGAAGTCGCGGAAATCCTAGTGTATAACCGCCTGCTCAGCACCACCGACAAATCCGCCGCTACCACCTACCTCCAGGACAAATGGGGCGATCTGGCAGATCTTCCCTTGAGCTTCGTTTCCGCCACCACCGTGCAGAACAACCGCAGCGTCGCCCGCATCGGCATTCATGGCATCGCGGCACTCGGCATTGTTTCCAGCGGCAATGTATCAACTCCGGGTTATGCATTGGCCGGCATCAACTTCGATCTGTCCGGAACCACCGACCTGAATGATATCTCGGAAATCCAAATCCACGCATCCAACTCCGGCACCACCTTCGATGCAGGAAATACCACGCTTGTAGCAACGCTGCCGCCCACTGCGGGAACCATGAGCGCCACCTTCAACCGTCAGATCACCGCCTTGTCATCCTGGTTCTGGATTGCGGCGAAGATGAAGGGTAGCTCGACCCCGGGGGATTCCATCGATGCATCCATCACGTCCTTCCACCTTGCCGGCGAGGCTTCCGGCAGCCGGTTTCCCACCATCAGCACCGCACCGGAAAAACTCATCATCGACAGCCTCATCTATCGTACTGTGCTTCATGCGGAGGATCAGGATGGAGTGCATATCTATCGGATTCCGGCGCTTGTCACCACCAACACGGGCACACTCATTGCCGGTTTCGATCTCCGCTACAATGGCAGCCCGGGATCGGCTCCGGACCTCCCGGCTGATATTGATATCGGCATCCGGCGCTCGACCGATGGCGGCATCACCTGGACGCCGATGCAGTTGATCATGGATTATGACAAGAATGCCGCCGGATCATCAGGCAATGGCATTACCGATCCTACGCTGCTGGTGGACAAAGTGACCGGCCGCATCTGGTGCGCCGCCCTGTGGTCCTTTGGCAATCGCGGCTGGTCGGGCTCGGGCCCAGGTCTCACTCCTGCGGAAACCGGCCAATTCCTGCTCAACTATACGGACGATGATGGTGTCACTTGGTCCCAACCGGTTTCCATCACTACCCAAATCAAGGATCCGGCGTGGCGGCTCTATTTCCAAGGTCCCGGAAAAGGCATCTGCCTGCGGGATGGAACCCTCGTTTTCCCAGCCCAATTCAAGAACGCTTCGAATGTCGCATTCTCCAACTTCATCTTCTCGAAAGACCGTGGCGTCACTTGGGAAAATGCTCCGCCAGCCAATCCCAGCGGCTCGCCGCACACCAACGAGGCCCAGATCGTGGAACTCGATGATGGCAATCTGTTGATCTCGATGAAGAATTTCCATCCCAGCAAAAAGCGGCTTTGGTGCATCTATTCATGGGATCATGCCACGCAGTCCATTCACCAAGGATCGTGGGGAACACCATGGTATTCCGAGAACGATCCCACCGTGCAAGGCAGCGTGGAACGCCACCGCTCGGTGCTCGACGGACATCCGTTTTCAGCCCTGCTGTTTGCCAATCCGGACAGTGCGACCAGTCGATCCAACATGAGCGTGCGCATCAGTCTGGATGAGGGACTGACATGGCCATACAAACGCGCCATCGACTCCCGTCCCGCCGCCTATTCCTGCATGACCATTCTGCCGGATGGCGAGATCGGAATGTTATATGAAACCGGCGACACATCATCCATTTCCGACCTTACCTTCGCTCGCTTCCCCATCGAGTGGATCACCGGAACTGCGGACTCCGACAATGACGGCATTCCGGATTTCCACGAGGATGCCACCGGATTCAACAAGTCGAACGGCAACGATGCCTTGCTGGATTCCGATGGCGACGGTCATAACAACCTTTCCGAGCATCTTGCCGGAACCCATCCTCTGGACGCATCATCAGTCTTCCGCATTCACTCCATGACCCACAACACGGCCCCCCACCGGCACATCCTCAAATGGCAAGCCGCAGCCTACCGCCGCTACCGGGTGGAGTCATCACCCAGCCTCGCGGCAGGTTCGTGGCAGGCAGTTGAGGGAATGGAAAACATCCCGAACGGCTCCAAGGTTCGCGAACTGGCGGTGGAGATACCCACAGGCGGAGAGCCGCAACAGTTCTATCGGATCACACCTATCCAGCCTTGAGATGAAGATACGCGAACTTATATCTATTTACCTATTGCTGTGCGGTGGCCTCTGCGCCGGAACAAGCGCCCCCGGCGGCAGTTTTGTGGAAACCACGAAGAGCTATCGGCCCGCAGACATCACCCGCGTCACATCCCTGAACGAGCGGCAGCGGAATGCCCATGCCTGGCGTGGCGAGCGCGTCAACTGGCAGATCCTCCTGTGGACTGGCGGCCGCCCCCTGCGCGCGGTCGCTGCCGCGAGCGATCTGACAAGTGCCGATGGCAAACTGCCGGCGAAACACGTGCGTCTGGATTTTCTGAAATTCATCCGCATGAACACCCTCGACCGTTACGCGACGGATCCTGCTTGGGTTGAAATGGTGCCGGACATGCTCAACGGCCCGGGGCCGGTGGACATCGCAGCAGATCACTTGCAGCCACTCTGGGTCGGCGTGGACATTCCACGCGATGCCAACCCTGGCCTGTATCGCGGAGAAATCACGGTCAAAATGGATGATACCTCGCTGGCCTTTCCCTTCGCCATCAAGGTATTGCCGGTCGTGGTTCCCGAGGTGAAGGACTGGACCTTCGATGTCAATTTCTGGATGCATCCACAAGCCACGGCCCACTACTATTCCGGCTGCGAGTGCCATGGTCAGGACCCGGCAAAATGGAAACACGGGAACTGTGCCGAACTCATGTGGTCGGACCGGCACCTGGCCCTCTACAAACCCACCCTCGAACTGCTGCGCGATGCAGGCCAGAAAACCATCACCGTGAATCTGGTCAAGGATCCGTGGCGCAGTTCTTACATGCTCAAGGTGGAGCAGCCACAAACGAATTATTCTTATGATGAAATGATCCACTGGCGCCTCAAAGCGGATGGAAGTTTTGCTTTCGACTTCAGCGCTTTCGAGAAATATGTGAAGTTTTGCATGAAGCTCGGCATCGACCGTTGGATCGAGTGTTTCTCGATGTTGCCGTGGATCTCCGGGAAGTTTTCCGCAGTGACCTGTTATGATGAAGCCACTGGCAAGGAGTTGATCCATCCCTTCAAGAGCTGGGATGAATACCATCAGGTATGGTCATCCTTCATGCAGGAATTCGTGTCACTCTTGGTGAAGAATGGCTGGTTTGAAAAGACCCTCATCGGAGCGGACGAACGCGGACTCGGCAACATGGGTCAGGTGCAAAAGGTTCTCGAACAATTCAAACACAAGGGCAAAGCCCTGCGGATCTCAGCCGCCGCGAACCGCACGCATTCTTTTGATGACAGCCTGGACACCATTTCCATGCACGGCGGCATCAAGAAGGTGGTCAATGACAAGTGGAGCGAAAAACAATTCGCCGATTGGGCAAGCACCCGCCGCAACAAGGGTTTGCGATCAACATGGTATACCTGCACCGGAACCTATCCGGGAAATTTCGGCAACTCCCGACCCGCAGAAAGTCTCTTCATCGGCTGGTACAGCGCGCGTTTGCAGGCCGATGGTTATCTCCGCTGGGCGGTGGACAGTTGGAATGACACCCCCACGGAAACGACGGATCACAAGGTATATGAAACCGGCGACACCTTTCAGCTTTATCCTGGCGAACGTGATGCCAAGCAGCCCTTCACCCGCTCGTCCGTCCGCTTCGAGTTGTTCCGCCAAGGCATCTTGGACCACGAGAAAATCCAGGTCCTGAAAAAGAAGGCCCCGCAAAGCCAGCAAGCCATTGATGCCATGTTGGAAACAATCTCCCGCCCCGCCCGCCCGCCGCAGATCAAGGGGAATTCATACTTGATCTATGACGAATCCACCGAGCGGGATTTTGCAGACATCATGAAAGCGGCAGAAAGAACCCTGATCGACATCACATTGAAAGCCATCGATTGAAATTTCCGCCCCGCAATGCGATTACGAAATTCACGGGATGGCAATTGAGAGGAAACGGAACGACATCCCCGGTGTTTGCAGTTCGTCCTGATGCCCAAACCGATGCTCTTCCGGTAGCTGGAAAACCCGCTTCACAGAACCCTATCGATGCATTTGAGAAGGTTTGGAAATCTTGCTATCGGGAATTTTGACTTTTACGTGGGGCCGATTCAGTCTCAGTCACCGCCCATACCACCTACAGTTGGGCATTAAGCGCGAATGCCGCGTTGTCCGGGGACGATCAGTTGATTGTGCCTTCTTACACGCGGGCCTGGGATTGGAGTGGTCGTTTTAGCGAAGACACAGAACCACCTGGTCGAACTCGAAGTTCTAATCATTGAGTCCAAACACTCGAAACAAATCAAAAGCCAGAACTTGGGCGAGGCGCACATTTCTTGAGGTTCAAACACCGCGGAGGCCGGTGGTGGCGTCGGCGAGTTTGCTGGTGGGGGCTCCGGCGTGGTCGAGCATGGAGAGCCAGAGGGAGCAGAGCGGCGTGCCTTCATCGAATTCGAGGTGGCGGCCGGTGCGGAGTTTGCCGCCTGCCTGGCCGGCGACGACGATGGGGACGTTGCGCGGATTGTGGCCGTTGCCATCGCGGATGGGCGAGCCGAAGGCGACCATGGAGTGATCCAACAGGTTCCCCTCGCCTTCCGGGATGCCTTTCATGCGCTCCAGCATGTAGGCGTATTGCTCGGTGTGCCAGAGGTTGATTTTTTCATACTGGTCGAGCTGATCGCCATTGTTCTGGTGATGGGAAATGGAGTGGTGGCCGCCGTTGACGCCATCCAGGAAGGAGAAGTTCCGGTTGGTCACATCGTTGCCGAACATGAAGGTGGAAACGCGGGTGGAATCGGACCAGAAAGCGAGCACCATGAGGTCGAGCATAATGCGGGAATGCTCGCCGTGATCGAAGCGCGGCAGCGAGTTGAGTTCTTCTTCGCGGGAAGCCTTGCCCATGGCTTGGGAGATCCGTTGGTCGAGTGCGTCGAGGTGTTTGGCGAGTTCCGGCGAAATGTTTTCGCCTGCACCGAGTTGGTTGGCCTCCTGCTCGATGCGCCGTTCCACTTCGCGGATGGATTCGAGGTATTGATCGAGCTTTTGGCGATCGGAGGAACCGAGTTTGCCCTGAAGCTTGCGGGCATCATCGCGGACGAGATCGAGCACGGATTGCTGGTCGGCGGCTTGTTTTTCGCCACTGGCGGAGCGGGTCCGGAACAGTCGATCGAAGGCCACGCGCGGGTTGATTTCGCAGGGCAAGGGCACGGTCGGCGTTTTCCACGAGATATGCGATGCGTAGAGGCGGGTGTAGTTGACGTTGGTATCGATGCCGGTGGCGACGGGTTCCGTGCCGAGTTCGAGCGATGGCAATTTCGTATCCCGCCCGATCTTCTGGGCGGCGATCTGGTCCATGGAAATGCCGCCAGCGTTGATATCACTGCCGGTGGTTTTGGCGATGGTGGTGCCGGTGAGCCAACCGCCGGTTTTCACGTAGTGGCCATCGCCGGAAAAGGATGCCTTGTTCTGCAAACCTGTTAGAACAAGGATATCTTCCCGGTGTTTTTCCAGCAGGCTGAGGATGGGCGAGAGTTTGAATTTTCCGCCCGTGCCTTCGGGAGTCCAGCGGTCCTCACGGACGCCGTTGGGCATGTAGAGTAGGGCGATACGAATGGGAAATCCCCCACCCTTCTGGCCTTGTGCCATGAGCGGGCGCATGGCATCCAGGACGGGCAGGGCGAGGGTCGCGCCGATGCCTTTGAGGAAGGTGCGGCGTTCGAGCTGCCAGCGATTGCTTTGAATGTGTGCCATGATGGTTTCAGCGGTTGGAGGATCGGTATTGGAAAGGCTTGGATGCGACGATGGCCTGGATGAGCGGGCGGATCTTCAATTGGTTGGCGCGCAGGGCTTTCACGAGGTCGCTGACGACCGGTTCGTCATAGTACTCCAGCGGCCGACCCAAGGCATAACCAAGCAGCTTGCGGGTGAAATTGCGAAGAAAAAGATCATCCGAGGTGGCGAGCAGTTTCTTGAGTTCTGCCGGTGATGAGAATGTGATATCTCCCGGCAGCGTGGCCAATGAATCGACGGGTTGGCCATTGGCATCGAGGGTCCGCCAGCGACCGATGGCGTCAAAATTTTCTAATCCGAAGCCGAGCGGATCGATTTTCTCGTGACAGCCGGCGCAGGAGGGCTTGGTGCGGTGGATTTCGAGTTGCTTGCGGAATGAGAGGCCTTCCGAGGATTTGTCATCGGCCGGTAGCACGCCTGCATCGGGCGGCGGTGGCGGCGGCGGTGTGCCCAGCAGATTATCGAGAATCCATTTTCCGCGCTTCACCGGGCTGGTGCGGAGCGGCATGGAGGTGACGGTGAGGATGGAGGCATGACCGATGATACCGCCGCGGTTGGGATCGCTGAGTTTCACCCGTTGCATCAGCTCGCCCGAGACACCGGAGATGCCATAGTGACGGGCAAGTTCGGTATTGAGGAAGGTGTAGTCCGCGTGCAGCAAGTCGCTCAACGGGCGGTTCTCGCGGACGAGGTGGCTGAAGAAATCGACCGACTCGCGATACATCGAAGCGCGCAGGGATGGCGTGAAGGTGGGGAAGCGTTTTTCATCCGGTTCGGCGACTTCGCGGAGTTCGTCGAAGCCAAGCCACTGACCGGCAAAGTGGCGGGAAAGAGTAACCGAGCGGGGATCGTTGAGCAGCCGCTCCACCTCAGCGGCGAGGATGGCGGGATCGCTGAGTTTCCCCTCATCGGCGAGTTTGAAGAGGCGGCGGTCCGGCATGGAAGCCCAGAGGAAATAGCTGAGGCGGGTGGCGAGTTCGAAGGGGTTGATGCGCCATTCGGATTGGGATGGCTGATCCTGTTCGATGCGGAAGAGGAAGGCGGGATGGACGAGCAGGGATTGCAGAGGCGCGCGAATGGCTTGCTCGTAGGTTTGGCCGGCCTCGGTGTTTTTGCGGAACAAGGCGAGCATCGAATCCAGATCCTCCGGCGTGATGCGGCGGCGGAAAGCGAGCGTGGCGTGATACTGAAGGGTGCTGCGGGCGGCAGCTTCGGGCGTGATTTTTTCTCCGGGCTTGGAAACGAGGACGCGGTTGAGCTGGGCGGGATTGGAGTAGAGGGTCTCGATGACTTTGCGGGATGCCGCGAAGTATTTCTCCATCAGGATAGGAGGGATGAAGAGCGAATCGCCCACATTGTCGAAGCCCTCGCCACCGGCACCGTCGGCGGGAAACTCTCGCCCGGGGGCGAAGTTGATGCCGAAGAGGTCGCGGATCGTGTAGTTGTATTCGTTGCGGTTGAGGCGACGCAGCGTGGTGCGGCCCGGATTGCGGGGGAAATCGCCTTTTTCCAGCTTGGCCAGCACGGTTTCGATTTCCTGCACCATCGCCTTGCGTTCGTCGGCGGTCGGCAATTCATCGACGTCGTCCTCCGGCGGCATGTCGCCGATTTCGATCTGATGGGCGAGGTTTTTCAGGAAACGATGATGGCGCAGGGCCGAGTCCGTGGAGCTGAGGTGATGCACCTCGATGCCGCCCTTCTGTTTCTCCGCGCCGTGGCATTGGTAGCAGTGCTTTTCCAACAGCGGCTTGGCCACGCGGGCGAACTCATCCGCCCTGCCGGGCATTGCCAGGCAAAACACTGCAAGGCCAAGGACGGGCCAGGATGGAATGGGGCTGTTCAAACGGTGGCAAAAACGCAGCGGTCGCCTGCAATCTTTCGCACGCATCTTCCGAGGCGCAAGTCCCGACGGAAGCCCGCTACGACCGGTCCGCGATCAGCGCACACCCCGGGTGCTCATTTGCAGGGTGTAGAGGGAGTCCATGGCGGTGATGAAAAGGGTCTTTCCGTCCTTGCCGCCGAAGGTGATGTTGGCAGTCCAGTTTTCCGGCACCGGGATGTTGCCAAGCTGCTTGCCGGTCTTGTCGAAAACGGTGACGCCCTTTCCTGTTAGATATAAGTTTCCATCGGTATCGAGAGTCATGCCATCCGAGCCGAGTTCGCAGAAGAGACGGCGATTGGCCAAGGTGCCATCGGCCGAGATATCATATTGATAGGTTTTACCCGCCTTGATGTCGGCCACAAAAAGCAGTTTCCCATCCGCGCTGCCGATGATGCCGTTGGGCTGCTCCAGGGTGTCATCGGCGATGAGTGGGGCCTTGGCCTCTTTCGGGAGGAAGAAGACGCGCTGTTTTTCCTGCTCCGGCACATCGCGGTTCTGCCAGTAGGGGCGCTTGTAGAAGGGATCGGTGAAATACATCCCGCCCTTGGGATCCACCCAGACGTCGTTGGGTCCGTTGAAGAGCTTGTCCTGGAAACTGGAGAGCAGGACGGTGATTTTTTGGGTCGCGGGATCGATGCGTTGGAGTTCGCCCTTTTCATCAGCACAGGCGATGAGTTGGTTCTCGCGATCAAAATAAAGCCCGTTGGCGCGGCCGGCGGGTTTCATGAAATCGGTGACCTTGCCGGTTTCCACGGACCACTTGAGGATGCGGTCATTGGGTTGATCGGTGAAATAGACATTTCCCTTCTCATCCGCTGCGGGACCTTCGGTGAACTTGTAGCCTTCCGAAGCCAGGACAAGCTCCGCCCCCGGCACAATGGGGATCTGGGCATGGAGCTGCGATGCGAGGAGCAGGGCGATGAGTGTGGATTTCATGATTGGGGACTTGAACGTTCGGGAAGGGGATTTCTTTTCGAAGGACGGATGAAGAAACCAAGTTGGAATATGCTTCGGAGTGGAAGGAGTGCGATTTTTAACCGCGGATTGCTGATTACCCTTAGACGATGACAGAAAGCCATTTTGTTGCAATACCGCCCCCAGCGACTGCTCCTCAGTGCACGGAATTTCGGCCTCGACCCGCAAGCCTATCTCAAGCATCTCATCGAGTTCCTGCCGGCCAGCCGGGCAGCCGCAAAACGCACCGCCTATCCCGCGCTCAAGTCGAGCTTACACTTATTCATGGCGCGGAGCGATTGGGAGGAGGGAAGGGTCTCGGCCACTGTTTGATCGTAAGCGGTTCCCGTTTTTCAAGTTTCGGTAAAATGGCCGGATCTCTATCACCTGTCAAACGAACTTAGCAAGTAATCCCATCATTGCTTGTCTTTCATGCGATTGAACGCGGCATCCTCTTTGAGTTTGGTAAGCGGTCCAAGGACCTCGATGACGCCCACGATGTGCTCGCCGTTCAAGGCCCGGAAACTCTCGATATGCCCCTACATCGAGCACCGGTGCGCCATCCACGGCACCTCGGAGCGCTTGGAAAGCATTCTCGCCAGTCTGCCGCCGATTTAGACATGCCACCAAATACAGCGCTGGCATTTGATGGCGCGGAGCGTAACTTGCTGGAATTGATCGAGACCAGAGCCCGCCTGTCGGTGGCGGAAGCGGTTCTCAGCACCGGAGCCAGCAGGAATACCCTGCGCAAGCGGCTCGGCCTACCGCAAGCGATGACCCCGCGGCAAGGAACGCGGGGTCAGAGCGTGAGGGGTGGCGTTCAGAGGTTTGGTGGTGACGTCGCCGGGCCCGTAAAGGAGGCTGGCCCCCCTTGAGAAATCGCCTCCGGCCGATTGGTTCGACAGCATGGCGAGCTTCGGAGACAACGGCGAGGAAGAGTGGGATGATCTCCATTGAATGCCCCTTTATGGTGTCGTGACAGTCAGCCGCATGAACAGCGACGGATTGGTGCCGATGGGGACGCTGAAAATATGAGTGCGCCCGCTGCCGGTGTCGGGAATAGACAACCAACTCCCTGTGTTGAGCGAGGTGCCATATTGTGCGCCGTAAATGATACCAGACAGACCTTCGGGTTCGGTGAAGGTGATCACGAAGTTTGCACCGACGCGCTGAGGTCGCGGAAGTTGCAGTGATGCGCCGGAGGCCGGATTGAGCCCGAACGCAAACTCAATGAGGTTTGGCAGATCATCGTGATCGTAATCGTCGCCACTATCGAATTGCCATGTGTTTCCGAAGTAGGCGTTTTCCCAAGCGTCAGGCAGAGCATCCTCGTCCTCGTCTTCGGTGGCGGGATTCGCTCCGTTCATCACGAATCCAACTGGCAGAGGAGTTCCCGTGGTGTTCACGAATCTCACGAAATAGGTGAAACCAGGTACCCACGGCCAGGAATTCAACGGGACATTCAGACTGCTGTCGTCTCCCACATAGTTGACGTAATGTGCATCTCCGGTCGCAGTGACCAAGGATCCCTGTTCGATTCGGATGTCCATTCCCGATGAGTGAGTGGCGGTGTGTTTCCAGCGCGAAGCGTCGGAAGGTGCCGTGACCGTCACCACCGTGCTCTGATTGGCCGGAATCATGCCGGAATAGGTGCCGTTATAGAAATCGACAGCCGGGAAAGTGCCGATGGTGCCTCCTGCGGTGCTCGATGATATGGTAAAGGTGGCGTCCCCATTGGACCGGAAACCCGCGAAGTAAGTGTGGCCCGGTCGCAATTGGGGCGTGGAGATTGTATAAGTGCCCGCCGGATCGTAGAAGGGATACGGATCATGATTTTTCTGGTCCGTTCCCCACGCGATGCGATCATCGGGCCTGCTCTGTGCATCATCACCAGGTGGGACAGTGTCACGGAGCCACATCGCCACATCGCCAACTTGTTGCGAGAACGTGAGTAGCCATTGATTCGGTGCATTCATCGGAACGGTGAAGCGATAGTAACGCCAGTCGCCCCCCACGATGGTTTGTCCGGACATCGGTGTTTGTGCGAGATTGAGGTCCGTGACGACTCCAGTGCTGACTTTGAGACGATAACGCACGTTCTGTGTGCTTCCCGCTTTGACTCCCAGATACCATCGCCCGTTGCGCAGATGGGTTTCAGTCCGTCCATCCAGCGGCACCCAGTTGCCGTATTCCGAGTTTGGGCCGGTGAGCGATCTGTCAATCAACGTCCGTCCGTCCGTTGCACCGTGCTCCCTGTGATGAATCGTCGGCACTCCGTCCTCGCGGATATAGAGATCCGGATTGCCGCTGACTGCCTGAAGTTCGGTGCGCAAAAGTCCGCCGTTTCCAGACGGCACGTCGATCGCATAGAAATGCCAGTCGTCCCTGGTCAGGTCGATCCCTTGGTCTCCTGGCAGTGGGCTGCCGTTGTTCTGGAGTCCGCTGTCGCCAAAATTCTGATTGAAGGTCACGGGCATGGCCCATGGGTTGCGATGGAGTTCTAACGGACTGCTGGTAATGCTGTATTCGGTCGATCCCTGCGCCTCCACTTCGGCATACCATGTTTCGCCCGGCGTCAACCATGGCGGCACGATGATCGCATTTCGACTGCTGACCGTGATCATGGATTCCGGAGAAGTGTCACCGGCATTTTTGTAGATCCGCAGGATTGCATTGCCCTCGGTCGTTGAAACATTCACCTTCCATCCAAGCACCGGCTGCCCGGCGTGAGTCAGGGGAATGGGCACGGCATACAGCGTGCGTTCGCCATCGATCACTTGTCGGGTATCGATGTTTGAATTTCCATTCCCGTTGAGCGATGCGGCAAAATTAAGGCTGAATGGCAGTTTCGCCTGAACCAGCAAATCCGCAGTCGCAGGGTCATAGGAATCCCCAACTATGTCATAAGTTGCATTGACGGTGATCGTGTAGTTGCCTGGTGGCGGATCGGTCATGGTGATCAGGTTGTCGTCGGAAACTACGTGTGGAGTTCCCGAAGTTTGCCCACCTTCATTGCCGTATCCGTAGGGGTAGAACCATTGGGTTCCCGGCGGTAGCCGGAGTCCACCCACCAAGGCCATCTGCGGATTGCCGACGCGGTTGTTCAGCCTGACTTCGAGAGTTGCGGTGCCTTCGGCCACAGTGAATTGATAGCCTTTCATTTGGGCACCGGCCAAGCTCACCGCCTGACTGAGGCCGGCCACCGTGGCGGCTCCGAGATAAGGAACCAACAAGCTGCCCCTGCTAGTCAGCGTGCCGCTGCTGTTCCCGATTCCGGTGTTCGTGCCGCTCGACGGATTCTGCCCCTCACTCACCACCGCTAGGTAATAGTCGCCAGGAAAAAGGAACTCCGTGTCATCAGGAGGTAAGATCACATGGCGCTCGGGACCGTCTTTCTGGACACGAAACTGGCGGCTTCCCTCGGCGCTCTGAGTCAGACCCGGACTTCCTGGATTAGAAGGATCCGGAATGGCTCCCCGACGAACCATCAACATCATTTCGCCAACCGCGGGATCCAGCGTGATTTCCCAGCTCGGGGTGTTAGCAGGTATTGTCACCTTGAAAAAGCGTGCTTCACGGGGAGCGAGGTTGGTCACCGTCGCACTGCTACCAGCGGCGAAACCCAGGTTGCTCACGGTGTAGAACTGACCGGCTCCGATCCCCCTGCTTTCGAGGGTGTAGGAGGCGGTGACCGAGTAATCCGTATTGGAAACGCCGACATAATAGGTGCCTGGCTCCAGAGGACGCCCCATGCCAGCCACAAAGCGGCGGTATGCCATGGTCTGTTCATCGGAATCATAACTGCGCCCGGTCCAGTCGGTGGATTGCGTCCACATATAACCGCTAGGCCACTGGCCGGATTCGCTGGGAGTCCAGTTGGTGTCGATGGCGCTCGGCAACACGTCTCTCGCCACCACCATCCGCGGATTGCCGCCTGTCACGTCGCGAAGCCGCAGGTCCCAGCCCAAGACACCCGGCGGAACCTCGACGCGGAAATATTTCCACGACTGGGCCTGCTGTCCGGTCACTGCGGATGTTCCGCCATTGTATGCGATAGTGGCGGGCAGCACCGCCTGAATCAGCAAGTCCGCAGTCGCCGGGTTATAAACATTCCAGCCAGTGTCATTAGCCGGAGTTGCACTCACCGTGACCGTGTAAGTGCCTGCGGGCGGATTCGTCAGGGTGATCAGGTTATCGTCGTAAACTGCGTGTGGAGTTCCAGAAGTTTGCCCGCCTTCACTGCCGTAATTGTATGGCCAGAACAATATGGGTCCCGGTGGCAACCGGAGTCCGCCCACCAAGGCCATCTGCGGATTGCCGACGCGGTTGTTCAGCCGGACTTCGAGACTCGCAGTGCCCGCAGGAACCGTGAATTGATAGCCTTTCATTTGAGCACCGGCCAAGCTCACCGCCTGACTGAGGCCGGCCACCGTGGCGGCTCCGAGATAAGGAACCAACAAGCTGCCCCTGCTAGTCAGCGTGCCGCTGCTGTTCCCGATTCCGGTGTTCGTGCCGCTCGACGGATTCTGCCCCTCACTCACCACCGCTAGGTAATAGTCGCCAGGAAAAAGGAACTCCGTGTCATCAGGAGGTAAGATCACATGGCGCTCGGGACCGTCTTTCTGGACACGAAACTGGCGGCTTCCCTCGGCGCTCTGAGTCAGACCCGGACTTCCTGGATTAGAAGGATCCGGAATGGCTCCCCGACGAACGATCAACATCATTTCGCCAACCGCGGGATCCAGCGTGATTTCCCAGCTCGGAGTGTTCACGGGCACGGTCACCTTGAAAAAGCGCGCTTCACGGGGAGCGAGGTTGGTGACCGTCGCACTGCTGCCAGCGGCGAAACCCAGGTTGCTCACAGTGTAGAACTGCCCGGCTCCGATCCCCCTGCTGTCAAGGGTGAAGGAGGAGGCCAATGAAGGATCGGCATTGTAAACGCCGACATAATAGGTGCCTGGCTCCAGAGGACGGCCCATGCCAGCCACAAAGCGGTGGTATGCAATCGACTGTTCATCGGAGTTATAACTGCGCCCGGTCCAGTCGGTGGATTGCGTCCACATGTAGCCGGTAGGCCACTGGCCGGATTCGCTGGGAGTCCAGTTTGTGTCGATGGCGGATGGCAACACGTCTCTCGCCACCACCATCCGCGGATTGCCGCCTGTCACATCGCGCAGCCGCAGGTCCCAGCCCAAGACACCCGGCGGCACCTCGACGCGGAAATATTTCCACGATTGGGCCTGCTGTTCGGTCACTGCGGAAGTCCCGCCATTGAAGGCCACTTCATCGGGCGGCGCTATCTGCACCCTTAAGGTCGCAGAGGCCGGTGCCCAAGAGGATTCGGGGTCATACGCCGCACTGACCGTGATGCTGTAGGTTCCGACGGGCGGGTTGGCGATGGTGATCAACTGATTGTCCAAAAGAAGCTCTGGATTTCCAGACAGTTGCCCACCCTCGCTGCCATATTGATAGGGCCAGAACCATCCCGTTCCGGGCGGCAACCCCGCTCCGCCTACCACGGCCATCTGTGGATTGCCGACACGATTGTTGAGCAGAATTTCCACGCTGGGGGTGCCTGACGTGATCGTAAATTGGTATGCTTTTGTCTGCCCTCCGGCCAGGCTTACCAATTGATTAACCCCCGCGACGCTGGCGGCACCGAGGTTGGGAACTACCAAGCTGCCCTGGCTGACAAGTGTTCCACTGCTACTGCCGGTCCCAATATAATCCGAGTCCAGCGGATCCTGGCCTTCACTTACCACCGCAAGGTAATAGTCGCCAGGAACAAGGAACTCCGTGTCATCAGGAGGTAGGATCACATGGCGCTCCGGCCCGTTTTTCTTGACTCGGAACTGGCGGCTTCCCGCGGCGCTCTGAGTAGAACCCGAATTTGCCGAATAAGAAGGATCCGGAATCGCACCCCGGCGAACCAGCAACATCATTTCGCCCACCGTGGGATCGAGTGTGACTTCCCAACTCGGTGTGTTGGCAGGTATTGTCACTTTGAAATAACGTGCCTCACGCGGTGCGAGGTTGGTGATCGTGGCGCTGCTGCCCGACGCGAATTCCAGGTTGCTCACGGTTAGAATCTGCCCGCTGCCGATCCCTCGACTGTCCAGCGTGAAATCGGCCTGCCCGGCACCCGCCGCATTGTAAACTCCGACATAGTAGGTTCCCGGTTCCAGCGGGCGGCCCATTCCAGCCACGAAGCGCCGATGTATCACGGACGTTTCATCAGGATCGTAAGAGCGGCCGGTCCAGTCGGTTTGTTGAGTCCACGATTCACCGCTGGGCCATTCGTCTGATCCGCTGGGACTCCAGCCGGTCGAGAAGGTCGAGGGTAGCACATCTCTTGCCACCACGATCCGCGGATTGCCGCCTGTCACATCACGAACCCTCAGGTCCCAGCCCAAGACACCAGGCGGCACATCGACGCGCAGGAATTTCCATCGTCCTGACTCCAGGTTCGTGACAGCGGTGTTGCTGCCATTCACGCCAACGGTGGCAGGGACGATGGGATGAAGGTCGAGGTTGAAGTTTCCGAGTGCCTGATCCGGCGTATAAATGCCGACATACCAAACATCCGCCTGATGGTTGATCCGCTGGAGAAAACCACCCGTGCCGGAGTAGTCCGAATAGCCGAAAGTATCGTGCGCATATTCGTTGTCGGCATCACGGTATGTCCAACTCCCCGGAACGGCATTGCGCCTAAGGGCGATTTCCGTGCCAGGATGCACATGATTCAGCAGATTGAGTTCCCACCCCAATGAGTTGAGTTGTTCGGAAATATTCGGCACCCGGTAGTATCGCCATCCGGAGCGGTTCGGGTCGTCGTTGATCAAGTTTGCGCTGAATGGCACGTCGGTAATCACCGGATTGCCGCTTGTCAGCGAGGCGGCATAAGCTCCGCCTGAGTAAACGGTCACATAATACATTCCTTCTCTCAGCCCTGGCGCATTTTCGCCTGCATCAACCGGAGGCGGCACCCATGTCACGCTGTCTCCCGCAGGTGCGGTGACATCGGAAAAGCCGTCGTTGCGGAATTCATTCGGCACTTGGCCGCGGCGAAGCGCCACACCCGGGTCGCCGTTCGTGGGCCTGAGATTCAACTGCCAGGCGATTTGCTGCAGTGGAACCACAACCCGGAAGGTCAGATAGGGAAATTCCCCGGGTTCCACGGTCAAATCGCTGTCCGATACAAACGCGAGGTCGCTGACCGCCTGTTGGCGGGAATCAAACGCGATGGGGGTTCCAGGCTTTCCTGTAACCCCAATGAAATGAGAACCAGAACTCAAATAGGGCGGAACGACGAGCATTTGTCTGGCTTGGGTCAACTCGTAGGAAACCGGGTGCGGGACCTGATCCTTCGTCACATAGAGGGTATTGGGCGCGCCGTTGAGCCAAAGCCGCCAAGCGAGGGTGTCCGCTGGCACGGAGGTGCGGAAGAACAGCATGCTCTCGGCACCCATCGTGGCATTAGTCCCGCTGGAGGCGTCCGCCGCCAGAGTTCCCAATTCATGGATGAAAACCTCACCCGAAACGAGATTCCACTGCGCACCGGGATCCGCGCAAACCACGAGATACCACTCCTGACTTTCTGCAAACTGCGAGGAATGTAAAACCCAGCCATCCGATCCGATACGCCGGGACCGATACTGGGCGTCACCAGGCAAGGCGGGATAATCGGGACTCATTGAAACCTCCGCTTCTCCCTGCAACACATTCAAAGCCGTGCGCCAGGCACCGTTAAGAGAGGCTTGGGTGGTAATTTTGAAAATCCATGCCCCACCCAACTCCGCGGAGTGGTTCAAAATCTCCGTGCCTAAATGAGTAATCCCTGGATCCCAGGTCAATTCCGTGACAGGCACGGAGACCGTGACGGTGTCTGTGTCCGTGTTGCCGCATTGATCGGTGGCACTGACCGTCAATTGATAGGAAAGCCCGCTGTGCAAGGGTGGCAGGGATTCGACCGGAATTGTCCACGTTTCCCCATCCACCGTCACGGGAAGCTTGAATGGAGCAGACTGCCAGCTTGTGCCATTCCATGATCGATCCACTCCACACGGCGAATTGATTTCCTGGATGGTAAGTGTTGTTACCGGGGGGCCGAAATCATCGGTGATCGCTCCTTCCAGCGCGGGGAGGCTGGTCAGGATGTCGCCGTCGCTCAGGGAGGTGAAGGCGATCAGAGGCGGATTGTTCTCACCATATATCACGATTGAGTGGGCCTCATCCCCAAAACCGTCCCGATCATCGAGCCTTGGAACATATTCAACCCTGCCGGTTCCGTGGAATACCTCTGGTATTCCGCCAAAGTAAGGGTTTGGATAAAGCTCGAACCACTGACCGGGAAGCAGGAAATAGCTCAAGGAATCCGCCTCATCTCCGAAGCCTTGGGTGTTGTCAAAGTCCAGCAGGTTTTGGAGATCGCGATCCTGATAATCCAACATGATGCTCCGGTCGCCGCCATCGAGTCCGGAGTTGATCCAGCCCTCGTTATCCTCATATAGTTCGACCCATCCGCCACACGGTTGTTTCAGAGGATCGGTGTGGACCTCGCGATTGCGGATTTCGCCCATTCGCACACTATTCGCACCGCCGCTTTCGGGTTCTGCAGTATAAAGCAGCAATTGGCCGGTCGGGCTGACGTAAACACCTGCCGCACCACGATTGTCCCCTACGCGCCCTGAACGAGCAGAGTCCAGAGACTGATGAATCTGGCCGCAAAAACCCAAAGAAAAACTATTCTGCTCAAGATTGACCTGCACTGAGAGCAAATCCACGTAGTCGCGGTCAGGTGACCAATCCAGGACCAACTTCCGGGTGCCAATAAGAAACAGATCTCCATTGGTATCGCGAACAAAGTTCAACATTTGATAGGCATCGTCTCCATCCGGCCATCCACTGGCGGTGCGAAAGCCACCGATGAAAATATTTTCGGCATTATCAACCTGAACGCCGCTGGCATCGTAACTCATCCTATAGGTAAACGAGCCGGTACGGAGAGTCTGCCCTGCCGTCACATACAAATCGAACTGTGTCCCATTCTCGCCCGCGAGAACGGCTAGCAGGTATCGTCCGTCATCCAGGCGAGTGACTGCTGCCGCATGCGCGTGACTGCCCTGAAGGATATTCGTCCTGATTGGTCTGGGCTGCTCTGGATTGGTCACATCGATCAATACAAGCGCGCAATTGGCTACACCCAAAGATGGGGTATTATACATCGGAACTGCCAGCAAATTGCCGATTACCTGCATGCCTCCAGGAAAGGCGTAAGCTGGTATCCCGTTGTGTCCATTAAAGACCAGCGAGGCGACTCCGACATCTTCCGCAGGCGGCGGCGTGCCGTCGATGTCCTGATTCGGCTGCAGTCGGTTGGATCTCATGCGTTCTCCATCCGTGCCACGCGAACCCATGCGGATCACAGATAGCCTGCCAGGGAGCCAACTTCCATTATCACGTCCATTCTGATCCAGAAACAGGTAAGGGGTGCCGGGTCCGTTTTTGCGCACGATACCCTGGTAGTGGAGTTCCTCCGAGGTTCCGAATGTCTGACCTCTGTAGAATCCCAAAGCCTCACCGTGATGTTTGAGCTTATTGAACTGGTCTATGACATTAGGAACCCTTGGGTTGTCCTCATTGCCACCCACTTGAGCATGCACGTTGGAAATGAAAGTGGCAAATGTGAGGACAGTAATAAATCCCAGAAGAATCGTTTTCATTTGAGGAATTGGGGAAGTTTGTGATGGAGGGAAGACTCATCAAAATGCTGCTGTCGGGACCCATCCGGCACACCTGTTGAAACGGGTAGTCGCCGGACTGTTAGGACTGCGCTCACCTAGCTCCGGCACCGGTCAGGGGGATATCGAAGGGGTTTTCGTTCGTGTCGTTGCTTTTGATTCGGATGGCGGCGCTGCGGTTGCCTTTCGACTTTGGCTTGAAGGTCACTTTGAAGGTGGTGCTGGGCGCGGTGATGCCGGAGGCGGGAGGGAGGCTGGTTTTGCCGGGCTTGGTGAGGATGAAGTCCTTAGCGTGCTTGCCGACCAAGGAAACGTTGATGCCTGTGAGGGTGGCGTTGCCGGTGTTCCGGATGGTGAAGGTCTTGGGCGCGCCGGCTTTGCCAATCTTGACGGTGCCGAAGCTTTTCTTCGATTTGCCGTCCACCAACCCGCTCTTGACCGGTTGCTCGACGACGATTTCCGGAGCTGTCGATGCCCGCCCCGGCCCGGCGGGGTATCCCTGCCATGTCGGAGTGGTGAAGCCGCTGGCACTGGATGGGTAGATGATGTTGAAGTTTGGTGCGGCATTCGCGAACACGTTGGTGCCCATCGATGAGGGCGCATTACCGAGGAAGGTCGCGGTGGTCAGCAGCGAGCAGTTGTAGAATGCCTCGAAGCCGATACTGGTGACGCCAGGGGGAATTGTGACGGTCGGCAGTTTCCAACAATATTCAAATGCGCGATTCCCGATGCTCGTGACACTGGCAGGGATGGTCACGCTGGTCAGGCCTTTGCAGGCACTGAACGCGTAATCCGCGATGCTTGTCACGCTGCTGGGGAGGACCACATTCGTGAGGGCCGTGCAGTCATTGAACGCGTAGCTGCCGATGCTCGTAACGCTGGTAGGGATGGTCACACTTGCAAGGCCCGAGCACTCTTCGAATGCCCTCCGGCCAATGGTGGTGACGCTGGATGGGATCGTCAGGCTGGTGATTCCGGAGCAATTGCTGAACGAGTTGTCGCCAATCGTTGTGACGCTGGAAGGAATCGTGACGTTGCTCAGGGCATAACAATCAGAAAACAACCCCTCTTGAAGAACCGTCACGCCGGACGGAATGGTGACGCTTGGCAGACTGCTACAGCGGTAGAACGCACGGGCACCGATGTTCGTCACGGTTGAGGGAATCGACACGCTTGCCAGGTTTGGGCACTCTTGAAACGCCCGGATGCCGATGCTAGTGACCGAATCGGGGATGGTCACGCCGGTGATTTCGGGGCGGGTTTGGAACGCACCATCAGCGATGGCGGTCACCGGTTTTCCGACGATGCTGGCGGGAAGGCTGACGGCACCTCCCAGACCGATGTAGTTGTCGATGGTGATGGTGGTTCCATTGTCCGTGTAGTAGAAATCGCCGAATTCGGCGGCGGATACGGGATGGATGAGGCAGCAAACAAGCGCGAGGGATTTCCAACGGAAATGGCCGATAGAAGAACGCTTTCCACAAGGTAGGACCGAGGTCGCCCGGGGCGTGGATGGAATGAATGAGGAGTTGGTGGTAATCATGGGATTATGGTTATGGTGAGGTTAACTTCGAAAAACTGTTATTTCAGACCGGTAAACGGCCTCAAGAGCATTTGTGACAGGACGCGTGAATCTTTTTCATCCCAGGGCCACCTCATTTTGGTACCAATCAAGGCTTGTACGAAACGATCGTTTGA